>DASTUF010000060.1:0-13191 GCA_035759745.1 Gemmatimonadales bacterium
CGTCGCGGAACTGGCAGCCCGCCATCACCATGCGTGACACCCAGAAGAACAGGATCTCGGGCGCGGTGACCAGCGTGGTGCCGGGATAGTAGCGCTCCAGGTCCGGCGTTTCGTCGGGCCAGCCGAGCGAGCTGAAGGGCACCAGCCAGGAGGAGAACCAGGTGTCGAGCACGTCCTCGTCCTGGCGCACCGGCCCGCCACAGTCGGGGCAGGTGATCAGGTCCTCGCGGGCGGCCGTGACCTTGCCGCACCCGGGGGCATCGCAATACCACACCGGAATCCGGTGGCCCCACCAGAGCTGCCGCGAGATCGTCCAGTCACGGATGTTTTCCATCCACATCACGTACTCGTCGCCCCGGCGCTCGGGGATGAAGCGCAGCCGCCCCTCCCGGTACGCGGCCAGGGCCGGCTCCGCCAGCGGCTTCATTCGCACGAACCACTGCTCGGAAAGTCTCGGCTCGATCACGGTGCCGCAGCGGTAGCAATGTCCCACCGCGTGTTGATGGGGTTCCACCCGTTCCAGCAGTCCCAGCTGCTCGAACTCGCGCACGACCTGCTTCCGGGCCTCGTAGCGGTCCAGACCACGGAATCGCTCGGGCACCGCATCGTTCATGCGGGCGTCCGGCGACATGATGTCCAGGGTCTCCAGTCCCGCGCGCTTTCCGATTTCGAAGTCCACTGGATCGTGCGCCGGTGTCACCTTGACGGCGCCAGTGCCGAACGCTCGGTCCACGGCGTCGTCGGCCACCACCGGAATGCGGCGGTCCACCAGCGGGAGCAGCACGTGGGTGCCGATCAGGTGGCGGTAGCGCGGGTCGTCGGGATGCACCGCCACGCCGGTGTCGCCGAGCATGGTTTCCGGCCGGGTGGTGGCGACGGTCAGGTGTCCGCCCGCCTCGAGGGGATAGCGGAGGTGCCACAGGTTGCCGGCCTCCTCGATCTTGTCCACTTCCTCATTGGACAACGCGGTGAGACATCGGGGGCACCAGTTGATGATGTAGAGTCCCCGGTAGATGCGGTCCTGCTCGTAGAGCCGCACGAACGCCTCACGCACCGCCGCCGAGAGATCCGGGTCGAGCGTGAAGTAGGTGCGACTCCAGTCGCAGCTGCAGCCGATCGTGCGGAGCTGATGCAGGATGGCCGAGCCCGTCTCCCGGACGAACTCCCATACCCGCGCTTCGAACGCATCCCTGCCGATGTCGAACCGGGTGAGCCCTTCCTTCGCCAGCAGTCGCTCCACCACGTTCTGGGTGGCGATGCCGGCGTGGTCGGTACCCGGAAGCCACAGGGTTTCCCGGCCGCGCATCCGCGCAAAGCGCACCAACGCGTCCTGCACCGTGTTGTTGAGGCCGTGACCCATGTGCAGCTGCGCCGTCACATTGGGCGGCGGCATCATGATTACGTAGGGCGGCAGGTCCGCGGGTGAGGGGCGCGGCTGGAAGAAGCCGCGCTGCTCCCAGCTCGCGTAGAGCGGGCGCTCGATGCCGGATGGGTCGTATTGCGGGTCGAGCGGCTGGGTCATGCGTGCTGATCGCCGCGGGGCATCATCGGGATCACATCGCGGTCGTCCTCACCCCGCACCAGCAAGCCGTTGGACACCGGGCCGATGCCGGCGGCCACCAGCACCCGGGCGGCTCGCGCCCGAAGCGCGCGCGACGCCACCCACCCGCGCAGCTCGACGCCCGAGCCGCTCTGGGCCGCCACCCGGAGTCCGAGCGTGGCCAGGACGGGATCCCCCAGCAGCGCGTCCTGCGCTGCGCGGACCGCGTCACTGCCGGCCGGCGGGGTCGGCAGCGCGGGAGTCCGCACCCGCCGCGCGGCCCGGCTGATCCGCTCGCGGTTGATGCCACCGGTCCAGGCGCTGAGGGCAATCCCTGCCAGCGCACCTGCCAGAAAGCCTCCCAGGCCGAGCGCCACCATCTCGGTGCCTGAAATTCGATGTCTGGGTCTCACTGCAGCTCCTCGTGCCAATCGGGTTCCTGCCGCGTTAAGTTAACACCCTGATTGCAGATCGAGCACGCACCTCTTGCCCTCATGTGGGGATGATCGAGATGTCCGATGAACGGGTCAGCGTGACCCTCCGGGACCTGAGTCGCTGGCTGGTGGTCGCCCTCGTTCTGGTGGGTGGCCTGGCCGCCTACTTCGTGCTGGCGCCCAGCTCCGAACCGGTGATGCCGCCTGCGGTCGAGGTGACGCCGTGAGCACGGTCAAGCTGACTCTGCCCGACGGTTCAGTCCGAGAGGTGCCGGCCGGCTCGTCGGCGCGTCAGGTTGCGGAGTCGATCGGCGCGGGTCTCGCCCGCGCGGCCCTGGCCGCGCGCGTCGACGGCGCCATCCGCGACCTGGACCGGCCCATTGAATCGGATGCCACGCTTGCCATCCTCACCGATCGAGACCCTGACGCCCTGGACCTGTTGCGCCACTCGGCGGCGCACGTGCTGGCCACGGCGGTGCGGGAGCTCTTCCCTGGCGCGGGCATCGGGTTCGGTCCGCCGATCGAGGACGGGTTCTACTACGACTTCGAAGTGCCGCGGCCGTTCACGCCCGAGGACCTCGAGCAGATCGAGGCCAGGATGGCGGCGGTGGTGAAGTCCGACTTCCCGTTTGTCAGGGAAGTGGTGGATCGCGATGGCGCCAATCGCCGCTTCGCCGATGACCCGCTCAAGCTGGAGCGCATCAGTGAGCTGGGCGACGACGAGACCATCACGATCTACACCGATGGGCCGTTCACCGACCTCTGCCGCGGTCCCCACGTGCCCTCGACCGGCCGCCTGAAGCACTTCAAGCTGCTGCATGCCGCCGGCGCGTACTGGCGGGGCGATGAACGGCGGCAGATGCTGCAGCGCATCTACGGGACAGCGTGGTTCAGGAAGGAAGACCTGGAGCAGTACCTCAATCGCCTGGAGGAAGCCCGCAAGCGCGACCATCGGATGCTGGGCAGGCAGCTGGACCTCTACTCGATCCAGGATGCTGTCGGCCCTGGACTGGTCTTCTGGCACCCGAAGGGCGCCATGGTCAAGTGGCTGCTGAGCCGAGCGGTCGAGGACGACAACGTCCGCAGCGGGTACGACCTGGTGTACACTCCGAACATCACCCGAGAGGAACTCTTCCGGATCTCGGGACACCTGCCGCTCTATGCCGCCAACCAGTATCCCGCCATGGGCGCGGGCGCCGGCGAAGACGAGGATGTGAAGTATCGGGTGAAGCCGATGAACTGCCCGATGCACTGCCTCATCTACAGGAGCCAGCAGCGAAGCTACCGCGACCTGCCGCTGCGGCTGTCGGAAGTGGCCAATGTGTACCGCAACGAGCGGTCCGGGGTGCTGCATGGCTTGCTCCGGGTGCGCGGCCTCAGCATGGACGACGCCCACATCTTCTGCACCATGGACCAGGTCGAGGATGAGATACTCCTGTGCCTGAGCCAGGTGGACCGGCTGGTGCGTGACGCCTTCGGATTCGAGCTCGACTTTGAGGTGTCCACCCGGCCGCCGGAGCGGCTGGGCGACGATGCCACGTGGGACAAGGCCGAGGCCATGCTGAAGGCGGCGCTGGAACGCAGCGGCATTCCGTTCCAGGTGGACGAGGGGGGCGGAGCGTTCTACGGACCCAAGATCGACATCAAGTTCCGCGACGCCATCGGGCGGCTGTGGCAGGGCCCGACGATCCAGCTCGACTTCCAGCTGCCCGAACGCTTCGAGCTGGAGTACACCGGCACGGACAACAAGCCGCATCGGCCGGTGATGATCCATCGCGCCATCTACGGCACGCTGGAGCGGTTCATCGGCAACCTGATCGAGCACTTCGCTGGTGCGTTCCCGCTCTGGCTCGCTCCCGAGCAGGTGCGGGTGGTGCCGATCAGTGATGCACAGCTGCCTGCGGCGAAGGAACTCGCGGCCGGGCTCAAGCAGGCGGGACTCCGGGTGCACGTCGACGAACGCAACGAGACGCTCAACTATCGCATTCGCGATGCGGAAGTACACAAGGTGCCGTACATGGCGGTGGTCGGGCAGCGCGAGGCCGAAGCCGGGACGGTCGCCGTGCGGGCGCGCGGCACCGGTGCCAAGCAGGAAGTGGTTGCGGTGGCGGACTTCCGTGAGCGCCTGCTGGACGAGGTGGCACGCCGGGCGCACTAGGCTATTTTCCGGCGTTACTGACGTCCTTCCTCAAGATCGGGATTTTCGTGTGAACGACCAGCTCACGCCCGTCATCGTGTCCGCGGTCCGGACGCCGATCGGGCGGTATCTCGGTGCTCTCTCGTCCTTTACGGCCCCACAGCTCGGGGCCGCGGCGCTGCGCGAGGCGGTGGCCCGCGCCGGAATCGATATAGCGGCGGTGGAAGAAGTCATCATGGGCCAGGTGGTGCAGGGCGGCAGTGGTCAGGCGCCCGCCCGTCAGGCCGCGATCGCGGCCGGCTTGCCCGACACCGTCTCCGCCCTCACTGTCAACAAGGTCTGCGGGTCCGGCCTCAAGGCCGTGATGCTGGCGGCCCAGGCCATCAAGGCGGGCGACGCGCAGTGCATCCTCGCCGGAGGACAGGAGTCGATGTCCTCCGCCCCGCACTATCTCTATGGCTATCGCAACGGCATCAAGGCAGGAAACCAGACCATCGTGGATGGAATGATCCACGACGGCCTGTGGGATTCGTTCGGCAACAACCACATGGGTGAGTACGCTGAGTACACCGCGGAGAAGGCGGGGATCAGCCGGGGTGAGCAGGACGCCTTCTCGGTCGAGAGCCACCAGAAGGCGGTCGCCGCACAGGCTGCCGGCCGGTTCGACGCCGAGATCGTGCCGCTTGAAGTGAAGGGGAGGGGTGGTGTGACCATGGTCAGTCAGGATGAATCGCCGCGGAAGGACACTTCGCCCGAGACGCTGGCCCGGCTCAAGCCGGCCTTCCGCAAGGATGGCACCGTCACGGCCGGCAACGCTCCCGGACTCAACGACGGCGGCAGCGCCACGGTGGTGACTTCGCTCGCGTTCGCCAAGGCGCACGGCCTCACCCCGCTCGCGCGGATCACGGCCTACACCACAGCGGGTGGCGCGCCTCGCGACCTGTTCTTTGCTCCGGTGAAGGCGGTGCGCCAATTGATGGAGAAGGCGGGCACCTCGATTGCGGATTACGACCTCATCGAAGCCAACGAGGCGTTCGCGGTGCAGGCGCTGGCCGATGGCCGCGAGCTGGGATGGGACTGGGACCGCGTGAACGTGAACGGTGGCGCGGTGGCGCTGGGGCATCCTATCGGCGCCAGTGGCGCGCGCGTACTGACGACACTGCTTTACGCTCTCGATGACCGCAAGCAGTCCACCGGCCTCGCCACGCTCTGCCTGGGTGGTGGCAACGCAGTTGCCCTTTCCGTGGAGAAGCTCGGATGACCGACACCGCGTTCGCCGGATCCCAGCTGCGCACCGGCCAGCAGGTCGTGACCTTTGCCGCTGCTGTCGCGGTGGTGGCGGTCTCGGCGCAGGTGGCCGTGCCGCTGCCGTTCTCACCCGTGCCGATGACGCTGCAACCGCTGGCCGTGCTGGTGGTCGGCGCCATGCTCGGGCCGACGCGGGGCATTGCTGCGCTGGTCCTCTACCTGCTGATCGGGGCTTTGGGCGCACCAGTGTTCGCGCCTGGTGGCGCACCGGGTGCCGCCCGCCTGGTCGGCCCCACGGGCGGCTACCTGCTGGCGTTCCCCATTGCCGCGGCGATCGCGGGCTGGAGCGCGGCGCGGCCTGGTGTGGTGCGACTGGTGCCGGGACTCGCGCTGGCGATGATATCGATCCATGTCGGCGGGTTTGCCTGGCTGGCACTGCTGGGTGGTGAGGCGAGCCGCGCCTTCGAACTTGGCTTCGTGCCGTTTCTCACAGGCGACCTGCTCAAGATCGGGCTGGCGGCGCTGATGGTGCTGGCGGGCTCGCGACTTCGGCCGCGCCTTTGAGCGCGGCCCAGGGCGGGATGACCCGCGCCGCCGCGATCGGATGGTCGGTCGCCTTCCTGGCCCTCACGTTCCTGCTGGTCGCTGTCCTCGGATTCCTCGCCGCACTCGCTGCTACCGGATCAGTCGCCGCCATCCCTGCCTGGGCCGGTACGGTCACGCCGGTCGCGCTGTTGATCCAGTCCGCCGTCCTTCTGGTGTCGGGGCTCGTGGCCACATGGCTCATCGGGGTGCGGGCCGCCAACCTTTCATTGCGTGACTTGCGCTGGCATGGCACCGGCGCTCCCGGGGCGGGCGTCGGCATCGGGCTCACGATCGGCATCGTGGCCGCCGGCGGCGCGCTGGTGCTCGCCACACTTCTTGGGTCGGCGGCATGGCTGCCTGATGGGGGAAATGCCGCGGCATGGGGCGGGAGCGTGGGCCGGACTATCGCGCTGCTTGCTCCCGCCGCGCTGGCTGAGGAGATCATCTTCAGGGGCGTGCCGCTGGTACTGCTCGCGCTGGCATTCGGACGCTGGCCTGCCATGATCGGCCTCGCCGCGCTGTTCGCGCTGGCCCACGCCACCAACCCGGGCGTGACGCCCCTCGGCCTCACCAACATCGCGCTGGCCGGTGTGTGGCTCGCGCTCGCGTTCTTCGCGCCGGGCGGAATCTGGACCGCGTTCGGTGCGCATCTTGGCTGGAACGGCACGCTGGCGGCGCTGGATGCCCCGGTCAGTGGACTTCCATTCCGCATTCCGTGGATCGACTTCGCGCCCGGCGACCCGGCCTGGGTCACCGGTGGGATGTTTGGTCCCGAGGGAGGAATCGTCGCGACGCTCACCATCGGGGTGGCGTCGGCGGTCCTGCTCATCAAGGCCCGGAGAGAAGCAGCATGACGCGTGCAGCGGTGATCGGGGCGGGCACCATGGGTAATGGCATCGCGCACGTCCTGGCGCAGCATGAGTGGTCGGTGACGCTGGTGGATACCGCCGCGCCGGTCCTGGAGCAGGCGGTGGCCACGATCCGCGCCAATGTCGGGCGGCAGGTGAAGAAGGGGACACTGCCGGAAGGAAGCGTCGAGGCGATCGTTGGCCGCATCCGTCCGGTTACGACGCTCGACGCGGCCAGCGATGCCAGGCTCGTGGTCGAGGCCGCGAGCGAGAACCCGGGGGTGAAGTTCGGCATCTTCCAGGCGCTGGACGGGATCTGCGGCCCCGACACGATCCTTGCCAGCAACACCAGCAGCATCTCCATCACCGAGATCGCATCCCGCACCGGCCGCCCGGAGCAGGTCATCGGGATGCACTTCATGAATCCGGTACCGGTCATGAAGCTGGTGGAGGTCATCCGTGGCCACGCGACCAGCGATGCCACCACCGCCAGGGTGATGGAGATCTCGACGGCACTCGGCAAGGTGCCGGTCGAGGTGAATGACTACCCGGGATTCGTGGCCAACCGGGTCCTGATGCCCATGATCAACGAGGCGGTGTACTGTGTGATGGAGGGGGTCGCGACCCCGGACGCGATCGACACGGTCATGAAGCTCGGCATGGCGCACCCGATGGGACCGCTCGCCCTGGCTGATTTCATCGGGCTCGACGTGTGCCTCGCCATTCTCGAGGTGATGCACAAGGGCCTCGGTGACCCGAAGTACCGGCCCTGCCCGCTGCTGCGGCGCATGGTTGCGGCCGGCCACCTGGGGCGGAAGTCCGGCAAGGGCTTCTTCGCCTACGACTCCTGACTCGCGACTCTCGAATCGACATGGATCTCTTCAGCGACATCAAGGACCTTGGACACGAGCAGCTGGTCGTGTGCCACGATCCCTCGTGCGATTACCTCGGGATCATCGCGATCCACGACACGACCCTCGGTCCCGCGCTCGGTGGCACCAGGTTCTGGAGCTACGACTCGAGTGCGGCAGCCATCACCGACGCGCTGAGGTTGTCCCGCGGGATGACCTACAAGGCCGCGGTGGCCGGACTCAACCTGGGCGGCGGCAAGTCGGTGATCGTGGGCGACAACAAGCGCATGGATCGGGAGGCCATCTTCCGGGCCCATGGCCGGTTCGTCGAATCGCTCAACGGCCGCTACATCACGGCCGAGGATGTCGGCACCAGCCCGATGGACATGGAGCACGTGCGGCTGGAAACCCGCCACGTCGCCGGCCTGGTCGGATTGTCGGGAGATCCCTCTCCGGTGACCGCGTTCGGGGTCTACATGGGAATGAAGGCCACCGCCCGGGCCCACTGGGGCAGCGATGACCTGCACGGCCGCACCGTTGCGGTGCAGGGCGCCGGCAAGGTGGCGTACAACCTGTCCCGGCACCTCCATGCCGAGGGCGCGCGCATCATCATCACCGACATCGACGCAGACAAGGCCAATCGCGTGGTCACCGAATTCGGGGCGCGGGCGGTGACGCCCGATGCCATTTACGACCAGGCGGCCGACATCTACGCGCCTTGCGCCCTGGGCGCGACCATCAATGACGACACGCTCAAGCGACTCAAGGTCGAGGTGATCGCCGGCGGCGCCAACAACCAGCTGGCCGAGGAGCGCCATGGCGACGAGCTGGACCGCCGGGGGATCTCCTACGCGCCCGACTATGTGATCAATGGCGGCGGACTTATCAATGTGTACGGTGAGCTGCACGCGTGGCCCGAGGAGCGGTCGCGCAAGAAGGCGGGCGAGATCTACGAGACCATCCTGCGGATCTTCGAGATTGCGAAGCAGGACGGCATGCCCACGTACAAGGCGGCCGACCGGCTGGCCGAGCAGCGCATCGCCGCCGTGGGCGGCCTCGACCGGCTCTGGTTCGCCAACCGCCAGTCCACCTGATTTCCGGTAGATTCCATCATGGCCGAAGTCATACCTATCGCCGCGGACCACGCGGGTTACGAGATGAAGCAGCGGCTGGTGGAGGAACTCCGCCAGCTGGGCTACGAGCCGCTCGACCTGGGCACCCACAGCACCGAGTCCACCGACTACCCGGCCTATGCCCACGACGTGGCGGAGCGGGTCCAGGACGGTTCCGCCAGGCGGGGCGTGCTGCTGTGCGGCACCGGCCTCGGCATGGCCTACGCCGCCAATCGCCACAAGGGCGTGCGTGCGGCGGTGGTGTGGAACGACGAGGTGACCCGCCTCTCGCGCGAGCATAACGACGCCAACGTGCTGGTGCTGCCGTCGCGCTGCATCGGCGACGACGAGGCGGTGCAGATGCTCCACACGTTCCTGGACACGCCGTTCGACGGGGGGCGCCACATTCGCCGGGTCGAGGGCATCGACGCCGAGGGGGGCGCGTGACGCTGGACCTCAACGCCCGGCTCCGCACGGCCGATCCGGTGGTGGCCGGGCTGGTGGACCGCGAGCTGGCACGCCAGCGCGACGGCCTCGAGCTCATCGCCAGCGAGAACTTCGCCAGCCGTGCGGTGCTCGACGCCGCCGGCACGCCGCTCACCAACAAGTACGCCGAGGGCTATCCCGGTCGCCGCTATTACGGCGGCTGCGAGGTCGTGGACCAGGTGGAGCAGCTGGCCATCGATCGCGCGAAGCAGCTCTTCGGCGCCGATCACGCCAACGTCCAGCCCCACTCCGGCGCCCAGGCGAACTTCGCGGCGTTCATGGCGGTCCTGAAGCCGGGCGAAACCATGCTGGGAATGTCGCTGCCGCATGGCGGCCACCTGACCCACGGCGCGGCGGTCAGCCACAGCGGCACCATCTGGCGGGCGGTGCACTACGGCGTGAACCCGGCCACGGGGACCATCGACTACGACGTGGTGCGCGATCTCGCCCGGCGGGAGCGGCCGAAGCTGGTGATCTGCGGCGGCAGCGCCTACTCCAGGATCATCGACTTCCCCGCGTTTCGGAGCATCGCCGACGAAGTGGGCGCGACGCTGGTGGTGGACATGGCGCACTTCGCCGGACTGGTCGCGGGCGGCGTGCATCCTTCACCGGTGCCGCATGCCCAGCTGGTGACCAGCACCACCCACAAGACCCTGCGCGGGCCTCGCGCCGGCCTCATCCTCTGCCAGGCCGACCTCGCCAAGGCGGTGGATCGGTCGGTGTTCCCCGGCACCCAGGGTGGTCCCCTGGAGCACGTGATTGCGGCCAAGGCAGTCGCCTTTGCCGAGGCGGCGACTCCGGAGTTCCGGAGTTACTCTCGCCAGGTCGTCCGTAATGCGGCGGCGCTGGCCGAGGGGCTGATGGAACGCGGCCTGGCGATCGTGTCCGGCGGCACCGACACCCACCTGATGCTGGTGGACCTGCGGCCCAGGCGGATCACCGGCAAGCTGGCGGAACAGGCATTGGGCCGGGCCGCGATCACGGTCAACAAGAACACCATCCCCGACGACCCAGAGTCGCCCTTCGTAACCAGCGGTATCCGCCTGGGCACGCCCGCGCTGACCACCCGGGGCATGCGCGAGGGCGAGATGCGCCGGATCGCCGAGCTGATCGACCAGGTGCTCGAGACCCCGGAGGATGAAGCGGTCCTTGGCCGGGTCAAGGGTGAGGTCGAGGAGATGGTGACCGAGTTCCCGCTGTATGCTGCGGCCATGGCGGGAGCCGGCCGGTGAACGACCTGGTCTTCGCCGACGACCTGCTCGAGCGCATCCGGGCCAGCGGTGCGCCGTACCACGACCGGGCCTATCTGTTCGTGCTCGCGGGCATCGAATACCTTCAATCCAGGCTCGAAGTGCGGCGGCACGTCACGGCAAGGGAACTGTCGTGGGCCTGCCGGGATTTCGCGCAGGAGCAGTACGGGCTCATGGCGCGATCGGTGCTGGAGCACTGGGGCGTAAGCCGCACCGACGATCTGGGCCGCATCGTGTACATCCTGGTGGAGGCGGGGCTGCTGGTCACCCAGCCCGGCGACCGCGAGTCCGACTTCACCGCCGTCTACGAGTTTCACGAAGCCTTCTCGGCATCGTACCGATGGCAGGGACTGGCACGGCAGCAGCGGGGCTGAGGGACTTGAGCGGGAGGGGATATGGAAGACAAGGACTGGCCGGTGTGCCGCAAGTGCTCGTCCGGGACGCTGATTCCACTCTCTGACTACGGCCGGGATGGCGCGCCCATCACCTACAAGGCGTGGGTCTGCACCAATCCCGACTGCGGGTTCAACCTCCGGATCGACAACGGCGAGATCTCGTTCGGCCGCACCATCGCGCACGGCATGAAGTAGCCCGCGAGGTCAGGCAATGAGTGCCGTGCCGGTACTGTCGGCCGCCGACGCGGCGGGGCTCGATGCGCGGGCGGAATCGGCGGGTATCGCGCTCGCCACGCTCATGGACGCTGCCGGCCGTGCTTCAGCGGCGCTGCTCGCCGATCGCCACGCCGCGGCCGTCGCCAACGGTGTGCTGGTCGCCGCCGGCCCCGGGAACAACGGTGGCGACGGCTGGGTGCTCGCCCGCGCGCTGCACCGTGCCGGCACTCGCGTCTTCGTTGCTGCTCTCGACTCCACCAATTCATCCCGCCTCAACGCCGTGGCGCGCGACCTCGCCCTCAAGGGCGGCGTACCGCTCCTCGAAGCTGAAGGCCCGTGGCCGGCGGTCGGCCTTGCTGTCGATGCCATTCTTGGTACCGGAGCGCGCGGCGCGCCCCGGCCGGCGGCTGCAGCGCTGCTCGACCGCCTGCGCGAGCTGACGGTGCCGCTGGTTGCGCTCGATGGCCCCACCGGGCTGGACCTCTCGCTCGGCACCACCCACGGTCTGGCGCACGCCGACCTCAGCATCACCTTCGGCGGTGTGCGGCGGGGGCACCTGCTGGCCCGCGACGAATGCGGCGACGTGCTGGTGGCGGACATCGGGCATCCCGAGGCTGGAAGCGACGTCCCTCTGCTGGTGGATGACGACTGGGCGGCGACCCGCTTCGCCGACCTGCCGGCGGCTGCCCACAAGGGTACCCGAGGGCGCATCGTCCTCGTCGGGGGCGCACCGGGCACCAGCGGAGCGATTCGCCTGGCCGCTCGCGCCGCGCTCGCGGCCGGTGCGGGCTACGCCCACGTGGTCGCGCCTCAGCCAACCGCGGTCGAGCTGCGCCAGGCCGACCCCGAGCTGCTGGTCTCCGCCGATCCGCTCGACGGCATGCCGGGAGAGTCGCTGTCGGCAGTACTGGCGGACGCCCACGTCACGGTCATCGGACCTGGACTGGGGCGTGGGCCAGAACGCAGGGACGCGGTTGCCGCCTTGATCGCGCAGAGTCGCGTCGTGGTGCTCGATGCCGATGCCTTGACCGTCTTTCATGACGAGGTGCCGCGCCTGGCGGAGCTGCTCGCCGGCATCCATGCGGTGCTGACTCCGCACCCGGGAGAGTTCCGCACCCTGTTTCCTGATCTCGCCCAGCAGCGCGAGGTGGATCCCTGGGGAGCCGCTGAAGAGGCCGCGAGTCGGGTCGGCGCCACCATCGTACTGAAGGGTGTGCCGACAGTGATCGCGACGCCCGGCCGGGTGACGTTGACCGTCGCCGCCGGCACGCCCGGGCTGGGCACCGCCGGAAGCGGCGACGTGCTCAGTGGAATCACCGGAACGTTCCTCGCGCAGGTGGACGACGCGCATGTGGCCGCATGTCTCGCGGCGCAAGCGCTCGGGCGGAGCGGGGAACTGGCAGCGCGCCGGCACACGGCCCGTGCAATGCGCCCGGCCGATACCATTGAGGGCCTGCAGGATGTCTGGCGCGAATGGCGGCGGCTGCGACACGCCGGGCCCGCCCCGAGACCTCCCCTGCTGCTCGAGTTGCGCCGGCCAATGTCATGAACCTCATCGAAACTACTTGAATTGATGCCGGTAAGCTGATGCGTGTCATCGTTCTAGGCGTTGCGCTGGCGCTGATCTGTATCCTGCCGGGTGAAGGCTCGGCACAATTGCCGTCGCGCGACTGGCGTCCGGACGAGCGCGTGGTGATCGGCGACTTCCGCACCATCAACGCCGTGGCGACGGCGTACGACCGTGTCTTTGCCATCTCGCCGTGGCAGCTGCTGATCTGGCGCCCGGGATTTGGGGAATGGGAGGGGCCGTTCGATCCTCCCGACCCGCGCTTTCTCCAGGGAGTCACCGCAGCGCTGGCAGATCCGCTCGATAACTCGGTGTGGATGGCGCGGCCCACCGGGTGGACCCGTTACGAACCGGACCTTCGGCTGTGGTCGGCCGGCAACGTGCCCGCGGGCGTGTTCGCCATCGCGTTCGACCTCGCCAATCCCGCCGGCGGCCTGCTCATGCGCACCCGTGAAGGCTGGCTCGAACTCCCGCGCGGCGGGCTGTCGCCGGTTCCAGCCTCGGCGCCGCAGCAACCGATCG
>DASTUF010000061.1:0-3854 GCA_035759745.1 Gemmatimonadales bacterium
GATGGGCGATGAGGGGCTCGAACCCCCGACCTCGCGCATGTGAGGCGCGCGCTCTAACCAGCTGAGCTAATCGCCCGAACTTTCGGGACGGGGAGTCTAGCAAACCGCTCCGGAAACTGCAACTGGCGTTGCGCCTGCCGCCAGATTGCTTCGTCGGGGCCTCCGGCCCCTCCTCGCAATGACGTAAAGCCTGGCTTCCCACGTATCACGTATCACCTTTCACCCTTCACTTCAACTCGCCGTCACGCCCGATCCCCAGCACCGCCTTCACCCGGAAGGCCAGGTCGGTCTCGTCCACCCCTTCCACATGCCCGGCATTCTGCACCCGGTGCACCCCCACGTCCGCCGAGACCGTCAGCGGCCCTTCGCGGCCGGTGGCCGTGAGACCCAGCCGCCAGGTCCGCTCCACCGTTCCGATGAACAGCGTGGGAGCGTTCTGGCGATCCTCACCCACCGGATAGGGCGTGTTGATGGCGCCCTCGCCCTGCCGGAGAAGCGCCACTTCCGGTGCCACCACCCACCGGTCGCGCACCGGGAAGCTCACGCTCGCACGCCAGAAATCGTTGTCCGAGAAGTTGCGCCCGATGCCGACGCCGGCATCGCTGAAGTTGTCGGCCGGGTTGAACGCCCGGAGCGCCAGCGCGCTCACCACCGAGTACTGCGCCCGCCATGCCGCACGGCCCATCAGCGGACCCTGCGCCGACAGCGTGACGCCGAACCGGTCCCGGTTGTTCTGGCGATTCTTGACCCAGATGTCGTCGATCGCTACCTGCGCCTCGATCGTGGCGCGGCGATGCGCCTGCCATCGCACGTCGGCACCGAGCATGACGTTGCCGCGATCGCCCAGTCCGATGGTGTTGGCCACATAGCCAACCGAGAGCGGATTGCGAAAGCGCGTCTCGAACGCACGGCCTTCGCCCGAGAGCACGTTGCCCTCCCAGATGGCGACATCCAGCTTCCGTGACAGCTGCAACCCGAGCCGGTGCACGAAGTAGTAGCGATTGACTTCGGTGCCGGCGCTGTCCGGCCCCGGCGCGAGGTCAGTGGCCAGTGCCGACAGGCGGACCTTGCGATTGCCCAGCTGGAAGAGCAGCCCCTGCCGCTCGTAGCCGTACGCCGAGAGCGGCAGACCCGGCAGGCCCGCCGGCCCCCAGTTGTGTTCCAGCTGGCCGTAGGTGATGCGGGCGTACTTGAACTGCGCCGACAGGTACCCCTCCAGAATCCGTCCGGCTACATCCACATTGCGGCGCCCCGGCCAGTCGGGATCGTCGGTCACTCTTGGCTCCGCTGCGGGGCGGGTGACCGCCACCACGTTGCCGAAGCCCGCAGCCAGCCGCAGCTCGACGTAGGGGCTCACACCTTCATCACCCACCGGATGCAGCAGGTCGCGCCTCGGCGTGGAATAGGCCTCGGCACCCGCCGCGCCTCCCGCCCGCCACCACGCTTCCGCAGTTGGAGCCGCGAACCGCGCCCGCAACCGTTCCAGCAGGGCAGCGTCAGGGCTGGCCGGATTGGTGTCTGCCTCGGCGAGGGCGGCCGCGAGGTCCGCGACGAGGAGCGGGCGTATCATCGGCTGGGGATCGCTGATGACTCCGCGCTGGATCAGTTGCTCCACCAGCGCGAGGTCGGGGTCGTCGAGCGACACGAAGGGCGTCGCCACGGAAGGGGTCGCCTGGGCGGCGAGCCGGGAGGCGCCCAGCACGATCGCGAGGGCGATGAGCAAGAGGCGGGTTGGCATGGGAGCCTAACCTAACGGCGGTTATCTTCCCCTGCCATGAACGCGCTGAGAATTGAGTCCACCCGGGGCGACGAGGTCGAGTCGGTCCATGCCGTGTCGGTGGCTGTCACCGACGCAGCCGGACATCTGGTCGCCCAGTCGGGCAATCCGGAGCTGGTGACGTTCTGGCGCTCCGCCGCCAAGCCGTTCCAGGCCTGGCCGACGGTGGCCGACGGCGCCGCAGATAGGTTCAACCTCGCCGACGACGCGCTGGCACTCGCCTGCGCCTCGCATTCCAGCGAGCGGGTCCACCTCGATGTGGCCGAGCGGATGCTGCGCCACATCGGCGTGGGCGAGGACGCCCTCGCCTGCGGTCCCCATCCTCCGCTGGGCACCGCCGTCGCCGATATGGTGGCCCGCACGGGCCTTTCGCTCACGCCTCGCTGGAGCAATTGCTCCGGCAAGCATGCCGGCATGCTTGCGCTCGCGCTGCATCGCGGATGGCCCACCAAGGGGTATGAGCGTAGCGGCCACCCGGTGCAGGACCGGATCACCGCATCGGTGTCGGAGTGGACCGGTGTGGCGCGGGAGCAGCTTCGGTTCGGGGTGGATGGCTGCACCGCGCTTTGCTTTGGCCTGCCGCTCACCGGCATGGCGCGCGCCTACGCCAGGCTGGGGGGCAACGAGGACGCCTCACTTCGGCGGCTGGCCGAAGCGATGCTGGCGCATCCCAATCTGGTGGGAGGATCGGGCCGATTCTGCACCGAGTTGATGGTGCAGTGGCCGGGCGAAGTCATCGCCAAGGTCGGCGCCGAAGGCATCTACAGTGCGGCCCTCCCTCGGCATGGGCTGGGCATCGCGCTCAAGATCGAGGACGGCGACATGCGGTCGGCCCCGGCCGCGCTGCTTGCAGTGCTCCGCGAGGTTGGTGCCCACGTGGGGATGGACCTGACGCCGCTCGGCGCGCTGCAGCGCATTGCCGAGCCGGTAATCTTCAATACTCGTGGCGAGGTGACCGGCGCGCTCCGTGCCGCCGGCACGCTGCGATTTTCTGCGGGAGCAGTGCGGGCGGCGGGTTCGTCCGGCTCCCGGTGAAGAGGTAAGATGATGGCGAAACAGGACAGCCTCGACGCCCAGACCCGGGACCTCGTGCGCTTTGCGGCTGCGGTGGCGCAGGGCTACGAGCCCGAGCTGCGCGAGCGGGTCGGCCCGATGCGCCAGTCGCAGGTCCCTGTGGAATGGGTCGAGGAACTGCTGCTCCAATCGCTCCTGTTCGTGGGCTATCCCCGGACACTGGTCGCGTTTGGTATCTGGCGGAAGCACTCGGGCATGCCGGCGCCTGCCACCGATGTCGACGCCAGCTATGACCGGCTGCAGGACTGGATTCGCCGGGGCGAGGAAACCTGCGAAGTGGTCTACGGCGAGAACTACGAGAAGCTGCGCGCGAGCGTCCGTGCCCTGCATCCCGCGATGGAAACCTGGATGATCACCGAAGGCTACGGCCGCACGCTGGGCCGCCCCGGCCTCGACCTGCTTCGGAGAGAACTCTGCATCGTCGCCCAGACCGCCGTGCTCGAAACCCCCAAGCAACTGCACTCCCACCTGCGGGGAGCACTCAACGCTGGTGCAGCCTTCAGCCAGATCGAAGGGGTGCTGTCGGTGGTGAACCCGATGCTGAGCTTCGACCAGTGGAAGAAGGTCAAGGAACTCTGGCGCACGGTGCGCGACGGCTGGAGTCCCGGCGGCTGATGTTCATCGACCGCGCGGTCGTGCGCGTCACGGCCGGCACCGGCGGATCGGGCGCCTCGTCGTTTGCTCACTTCAAGTTCAAGCCCAAGGGCGGTCCCGACGGCGGCGATGGTGGCCGCGGCGGCAGTGTCTTCGTCCGAGGCGATTCCAACCTCGCCACTCTGCTCGACTATCGCTATCGCAGGCACTGGAAGGCCGAGCGGGGCCAGCACGGCAAGGGAAAGAACTGGACCGGCGCCTCAGCCGACGATGTCACCCTCCCGGTGCCGCCCGGTACCATCATCCGCGATGGCGACTCCGGCGAGTTCATCGGTGAGATCCTGCGCGACGGAGACACCGTCCTGGTGGCGAAGGGTGGCCGGGGCGGGCGGGGCAACGCGCGGTTCGC
>DASTUF010000062.1:0-113432 GCA_035759745.1 Gemmatimonadales bacterium
GACGAATCCGGAGTGCGCGGCGCACCCGATCTCGAGGTGACCCACCTTAACCTCAATGACGGCACCGTCGAAGGACTACGCCATCGTTCGTTGCCGGTCTTTGCCGTTCAGTACCATCCGGAAGCCGCTCCAGGGCCTCACGACGCGTGGCCTCACTTCGGCGAGTTTCTGGCCGCGGTGAGCCAGCGGCGCGGCCAAAAGCCCCCAAGCTCTTGACAGACAACAGGTAAGCTCGTACTATCGGCCCTGGATGCGCCTCCCCTTGCGAGGCGTTCTTCATGGTAAAAACCCTCGTTGGGGGACCGATGACCAAGGCCGATCTCGTTGAAACGGTGACGGCGTCGATCGCGCGTACCGCCGGCCCCATGATCTCGAAAAAGGACTGCGCCCGGGTCGTCGATGCCTTCCTGGAGGCGGTCAAGGACGCGCTCAAGGAGCAGCAGAACATCGAGATTCGCGGGTTCGGCACCTTCAAGATCCGCAAGCGGAAGACCCGCATGGCGCGCAACCCGCGCACCGGTGAGCCGGTCGAGGTAGCTGCGCGTCCCGTGCCGGTGTTCAAGCCCAGCAAGGAGTTGCGGGCGCTGGTGGCGGATGAGGACATACCCCCATCGGCTGACGATTCGGACGACAGCTACGACGATTGAACCTTCTGGAAGCCATCGAGCGGGGCCGCATGCACATGCGGCCCCGCTTGGTGTAAGATTCCCTGCATGACCGTCTCCCTCCGCGTTCACCTCTTTGGCCGCTACGCCGAACTCCTCGGCAGTGAAGAGCTTGCGCTGTCGCTGCCCCAGGGCGGTACGGTAGCGGATGCAGTCACCACCCTCCGGGCCCGGCCGGGCGGAGAGCATCTCCCCGCCCAGCCCCTCACGGCGGTCAACGCAACGCAGAAGCCGCCCTCGACACCCCTGAAGGACGGGGATGAGCTGGCGCTGCTTCCGCCATTGGCGGGGGGCTGATGCTGCTGCTCACCCGTCATCCCATCGACCTCGCCGACATGACTCGCTCGGTGATCCAGCCGGAGTTCGGCGGCCTGGCCACGTTCACCGGCATCGTGCGCAATGAGCAGGTCGGCAGGGAGGTGCTCCGCCTGGAGTACACCGCCTATCCGGCCATGGCGGAACGCCTGGGCGAGGACATCATTCGCGAAGGGCAGGCACGTTTCGGTGTGCGCCTCGCGATGCGCCACCGGGTGGGCGTGCTGGAGGTGGGAGAAATAGCGGTGGTGGTGGTCGCGGCCGCGCCACACAGGGACGAGGCGTTCGCTGCATGCCGCTGGGCCATCGACGAACTCAAGCGCCGGGTGCCGATCTGGAAGCGCGAGCATTACGCCGACGGCACGGTGGCGTGGGTCGATCCCACCACCGCCGCCGACGTTGCCGTGGGCGGCGTCGTCGCCGCAGAGATGCCGCAGGTATCCGATGCCAGTGCGTGATGTCTTCGGCCGACCCCTCGGCAGCCTTCGGCTGAGCGTCACCGACCGCTGCAATCTCCGCTGCACCTATTGCATGCCCGAGGAGCACTATGTCTGGCTCCCCCGGGAGTCGCTGCTCACCTTCGAGGAATTGAGCCGGCTCTCCGCCATCTTCGCCCGCCTGGGTGCCGACCGCATTCGCCTCACCGGCGGCGAGCCGCTGCTGCGTCGCGACCTCGACGCGCTGGTGCGCCAGTTGGCGTCGGTCGGCGGCGTGCAGGACCTCGCGCTCACCACCAACGGCATGCTGCTCGCCGCCCACGCCGCGCCGCTCAGGGATGCCGGTCTCCAGCGCGTCACGGTGAGCCTCGACACCTTGCGGCCGGAGCGGTTCGAGGCACTCACCCGCAGCCCGCGCCATGGCCACGTCCTGACCGGCATCGCGGCGGCGGTGGACGCCGGGTTGCCGCTCAAGCTGAACGCCGTGGTCATGCGGGGAGTCAATGACGACGAACTGCATGACCTCCTCGATTTCTCGCGCGATATCGGTGCCGAGCTGCGCTACATCGAGTACATGGACGTCGGGGGCGCGACCGGTTGGCGGCCGGAGCTGGTGGTATCCCGCAGCGAGATGCTCGAGCGGATCAGCGCCGGGCTGGGAAGGGTGCACCCGGTCGCGGATGACCACCCGGGCGCGCCGGCCGATCGCTTCCAGCTGGACGATGGCACCGTGTTCGGCATCATCGCGTCCACCACGGCGCCGTTCTGCCGCGACTGCGACCGCAGCCGGATCACCGCGGACGGCACCTGGTTCCTCTGTCTCTACGCCGATCAGGGCCTGGACCTGCGCGCGCCGCTGCGCGACGGCGCCAGCGATGACGAGATGTCGGTGCTGATCGCCGAGCACTGGCGCCGCCGGACCGACCGCGGCGCCGAGCAGCGCGCGGCGCTGCCTGAACGTACGCCGCTGTATCAGCTGGCGGGACTTCGCGCCGACCCCAGGCGCGAGATGCACACCAGAGGAGGGTGAATGGCACCACACGTGGCGCTGATCCAGCCGCAAATCCCGCCCAACACCGGCAACATCGCCCGGCTGTGCGCCGCCACCGGCACTCCGCTGCACCTCATCGAGCCGCTGGGATTCGAGATCGATGACCGCCACCTCAAGCGCGCGGGCCTCGACTACTGGGACGATGTGGACCTCTGGCTCCATCCCGACTGGTTCGCCTTCCGCGATGCCATCTCGCGGGACCGCTGCCTCTACTTCTCCGCCAATGCCGTCACCGACTATCGCCAGGCGCCGTTCCGGGCCAACAGCGTGCTGGTGTTCGGGAGCGAGACCGAGGGCATGCCGCCGAGGATCCTGGAGAAACATCCCGAGCGGTGCTTCACCATTCCGATGGACGGGCCGGTGCGGAGCCTCAACCTGGCCAACGCGGTGAGCATCGTGCTCTACGAAGCCCGCGACCGTGTGGCGCCGCTCGAGGTCGAGCCGTAACCGCATCCGCGGATCCAACTGCAACCGCAGTCGTTGCAGTCTATATTCCGAGGCCTCGGCCACCCGGCCGGGCTGACATTTCTCCTATCGAGGGCAAGTCTCCGGCAATGGTCAACAAGGTGGCGGTGATCGGGGCAGGGAACGTGGGCGCGACGGCGGCCCAGCGCGTGGCCGAGAAGCACCTGGCGCGCGAAGTGATCATGATCGACGTCGCCGAGGGCGTTCCCCAGGGCAAGGCGCTGGACCAGTGGCAGAGCGGACCCATCGAGGGCTTCGACGCCCGGATCCGCGGCAGCCAGGGTTACGAGGAGGCAGCCGGCGCCGAGCTCTTCATCGTGACCGCCGGGATCGCCCGCAAGCCGGGGATGAGCCGCGACGACCTGGTCCGCACCAATGCCGGCATCGTCAAGAGCGTCGCCGGGAACATCGCCCGCGTCGCTCCCAAGTCCATCATCATCGTGGTGTCCAACCCGCTCGACGTCATGTGCTATGTAGCGATGAAGGCCAGTGGCTTTCCCCGCGAGCGCGTCATCGGCATGGCCGGCGTCCTCGACACCGCGCGCTACCGGATGTTCCTGGCCGAGGCGCTGGGCATGTCGGTGGAGGATATCCAGGCGATGGTCCTCGGCGGCCACGGCGACACCATGGTACCGCTGGTCTCCTGCACCACGGTGTCCGGCATCCAGGTCACCCAGCTGATGCCCCGCAAGCAACTCGACGCCATCGTCGATCGCACCCGCAATGGCGGCGCCGAGATAGTCGCCCACCTCAAGACCGGTTCCGCGTACTACGCGCCCAGCGCCGCGGCGGTGCAGATGGCCGAGGCCATCGTGCTCGACAAGAAGCGGGTCCTCCCATGCTCGGCGTGGCTCACCGGTGAGTATGGCCTCAAGGATGTGTTCTGCGGGGTGCCCTGCCTGCTCGGTGCCGGCGGCCTCGAGCGGATCCTCGACGTCGAGATCTCCGACGATGAGCGCAAGGCGCTGCACACTTCAGCCGAGGCGGTGCGCAGCACGCAGGTGACTGTGGACGCCCTCTGAGCGGGGCGGCCACTTCGTGAGTCTCCTCCGGTTCTATCGGTCGACCATCGGCAAGAAGCTCATCATGGCGGTGAGCGGGATCATCGGCGTTGTCTTCCTGATCCTGCACATGGTGGGCAATCTCCAGATCTTCGTCGGCCCCGATCGCATCAACGACTACGCCCGGTTCCTGCACGGGCCCGCGGCCGAGGTGGTACTGGCGCAGCGGGTGGTGCTGGTGGTGGCCCTGGTGCTGCACGTGCTGATGGCGTGGCAGCTTACCCGGATCAATCGCGCCGCCCGGCCCGAGGCCTATGTGCGGCGGGCGCCGCAGGTCACCACGCTCGCATCGCGCACGCTTCGCTGGGGCGGAGTCTTCCTGCTGGTCTTCATCGTCCTGCACATCCTGCACTTCACCACGCTCGACCTCGACCCGACCTTCGTGGAGCTGGATGTCTTCGGCAACGCGCTCAAGGCGTTCGACAGCCCGTGGATGGTCGCGTTCTACACCGTGGCCATGCTCCTCCTCGGGTTCCACCTGTTCCACGGCATCTGGAGCTCCGGCCGAACACTGGGAGTTTCGCCGCCGTCCAGGGCACCGCTTCGGCGGCGAATCGCGCTGGGACTGGCGCTGATCATTGCCATCGGCTTCGTGGTGGTGCCGCTGGCTGTCTGGCTTGGAGTGGTACCATGAGCATCGATCTGAACGCGCGGATTCCCGAGGGCCCCATCGAGCGCAAGTGGGAGCGGGCCAGGTTCGAGATGAAGCTGGTGAATCCGGCGAACAAGCGGAAGCACAGCGTGATCGTGGTGGGGAGCGGCCTGGCCGGCGCGTCGGCAGCCGCCAGCATGAGCGAGCTGGGCTACCGGGTGAAGTGCTTCTGCTTCCAGGACTCTCCCCGCCGGGCCCACAGCATCGCCGCGCAGGGCGGCATCAATGCCGCCAAGAACTACCAGAACGATGGCGACAGCGTCTTCCGCCTCTTCTACGACACGGTGAAGGGGGGAGACTTCCGGGCCCGGGAGGCCAACGTGTACCGGCTGGCCGAAATCAGCGTCCAGATCATCGACCAGGCGGTGGCACAGGGGGTGCCCTTCGCGCGCGAGTACGGCGGCCTGCTCGACAACCGCTCGTTCGGCGGGGCCCAGGTGTCCCGCACTTTCTACGCGCGGGGCCAGACCGGGCAGCAGCTGCTGCTGGGCGCCTACCAGGCGCTGGAGAAGGAGATCGGTGCCGGCGGCGTCACCATGTATCCCCGCACCGAGATGCTCGACCTGGTGGTCGTCGACGGCCGGGCTCGCGGAATCATCACCCGCAACCTCGTCACCGGCGTGGTCGAGGCCCATGCGGCCGATGCGGTGGTGCTCGCCACCGGCGGCTACGGGAACGTCTTCTTCCTCTCGACCAATGCCAAGGGATCCAACTGCACCGCGATCTGGCGGGCACACAAGCGGGGCGCGGCCTTCGCCAATCCCTGCTACACCCAGATCCACCCGACCTGCATTCCGGTGAGCGGCGACCACCAGTCGAAGCTGACGCTCATGAGTGAATCGCTCCGCAATGACGGCCGGGTCTGGGTGCCGAAGCAGCAGGGCGACCAGCGGCCGCCCAACCAGATCCCCGTGGCGGAGCGCGACTATTACCTCGAGCGCCGCTATCCCGCCTTCGGCAACCTGGTGCCGCGCGATGTCGCCTCACGTAACGCCAAGGAGCAGTGCGACAGCGGACACGGTGTCGGACCTGGCGGCTACGGCGTCTATCTCGACTTCCGTGACGCCATCACCCGGCTGGGCGAGGCGAGGATCCGTGAGCGCTACGGCAACTTGTTCGAGATGTACCAGCGCATCACCGACGAAGACCCGTACCAGGTGCCGATGCGGATCTACCCGGCGGTGCATTACACCATGGGCGGGCTCTGGGTCGACTACAACCTGATGAGCACCATTCCCGGGTTGCATGTGATCGGCGAGGCCAACTTCTCCGACCACGGCGCCAACCGCCTGGGGGCGAGCGCGCTGATGCAGGGACTCGCCGACGGCTACTTCGTCCTTCCCCTCACCATCGGCAACTACCTGGCGCAGGGCGGCCTCGCGCCGGTGACCGAGGACCATCCCGCCTTCGCCGAGGCCACGGCCGAGGTCGAGTCCCGCACCACCAGGCTGCTGTCGGCACGGGGCAGCCGGACGGTCGATTCATTCCACCGCGAACTGGGGAAGCTGATGTGGGACAAGTGCGGGATGGCCCGGACCGCGGAAGGACTCAGCGAAGCACTCGAGGCGATTCCGCGGTTGCGGGAGCAGTACTGGCGCGACGTGAACGTGCCCGGATCAGGCGACAGCCTCAACCAGTCGCTGGAGAAGGCAGGCCGGGTGGCCGATCACTTCGAGCTGGCCGAGCTGATCTGTCGCGACGCGCTGCATCGTGAGGAGTCGTGCGGCGGGCACTTCCGGGTCGAGCACCAGACCCCCGACGGCGAGGCGCTCCGGGACGACGAGGCCTTCGCCTACGTGGCCGCCTGGGAGCACCGGGGTGACGGCGCCGAGCCGGTGCTGCACCGCGAGCCGCTGGCATTCGAGCAGGTCCACCTGACCCAGCGGTCGTACAAATGAACCTGACACTTCACGTGTGGCGCCAGCCGGGCCAGTCCGCCCCCGGGCGGCTGGAACGGTACGAGGCGGCGGACATCTCGCCCGACATGTCCTTTCTCGAAATGCTCGACGTGGTAAACGAGCAGCTGGTGGGGGCAGGGCAGGAGCCGATTGCGTTCGACCACGACTGCCGCGAGGGCATCTGCGGCATGTGCAGCCTGATGATCAACGGCGTGGCGCACGGCCCCATGAAGGGCACCGCCACCTGCCAGCTGCACATGCGCAGTTTCAAGGATGGCGACGACATAGTCATCGAACCCTTCCGGGCCGGCGCGTTCCCCGTGCTTCGCGACCTTTGCGTGGACCGGAGCGCGCTCGACCGCGTCATCCAGGCGGGAGGCTTCATCTCGGCGCGCACTGGCGCCGCGCCCGACGGCAACGCTATTCCCATAGCGAAGGTGGACGCGGATCGGGCCATGGATGCCGCGGCCTGCATCGGCTGCGGCGCCTGCGTAGCTGCCTGTCCCAACGGCTCGGCTTCGCTCTTCACGGCGGCCAAGGTGTCCCATCTGGGCCTGGTGCCGCAGGGCCAGCCCGAACGCCTGCGGCGGGTACTGCATATGGTGGAGCAGATGGATCTGGAGGGATTCGGGGGCTGCACTCTCTATGGCGAGTGCATGGAGGCGTGCCCCAAGGAGATCAGCCTCGACTTCATCACCCGCATGAACGGCGACTACCTCCGCGCCTCGCTCTCGGCGAGAGAGCCGCGCACCTAGGCGTGCGTCCGTGAGAGGCGCCCTCCGCCTGGGACTCGTCGCTGGCCTCGTGGCCGCACCGGCCGGGCTCGCGGCCCAGACCGAAGACGAAGTCACCATCGGCTTTCACGCGGTGCCGGCGCTGATCCAGGTGGATCCGGTGCCGGGCGGCGGCGAGCTCTCCGAATTGCGCATCCTCCACCCGGTGGCAATGCTGGGCGCGACATCGCTCGATGGTTATCTCACCGCCATGGCGATGCTCAACTTCGAGGGCGCCACCATACCGGACGGAGAACTTTCGCCCGGCTCGTGGGGTGAGGGCTTCGTGGACCGACGTCACCCCCACACCTACGCCCATGAGTTCATGGTCAGCGCCTGGCAACCGCTCCGCGCAGAGGGAGCGGTGGCGCTGTCATTCAGCCTGGGGAAGGGGTTCGTGCCCTTCGGCAGCGACGACCCGATGACCCGGCCCATCCTGCGCTATCCCGTCAATCACCACCTGTCCCAGATTCTTGAGCGCGCGGTAGGGATCGCGGCCCTGCGGATCGGGCCGGCCGTGCTGGAGGGATCGCTCTTCAACGGCGACGAGCCTGCCAGCCCGGAAGACTGGCCGCGGGTGAAGCGCTTCGGCGATTCGTGGTCGGGGCGGCTGACGCTGTGGCCCGCGGCAGGTGTCGAGGTGCAGGGTTCGTACGCCCGCGTGGCCTCGCCGGAGCATCGCGAAGGTGCCGGATTGGACAGCCGCAAGTGGAGCGCCAGTGCGCGACTGGAGCGGAGCAGTGACGCGGGACAGCTGTACGCGATGGCCGAATGGGCCCGGACCTCCGAGGGCGCGTTCGACTTCAGTACCGTCCTGGCGGAAGCCGCAGCGCGGCGAGGATCGTTCGGCGCGGCGTATCGCTTCGAGCGGACCGAGCGGCCGGAAGAGCAGCGGCTGGCCGATCCGTTTCGCTCGGCCCGGCCGCACCACGACAACTCCACCCTCGGCACCACCCGCTGGACCATCCACTCGGTCAGCCTGTCGCTTACCGCGGTGGACGACTGGCCCCTGCTGGGCATCGAGCCCTTCGTCGAGGGCAGCCTGGCGCAGGTCACCAGCGTAGACGCGGGCGTCTTTGATCCGGTCGCCTTCTATGGCGATGACCAGATCTGGAGCCTGACGCTGGGTGTGCGCCTGGCGTGGGGCCAGCGTCTCCATCGCATGGGCCGCTACGGGGTGGCCACCGGCCCTTCGCCTTCCTTCGAGCACGATGCTCCCCAACGTGCTCCTGCAATGCATCAACACTAGGCCTGATCATGCCCGTTGTTGCGCGTTCCCTGCTGTGCCTGCTGCTCGTGCTGGGCGTTGCCTGCGGCGACGAGACTGCGCCGCCGGACAATGCCGCGACGACCATTGCCGAAGTGGATGGCAGTGGCCAGGCGGCAACCGTCGGCACCGCACTGGCTGCCCCGCTCCGGGTGGTGGTTCGGGATGCGCAGAGTGACCCCGTGGCCGGGGTGGACGTGGTCTGGACAGCTTCGCTCGGCGGTGGCAGCGTCAGCGCTGGTGTGCAGCCGACTGGTGCCGATGGCATCTCGTCGGTGAACTTCACCCTGGGGCCATTGGCGGGGCAGCAGCAGGTCACCGCCGCTGTGGTCGGGCTCGACGGTTCGCCGGTCGCCTTCACCGCGACTGCGTCGCCGGTAGCGGCAGGCGACATTGCCCTGGTGAAGGAAGTGCCCATTCCGCCCCACTACGGCATCCACGACACCTTCGTGCGCGATGGCCTGGCCTTCGTGTTCGCGTGGGACGAAGGGGTCTACATCTTCGACGTCGGCAACGGCATGTCGGGCGGCTCGCCGTCCAATCCGGTGCAGGTGAGCAAGACGGTGACCGCCGTCGGGGCGAACAGCCCGTCGCCGAGCGTGCACAACGGGTGGTGGTTCCACGCCCCGGGAGGCGAGAAGCGCTACCTGTTTGTGGGAGAGGAAGGCCCCGGCTTGGTCGGCACCTCATCCACCGGCGACCTGCACGTGCTGGATGTCTCCAACCTCGCCGCGCCGCTGGAAGTCGCGACGTACCACCATCCCGATGTGGACGCCGAGACCGTGGGCATCCACAACTTCTGGATGGACGAGCCGAACCAGATCCTCTACGCTGCGTACTACAATGGCGGTGTGGTGTCCTTCGATGTGTCCGGTACGCTCAGTGGCGACCTCTCCAGTCGGGTGATAGACGAGATTCGACCGGGTGGCGCCGGCAACACCTTCGTCTGGGGGGTGATGCTGGGCCCTGACGGGGATCTCTATGTCTCGGACATGCTGTCGGGCTTCTGGCAGCTGGGAACTGCTGGCGGAGCGATGAGCCCGCTGGCAGGCGGCAATAACGTGACCGACCGGTTCGGATCGGACCTGTGGATCCACCCCGACGGAGCGGTGGCCTATACCGGCACCTGGGGTGGCGGGTCACGCATGACGGGCAACCAGATCAAGGTGTGGAGCCTGGACGGCTCCGGCGCGCCGACGCTGTCCAGCTCGGTGACTGTGGCCGGCGTGAGCACCGTCAGCGATGTCGAGGTGAGCAGCGACGGAAGCTGGATGCTGGTGACCAGCGAGTACGGGGACGGGGCAGGGCTTCACCTGTACGACCTGGCCAACCCGCTTGCGCCAGTGCTGATCGACCACTACCCGGTGGCCTCTCCCAGCGGCGGGCTGCACACCGGCACCACCGCCACCATCGCCGGCCGGACCTACGTCTTCGCCGCGCGCGACCCGGCCCCGGGGGGACCGGCGCTGATGATATTTGATGTGACGGACGTCATTCCCTGAAAGTGGGAAGTGGGGAGTGGGAAGTGGGCGGTAAGGATCAATTCCTTCCACTTCCCACTTCCCACTCGCTACTTGTTAGAGCCTCGGCAACGTCACCCCTCGTTGGGCCTGGTACTTGCCCGCCTTGTCGGCATAACTCACCTCACAGATATCGTCGTCGTCCGCCTCGAAGAAGAGCACCTGGCAGATGCCCTCGTTGGCGTAGATCCGGGCGGGCAACGGCGTCGTGTTGCTGATCTCCAGCGTCACGTGTCCTTCCCACTCGGGCTCGAACGGCGTCACGTTGGTGATGATGCCGCAGCGGGCGTAGGTGCTCTTGCCGACGCAAATGGTGAGCACGTTGCGGGGAATGCGGAAGTACTCCACCGACCGGGCCAGCGCGAAGCTGTTGGGCGGGACGATGCAGACATCCCCCTCGAATTCCACGAAGCTCTTCGAGTCGAATTCCTTCGGATCAACGATCGCGCTCAGCACGTTGGTGAAGATCTTGAACTCCGGCGCCACCCGCATGTCATAGCCGTAGGATGACACCCCGTACGAGATCACCTTGCGCCCCTTGGCGTCAACCGCGCGGACCTGCTGGTCCGTGAACGGGTCGATCATCGCGTGATCGGTGGCCATGCGGCGGATCCAGCGGTCGGACTTGATGGACATGGGGCCTCGGGTCGGTCGGGAAGTGCCTGGCGTCGGAACGGGACGGAATATAAGGGAGGGTAAGTGCTGGTGCCGGAGCGGGTTGTACGACCTTCCGGGGCGGGTTAGATTCCCTGCGCTTCCGGCGGAATTTCTCACTTTTCGGGCCAACGCATCGTCCATGCTCCAGCCCTACATTCCGGTTCTGTTGCTGCTCGTCTTCGTGATCGCCAACGCGATCATGATGATCGCGCTTTCCCATTGGCTTTCGTGGGGCAAGCGGACACCGGTCAAGCTCGCGCCGTATGAGTCAGGCATGCCGGTCCTGGGCGACGCCCGCGACCGGTTCTCGGTCAAGTTCTATCTGGTCGCGATGTTGTTCATCATCTTCGACATCGAGACGGTCTTCATGATTCCGTGGGCCGTGGCCTTTCGCCAGCTCACCGACATGAGCGGACTCCTGCTGGTCGAGATGTTCCTGTTCGTGCTGGTTCTGACCGTCGGTTACGTCTACATCTGGAAGCGGGGAGCCCTCGAATGGGACTGAACCCGGCCACCGCCCGGGCGGAGGGCAGCACGGTCATTTCGGCCGAGTCGCCCAACTTCATCACCACCACGCTCGACTACCTCACCAACTGGTCGCGCGCCGCATCGCTGTGGCCCATGCCATTCGGCACCGCCTGCTGCGCCATCGAATACATGGCGACCGCGGCCAGCCGTTTCGACCTCGCCCGGTTCGGGATGGAACGCCAGAGCTTCTCGCCGCGCCAGGCGGACGTGCTGATTTGCGCGGGGCGGCTGCCGTTCAAGCTGGCGCCGGTCATTCGTCGGGTATGGGACCAGATGCCCCAGCCCAAGTGGGCCATCTCGATGGGAGCGTGCGCATCCTCGGGCGGCATCTTCGACAACTACGCGATGGTCCAGGGTATCGACACCATCATCCCGGTGGACGTGTACGTGCCGGGGTGCCCTCCTCGTCCCGAGGGGCTGATCTACGGGATCATGCTGCTCCACAAGAAGATTCGGGGCGAGTCGCTGGCCGATCCGCTGCTGCGCGACGAGCACCTGGTGGGCCCGGACGGGCTATTCCTCCCGCCCGCTCGCGTGGACGAGCTCTCCGAGCCCTTCGGCAACTCGATTCACCAGACCCGGTCGGCATGACGGCCACGGCTGAACCGGCGGCGCTCTCGCCGTCCGTCGCGCGGCTCCGTGCCCGCTTCGGCGAGGCAATCCTCGGCGCTGCCGTGGTCTGCGGCGACACCATCGTCCACGTGGCCAATGGCCAGGCGCACGACATCCTGGCGTGGCTCCGCGACGATCCGGCCGAGCAGTTCAACTACCTCACCGACATCACCGCCGTCGAGTACCGCGATCCTGAACTCCCGCTCGAGGTGGTCTACCAGCTGCGCTCGCTCGATCGCAAGGCCGACCTGCGCGTCAAGATTCCGCTCGATCCCACGAAGGACCTTGAAGTGGCGACGGTGTGGGATCTCTGGAAGGGCGCCGACTGGCTGGAGCGCGAGGCGTACGACATGTTCGGCGTCGTGTTCACGGGGCATCCGGATCTGCGCCGACTGCTGATGTGGGAGACGTATGTCGAGGGATATCCGCTGCGGAAGTCGTTCCCGCTGCGGGGGCACTTCAATCGCGCGGAACAGACCCGCCAGGCGCTTGGGGCCAATCCGGAGGCGCATTACTCGATGGAAGAACTCTCCATCGCCGAGGCCTACACCGAGCTGCCGGCGGACATGCGAGAGCGCCTCGCCCGCGGAGAGCGGGGGGTGCTGCGATGAGTTCGCGCACGGTGGAGATGGAACTGAAGACCCCGACGCTCGACGCCGAGGGCCGGGTCCGGCACGCGCCACTGGGGGTGAGCAACTCGGCGTATGACGACGGCGTCGACTCCGAGCGCATGCTGGTCAACATCGGCCCGCAGCACCCTGCGACCCACGGCGTCCTTCGGCTGGTGCTGGAGCTGGAGGGCGAGACCGTCCTTCGCTGCATCCCGCACATTGGCTACCTCCACTCCGGCTTCGAGAAGCTGGGCGAGTACCGCCAGTACAACCAGCTGATCCCGCTCACCGACCGGACCGACTACCTGTCGCCCATGGCCAACAACGTGGGCCTGGCGCTGGCGGTCGAGAAGCTGATGGGCATCGAGCTCACCGAGCGGTGCAAGGTGCTGCGGGTGATTGCCTGCGAGATGAGCCGCGTCATCTCGCACATCGTCTGGCTCGGCACCACCGGCATCGACCTTGGTGCCTACACCCCATTCCTGTGGTCGTTCCAGGAGCGCGAGCGAATCTACGACCTGCAGGAAGCGTGGACCGGCGCCCGGCTCACCACCAGCCTCACCCGGGTTGGCGGCCTCATGGCCGACATCCCCGAGGGGTGGGAGGACGGGCTGCGCGAGTTCTGCCGCACCTTCCCGTCCACGCTGGACGAAGTGGACACCATGTTCACCCGCAATGCCATCTGGATCGGCCGCACCCAGGACGTGGGTGTCATGAGCCGCGAGGACGCGATCAACTATTCGCTCTCGGGCCCGATGCTGCGCGCCAGCGGCGTGGACTACGACGTCCGCAAGGACCGGCCGTACCTCGACTACGAGACCTACGATTTCGACGTTCCGGTCGGCGAGCATGGCGACATCTACGATCGCTACACGGTGCGGATGGAGGAAATGCGCCAGTCCACCCGGATCCTGGAGCAGGCCCTCGACCGGCTCCGGCCCGGCCCCATCAATGTGGACGACCCGCGGGTGATCCTCCCGCCCAAGTCGCGCGCAATGAGCGACATGGAAGCCATGATCTACCACTTCAAGCAGGTCATGGAAGGCGTCAAGCCGCCGGCGGGCGAGGCGTACATGGGCATCGAGAATCCCAAGGGCGAACTGGGCTACTACATGGTGTCCGACGGAAGCGCCAAGCCGGTGCGGTGGCGGATTCGCCCGCCATCGTTCATCAACATCTCGGCGCTGCCGCACATGTGCGAGGGCGCGCTGCTGTCCGACGTAATTGCCATCAACGCCAGCGTGGACATCGTGATGGGTGAGGTGGATCGATGAGCGCCGCGCAGAGCGCCGTGCACGCCGTGGACGCGCAGCCGTACGAGCCGGTCTTCACCGGCGACACGCTGGCCGAACTTGAGCAGCGCTTCGCCGAGTATCCCACCAGGCAGGCGCTGCTCCTGCCGGCGCTGTGGATGGTCCAGGAGCGCCGCGGGTGGATCAGCGAGCCCGCCATCAGCGAAGTGGCGACAGTGCTGGGGCTGACCCCGGCGTACGTGAAGGGCGTGGTGACGTTCTACACCATGTACCACACCCATCCGGTGGGGCGCCACTTCATCCAGGTGTGCACCACGTCGCCCTGCGGACTCTGCGGCGCCGAGGACACCGTCAAGGCGCTGCTGGAGCACACCGGCTGTGGGGAAGCCGGCACCACCAGTCCGGACGGCCGCTTCACCGTGGTCGAGGTCGAGTGCCTGGGTGCGTGCGGATTCGCGACGCCGGTCATGGTGGGCGACGACTTCATCGAGAGCGTGACGCCCGACAAGGTGCCGGACTTGCTGGCGAGGTATCCGTAATGGGCTTCCCGCATCCCAGCCACGCCGGCGAAACCGTGGTGTTGTCGAAGTACTTCGGCGATGCCGGAGCGCGCACCCACGCCGGGTGGGTCGAGCGGGGTGGCTACGAAGGGCTCCGCAAGGCGCTCGGCATGGCACCTGAGGCCATCATCGAGGACATGAAGGCCTCGGGTCTGCGGGGCCGGGGTGGCGCCGGCTTTCCCACCGGGCTCAAGTGGAGCTTCATGCCCAAGGGTGACGGCAAGCCCCATTACCTGGTCTGCAACGCCGACGAATCCGAGCCCGGGACCTTCAAGGACCGGGAGATCATGCGGTGGACGCCGCACGCGCTGATCGAGGGCTGCGCCATCGGCGCCTACGCCATCGGCGCCGAGCGCTGCTACATCTACATCCGGGGTGAGTTCACCGAGCCGTGGACCATCATGTCGGAGGCGGTGCGCGAGGCGTACGCCGCGGGCACGCTGGGCGACAACGCGATGGGCAGCGGCAAGACCATCCACATCACGCTGCATCGTGGCGCCGGCGCCTACATCTGCGGCGAGGAAACCGCCCTGATGAACTCGATCGAGGGCCGCCGCGGCAATCCGCGCATCAAGCCGCCCTTCCCGGCGGCCGCGGGCCTGTTCGGCATGCCCACCACGATCAACAACGTCGAGACGCTGGCCGCGGTGCCCCACATCCTGGTGCGGGGCGCCGAGTGGTACAAGTCGCTCTCCAGGGGCAATCCCAAGAGCACCGGCACCAAGCTCATCTCGGTCTGCGGCCACGTGCAGCGCCCCGGCAACTACGAAGTCACGCTCGGCACGCCGATGAAGGACCTGCTGTACGACATGTGCGGCGGCATGCGACCCGGCCGGACCCTCAAGGCGGTGATCCCGGGTGGCTCCTCGGTCCCCATCATGACCGCGGAGGAAGCCGAGAGCGCGCTGCTGGACTACGAGGGACTGATCGAGAAGGGCTCGATGCTCGGCTCGGCCGGCATGATCGTGATGGACGACTCCGCCGACATGGTCTACCAGATCATGCGGCTGGCCCGCTTCTACGCCCACGAGAGCTGCGCCCAGTGCACCCAGTGCCGCGAAGGCACCGCCTGGACCACGCGGATCCTCGAGCGGATCCTCTCGGGGAAGGGCAAGGAGTCCGACTTCGATCTCCTGCTCGACCTGGCGGACAACATGACCGGCACCACCATCTGCGTGCTCAGCGACTCGTGCGCGGCGCCAGTGGTGAGCGGGATCCGGAAGTTCCGCGGCGAGTTCGAGGCGTACATCCGCCGGGAGCGGGCGCCGGTCCTGGCGCTCGCGTGAGCGTCACCCCGACCCCCATGGCCTACTTCGAAACCGGGATCGCATGACGCAAGAACTGGTCACCGTCACCATCGAGGGCGCCCAGGTCCAGGTGCCCAAGGGGACCACGATCATCGAGGCCGCCAAGCAGGCCGGCGTTCTCGTGCCGCACTACTGCTACCATCCCTCGCTGCCGGCACCTGCGGTCTGCCGCATGTGCCTGGTGGAAGTGGAGAAGGCGCCCAAGCTGCTCCCCGCCTGCGTGTCCACGGTGGCGGAGGGGCAGGTGGTGCACGTCAGCAGTGAGCGCGCCAGGAAGGCGCGCACCGGCGTCCTCGAGTTCCTGCTCATCAATCATCCGCTCGACTGCCCGATCTGCGACCAGTCCGGCGAGTGCGAGCTGCAGGACTACACTTTCCAGGAAGGCCGCGCAGGTACCCGCTACAGCGACTACCCCAAGCGCTACAACCCGGTCGAGGATTTCGGCCCCGACATCCTCTACGTAACCAACCGCTGCATCCTCTGCACCCGCTGCGTGCGCTTCATGGATGACGTGGCCAAGACCCCCGTGCTCAATGTGAGCGAGCGCGGTGACCGGGCCTTCATCGGCATCGCCGAGGAGCAGCTGCTGGATCATCCCTGGTCGGGCAACGTGGTGGATCTCTGCCCGGTCGGTTCGCTGGTCTCGAAGGATTTCCTCCACAAGGCCCGGGCGTGGGAGCTCGACAAGACCGCGAGCATCTGCACCGGGTGTTCCCAGGGCTGCAACATCACGATCGAGACCCGCGACGATGCGGTGGTGCGGCTCAAGCCGCGGCCCAACATGGACGTCAACCGCCACTTCATGTGCGACACCGGCAGGATGGACTACCGGTGGATGAACCGGGGCGACCGGATCGAGGCACCGCTGGTGCGCCAGGGCACCAGGGCCGTCGCCGCCGACTGGGATACCGCGCTCGACCGGTTGGGTCAGCTCGCCGGCGGAAGCGGCAAGGCGGTGCTTCTGGCCTCGGCGCGTAGCTCGGTCGAATCGCTCGGCCTGGTGCGGGCGATGCTCGACGGTTTCGACGTGACGGCAGCGGTGCGGGTGCCCACTGGACCCGAGGCACCGCTGGCCGGGGTACCCAACCTCGCCCTGCGTGCCGAGCGGGCGCCCAACGTGCACGGCGCCGAACGGCTGGGCTACACCCGTGACTGGGACGGGGCACTCGCTGCCGCGGGCAGCGCGGACCTTGTCGTCGTGCTCGACGCCAACCTTGATGCCGAGGAGGAGCAGCGGCTGCAGGAAGTGACTGGAACGCTGGTGGTGCTGGGCACGGTGGTGGCGGACTTCCACCACCGCGCCGAGCTGGTGCTTCCGGTGACTACGATGGCCGAGGAGAACGGGGTGTACGTCAACCGGGATGGCCGGGCTCAGCGCTACATGCAGGCACGCAGCCAGCCGGGCATGGCTCGGCCGAGCTGGTGGATCGCCGGCGAAGTGCTGGCCGGTCCCGGTCCTGATGCCGACGCGGCTGCCACCGCGGCCGATGCGTTCATCGAAGTCGGCCGGCGGTATCCCGCCTTCGCCGACCTCTCGCATGGCTCGCTGGGATGGGTGGGCCAGACGGTGCGTGCGACCGCCGGAGCGGCGCGATGACGCCGGAGCTGAAGGGCTTCCTGCTGGTCAGCGTCGTGAAACTGCTGGCGGTCTTCACGGTCGTCATGGTGGGCGTCGCGCTGCTGACCCTGCTGGAGCGCAAGGTGTCAGCCTGGATGCAGAACCGGCGCGGCCCCAATCGGGCCGGCTGGGCCGGGCTGCTGCAGCCGGCGGCCGACGGTCTCAAGAACATCCTCAAGGAAGAAACCCGCCCCGGGGCATCGTCACGGGTGCTGTTCCTGGTGGCCCCGGCGATGGCGTTCATCCCGGCGCTGATGCTGTCCGCTGTCATCCCGTTCGCAGCCCCGCTCCGGCTCGATTTCGACTTTACCCTGCCACTGCTGGGGCGGTTCGTGCACCAGGGCATGATGCCGATGGTGGTGGCGGACATCCCGGCCGGGTTCCTGTTCGTGCTGGCCATCAGCTCGATGGGGATCTACGGCATCGCGCTGGCGGGCTGGTCATCGAACAGCAAGTACAGCCTGCTGGGCGGGCTCCGTGCCAGTGCCCAGATGGTGTCCTACGAAGTCGCGATGGGGATGAGCCTGATCCCGGTGCTGCTGCTGGTGGGCGACGTGAGCTTCAGCGCGGTGATCCGGGAGCAGCAGCAGACGCTGTGGTTCGTGCTGCCGCTCTTCGTCTCGTTCTTCATCTTCGCCGTGGCGGGCCTGGCCGAGATCAACCGGCTGCCGTTCGACCTGCCTGAAGCCGAGTCGGAGCTCACCGCCGGCTACCACACCGAGTACAGCGCGATGAAGTTCTCGATGTTCTTCATCGCCGAGTATGCCAACATGGTCACCGTCAGCGCCATGATGGCCACGCTTTTCCTCGGCGGTTGGGACATTCCCTTCACGAGTTGGGACGAATCGGGCACCGTGCTCGCCGTGCTGGTGAGCCACCTGTTCTTCTTCGCGAAGGTCTTCTCCTGGATCTTCCTGATCATGTGGCTCCGCTGGACCCTGCCGCGCTTCCGCTACGACCAGCTCATGGCGCTGGGATGGAAGTTCATGCTGCCGGTGGCGCTGGCGTACATCATGGTCATCGCCTTCGCGCTGTGGGGCATGGGGCAGCTGGGCTGGACCGAGCCCGCGACGCGAGCCTGGGCGCTCACGGCGGTGAGCCTGGTGCTCGGCGTGGTGATTCTGGTGGGCATTGATCGCGGGGCAATCGTGAGTGGATCCGATCCTCGCCGCAGGCGCCTCGCGGCGGCGGCGGCGCGTACCCAGCTGGCCGGGCGCCCGGGCGCCCCGGGAATCGACTGATGGCCATCGGCGTCAAGGTGCTGAAGCGCCCCGAGCGGCAGGTGAGCTACGTGCGGGCGACACTCAAGGGGCTCGCGCTCACCTTCAAGCACATGTTCGAGACCAAGGTGACGATGCAGTACCCGGAGGAAAAGAGCACCCGGGACGAGCGCGGCACCTGGTCGCTCTCGCCCCGCTGGCGCGGCACCCACCGGATGCTCACCGACGAGCAGGGCCGCTCCAAGTGCGTGGCCTGCGGGCTCTGTCCCCAGGTCTGCCCCGCCAACTGCATCAAACTGGTGCCAGGCGAGGACGAGCAGGGCAATCGCTATCCGCTGATTTACGAGATCGACGAGTTCCGCTGCGTCTTCTGCGGCTATTGCCAGGAAGTGTGCCCCGAGGAGGCGATCCACGTGGGGCAGCACTACGAGAACTCGGAGTACAGCCGCAGCCGGTTCGTGTACGACCTCGAGCGGCTCCAGTCCCAGCCCCACGCGGTGTCGACGCTGTGGGATCCGACCGATCCCCGGGGCGAGTGATGACCGAGGCGGTCTTCTACATCTTCGCGGCGGTGGCGGTGCTCGGCGCTGCCATGTGCGTGCTCCAGCGGAGCGCGGTGTCGTCGCTGGTCTGGCTCCTGACCACCATGCTCTCGCTGGCGGCGATCTTCGTGCTGCTCCAGGCCGAGCTGCTGGGGGTGCTCCAGGTGCTGGTCTACGTGGGTGCGATCCTGGTGCTCTTCCTGTTCGTGGTCATGCTGCTCAACGTCGATGCGCTGCAACAGTATTCCCGCGGAGCGGTGAGTACCGCGGCGGCAGTGGCCATCGGGGGCCTGCTCCTGGTCGAGCTGTTCGCCCTGTGGCGCTACACGCCCTCGCGACTGGCGGCCGAGCTGGCCCAGTCGCCCCAGATGGCGTCCGATCTCGCGCTGGCCTTCCCGGCGGCGAGCGCCAATGCCGAGGCCATCGCCACACGCGGGATCGTGGGCGCGGTGGCCGCGCCGATGTTCCAGACCTACCTGGTTCCGTTCGAGATCACCTCCATCCTGCTGCTCGTGGCGCTGATCGGGGCAGTGGTGCTGGCCAAGAAGAGGCTGTGACCATGCCCCCGGACCTGCTGGGCCCCGCGCTGGCGCTCAGCGCCGTGCTCTTCAGCATTGGCACCGCGGGCGTGCTGCTGCGGCGCAGTTCGATCGTGCTGTTCATGTGCATCGAGATCATGCTCAATGCGGTGAACCTGGCGTTCATCGCGCTGGCCCAGCTGCACGGGGTGGCGGGGCAGATCATGGTCTTCTTCGTGATGACCGTCGCCGCCGCCGAGGCCGCGGTGGGTCTCGCCATCATCCTGGTGGTCTTCCGGCACAAGCAGTCGGTCGACCTGCAGCACGTCAACCTGCTCAGGGGCTGATGCCGACCGCTACTCTCGCACAAGAGGCCGCCGTGGCGGCCGCCGCTAGCGCGCCGGGCGGCGCCATCAGCCTGCTCTGGCTGACCATCCTGCTTCCATTCGCGGGATTCCTGGTCAACGGACTTCTGTCGCTGCGGCGCTCGACCTCCAAGACCACGGTGTCGGTGGTAGGTCCCGCCGTGCTCATCGCGGCCTTCGTCGTGGCCGTGGCGGCGTTCTTCCAGCTCCGGGGCCTCCACGCAGAGGCGCCCATCGTCCTGCGCTACTGGACCTGGATGCCGGTGGGCGACCTCCAGCTCGAAATGGCGCTGCAGTACGACCAGCTCTCGGCCATCATGCTGCTGGTGGTGACAGGGGTGGGCAGCCTGATCCATCTCTTCAGCATCGGCTACATGCGGGCCGACGAGGGGTACGCCCGCTTCTTCGCGTACCTCAACCTGTTCGTCGCGTTCATGCTGGTGCTGGTACTGGGCGCCAGCTATCCGGTACTGTTCATCGGGTGGGAAGGCGTCGGGTTGTGCTCGTACTTGCTCATCGGATTCTGGTTCACCGTCAAGGAGAATGCCGCCGCCGGCCTCAAGGCCTTCCTGGTCAACCGGATCGGCGACTTCGGCTTCCTGGTGGCGATGTTCGCGCTGTACCAGGCGGCCGGCGCACTGGACTTCGTCGCGGTTAACCAGTGGCTGCTCGCCAATCCGCAGCTGGCCAACACCGGCATCATCACCGCCATCGCGCTCTTCATGTTCCTGGGGTGCACCGGCAAGTCGGCCCAGATCCCGCTTTACACCTGGCTCCCTGACGCCATGGCCGGCCCGACGCCGGTGTCGGCGCTGATCCATGCGGCGACGATGGTCACGGCCGGGGTGTACCTGGTGGCGCGGAGCAACGTGCTGTTCGCCATGTCGGAGACCGCCAGCATCGTGGTGGCCGGTGTGGGCGCGCTCACGGCGCTGTTCGCGGCGACCATCGGCCTCCGCCAGTATGATATCAAGAAGGTGCTGGCCTACTCCACCGTGAGCCAGCTGGGCTACATGTTCATCGCGGTGGGCACCGGCGCCTACGTGGCCGGCATCTTCCACCTGGTGACCCACGCCTTCTTCAAGGCGCTGCTCTTCCTGGGCTCCGGCAGCGTGATCCACGTGATGCACGAGGCACTCCACGCCACCCACTCCCATGCCGATGCGCAGGACATGCGCAACATGGGCGGGCTGCGGCGCTGGATGCCCACCACCTTCTGGCTGATGCTGCTCGCCACACTGGCGATCGCCGGCATCCCGCCGTTCGCCGGCTTTTTCTCCAAGGACGAAATCCTGGCGTTCGCGTTTGCCCGGGGTGAGGCCGCGCCGGTGTTCTATCTCTTCTACGGAATGGGGCTGCTCGCGGCGCTGCTGACCGCAATCTACATGGCGCGGCTCATGGCCATGACCTTCCTCGGCGAGAACCGGACCGGCGCCGCCGAACAGCAGCACCTGCACGAGGCGCCCGCCATCATGACCTGGCCGCTGGTGGTGCTGGGCCTCCTGAGCGTCATCGGCGGTGCGATCAACCTGCCGCACCTGGCGGGCGGCAACGAGTGGCTCCACCACTGGCTCGAGCCGGTCACCGGAACCGGCCACGGGCTGCCATGGGTGGCGAGCCTGCACCTGCCTGAAGGTGCCACCGAGTACGCACTGGTCGGCATCGCCGTGCTGGTGGGTGCCTTCGGGTTGTGGCTGGGCATTCGTTCGACGCTGGCCCGGCCGATTCTGACGCCCGATGCCGCGCCGCCGGAGCGGGGGTTCGCCCGGGTGCTGGCCAACAAGTACTGGGTGGACGAGCTCTATGACCGGTTCATCGTCCGGCCCATCGTCGGGCTGTCGCGTGGGTTCCTCTGGAAGTTCATGGACAAGGGCCTGATCGACGGTGCCGCGGTGAATGGTCCGGCGTGGATCTCGCGCCATGTGCTGGGCAAGGCGGGCAGCCTGCTGCAGAACGGCCAGGTGGGCCTCTACGTGATCTTCTTCCTGCTGGGGGCACTGTGGATCCTGCGCGTCGCGCTCGGGTGACCCGGCCGTGAACGGCTTCCTCGATTCGCTCAACTACGGGCAGTGGATCCTTCACGCGCTCGTGCTGCTGCCGGTGATCGGCATCCCGCTGGTGCTGCTGGCACCCGAGCGTCTGGCGAAGCACGTGGCGCTTGGCGTCACGCTGCTGACCTTCGTGGTGTCCGCGGGGCTGTGGTGGCACTTCGACCCCTCGGCCGGCATGCAGTACCGCACCGCGATTCCCTGGATGCCACGCTGGGGCATCAGCTACGCCGTGGGCCTGGACGGCATCAGCTTGTTCATGGTGCTGCTGACCACGCTGCTGGGCCCGCTCAGCGTGCTCGGGAGCTACCGCTACATCACCGAGCGTGAGCGGGGCTACTACGCCCTCATGCTGGCGCTGCTCGCCGGGCTGATCGGCTGCTTCCTCGCACTCGACCTGTTCGTCTTCTACGTCTTCTTCGAGATCATGCTCATCCCGATGTACTTCATCATCGGGATCTGGGGCGGCGCCAACCGGCTGTACGCGGCCATCAAGTTCTTCGTGTACACCTTCTTCGGGTCGCTGCTGATGCTGGTGGCGATCATCGCGCTGGTCTGGAAGGTGGCGCTCGCCACCGGTGAGCTGTCGTTCGGCTATGACCACCTGCTGCGGAACGCCGCCGCCGCGGGCGACCTGGCACCATGGCTCTTCGCCGCGTTTGCACTCGCGTTCGCGATCAAGGTGCCGGTGTTCCCGTTCCATACCTGGCTGCCCGACGCCCACGTCGAGGCGCCCACCGCCGGCTCGGTGATCCTGGCGAGCGTCATGCTCAAGATCGGCACTTACGGATTCATGCGATTCGCGGTGCCGTTCTTCCCGGATGTGGCGATGGGCGACCCGGTCCGCACCATCATTGTCGTGCTGGCGGTCATCGGCATCCTCTACGGCGCGCTGGTGGCGATGGTCCAGCCTGACTTCAAGAAGCTGGTGGCATACTCATCGGTCAGCCACCTGGGCTTCGTGATGCTGGGCATCTGGGGCGGGACCCTGGCCAGTGTGCAGGGGGCCCTGATGGTGATGATCGCCCATGGCCTCTCCACCGGTGCGCTCTTCTTCCTGATCGGCATGATGTACGAGCGTCGCCACACGCGGGAGCTGGCCGAGTACGGTGGCCTCGCCCGGGTCATGCCTGTCTTCGGGATGGTGCTCACCCTGGTGGCCCTCGCCTCCATCGGACTGCCGGGGCTCAACGGCTTCATCGGCGAGTTCCTGGTGCTCCTCGGCTCGTTCGGGCGCTACCCCGCGGCGGTGGTGATCGCCACCCTCGTGGTCATCGTGGCGGCGGCCTACCTGCTGGGCGCGCTCCAGAAGATCATCTACACCAGGCTGGACCGCCCCGAGAACCAGGGACTCACCGACCTCACGTTCCGCGAGGTGCTGGTGCTGCTGCCGCTGGTGGCGGGCATCGTCTGGATGGGCCTGGCGCCGGGTCCGATCCTGCGCCGCATGGAGCCCGCGGCCCGCGCATTCGTTGAGGCTTCGGCGCAGACCGATGCACCGGCGGGACGGACCGTACTGGGGCAGGGGGAGGTGGCGCCGTGATCGATCTCTTCTCGCCCATGGGTGCCGCCCGGGCGCTGCTGCCCGAGATAGTGCTTTCCGCCTGGGCGCTGCTGGTGCTGCTGGTGGTGGCCTGGCGCCACCGCACCGCGGCCGATTGCCGCCTGGCCGGATGGCTCAGCGCGGCCGGCGTCGTGGCCTCGGCCGCGGCGCTGGTGTGGCTCTGGAGTTCGGGTGCACGGTCGTCCGGGCTGGATCACATGGTCACCCTCGACTGGGTCCGTTTCGGCGGCGCTGCGGTGATCCTGTTCTCCGCCTTCGCCACGATCCTCGTGTCCATCCGCTACCTCGACCGCGAGGGGCTGACAGCGCCCGAGTACTACCCGCTGCTCCTGCTCTCGACCGTGGGAATGCTCTTTCTCGCGGGTGCCGCGGACATGATCGTGCTCTTCCTGGGCCTGGAAGTGATGTCGGTTGGCGTGTACGTCCTGGCCGGCTATGACCGCCGCAACCCGGCCTCGGCCGAGGCGGCGCTCAAGTATTTCCTGATCGGGGCCTTCGCCTCCGGCTTCCTGCTGTATGGCATCGCACTCGCCTTCGGCGCCACCGGGCAAACCAACCTCCAGCTCATCGGCGCCCAGCTGGCGATTGGGCCGGCGTCGCTCATGGCCCGGCTCGGACTCGCGCTGCTCATCATTGGCATGGCGTTCAAGGTGGCCGCGGTGCCGTTCCACATGTGGGCCCCGGATGTGTACGATGGTTCGCCCACGCCGGTCACCGGATTCATGGCCACGGGTGTGAAGGTCGCCGCGTTCGTCGCGCTGACTCGGGTGCTCCTGGTCAGCTTCCCCGGATTCGACCAGGTCTGGCAGCCCATCATCGGCGTGCTGGCGCTGGTCACCATGATAGTCGGCAACCTGATCGCGCTGGCCCAGAAGCACGTGAAGCGGATGCTGGCCTACAGCTCGGTCGCGCACGCCGGCTACCTGCTGGTGGCGCTGTGGCCCGGCACGCGGCTGGGCGCGGCCGCGGTGCTGTTCTACCTCCTGGCCTACAGCCTCACGACCATTGCCGCGTTCGCCCTGCTTGGGTCGCTGGGCACCGGCGGCGAGCGGGATGTCCGCTTTGATGACGTGGCGGGCCTGGCCCGGCGGCGGCCATGGACCGCGCTCGGCCTGGCCATCTGCATGCTCAGCCTGCTGGGCTTCCCGGGGACCATCGGGTTCATCGGCAAGTGGACCATTCTGCAGGCAGTGCTCGCCGAGGGCCACTACCTGCTGCCGGTGGTGCTGGTCATCACCAGCGTGGTGAGTGCGGGCTACTACCTTCCACTCATCATGTCGATGTACATGAAGCCCGAGGGAGAGCGGCCGGCCTGGAAGGAACTGGTGCTGGCGCAGCCCGGCGCCGCCATCGTCTTCGCGACAATTGCCGCTGTGGTGGTGTTCGGCATCCTGCCGTCGGGCATCGTCGATGCCAGCCTGCGAAGTGCCGCGACCCTGGCGCAAACCGTGATGCCGATGGCGGGGCGCTGAACGATGCAAGTTCCCAGGACGATCTTCCGGGAATACGACGTCCGCGGCATCGTGGACCAGGAACTGACGCCCGACCTGGCCGAAGCGCTGGGCCGGGCGTTCGGTACCGCGGCCTGGGAACGCCTCGGACGCCAGCCGGTAATCGCTGTCGGCCGCGACAATCGTCCCTCGGGGCCCCGGCTGGCCGCGGGGATCAGGCGCGGGCTGGTGCGGGCTGGTGCCGTGGCGATCGATATCGGGGTCGTGCCCACGCCGGCGTTGTACTTCGCGGTCCACGCGCTCGAAACCGATGGTGGCGTGCAGATCACCGGCTCTCACAACCCGCCCGAGTTCAACGGCTTCAAGATGGTGCTGGCCGGCGGTGCGCTCCATGGCGAGGCCATCCTCGCGCTGTGGGAGACGATCACCACCGAGAGCTGGCGTGAGGGGGCAGGCGAGGAGCGGGCCGACAGCACCGTGCTCCGGCGTTATCGCGAGGCCATCGTCGAGCGCCACAAGCTCGAGCGTCCGGTGCGAGTGGTGGTGGACTGCGGCAACGGCGCGGCCAGCGTGGTGGCGGTGGGCACGCTGCGCGAGCTGGGCGCCGAGATCACGGGGCTGTTCTGCGAGTCGGACGGCACATTCCCCAATCACCATCCCGATCCCACGGTCCCGGAAAATCTGGTGGACCTCCAGGCCGAGGTGCGGCGCAGTGGCGCCGAGCTGGGGATCGCATTCGACGGCGACGGCGACAGAATCGGCGCGGTGGACGAGAACGGGCGCATCATCTTCGGCGACCTGCTGCTCATCCAGTATGGCCGCGACGCCGTCCGCCGCTTCGGCAAGGGCGTGCCGGTCATCTTCGACGTCAAGTGCTCCGAGGTACTGCCGCAGGCACTGACGGCCGCCGGTGCCGTGCCGGAGATGTGGAAGACCGGGCACTCGCTCATCAAGTCGCGGATGAAGGAACTCGACGCACCGCTGGCCGGCGAGATGAGCGGGCACATCTTCTTCGGCGGCGACTACTTCGGTTTCGATGATGCGCTCTTTGCGGCCGCGCGGCTCATCGAGATCGTCTCCCGGCATCCGGGCGGACTGGCGCGGCTTTTCGCCGACGTTCCCACCACCGTCTCGACGCCCGAGATCCGGGTGCCGTGTCCTGATGACGTCAAGTTCGGCATCGTGGAAAAGGCCGCGGCGTACTTCAGCCAGCGCTATCCGGTCAATACCATCGACGGCGTGCGGATGTCGTTCCCGGACGGGTGGGGGCTGATCCGCGCATCGAACACCCAGCCGGTACTGGTGCTGCGGTTCGAGTCCACCAGCCAGGCGTCGCTCGATGCCTACCAGGCGGAGGTGATGGCGTGGCTCGCCGAGCAGGGCGTGCGCGCCTGAGTCCGTGAACCGCCGGAGGACTGGGCTGCTCGCTGCCCTGGCTCTCGTCGTTCTGCTGCTGTTCCTGGGACGGTGGACCGCCGTCGTCCTGGCCGACCGCTGGTGGGCCGCGCAGTTCTCGCCCGATGCCGCCGACTTCCTCACCGGCTGGCACCTCCTGCTGTTCACCATCGATGCGACGGCCTGCCTCCTCGCGTGGGCCTGGTACACCGGCAACCTGCTCTACCTCACCCGGGCCGTCGGCTCGGTCCAGATCCCGCGCCATGTAGGCAACCTCGAGTTCCGGGAAGCGGTGCGTCCCGGTGCACTGCTGTCGCTTGCGGTTGCGCTGGGGCTGCTGCTTGGCCTGTTGAGTGGCGTCGGGAAGTCGAGCCATTGGCGCGCGGTCGCGCTGGCGTCGGAAACCACCACCTGGGGCCTGGTGGAGCCGTTGCTGGGGCGCGATGCCGGCACGTACGTCACCCGCCTGCCGTTGCTGCAACTGGTCCAGGACTTTGCCCTGACGCTGGCTCTGGTCGGGTTCGCGCTCTGCCTGGTGCTCTACTCGGTGATCGGCGCGGTCAGGCTGGAGCGCAGGAAGCCGGCCATCAACGACCATGCCCGGGTGCACCTCGGCCTGCTGCTCGCCGTGCTCGCGGCGGTCCTGGCGGCAGGCTTCGCGCTGGAGCCGTCGAGTTACGTAGCCGCCGCCGACGGCGCTCCCACGGTGAGCGGATTCCGGCGGGTCGCACTGGTGGCGCCGTCGCTCACCGGCACCGCGCTCATGGCCGCGTTGCTCAGTGCTGCGTGGGCCTTCACCGGCAGGCACGCCCTCGTGGCTGCCGGCTGGGCGGTCCTGGCCGCTGCCACGGCCGTGGGGCGCGTGGGTGTGCCGCTGGTCGCGCGCACCGCCGCTGACATTCCGCTGGCGGACTCCGCCTACCAGGCATTCGAGGATGGCGCGTTCGGGCTGGATCAGGTCCGCGCCGCGGAGCTGCCCGGCGTGCTGGCGGCGCCCGTGTTCGATCGCGAGGTAGTCCGCAAGATCTTTCCCGAGGCGACACCACCGATTGGGGTCTGGCCGGCCAGCCACTCGGCGGGCGGCGAGCTCCGGCCGGCCTGGCTCGCGCTGGTCGAGGGCAGTGACGAGCAGGCTGCGTCCTACGTGATCGCTGCCGATCAGACTGGCGCCGGCGGCGTGCCGCTCTCGTTTCCGCCCTCGGACTCACTCGGCTACCCGACGCTCTATGCGGCGGGCTCACTGGGAGCTGGCGCCATCCGGCCGGACGCGCCGGAACCGGTGGCGGTGGAGACGCCCCGTGGAGTGTCGGCCACGGGGGCGATCCGGCGGGCCGTGCTCTCGTGGGCGCTGCAGGAGCCATCGTTGCTCTCGGGCGACGGTCCGGGTGATCGCATCGACTGGGTGCTCGACCCACGGGGCCGCCTCGAGAAGCTCGCACCGTACGCGGCGTGGAACGCTCCCCGCCTGGCGCTGAGCCACGGCCGGCTGACGTGGATCGCCGACGGCTACGTCAGCAGCCAGACCTGGCCGCTGGTGGCGCACCAGCGCTGGACCGGCGGCGACGCGAACCACCTGGATGCGGGATTTGCCGGGCTGGTTGACGCCGAGTCGGGTCGTGTCCGGATTGTCCTGCGTGAGCGCGCCGGACCCCTCGCGGCCGCGTGGGCAACACTCGCGGGCGACATGGTGGAGCGGGAGCTGCCGGGCGACGTGCTGAGCGCGGGCACCCCGCCTCTCGAGTTGTTCAACGTGCAAGCGCAGCTGGTGGCCAGGCGTCGGGAACTCGAGCTCGCGCCCCAGCCCGACGCGCATCCGATCCTGCAGAGCTGGGACTCGACCGGATCGCTGCTACTGGTCGCTCCGCTTCGAGTCGAGAGGCGCGGTCTGGTTTCAGCGTTGCTGGTCGGACGCCCCGACGGCGACCTGCTCTGGGTCGACACCGAGCGTTGGCCCGTGCTGGATCCCGAAGGACTGGCGCGGCTCTGGGGACGGTTTGCCACCTACGCCCCGGTGCATGACTCCCTGGCCGCTGCCGGCGCGACCGCTCAGGCGGGGCGGGTGTACTTCTTCAGGTCCGACTCGGGACTGGCCGCACTGCAGGTGCTCACCGCCGCACGGCAGGGCGCGCGCCCGGCGGTCGTCTGGGTCAACGTGGCGATCGCCGACCGGGCAGGGGCCGGGCGCACGTTCGACCTGGCGTGGCGCAATCTCCTCGGCGGGGACGCACCCTTGCCACCTGCAGCAGGCGAGGGCGGCGCTCTGGTCGACGCGCGGTACTGGCTCCAGGTGGCGGACGAGGCGCTCAAGCGGGGCGACTTCACCGCCTTCGGCCGCGCGTTCGACGCCCTGCGCCAGACGCTCCACAGATGATCTGTGGATGTTGAATCTGCCAGATACGCCCGTTAACTTCCGGGGCTTTTTCGCCCGCGCGGACGAGGCTCTGTGAATCGAATTGCCGTGCTGGCGCTCGGTGGCAACGCGCTGGCGCATGGCGGCGAGCCGGCCACCATCACCAACCAGTTCCTCCACGCCCGCGAGAGCATCGCGCCCATCGTGCAGCTGGCACGCGACGGCTGGCGCATCGCCATCGTGCATGGCAACGGCCCCCAGGTGGGCGATGAGCTGGTGCGCAACGAACTGGCTCGCCGGGAAGTCGAGCCGCTGCCACTGGGAGTCCTGGTGGCCGGCACCGCGGGCTGGATCGGCTACATGCTGCAGCAGTCGCTCCAGAATGGCCTCGCCTCGGCACAGGTCGAACGTCAGGTGGTCACCCTGATCACCCAGACGCTGGTGGATCCCTACGATCCCGCGCTCAGCCAGCCCAGCAAGCCGATTGGCCATGAAGTCTCCGCCGCCGCGGCGGAGGCGCTCGCCGCCCGGGGAGTGGCACTGCGGGCAGACGGCAATGGTCGCCTGCGGCGCCTGGCCGCGAGTCCGCGGCCGCTGGGTGTGGTCGAGGCTCCGCTGGTGCGGGATCTGGTGAATGCCGGCGTGATCGTGATCGCGGCTGGAGGGGGAGGCCCCCCGGTGTACGCCCATCCGCTGCTGGGACTGGAAGGCGTCGACGGCGTGGTGGACAAGGACCTCGCGGCGGCTCTGCTGGCACGGGATCTCGGAGCCGAAGCGCTCCTCATCCTGACCGACGTGGACGCGGTGTACGAGCACTGGGGCACTCCGGCGGCGCAGCCGATTCGGCGGCTTACCCGGGCCCGGGCGGAAGGGATGATGGCCGACGGCGCATTTGGCGCCGGCAGCATGCGGCCCAAGGTGGAAGCGGCGCTGGCCTTCGCGGGCGCTGGTGGTGGACGCGCGATCATCGCGCGACTTTCTGACGGACCGGCCGCCCTCGCGGGCCAGGCCGGCACTACCCTGGTGGGGGACGAGTGAATCTGCACGAATACCAGGCGCGCGAGCTGCTGATGCAGGCAGGCGTGCCGATGTTCGAGGGCGGCGTTGCCGCCACACCGGACGAGGCCGAGGCGATTGCCCGGAAGCTCGGCCGCGCCGTGGTGGTCAAGGCCCAGGTCCATACCGGTGGCCGGGGCAAGGCGGGCGGGGTGAAGCTCGCCGCCACACCGGCCGAGGCGCGGGAGCACGCCAGCCGCATCATCGGCATGAGCATCAAGGGCCTCACGGTGGAGAAGGTGCTGGTGGTGCCCGCCGCCGACATCGCGACCGAGGCCTACGTCGGCCTGATCATGGATCGCGAGACCCAGCGGCCGGTCTACATGGTGAGCGCCGCCGGTGGTGTGGACATCGAAGAGGTCGCCGCCACATCGCCCGAGAAGATCACCCGGCTGCCGGTCGACCCGGTCTACGGACTGCTTCCGCACCAGGCCCTCGGCCTCGCCCTCACGCTGTACCAGGACTACCCCAAGGTGAAGGCCGCCGCGCGGATCATGCAGCAGCTGTGGACTGCGTTTACCGCCAATGGCGCGTCCCTCGCCGAGATCAACCCGCTCGTCACCACGCTGGAAGGCGACGTGCTCGCGCTGGATGCCAAGATTTCCATCGATGACAACGAACTCGACCGCCGCCCCGACCTGGCCCGGCTGCGAGACGATTCGGCCGAGGAGCCAAGCGAAGTCGCGGCGCGCGCGGCGGGACTGACGTTCATCAAGCTCGACGGCAACGTCGGCTGCGTGGTGAACGGCGCCGGGCTCGCTATGGCCACCATGGACCTGGTCAAGTACTACGGCGGCGAGCCGGCCAACTTCCTCGATATCGGTGGCAGCTCCAATCCGGAGAAGGTGGTCAACGCGCTCCGGATCATCACCGCCGACCCGGCGGTGAAGGCGATCCTCTTCAACATCTTCGGCGGCATCACCCGCACCGACGACGTGGCCAACGGGATCAAGACCGCGCTCGAGCAGTTCCCGGTGCAGGTCCCGATCGTGGTCCGGCTGACCGGCACCAACGAGAAGGAAGCCGTGAAGATTCTTCAGGGCATCGGCATGACGGCGCTGGGCGACATGGACGAGGCCGTTTCCAGGGTCGTGGCGCTGGCCAAGGAGGCGGCGTGAGCATCTTCATCAATCGCAGCACCCGCCTGGTGGTGCAGGGCATCACCGGCCGCGACGGCAGCTTCCACGCGAAGCAGATGATGGAGTACGGCACCGGCGTGGTGGCCGGTGTGACGCCGGGGAAGGGTGGCCAGACCTTCGAGGGCAAGGTGCCGGTCTTCAACACCGTGGCCGACGCCGTCCGGGAGACTGGCGCCAACACCTCGGTGATTTACGTGCCGCCGGCAGGCGCCGCGAGCGCGGTGATGGAAGCCGCGGACGCGGGCATCGAGTTCATCGCCTGCATCACCGAGGGCGTCCCGGTCATGGACATGACCAGGGTGATGCCATATGTCAGGTCGAAGGGTGCGAGGCTGCTGGGACCCAACTGTCCCGGCCTCATCACTCCGGGCGAGAGCAAGGTCGGGATCATCCCGGGCAACATCTGCGCGCCGGGCCGGGTCGGACTGGTGTCACGCAGCGGGACGCTGACGTACGAGGTCGTGAATCACCTCACCAGGAACGGGATCGGCCAGAGCACCTGCGTCGGCATCGGCGGCGATCCCATCATCGGCACCAACTTCATCGACTGCCTCCGCGCCTTCCAGGAGGATCCCGCCACCGACGTGATCGTCATGATGGGCGAGATCGGCGGTACCGACGAGCAGCAGGCGGCGCAGTTCGTCGCCGACCACGTGACCAAGCCGGTGGTGGGCTTCATTGCCGGCCAGACCGCACCCAAGGGCCGGCGGATGGGCCATGCAGGCGCGATCATCTCCGGCTCGAGTGGCACCGCCGAAGAGAAGATGCAGGCGTTCGAGACCGCGGGGATCCGGGTCATGAAGCGCCCGGTAGACGTGGTCGAACTGGTGCAGGCCGAACTGAAGTCAACGCCAACGATGAGCAAGGCATGAACCGGACCCTGGCGATCATCAAGCCCGATGCAGTGGCCAACCGCCGCAGCGGTGACATCCTGGCCCATCTCGAGCGCGAGGGCTTCGTGGTGCGGGCAGCGCGGCTGGTGCGGCTGAGCCGCGCCGAGGCGGGGGCCTTCTACGAGGTCCATCGGGAGCGGCCGTTCTACCCGGACCTGGTCGAGTTCATGACCAGCGGACCCTGCCTGCCGCTGGTGCTGGAACGTGACAATGCGGTGGCCCACTACCGGGCCGTCATCGGCGCCACCGACCCTGCCGAGGCGGCCGAGGGCACCATCCGGAAGCTGTTCGCCGAGTCCAAGGGCCGGAACGCGGTACATGGGTCGGACAGCGACGAAAATGCCGCCCGGGAGATCGGTTTCTTCTTCCCCGAGCACGAGCTGGCAGGCCTCTGGGGCCCGGGTTGACCAGCTTGAAGTAACTCCCAGCCAGTATTAGCTTTACTGGCTATGCTTCGAGTGGATCTGCGGGAGCTCCGGCACGGCCCGGTGGAAGTACGGGCAGACGTGGCCGCGGGCGACGCAATGTTTGAGGGACTGGACCTGGACCTCGTTGAGCCGGTGGAAGTGGACGGGTTGGTCCAGGCCGCTGACAGCGGTGAATACCTCTTCCGTGCCCAGGTCGGAACCCGGGCACGGTTCGCGTGCCGCCGGTGCCTCACAGACGTCGAACACGACATCGAGCTGGATCTGAACGTGCTGTTCAGTTCCGACCCCGACGCCGCGGACGACCCGAGTATCTATCCGCTTCCCGTGAACCCCACGCACCTCGATCTGGGGTCGGTGCTGCGGGAGGAATTGGCGTTGGCGGTGTCGCCCTTCGTGCTGTGTCGCGAGGACTGCGCCGGACTCTGCCCCGAATGCGGGGCGGACTTGAATGCGGGGCCGTGCAACTGCGCGGTTGCCGCCGAAACTAACTGAGGAATCCATGGCAGTCCCCAAGCGACGCACGTCCAAGTCCCGCAAGCGGCTTCGCCGCGGACACGACGCGGCCCCCGCGGTGGCCTCGCAGTCCTGTCCCCGGTGCGGATCGCCCCGGCTCCCGCATCGGGTCTGTGACTCCTGCGGCTACTATCGCGGCAAGAAGCGGGTCGAGGTCGAGGACCAGTAGGCGTGATCCGCGTCGCAGTGGACGCGATGGGTGGCGATCAAGCCCCCAACCCTGAAATCGAGGGTTCCCTCCGCGCGCTCGCCGAGTACGACGATCTCCACCTTCAGCTGGTGGGGCAGCCGGAGGCCATCGAAGCGGCGCTTGCCGCACAGGCGCCGGCTGACCGCAATCGCATCGACATCGTGCCGGCCTCGCAGGTCATCGGGATGGCCGAAAAGCCGCTGGCGGCGGTGCGCGCCAAGCGCGACTCCAGCATCGTGGTGGGCCTCGGCCTCCAGAAGGCGGGCAGCTCGGACGCCTTCGTCTCGGCCGGCAATACCGGTGCGGTACTGGCGGCATCCACGGTGCTGCTGGGGCTCCATCCCGGTGTGGACCGTGCCAGTGTGGCCACGCTCTTTCCCACCGCCGACGATCCCGTGCTGGTGCTCGATGGCGGCGCCAATGTCGACTGCTCCGCCCGCGAGCTCGCCGGCTTTGCGCTGCTCGGCACCGTCTACATGCGCGACATCATCGGCCGCCAGAATCCCGCCGTCGGGCTGCTCAACGTCGGCGAGGAAGACGAGAAGGGCAACGCGGTGGTTCGCGAGGCCCACCACCTGCTCCGCTCGCTCCCCGGCATCAATTTCATCGGCAACATCGAGGGTCGTGACATCCTCGCCGGCCACGACACCCGCGGCGCGGTGGACGTTGTGGTCTGCGACGGGTTCGTGGGCAACGTCGTGCTCAAGTTCTACGAGTCGGTGGCGCGGCTGATCGTGCGGATGGTCAAGCGCGACGCACCGGCGCTGCTCGAGCGCGATGACATCAAGCGGGTGTTCCGCACACTGGACTACTCCGAGTACGGCGGCGCGCCCCTCCTGGGCGTCAACGGCGTGTCCATCATCTGCCACGGTTCCAGCGGCGCCAACGCCATCAAGAACGCGGTGCGGGTGGCGGTGCAGGCGTGCCGGTCGGGGCTCAGCGGTCATATCGCCGCCGAGCTGGCCCAGCAGGCGCCGGCGGTGCGGGCATGACCGTGCGCCGTCCCATCGCCCGCCTCACCGGGCTGGGCACCGCCGTTCCCGAGAAGGTGGTCACCAACGCCTGGTTCGAGGAGCGGCTCGACACCAACGACGCGTGGATCGTCGAGCGGACCGGCATCCGCGAGCGGCGCCATGCCGGCCCGGACCAGAGTGTCACCGATCTGGCGCGCATCGCCTCGGTGGCTGCGCTCGCACAGGCGGGTCGCTCGCCGACGGATCTCGACTCCATCGTGCTGGGCACCGCGACGCCCGACCGGCTGCTGCCGTCAACCGCATGCGACCTCCAGGCGGTGCTGGGCGCCAACCGCGCCGCGGCCTTCGACGTCTCCGCCGCGTGCCCCGGTTTTCTCTACGCCATGACCGTGGCTGAGGGCCTGATCGCTTCCGGCCAGAGCGAACGATCGCTGATCCTGGGTGCGGAGAAGCTGACCTGCATCACCGACTTCGAGGATCGCAGCACCGCCATCCTGTTCGGTGACGGCGCTGGCGCGGCGGTGCTCGAGCGCACCGAGCCCACCGGGGATCGCCCTCGGGGCATCCTCTCGACATTCATCGGCAGCGATGGCCGGCTGGCGGACCTGCTCTATCGTCCCGGCGGCGGCGCGGCGCATCCCATCAGCCACGAAGTGGTGGATGACCGCTCGCACTTCCTGAAGATGCAGGGGCGCGAGGTCTTCAAGGCAGCGGTGCGGTCGATGGCCGACGCCTGCGACGAGGCCATTCAGCGAGCCGGGATCACGGCGGACCAGATCGACCTGCTGGTGCCGCACCAGGCCAACATCCGGATCATCGAGGCCACCGCGAAGCACGCGGGCATGCCGATGGACCGCGTGATGGTCAACGTGGACCGGTACGGCAACACCTCCTCGGCGTCGATACCGATCGCCCTCGACGAAGCGATACAGCAGGGACGCATCGGACCTGATTCGCTGGTACTGCTGGTGGCGTTCGGGGCAGGGTTCACCTGGGCCAGTGCGGTGATCCGATGGGGCTGATCCTCGCCTTCCCGGGGCAGGGCGCCCAGAAGGTGGGCATGGGACGCGATCTGGCCGAAGCATCGCCGGCGGCGCGGGAGATGTTCGAGCGCATTGACGCCGCGCTGGACGTGCCGCTCAGCCGCCTGATGTGGGAAGGGCCGGAAGACGAGCTCACCCTCACTCACAATGCCCAGCCCGCCATCCTGGCCCATTCTGTGGCGATGCTCGCCGCACTGGGCGATGGCGTCTCTTCGGCGGTCGCGGCCCTGGGCCACAGCCTGGGCGAATACAGCGCTTACGTGGCCGCAGGGGCGCTTGCCCCGGAGGATGCGGCCCGGCTGGTTCGCCGCCGCGGTGAACTGATGCTGGAGGCGGGACAGCAGCGGCCCGGTGCCATGGCCGCGGTGCTGGGGCTGCCGAGCAGCGAAGTCGAGGCGGCGTGTGCGGAGGCCAGCGGCAGCGATGACGTCGCGGTCGCCGCCAATCTCAATGCGCCGGACCAGACGGTCGTGTCGGGCAACCCCGCTGCCGTTGAGCGCGCAAGCGCCAACTGCAAGGCGCGTGGCGCCAGGCGGGTGGTGCCCCTCAAGGTGAGTGGAGCCTTCCATTCTCCGCTCATGGCGCCGGCAGCAGAGGGACTCGCCGAAGTGCTGGCCGCAGTGCCGTTCGAGGACCCGCGGATTCCCGTGTTTGCCAATGCGACGGCGGAGCCGGTCCGCACCGCGGCTGCCGCTCGGCGGTTGCTGGTGGAGCAGCTGACCTCGCCGGTGCGCTGGGTCGAATGCGTCGAGGCAGCGGCGCAACTGGGCGGTGACGCCTCGTTCCTCGAGATCGGCCCTGGCACGGTGCTGAGCGGATTGATCCGCCGCATCGCACCCGGCAGCGCCACCGCGGCAGCGGGTACCGCCGCCGACCTCGCGGGTTTCACGGCGCCGATCCGGTCATGACATCGCTTGACCTCACCGGCAAGGTCGCGTTTGTCACCGGCGGCACCCGGGGCATCGGGTTCGCCATCGCGCAGGCGCTGGTGGCGAGCGGTGCCAAGGTAGCCATCAGCGGCCGCGATGCTGGCCGAGCCGCCGAGGCGGCGGGCCGTCTGGGCGGCGGGACGATCGGCGTGACGTGTGACGTTGCTGACGAGGCGCAGGTCGACAAGGCAATCGCGGAGATCGAGTCAGGGCTGGGTGGGGTGGACATCCTTGTCAACAACGCTGGCGTGACCCGCGACAACATCCTGCTGCGGCTCGATAGCGCGGCCTGGGACGAGGTGCTCGACACCAACCTCAAGGGCGCATTCCACACCACCCGCGCCGTGATCAAGGGGATGATGAAGCGCCGCAACGGGCGGATCATCAATATCAGCAGCATCGTGGGCCTCACCGGCAACAAGGGCCAGGCCAATTACGCCGCCAGCAAGGCGGGGCTGATCGGCTTCACCAAGGCGGTCGCGCGGGAGTATGCCAGCCGGGGGATCACGGCCAATTGTGTCGCGCCGGGGTACATCGAGACCGACATGACAAACGCCTTGCCGGAGGACGCGCGGAAGGCATTATTAGACAGCATTGCGCTGGGCCGGCTGGGCCAGCCGGAGGACATTGCCGGAGCGGTGCTGTACCTGGCATCGGACCTTGCTGCCTACGTCACGGGCCAGGTGCTCGTGGTGGACGGCGGCATGACTATGTGATGCGGGGCTGTTCAAATCCAACCCGAGGACGTCATGGACAACGTTGAGGAGAAGGTCAGAGACATCATCGTCGAGGAGCTGGGCGTGGAGCGCGAGAAGCTCACCGCCGAGGCGAGCTTCATGGAGGACCTGGGCGCCGACAGCCTCGACACCGTGGAACTGGTGATGGCCTTCGAGAAGGAGTTCGACATCGACATCCCCGACGAGGACGCCGAGAAGATGCGGACCGTTGGAGATGCGCTGGCCTATCTCCACACCAAGATCGGGAAGTAGCGGGTTGGCGCGCCGTGTGGTCGTCACCGGCCTGGGAGTGGTGTCCCCGGTCGGCAACGATGTCGAATCAACGTGGAGCGCCCTGCTGGAGGGGCGCTCTGGCGCTGCGCCCATCACCAAGTTTGACCCGGCGCGGCTGTCGGTCCGGTTCGCCTGTGAAGTGAAGGGCTTTGACGCCCTGCAGTACATCGACCGCAAGGAAGCCCGTCGGTACGATCTCTTCGCCCAGTTCGCGCTCGCGGCAGCCGCCCAGGCAATGGCCCAGGCCGGGTTCGAGAACGGCGTACCCGATGCCGATCGCGCGGGAGTCGTCATCGGCAGCGGCATCGGCGGCATGCAGACGTACGAGGAGAACTGCGCCGCGTACATCCTGAAGGGCCCCGACCGGGTCTCGCCCTTCTTCGTACCGATGTTCATTCCCGATATCGCCGCCGGGCTGGTCTCGATCCGCTACGGCGCGCGGGGTCCCAACTTCGCCACCGTGTCTGCCTGTGCCTCCTCGGCGCATGCCATCGGCGAGTCATTCCGCATGGTGCAGCAGGGCACCGCCGATGTCATGATCACCGGCGGGTCGGAGGCCGCAATCACCGGCCTCACCGTGGCGGCATTTTCCAACATGAAGGCGCTCTCATCGCGGAACGACGATCCCGCGACAGCCAGCCGTCCGTTTGACCTCGACCGCGACGGCTTTGTCCTGGGCGATGGCGCCGGCATGGTGGTGCTGGAGAGCCTGGAGCATGCGCAGGCCCGCGGTGCCACCATCCTGGGCGAAGTGCTGGGCTACGGCGCCAGCGGCGATGCCCACCACATCACGGCCCCGCCCGACGATGGCCACGGCGCCAAGGCGGCCATGAAGCTGTGCATGGCCGATGGCGGCATCGATCCATCCCGCGTGGGATACGTCAACGCCCATGGCACCTCCACGCCCCAGGGCGACGCCGCCGAGACCAGGGCCGTGAAGGGTGTGTTCGGCGAGGGCGCGTCCAGGCTGATCTTCGGCTCCACCAAGAGCATGACGGGTCACTTGCTGGGTGGGGCGGGAGCGCTGGAATTCATCGTCTCGCTGCTGGTTACCACGCAGGGCAAGGTGCCGCCGACCATCAACCAGTTCACGCCCGATCCGGCGTGCGACCTGCCGTCGGCACCCAACACGATGGTGGAGCGCGCGGTCGACGTGGCGCTGAGCAACTCGTTCGGCTTCGGCGGGCATAACGCTACGATCGCTGTGGGTGCGTTCCGGGAGTAGTCCGCAGATGACGCGGATGAGGGTTGATGTCGCTGATGAATGGGTGCGAGCCCAGGCATCAGCGACATTGCATTAGAGGCGCCTGAGCCAGCATCGCCATCGCCATCACCGTCCCGCCATCGGTTGCCACGCTGTTAGATTCATTGCCGTACGGTCACTCCCCGTGGCCTGATTTGACCTCAAGGAGCCTGCATGGCCGCCGAGCTGGACCTCTCGCTCATTCGGGACCCCGCGCTGCGCCCCATCGCCGTATACGTGGCCGAGGGACGCCGTCTCGACGCCGCCCAGGGCCGGACGCTCTATGAGTCGCCCGACCTGATCGGCCTCGGCGCTCTCGCCGATTTCGCCAGCCAGCGCGTCAACGGCGACCGGGTGTTCTTCTCGGCCAACCAGCACATCAACCCTACCAACGTCTGCATTCTCCGGAACACCTGCACGTTCTGCTCCTTTGCGCGGATGCCGAAGGAGGAAGGCGCCTACGTCCGGAGCCTGGACGAGGTGTTCGAGGAAGCCGAGGCCGCGAGGAACGGACCCACCCGCGAATTCCATATCGTGGGCGGGCTCCATCCCAAGCTCCGGCTTTCATACTACACCGACATGATCCGCGGACTGCGCGAACGCCATCCGACGGTGCACGTCAAGGCGCTCACGGCAGTCGAGATCGCCCACATAGCCCGGGTGGAGCGTTCGACCTCGCTCGAGGTGCTCGCGGCGCTCAAGGAGGCGGGCCTGACCAGCCTGCCCGGCGGCGGCGCCGAGGTGTTCAGCACCGCCGTCCGCGCCACTATCGCCGAGCGCAAGCTCAGCGGAGAGGAATGGCTCCGGGTGCATCGCGAGGCGCACTCGCTCGGCATCCCCACCAACTGCACCATGCTGTACGGCCATGTCGAGACCACGGACGACCGGATCGCCCACCTCAATGCGCTCCGCGCGCTGCAGGACGAGTCCGGCGGGTTCCTGACCTACATCCCGCTGGCCTACCATCCTGACAACAACGAGCTGGGCGAGGAGCTGGGCCGCACCGGCACCGCCACCACCGGCTACGAGGACCTGCGGGCCATCGCGGTCGGCCGGCTCATGCTCGACAACATCCCCCACGTGAAGACCCACTGGCCCATGGTCACGCCGTTCCTCTCGCAAGTGGCGCTGGCCTTCGGCTGTGACGACGTCGAGGGCACGGTGGTGTTCGAGCGGATCTATCACGATGCGGGGGCCCAGACCGCGATGCACCTGCGCTACCATGAGATCGTTGAGCTCATCCGCGGGGCGGCTCGGGTGCCGGTGGAGCGCGACAGTCTCTATCGCGAGGTCCGGCGCGAGTTCGATCCGCCGCCACCCATGCGCGAGCTGAGCCGAAGCCTGCCGGTGGTGCACGCCGCATGAGGCTGGGCCGGATCCCCTGGATCAACTGCTACCCGGTCTATGGTGCCATCGACCGGGGAGAAGTGCCATGCGACGCCGAGCTGGTCTCCGGCACGGCCGCCGAGCTCAACGACCTGCTCGCCGCGGGGGAGCTGGACGTGAGCGTGGTGTCGGCGGTGGAGTACGCCCGCAACGCGGCCCGGTACCATCTGCTGCCGGACCTTGCCATCACCTGCGACGGGCCGGTGCACAGCGTGGCGCTGTTCTCCCGGCGCCCGGTCGAGGAGCTGGACGACGCGACCATCCTCCGCACCGCGTCGAGCCGGACGTCGGTGCTGCTGCTGGAACTCCTCTGCCGCCACCGGTGGGGCATCGCACCCCGGTTCGCCACCGCGCGCGCCGAGGCGGCTGACTTGTCGGGTCTGGCGGGCCTGCCGCATGACGCGGTGCTGGTCATCGGTGACGCCTGCCTGCTGCTGGCCGCCGAGCAGCGCTACCCGTACATGACCGACCTGGGCGCTGCGTGGCACGCATGGACCGGGCTGCCGTTCGTCTTCGCGGTCTGGGCAGCGCGCAGGGAGGTTCCCATGGCGAAGGCACAGGCGCTGCATGGCCAGTTGCTCGCCTCCCGCGCGTGGGGGCTGGACCATCTCGACCTTCTGGCTGACAGCGCCTCCCGCGCCACGTCGGTCCCATCCGACGTCTGCCGGGCCTACCTCGGCGACCTCGACTATGCCCTTTCGTACCGGCACCTGGCGGGGCTGACCGACTTCTTCCGTCGGCTGGCGCAGGACGGGGCCGTGCCGGATGGGTCGCTTTCGTTCATCACCGCCGCCTGACAGGCTGATCATGGATCGTGTGGATCGCTCTTCCGCCGAGTTTCGCGAATATCTCGAGCTCTACGAGCGCGCGTCGCTGCTGGAGCTGGGCAGTCTTGCTGACGCGGTGCGCTGGCGGCTCCACCCGGAGGCCGCGGTCTCGTACATCATCGACCGCAACATCAACTACACCAATGTCTGCGTCGCGGACTGCCAGTTCTGCGCCTTCTACCGGCGGCCCAAGGACCCGGAGGGCTACGTCCTGAGCTACGAGGAGATCGGGGCCAAGATCGACGAGTGCAAGGAGATCGGCGGGGTGCAGATCCTGATTCAGGGTGGGCACAACCCCTATATCCCCTTCGAGTGGTACCTCGAGCTTCTGCGCTACATCAAGCAGCACCACCCGATCCACGTCCACGGGTTCTCGCCCTCGGAAGTGGTGTTCTTCAGCGAGCGGTTCCGGATCCCGATGCCCGAGGTGATCGCCCAGCTGCGCGAGGCTGGGCTCGACAGCATTCCCGGCGGCGGCGGCGAGATCCTGGTGGACGCCATTCGCGAGAAGGTGGCAAAGAAGAAGGCCCAGACCGACGAGTGGCTCGGCGTCCAGGAGGAAGCCCACCGCCAGGGGATGAAGACGTCCGTGACGATGATGTACGGCCTGGGCGAAACCGCCGCCGACCGGGTGGAGCACCTCTTCCGGGTGCGCGCGGTGCAGGAGCGGACCGGCGGATTCACCGCCTTCATCTGCTGGCCGCTCCAGCCCGAGGGCACGCCAGGCATGTCTCACATGCAGAAGACCGACGCGGTCACGTACCTCCGCACTCTCGCGCTCGCGCGGGTCGTGCTGGGCAACGTGCCCAACATGCAGTCGTCGTGGGTCACCATGGGGCACAAGGTGGGACAGATAGCACTCCGCTTCGGCGCCAACGACTATGGCAGCCTCATGATGGAGGAGAACGTGGTCTCCGCCGCCGGCACCACCTACCGCACCACGCTCGGCCAGATCGAGCGGGTCATCCAGGATGCTGGATACCAGCCGCGCCGCCGCCGGCAGGACTATTCATTCATCGAGCAGGTGGCCGCCTGAGCCGCACCGGCATCGGGTACGACTCGCACCGGTTTGCGGCCGGACGCCGCCTGGTGCTGGGTGGGGTCGAGATTCCCCATGAGGCCGGGCTTACCGGCCATTCGGACGCCGATGCCGTGGCGCATGCAGTGATCGACGCGCTGCTGGGCGCCGCCTGCGCCGGCAGCATCGGCGATCACTTCCCCGATACCGATCCGCGCTGGAAGAATGCCGACTCGATGCAGCTGCTGCGCGAGGTCACGAGCCTGGTGCGTGAGCGCGGCCATTCGGTGGCGCACGCCGACGTGACCATCATCGCCCAGCGGCCGAAGCTGGCTCCTCACGCGCCGGCCATCGCCGCTGCGCTGGAGGCGGCGCTCGGCACCGGAGCAGGGCACGTGAACGTCAAGGCCAAGACCAACGAGGGGATGGGATTCATCGGCCGGGAGGAGGGCCTCGCGGTCATCGCCGTGGCCACGCTGGAGGCGCGCTGACCTGATCGAATCCCTGCTGAACTGGCTGGCCCAGCTCCCGCCGCTCGCCGTGTACATCGTCCTCGGCCTGCTGGCCGCGGTCGAGAACCTGGTTCCTCCCGTCCCGGCCGACACCGCTGTCGCGCTCGGAGCGTTTCTCTCCCAGCGCGGGGTGATCAGCCTTCCCGCGGTCTACGCCGTCACGCTCGGCTCCAATATCGCCGGCGCCGCGGCGGTGTATTTCGCCGCCCGGCGCTACGGCCGGCGACTCTTCAGCACCTCGGCTGGGCGTCGGCTTCTGACGCCGGCTTCGCTGGCTGCCGTCGAGCGCGAGTATCTCCGCTTCGGGCTCATCGGCATTTTCCTCGGCCGGTTCCTGCCCGGTATCCGGGGCGTCGTCGCGCCCTTCGCCGGGCTGGCCAACTTGAGCCCGGCCCGGGCCCTCATTCCAATGACGCTGGCGTCGGCCATCTGGTACGGCGTCATCACACTGCTGGGCGCGGCGATCGGCGCTCGGTGGCAGGACATCGCCGGCCTGGTGGGCGGAATCAACCGCACGCTCGCGATTGTGGGCGCCGTCGTCGTGGCGATCGTCGTCGTCATCTGGGTTCGCCGTCGGCGGCTCGAAGGCAGGGACCCGATGTGGGGCCTGCTCCGCCGCGCGGTGGGGCCGGACACGGACCCTCGGACTGGCGAGGAGGCGATGCGGGATGCGGCACTGCTGATGCTGGAGCTGGCCTACGCCGACACGGCGCTCTCCGACCCCGAGCGGGGAGAGGTGGCCCTTCATCTCCGGCAGCGTTGGGGCCTGGAGCCGGCGCAGCGCGAACCGGCCGAGCCCGGCCCGCCGTCACGGCTGGCCGGTTATCGCGAGCGCTTCCAGGGGCAATTCGCGCACGAGCGACGGCTCGCACTGCTCGAGCGGTTGTGGCAGCTTGCGTTCGAGCCCGGAGCTGGACGCCGCACCAGGGACCTGCTCGCACGTCGCGCGACGGAAGCACTGGGGTTCAGCGCTGACGAGCTCGAACGCGTGCCCGGACTTCGCCCGGAAGACCCGGGCCGCCCGCGATGACCGAGACCTTGCGTGACCGGCTGGCCCGGGCCTTCCTGATGGAACCCTTCCGCGATCACCTCACGCTGGAAGCGGGCTCGAGCCGGCACACGGTAGATGGCTACTCCCGCGACGTGGTGCGACTCGCCGAGTTCGCCACCAGCAAGGGTATCCACGCGCCAGGCGACCTCACGCCCGCGCTGCTTCGCCAGTTTGTCTACCTCCTCAAGGACCTGGGACTGAGCGCCGCCACCATCCGGCGCTCGATCTCATCCATCCGTACCTACTGCGCGTTTCTCGCAGGCGAAGGCGTGCTCACGACCGATCCGTCGGACCGCCTTGAGGGGCCGCGCCGGTGGCAGAGCCTCCCCGAAGTGCTCTCCGTCTCCGAGGTCGAGGCGATGCTCGCCGCGGCGGCGGTGGACCGGCCGCTGGCGTGGCGCGACCGCGCCCTGCTGGAACTGGGTTATGGCGCTGGCCTCCGGGTCTCGGAGCTGTGTGGATTGCAGCTCACCGACCTTCTGCTGCCGGATCAGGTGGTCCGGGTGATGGGGAAGGGCAGCAAGGAGCGGCTGGTGCCGCTGGGGCGCGCCGTGATTGGCGTGGTGTCGGTCTACCTGCACGAGCTCCGGCCTGCGCTCGATCGTGGCAAGAGCGGCGGTCGCGTGCTGCTCAACGCGCGGGGCACGCCGCTCTCGCGGGTCGGCGCCTGGGGAATCGTCAAGCGCGCGGCGGCCGATGCCGGGATCACCCGCCGAGTCACACCCCACACCCTTCGCCACAGCTTCGCGACCCACCTGCTCGAGGGCGGCGCCGACCTCCGTGCAGTGCAGGAGATGCTCGGGCACGCCGACCTCAGCACCACCCAGATCTACACCCACGTGGACCGCGAGTATCTCCGCTCGATCCACAAGCAGTTTCATCCGCGCGCCTGAACACGGACCGAGTGCGGCATTAAACACAGAGCCACGGAGCTCACAGAGACTCACAGAGAACTGCCATTAGTCGTGGGCGCCCCTCCATGGCCACGGCGACCGCAGCCCGCTCCCTCAGCAACACTAACTCGATCTCTCTGTGTTCTCTGTGGCTCCGTGGTTAACTCGGCCCCTTCGCGCGCTTCGCGCCTTCGTGGTGAAATACCAAACTGAGGCTGGCGCCATGACAATGGATCTGCGCTCCGGAACTCCGGTCTGGCTGCTCGAGCCGGGGACGCTGCGGAGCTGGCCCGACCTCGACAGCTCGCGCGAGGCCGACGTCGTCGTGGTAGGCGCGGGTATCAGCGGCGCCCTCGCGGCGATGCACCTGGCCGAGGCCGGACTCGACGTGCTGGTGCTCGACCGCCGGGAAGCCGGGCGAGGCAGCACCCTCGCCTCCACCGCGCTGCTGCAGTACGAGATCGATGCTTTGCTCGTGGAGTTGGGCGAGAAGATCGGCGATGAGCCGGCTGCACGCGCCTATCGTCGGTCGGCCGCGGCGGTGGAGCGGTTCGGTGAGCTAGTCTCATCGCTGGGCGACGATTGCGGGTTTGCCTGGCGGCCAAGCCTGTACCTCGGCGTCACCGAATCAGACGCAGGTCGGCTCGAGGCCGAAGTTCGGATTCGGCGGGCATGCGGCATCGACGTGGAGCTGCTGGACGCGCGAGACATTCGGGAGCAGTATCCCTTTCAGCGCCCAGCTGCGATCCGTTCCGGGCTGGCGGCGGAAGCGGATCCGCTGCGACTCACCCTGACGATGTTGCGTCGGGCGGAGGGCCTGGGTGCCACCATTCGCACGGGCGCCTGCGCCGAGGTGGCGAGCATCGAGACGGGGAAGGGGAAGCCGGCGCTGACCACCTCGTCAGGCCACTCCATCCGGGCAGACCATGTGGTGTTCGCCACCGGGTATGAGTCGGAGCGGTACCTGCCCCAGCCCGTGGGCCGGCTGCTCAGCACCTATGCCATGGCCACCGAGCCTGAGGAGTCGCTGGAGGGCTGGGAGGACCGGTGCCTCATCTGGGAAACGGCGCGGCCCTATCTGTATCTCCGGACCACGCCGTCGGGGCGGGTGATCGTGGGAGGCGAAGACGAGCGGATCACCGACGCCGACGCCCGCGATGCCCGCATCGGCGAGAAGTGCGCTGACCTGGTGCGCCGAGCGCGGGGGATCTGGCCGTCGCTGCGGCTGGCCCCCGAGTGTGCGTGGGGCGGGTTTTTCGGGGAGACGCCGGATGGGTTGCCGGTGATTGGTACCCCGCGGAACATGCCTGGGACGCACTTCGCGCTGGGGTACGGCGGCAACGGGATCACGTTCAGCCTCATCGCGGCCGAGATCATCACGGCGTCGATCACCGGCCGCCCCGATCCCGATGCGGAGTTGTTCAGCTTCGGGCGGCCGTCGCTGGGCAGTGGCTGAGTTCCAGCTCGTGAGTTCACCACAGTATAGCGGAGGACACAACGGCATCGAGTGGAACCACGGAGCCACAGAGAACACGGAGCGATCGACCTATTGATCTCGCGCGAGCGTGCTGCGGTCGACGCAGTCTCGGAATGGCACCCACAACAAGAAGTGGTTCTCTGTGAGTCTCCGTGAGCTTCGTGGCTCCGTGGTAGTTGCAGTTCCTTCGCGTTTCTTCGCGTCTCCGCGGTTTTTCTCGAAAGCGAGCCTGACGCCATGACTCCGATCCGGACTCTCTCGCACGTAAGCACATTCGCAAGTGTGATGCTGGCCGCGTGTACCAGCGAGGGCCAGCGAGCCAGCGGGCCGGCCGAGGTGGTGGCGGAACTCGAGCTGGTGCTGGGCGAAGCGGGCGACTCGGTGATCTTCGGTGATGCGCGCGATGTGGCGGTGGACGCCGCCGGCCGCATCTACGTCACCGACGGCCAGGCCGCGAGCGTCCGGGTATTCGACTCGACCGGCCAGTTCGTGCGCGCGCTGGGGCGGCTCGGCGACGGTCCGGGCGAGTTTGACGTGCCTCAGGGCGTGGAGTTCGGCCCCAATGGGAACGCATACGCGTACGACGGCGATGGTGCGCGGATCAACGTATTTGATACGTCGGGCGCAGTGGTGCTGTCTCACCGGATCCCGGTCAGCAGCTACGGCTTTGTCTGGCGAGGTGGCATCGACTCGTCTGGCCGAATCGTGGACCAGCAGGTATTTCGGCGTGATACGACTGCGATATGGGTAGTAAGAGTCATGAATCTCGATGCGTCCACTATAGACACATTCGACCTTCCGCCCTGCAGGTTCGAGCCAGAGCCCTACTACGAGTTCCCCCGCGGCAGCGCCCAGGTTCCCTTTGCCGCAGGCGCCGCTTCGTGGATCGATGTCGCCAGCGGGTCGGTCTGGTGCGCCCATAGCGGTCGCCCGGCGGCATACCGGTACGCGTTCGGCGCCACCACGGCGATCGATTCACTGGTGAGCTGGGCGACGCCGGCGAGGGTGACTCCGGAAGAGCGCGCGGAGCAGGTGGAACGGCTGGAGCGATTCGCGCAACAGGCCGGCGGGACGGGCATCGATGCGACGCTCATTCCCGAGGCCAAGGAGGTGCTGCTTGGACTGAAACGGGACCCCGAAGGCAGGGTCTGGATGACGATCAACGACTCGGCCGGCGCCGCGGCGCATGTTTTCTCGACCGAAGGAGAGTGGATCGCGCGGGTACGGTTTCCAGATCCGGTGAGCGCGTTTGCGTCCCTGGCCTGGCACGCGAACCATGTCTATGCCGTGGGCGAGGATGCCGACGGCGCACCGGTCGTGCGGAGGTACCTGGTCGAACTTCCCTGACCGCGTCCAGTGGGTTCCGAGTCATCTCACCACTAAGATGCGAAGGACGCGAGGAAAGCTCCGTGTCCTCCGTGGCTCCGTGGTTAACTCGATCCCTTCGTGCTCTTCGCGTCTTCTTGGTGAGATCCCAACTCACTCATCCGGGAGTCAGTCCAGCGCAACACCGGCCGATGCCAGGTCGGTGCGGGTGAACACCGACCCGAACCAGAGCGACATCAGCCACGACTCGCCCAGCAGCGCCAGCGCCGCTACCGCCGCCCCCGCCAGCACCGCGAGCATGTCACCCATGCCCCGCGCCAGCCACGCCACGCCCGAGCCCAGGCCCGCGGGAAGGAGCAGCAGCACCAGCAGGGCGAAGACATAGGCGATAGCGGTCAGCATGTGCTGCCCCAAGGCCTCGATGCCGCGAGTGGCGGTGACCCGCACCCAGCCAGGGAACAGCAGCGCGGCGCCGTTCTGCACCATCATCCCCGCGAAGTTGAGAGACGGGAGCACCATCGCACCGGCAATCGCGCCGACCCCGAGCCATGCGCGGTCCACCGACGGATCCTGCCAGAGGCCTGCCATGCCCACCAGCAGCATCGCCGCCTGCGCCAGCGTCAGCACCAGCGCGGCGCCAGCTGCTTCCGCGCGTACCAGTGCATCGCTGGCAACCGGATAGCCCCGCAGCAGATCGAGCTTGGCGAGATCGCTTCGGAGATCGTTGCGGATCCATTGCGCGCCCAGCAGCAGCAGAAAGGCGGCCCAGCTGACCAGCAGCACCCCCACGGCCTCGGCCATATGCGGCGCCACGCTTCCCAGCACCAGCATCACCGCCACTGCGCTGACGAATGCCGTGGCCCACACCCGGAAGTTCCCCCAGCGCAGCAGCTGGGTCACGTTCTTCCAGACCAGGGCGGTGGACGGAGGTCCGGCCGGTGAGAGCTGGAGCATCGGCCGCGAGTAGCGTGGACGTCCCGCCCGGCGACCGCCCGGGCGGCCGGACCGAAGCCGGCTGGCCTGCTCGATTGATGCCGCCGCCGCCGCCTCCTCAAAGGCGGTGTCGCTCCGGATGACCCAGAGATAGTGCAGCAGCAGCACCACCAGTGCGGGCGGCGCCGCCCGCCACCAGGACGCAGCATCCGCCGCCACCATGGGCCCGATCACCGCTTGAAACGGCGCCAACGCGGCCTGGACCAGTGGCTGCGCCAGCGTGGCACGGAAGGCGTCAAGCTCACCGCCGGGTGGTGACTGCACCAGCGCCACCACCACCGAGACCACCGCGGCGCACAGCAGCGCCGTCACCGCCAGCAGCACGCCGATCGTCACGGCGCGGCGCCTGGCGCCGTGTGCCTGGTGCTCGCGCAACGATGTGCGAACGAAGGTCGCCCCCAGCCGATGGAGGTAAAGCGTGGTCAACAGCGACCAGACCGCAACGGCCCGCATGACCACCGGCAGCCCCGGCCGCACGCCCAGCAGCACGACCCAGATCACTACGTTCAGCAACACCACCAGCTGGGTACCGGCCAGCTTGTAGTGCAGCAGGGTGCGCCGGGAGAGCGGGGCGGGGAACAGGAAGTGGACTTCCGCCAGCGAGAACTTGAGCGCCGAACGCTCCCGCGAGAACAGCCAGCTCCACACCAGCATCGCCACCACCCCCAGCGTGAGGAAGAGCGGAGCGAATTCGAGCGCGAGCGGATCGGAGTTGGTGGAGCGATTCTGGAAGGCGAAGAACAGCACATAGCCGAGGCCCAGCACCACGGCGATCGCATACCGAGGGTGGCGCAGCCGCGCCGCTTGCCGGCGAACCCGGTTGCGGGTGCCGGTCCAGAGCAGGTAGAACAGCGCCCGGCTCGAGCTCATGAACCGTCGCCGACGCCGACCAGCGCCACGAAGATGTCCTCCAGCGAGCGGCCGGCCAGTTCAGGACGCTCGGCGACGATCTCCGCAATGGTGCCGCTGGCGACCACCGTGCCGAGGCGCAGCAGGAGCACCCGGGTGCACAGCTCCTCGACCAGGTGCAGCAGGTGCGAGCTGAGCACCACCGCGGCGCCTGCGTCAGCCCGCGCCTTGATAGTCGCCTTCATCCGGCGAATGCCGAGGGGATCGAGCCCGGTGAGCGGTTCATCGAACATCAGGACACCGGGGTCGTGCAGCAGCCCGCAAGCGATCGCCAGCTTCTGGCGCATGCCGCGCGAGAGTTCCGGCGGGAAGGAGTCGGCGCGATCGGTCAGCTCGAGTTCGGCCAGCAGGGCGCCGCCCCGGGCTTCGGCATCCGGCACGCCGTACAGCCGCGCCATGAAGCTCAGGTGCTCCGACACCGTGAGGTAGTCGAAGAGCTGGGGTTCATCCGGGATCAGCGCCAGGCGGCGCTTGGCGCTGATGGCCTCGGCGGCAAGGTCGTGTCCTGCTATTCTGATGGACCCGGCGGTCGGCACTATGATCCCGGCGATGCTGCGCAGGGTGGTGGTCTTCCCGGCGCCGTTGGGCCCGACCAGCCCAAGCACCTCGCCCGGCGCCACGTGGAACGACAGGTCTTTGACCGCAGCGCGGTCGCCGTACAGCTTTGTCAGTCCAACGACGTCGATCATCGGCTGAGCGCCCCATCGGCCGGAAGGTGAAACTTTGGCGGCGCCAGATACGTTTCGTCTTGCACCATTGGCTTCTTCTCCGAGGCTTTCATGACGCGTTACTGGATCAAGATCGCGCTGGGTGCGGCGCTGGTGTTCGCCGTCGGGATGATGGTGGTAACAATTGCCAGGGTGGGCAAGAAGACGGTGGAGCACGTAGCCGAGGGCACCGGACCCATCCGAATCCCGTTGATGCTGGTGCCGTTCCGGCTCGACGGCCAGCGCCTGGGTACCATGCGCCAGCTGACAATCTTCCGTGACTCGGCGCAGCGTCCCACCACGCTGGAGTTGAGTGTGGCGATGTCGGATTCGCTCGCGCCTGCCCGGCTGGCCGAGTGCATCCTGGCCCTGATGCCCTCCAGCGACACGACCGGCATCACGCCGACCAATTTCAGCTGTGCCTCTGCCGCCGACACCGCTGGCAGGCGCCTGGTCCAGTTCGGCGAACTCCACCTCCGTGATGGGACTGGAAGTTTCCCCTTGCTGGCCCCCGAGGACAAGGTGCAGGAGATCCGAGAGAACTCGGGTGAACGCACCGCTGACCTGGACGAGGCGGCGCAGGATACCCGGGACTCGATCCGGGAGGTGCGAAGAGAGCTGATCGACAGCATCCGGTCGGCGGCGGACTCGCAGGCGCAGGAGAGGCGAGCCGAAGCGATGCGCCTGGTGGACTCGATCGAGGCCAGCCTCGAGTCGCTGGATATGGCCGACGTCCCGTGATCCTGGTCGTCGACAACTACGACAGCTTTACCTGGAACGTGGTCCAGCTGCTGGGCGAGCTCGGCGCCGACCCTGAAGTGCACCGCAATGACGCGCTCGATGTGCCGGGGGCCCTGGCTCGGCGCCCCCGCGGGATCGTGATCTCCCCCGGACCGGGGGCACCCGCCGACGCGGGCATTTCGGTGCCGTTGGTCCGGGCTGCGTTCGAGCATGGCATCCCGCTGCTGGGGATTTGCCTGGGGCACCAGAGTATCGGCGACGCGTTCGGCGCCACAGTGGGCCGGGCCGACCGGTTGATGCATGGGAAGGTGGGACAGGTAGCGCACACCTCGGAGGACCTCTTTCAGCAGTTGCCGTCGCCCTTTGCTGCCGCGCGCTACCACTCCCTGGTGGTGCGGCCGGAAGGCCTGCCCTCGTGCCTGACGGTACAAGCCTGGTCGGCGGAGACCGCCCCGGGCCAGGAGATCATGGGTCTCCGGCATGCCGAGCGCCCCATATTCGGGGTCCAATTCCACCCGGAATCCATCGCCACCGAACACGGCCGGACCCTGCTCCGGAACTTCCTCGACGCCTGACGCAGTCCGCGTGCCATCCGTGCGGCACGATCTTTGACTTGCCCCATCCTCCCGGATTACCTTGTGGGACATGCAATCGCATGGCTCAGGGTCGGCGCACGCCGGCACTTTCCCGCTCCAATCGTGGTTGGTTCATCGGTCGCCGGCCCACCGGCCGGACGCACGTAATGCGGAAGGCGGCGCATGAGTTCGAGTGGCAGCGGCACCAAATACATCTTCGTCACCGGCGGGGTGGTTTCCTCGCTGGGCAAGGGCATCGCGGCGGCGTCACTGGGGAGGCTGCTGGTCGAGCGCGGCCTGTCGGTGACGATGCAGAAGTTCGATCCCTATATCAACGTGGATCCGGGCACCATGTCGCCGTTCCAGCACGGCGAAGTGTTCGTCACCGACGACGGTGCGGAAACCGACCTCGATCTCGGCCACTACGAACGGTTCATCGACCGCTCCCTCTCGCAGCAGAACAACGTCACCACCGGTCGGATCTACCAGACGGTCATCGCCAAGGAACGCAGCGGCCAGTATCTCGGCTCCACGGTCCAGGTAATTCCGCATATCACCGACGAGATCAAGTCGGCCATCCGGCGCTCGGCACCGGGCCACGACGTCGTGATCACCGAGGTCGGGGGCACGGTTGGCGACATCGAGTCGCTGCCGTTCCTCGAGGCCATCCGCCAGTTCCGCCAGGAGATCGGCCGCGACAACGCGCTGTTCATTCACCTCACGCTGGTGCCGTACATCGCGGCCGCGGGCGAGGTCAAGACCAAGCCCACCCAGCACTCGGTGCGTGAGCTGATGCAGATCGGGATCCAGCCCGACATCCTGATCTGCCGGAGCGAACGCCCGCTGTCACCCGACATCCGGCGCAAGATTGCGCTCTTCTGCAACGTGGATTTCTCCTGCGTGGTCGAGAGCCCCGACGTTGCATCGATCTACGAGATTCCGGTGCGGTTCCACGAGCAGGGGCTGGATGGCGTGGTGTGCGAGCGGCTCCGCCTGGAGACGCCGGAGCCCGACCTCGCGGAGTGGGACCAGATCGTCGAGCGGGTGCTGCGCCCCACCGATGCGGTCAGGATCGCCGTGGTCGGCAAGTACACCGACCTGCACGACGCCTACAAGAGCGTCCAGGAAGCGCTGATCCATGGCGGCATCGCCAACAACGCGCGGGTAGACATCGATTGGCTCGGGAGCGATCAGTTCACGGATGCCGGGCGGACCGCGGAGTTGCTCCAGGGCGTCGACGGGCTGCTGGTGCCGGGCGGTTTCGGGGAACGGGGTGTGGAAGGCATGGTGGAGGCCGTCCGCTGGGCCCGCGAGAACAGCCTGCCGTTCTTCGGGATCTGCCTCGGGCTGCAGGTGGCGATCATCGAGTTCGCCCGGAACGTGTGCCAGCTGCCCGACGTCAACAGCACCGAGTTCCAGCCTGATTGCACCTCGCCAGTGATTTCGCTCATGGCCTCGCAGCGGGACATAACGAGCATGGGTGGCACGATGCGGCTGGGAGCATACGCCGCGCGGTTGCGCCAGGGATCGCGGGTGGCGCAGGCATACGGTGCGACCGAGATCAGCGAACGTCACCGGCACCGCTGGGAAGTGAGCAACGCGTATCGCGACGTGCTGGCCGAGTTCGGGCTCCGGCTCTCGGGCCAGTCGCCCGACGGTGGGCTGGTGGAGGTGATCGAGTTGCCCGACCATCCCTGGTACCTCGGCTGCCAGTTCCACCCCGAACTCAAGTCGCGTCCCACGCGGCCGCACCCGCTGTTCACCGCGTTCGTGCAGGCCGCGCTCGCGCGCCGGCAGGACCAGGGTGCGCTCACCCGTACCGTCGAGCTCGCCGCCTCGCGCCCATGACCGGCGCCCGAGCGCTTCTGGGCGGGCTGGTTGTCGCCCTTGCTGCCGCTGCCTGCGGCGGTGACGAAATGCGCCCGACCAGCTTGACCGCGGAGGCCGACAGCGCCGACCAGGTGCTGGTGGGCTTCAGTTACAACGTGCTCCGCAACGGCATCCGGCGCAGTCTGCTGGAGGCGGACACTGCCTTCTACTACGACACGCGGCAGGTGAGCGTGCTCAAGCGGGTGCGGGCCACCTTTTATGACGACGCGGGCGCACCCAGCACGACGCTGACGGCGGACCGGATGGAATACGACCTTCAGGACGGTTCGATGGAGGCGGAGGGCAGTGTCATACTGGTCGGGCCGGAGGGCCAGCGGCTGACCGGCCAGGCGCTGGTGTACGACGTGGACAAGAACACGCTGTCGAGCGACCAGCCCTTCGTGCTGCTGCGCGGCTCGGAGCGCCTGGAGGGCGACGGCTTCGAGGCGGATGCCGACTTCACCCGCTTCCAGGCCCGTCGCATGCGCGGCACCGCCGCGCCGGGGAGCAGTGGACCGTGACCAGGCTGGCGATCCGGTGCGCATGGGTGATCGCGCTGGTGCTCGGGAGCGCCGCGTCCCTTGCCGCCCAGGGCCAGGGTCGCTGCCAGATCCGCTTCAGCACCCAGGGCGTCGGAGGCTTCGTGCGCTCGGCCGGCGGCGAGCTCAACTGGGCGTCGGGTGGAGTGGAGATGTCGTGCGTCGGTCAGCCGGTGTTCATCTCCACCGACAGCGCCGTGCGCTATCCCAACGGCGACGTCGACCTGGTGGGCCGGGTGCGCTACCGCGACACGACCGTCACCATTGCCGCCAACCGCGCCCGGTTCCGCCGAGGCACCGAGAGCTGGGAGGCGCGCGGCAACGTGGCGGTGCGCAACCTCGAGACCGGCTCCACCATGACCGGTCCATCGATCGACTATTACCGGGCCGTGGCGGGAGTCCGGGACAGTTCTGAGGTGGTGGCGACCGGCCGGCCGCACATCGAGTACTTCGACGCCGACTCGACGGGCGATGGCACTCGCGAACCCTACCAGATCGATGCGGACCGGCTGCGCGCGCGCGGCAAGTCGCTCATCTGGGCCGGCGGCCGGGTGACCATCGACCGGAGCGACCTGTCGGCCCAGGCGGATTCCATGCGGCTGGATACCGGCGAGCGGGATGACGGCACGCTGCTGGGCGGCGATCCGGTATTTCGGGGGCTGGGGCCGGACAGTTTCGAAGTCCAGGGACGCCGCATCGACTTCCGGCTGCAGCAGCGCGAAGTGACCTGGGTGCTCGCCAGTGACAGTGCGCACGCGGAGCAGCGGCAGTGGGCCCTCGACGGCGACACCATTGCGGTCAGCGTCGAGAACCGGGCAGTGCAGCGACTGGACGCGTGGGGCACGGTGCGACGCGCGGTCGGGGTCTCCGACGACTACGACATAAAGGGCGATTCCGTGGTAGTGGAGACGCCGGGCGAGGTGCTGCTCGGGTTGCAGGCACACGGGGATGCCTGGCTGGGTGGTGAGGTCGACTCGACCCTGCAGGAGCGCGACTGGCTGTCCGGCGACATCGTTCGCGCGGAGTTCGTCGCGGACTCCACGTCGGACAGCACCGGCAGCCGGCTGGTGGAACTCACCGCGGCCGGCGATGCCCGCTCGTTCCAGGTCACCGAACCCGAGTCGGTGGGAGAGCAATCCTCGCTGGCGTACGTGCGTGGCAACAGCATTACGGTGCGCATGAAGACCGAGGGACCGGAAGAAGTCGATCGGATCGAAGTGACCGGGCAGGTCGAGGGGGTCCAGCTCGATCCCGCCGGCCGTTCCCGCTCGATCAGGCCGCAGTGAGCACCAGCTGGCTGGGCGCCGTCTCGCGGCGCGATCCATCGGTCTCGCTCACATTGGCGGCGCTGGTGCGCGCAGCGGGCCCCCACGGCGCGTCGGGACTGCCCGAGCTGCTCGAGGCGTATCGCGAGACGTTCCTGCTCACCTATCGCGACCTGGTGCGGGGGAACGAGCCCGACCTCTCCGAGACCGAGATCCGGGAGCACCTCCAGAAGTCGCTCCTGCCTCGGCTCGCGCACGAGGGATGGATCGACGACACCGCCGCGATCGACTGGGAAGCGATCCAGGCCATCGGCGAGTGGTGGCTCAACGTGGCTGCGGCCCGGGCCGCGTCGTTCGATGCGCTGGTCCTGATCGCGCGTGAAAGCGTCCGGTTTCGCGACCGCGGCCCGGCCACAAGCGCGCGCAGCGTGCTCGAGGGGATCGAGCTCACCAAGAGCTATCGCCACCGGCGGGTGGTCGATACCGTGAGCGTGCGGCTGGAGCAGGGCGAGATTGTGGGCCTGCTGGGCCCCAACGGTGCGGGCAAGACCACCAGCTTCTACCTGATCACCGGGCTCATCCGCCCGGAACACGGCAAGGTGCTGCTGGACGGCCGGGATATCACCTCGCTGCCGATGTACCGGCGGGCGCGACTTGGTCTGGGCTATCTGGCGCAGGAGCCCTCGGTCTTCCGGCGGTTGAGCGTCGAGGACAACATCAGGGCCATCCTCGAAGTGCGAGGTCTGGCGGCCCGGAAGCGGGAGCAGGAGCTCGAGCGGGTGCTGGACGAGCTCTCGATCCGGCATCTTCGGCGGCACATGGCCTACTCGCTGTCGGGCGGCGAGCGCCGCCGGCTCGAGATCACCCGCGCGCTGGTGACGGAGCCCAAGTTCATGCTCCTCGATGAGCCGTTTGCCGGCGTGGATCCGATCGCCGTGCACGACATCCAGACCATCGTGGCTGGGTTGCGCCACCGGGGGATCGGTGTGCTGATCACCGATCACAATGTGGAGCAGACGCTCGACATCGTGGATCGCGCGTACATCATGTTTGATGGCAAGGTGCAGGCGTCCGGCACGGTGCGGGACCTGGTCTACAACGATCGTGTGGCGCAACGCTATCTCGGGCCGACACTGACGTCGCGACTCCGGGCAAGGTTGGAGGCGGTAGCATGAAGACCGGACTGTCACAGACGGCGGGACTGCGTCAGGAGCTGCGGGTCAACCCTCGGCTCTATCAGGCCATGGACATGCTGTACATGCCCATGATGGACCTGCAGCAGCACCTCAAGCAGGAGCTGCTGGCCAACCCGTTCCTCGAGTTGCTCGAGCCGGAGGAGGACGAGACGGCCGAGGAGAAGCCGGCGGAGCAGGAGAAGGAGCAGGCCAAGAAGGACGACGAGGTGGACTGGGAGGAGATCCTGCTCAACGGCTTCGAGGTCGGCGGCCAGCGGGAACAGTTCGAGGCCACCGAGTACATCGAGCCGGTAACGGTCGAGACCACCGACCTCTCCGATCACCTGCGCGAACAGCTCCAGATGATGGACCTCACGCCCCGGCAGCGGCTGCTGGGCGAGGAGTTCCTGGGCAACATCAAGGACGACGGCTACCTCGCCGCCTCGCTGGAGGAGATCCTCGCGTCGATCAACCACCTGGTCGAGGGGCACCTTGCCCATGACGACGAGGACGAGGACGACGAAGCGGACGAGGCCGCCGCACCGGCCACACCGGGTGTGGTGCTCTATTCCATGGAGGAAGCCGAGGCGATGCTGGAGCTGGTGCAGCACCTCGATCCGCCCGGCGTGGCCGCGCGCGACCTTCGGGAGTGCCTGCTCATCCAGATGCGCGAGGCGAAGGAGGATGGGTCACTGACCTACCGCCTGGTCCACGATGCCTTCCAGGACCTGATCGCCCACCGCTGGAACGACCTGGCCCGGCGGTTCGAGGTGGAGCCGCGCACGGTGCAGGCCGCCGCCGACGCGCTCGCGAAATACGATCCCAAGCCGGGCCTCAAGTATTCCAATCGGGGCGATGGCTACATTATCCCCGACCTCCTGGTGGACAAGATCGACGGCCGCTACCAGGTCTTCCTGAATGACTCGGGCGTGCCGCGGCTGCGGCTGTCGCGAGCCTACCAGGAGATCGCCCGCGACAAGAAGAAGATGACCCCGGAGAACCGTGAGTTCATCGCCTCGCGGATGAACAGCGCCAACTGGATGATCCAGGCCATCGAGCAGCGCCGCCAGACCATGCTCAAGGTGATGAACTTCATCGTGGACCGGCAGCGGGACTTCTTCGAGAAGGGCATCGAGTACCTGCGCCCGCTCACGCTGCGCGAGGTGGCCGACGTCATCAACATGCACGAAAGCACCGTTAGCCGGGTGACCAACGAGAAGTTCGTGCAAACGCCGCGCGGGGTCCTCCCGCTCAAGTTCTTCTTTTCCAGCGCGCTCAGTACCGCGTCGGGTGAGGACGCCAGCGCACGCTCGATCCGCGCCAAGCTCGAGAAGATGGTCGGCGAGGAGAATTCGGCCAAGCCGCTGACCGACCAGCAGATCGTGCACCTGTTCCAGGAGCAGGGCATCCAGATCGCCCGGCGTACCGTCGCCAAGTACCGGGACCAGCTGGGCATTCTTCCCGCCCGGATGCGCAAGCGGGTATGACCGCGCTCCCGGCCCGAGTGCCGGTGGACGTCAGCGTGCTGGTGCCCGCCAAGGACGAGGCGGAAAACCTGCCGGAGTTCGTGCGCCTCACCCGCGAAGCACTGGACCAGGCCGGTTTCCGCTGGGAGCTGGTGATCGTCGACGATGGTTCTCGCGACGACTCCGAACAGGTGCTGGCGATGCTGGCGAACGACCATCCGAACCTGCGGGTGGTGACCCATCGCAGCCAGCGGGGCATCGCCGACGCGCTCCAGTCCGCCGGCCAGGTCGCCCGCGGCGACATCTTCGTGTTCTATCCCGCCGACCTCCAGTATCTGCCGGAAGACATTCCGGGGCTGGTGCTCCCCATCCTCGAGGGGCGCGCCGACATGGTCACCGGCACCAAGCAGGGCGCCTACGAGAAGGCGTTCGTGTCCGGGGTGTACAACGGCCTGTCGCGACTGCTCTTCGGCGTTCGGGTCACCGACCTCAATTCGGTGAAGGCCTTCCGCCGGGAGGTCATGGAGGGCATGGCACTCCGCCCCGACTGGCATCGCTTCATGGTGGTGATCGCCGCGGTGGACGGCTATCGCATCGTGAGTCGCCCGGTGCCATTGCACCCGCGCCGGGCCGGCACGTCCAAGTTCACCTGGAAGCGGATTCCGGTCGGCGTGATGGACCTCATCTCGGTGTGGTTCTCGCTCCGCTTCGGCCGGAAGCCGATGCTCTTCTTCGGCCTCGCCGGAGCCGCGCTCTTCCTCGTGGGTTTCCTCGCGGGCATCGCAGCGCTGGTGCTGCGCTTCGGCTATGGCGTGGGATTCCGCCCGCTGGTGGACCTGGTATCGATGATGGTCATCTCCGGCATTGCCCTGTTCGGTTTCGGCTTTGTGGGCGAGATGATCGCCGGGCTGCGGGAGGAGAACCGCGAGCTTCTCCGGCGACTCTCCCGGTTCGTTCCTCCCGACGACACGGCCTGACCCAGCGTGCGGGTCGTCTTCCTGACCCACAACTATCCGCGCCGGACGGGCGACGTGTCCGGCGCCTTTCTGGCGACCCTCGCGGCGGCACTGGTGCGCCGCGGCGTCGACGTGAGTGTGATCGCGCCGAGCGACGAGGGGCGGGGCGGGGACGAGGACGACGGCGCGGTGCGGGTGCGTCGGGTGCGCTATGCGGCCGCGCGACTTGAGACCATCGCCTACCGTGGCGGCATGGCCGATGCCATCAAGACCGCCGGCGGTCTCAGGGCGCTGGGCGGGTTGTGGCGGGCCCTGCGGTCGGCCGCCGAAACCGAAATCCAGGCCGGCGCCCAGCTGGTCCACGCGCATTGGTGGGTACCCGCGGGGCTGGCCGCGCCGTCGCGGGTACCGATGGTCCTCACCAGTCACGGCACCGATGCCGCGCTGCTTACCCGGTCCGCCGTAGCCCGCCGCCTGGCCCGTCCGGTCTACCAGCGGGCACGGGTCGTCACCGCGGTCTCCCGTGAGATGGCCGGCTGGATCCAGAACGGCGTCGGGCGCTACATCGCCCGCGAGCACGTGCACCCCATGCCGGTCGAGACCCAGCGCTACCAGTGGACCACCGGCGGTGGAGGAGCAGTAGTGGTCGCCCGGCTGACCAGCCAGAAGCGTGTTGACCTCGCGCTCCGCTGCATCGGGTTCCTTTCCACCCTCGGTGCCAGCCTCCCGCTGACAGTCGTGGGTGACGGCCCCGAGCGCGCCAACCTCGAAGCACTGGCCCGGGAGCTGAACATTGCCGACCGGGTGCGCTTCATCGGCGCGGTCCCACCCAGCGACATTCCCGGGGTGCTTGCCACCGCCGATCTCATGTACTTTCCCGCGCAGGGCGAGGGCTTCGGCCTCTCCGCTGCCGAAGCGTTGATGTCCGGTGTCCCGGTGATCGCGTGCTGGGACGGAGGCGGAGTGCTCGATGTCGTGCCGGAGCGCGGCGCGGGGCGGCGCACTCTGCCTTCGCCCGATGCCCTCGCGGACGCGACGCTGGATATGCTGTCGGACGATGGCCGACTCACCGAAGCCCGCGAAGCGGGTGAATACTGGCGGCGGCGGCTCGCGCCCGATACCGTCGCCGAGGTGTGTGAAGGCTGGTATCGCGAGGCATTGGGTGAGTAGGCGATGGCTGGCGGGCCGCTGGCCGACCGTCGCGCGATGGGCCGTGACGCTCGCGGTGGTGGGGCTGGCAGGTCGCGAGCTGCTGAGAGGATGGGACCAGCTCCGCGCCCAGTCGGTGACGTGGTCGGTGCGGCCGGTGCTGCTGCTGGCGAGCGTGCTGGTGGTATGGCTGATGTACGCGCTGCTGATCCAGGCCTGGCGGGTCATGCTGCAGGGGTGGCATCAGGAGCTGGGGTGGTGGCGCTCGGTCAGGATCTGGACCGTCTCGAGTCTGGGCAAGTACGTGCCGGGCAAGGTCTGGGCAATCGCCGGCATGGCGCTCATGGCCCAGCGCGCGGGAGTCGCGGCCTGGGCGGCGACCGCATCCGCTGTAGTGCTGCAGGCGCTCGCGGTGGGCAGTGGTGCCGCCGTGACCGGCGCGATGGGCACCACCGAGCTTGAAGCAATGGCGCCCTGGACCCGGCTGGCGCTCTGGGGGCTGATAGCAGCGGCGACACTGGGCCTGGTGCTGTTGCTCTGGCCGCCCGTCACCCGACGCCTTCTCCGGCTGGCGCGGGTCGAGGTGCCGGCTGGTGCCACGCCAGGGCTGACTGCGGTCGCATTCGGGCTGGCCGCCAACGTGATCGCATGGTGCGGGTACGGCTTCGGCCTCTGGCTCCTCGCACGCGGACTCCTGGACGCACCCGCGCTGGGAATCGGCCACGCGATCGGGGCCTTCGCGGCGTCCTACGTGGCAGGGCTCCTGGCGCTCCCGGCGCCCGGTGGCATTGGCGTGCGGGAAGTCGTCTTCTATGCGATGCTTGACGGGGTAGTGGGGCCGGCCAACGCCGTTGCCCTGGCGATTGCATCACGGTTGCAGCTCACCCTGACCGAACTGGGGGCCGCTGCGCCGTTCCTGCTCTCAACGAAGGAGCCTGATCGTGGCCCTGGCTGAGCCTGGCCCAACGTCCGAAGACGTCGCCGCCGAGCCGAAACATCCCGTGCTGCTCGCGACGCTGATGTTCCTGCTGCCGGTGGTGGCGCTCTGCTGGCCCCTGGCGAAGGGAATGTTCTTCGGTGGCCTGAACAGCGACCAGTACTCCGCCGGGTTCGCCTTCCGCGACTTCGGGGCGAAATTCTTCCTGGAGCACGGGAGCATCCCGCAGTGGAATCCGTACCTGTTCGGCGGGATGCCGTTCGTCGGCGGCATGCACGGCGACATCTTCTATCCCACGGCATGGCTGCGCTGGATCCTGCCCACCGGCACCGCGATGGGACTGGGATATGCCATCCACCTGGTGCTCGCCGGGCTCTTCGCCTTCCTGCTGCTTCGGAGCCTGCGAGTCAGCTGGGCCGGAGCAGTAGCCGGCGGCCTGGCGTATGAGATGTCCGGGATCGTCGCCTCGATGGTCCATCCCGGCCATGATGGCAAGCTCTACGCGGCCGCGCTGGCGCCGCTGCTGTTCCTCGCGCTGGTGCGGGGCATTCGCGATGGCCGCACCCGGGGCTTTGCGCTCGCCGCGCTGACGGTGGGACTGGTGCTGCTGACGCCGCATCCGCAGATGTCGTATTACATCCTGGTCGCAGCAGGGCTATGGTCGCTCTGGCTGGCCTTCGGCGCCAGCGAGCGAACCTCCACGGCGCGCCCGGTTCCGGCTCTGGCGCTCGCGCTCGTGGCGGTGTTGCTGGGTGTCGGGATTTCCGCGCTGCAGTACTTGCCGATGTTCGAATACACTCCGCACATGGCGCGCGGCAGCATCCCGGGATGGGAGTACTCCACTGGTTACTCGCTGCCGCCCGAGGAAGTGGTCGGGAGCGTCATCCCTGAATTCAACGGTCTCGGCCCCGAGGCCTACTGGGGCCGGAACTTCTTCAAGCTGCACAACGAGTACCTCGGTATCGTGGTCGTCGGGCTCGCGCTCATCGGTGTGGCGGGCTGGCGCCGCCGCCGGGTGATGCTGCCATTGGCGGGAATCGCGCTGCTCTTTCTGCTGGTGGCCCTCGGTGGCCACACGCCGTTCTACCGCCTGTGGTACGAGGTGATGCCATACATGAAGAAGGTGCGGGCCCCGGGCATGGCATTCTTCCTCGTGGCGCTGCCGATGGCGATGTTCGCCGGCATGGGGGTGGACCGGCTGCTCCGAAAGGACGTCACGCCGCGCGTGGTACTGGGTGTCTTCGGCGCGCTGGCGCTCTTCGCGCTGCTGGCTGTCATCGGCGTACTGCAGGGCCTTGCCCTCGGCCTGGCCGATCCGCGGATGGCGGTGCACGCTGCGTCCAATGCGGACGCGCTGGCCGCAGGTGGCGTGCGGGCACTGCTGTTCGTGGCGGCCGCCGCTGCACTCGCCTGGGCGCTCGCCGCCGGCCGACTGCGCGGTACCTGGCCCGCGTTCGCGCTGGCAGTACTGGTGCTGCTCGACCTCGGCAGCATCGAGCGGAAGTTCTTCGTCTTCGCTGGAACCTCGGCGCAGCTCTTCGCCGGCGACGCCGTGACCAGCTACATGGACTCGCTGCCCAGGCCGGTGCGGCTGTTCGATGCGCCGGGACAGAACGTGGCCGGCGTGCCGGGCGTGTACCATGGCTCGTGGCTCATGGGACGGCGGGTGCAGCAGACCTTCGGGTATCATGGCAATGAGGTGCGCTACTACGATGACGTGTGGGGCGGCAAGAACATCTACGCCAACCTCACCAGCGGTTCACTCTGGTCCCTGTGGGCGGTGAACTACGTGGTGCTGCCCGGCCCGATCGAGATCCCCGGCTTCGAGCAGGTGCTGGGGCCGGTCACCACCACACCTGGCGCAACGGCGTACCTCTACCGGCGCACCGAGCCACAGCCCTACGCCCGGGTGGTACCGGCCGCGGTGAAGCTGCCGGGTGATCGGGTCATTCCGACCGTCATCGACCAGGCGTTCCCGCTCAACCGCGTGGTGGTCTTCGCGGACTCGGCGGCGGTAGTGGTGCCGCCGCTGGGCGACACGATCCCGGCACCGAGCCCCTTGCAGGCAACGATCGCCGAATGGTCACCCGGACGGATGACCATCGAACTGGAAGGCGACGAACCTCGATCGACCTGGCTGGTGGTGGCGGAGAACTGGCTGCCAGGCTGGAGCGCGCGGGTGGATAGCAGCGAGGTGGCGGTGGAGCGGGGGAACAACGCGCAGATCACCGTTCCGCTGGCGCCCGGCGCACGCCGGGTGGAGCTCGAATTCTCCAGCCCAGGCTATGCCGTGGGCAGGCTGGTGTCGCTCGCGTCGCTGATCGTGGTGCTGGGCTGGTTCGCGGTGCCCCTCTGGTCGCGCCGGAAGGCGCCAGCCAGGGCCTGATTATCTTGGGCGACCGTAGTGCGCCGACTTCCGGTGCTCCGGGCCAACTGGAGGACCCGCGCCTGAGCGAGCAAGCGTTGGCAGTTGCCGAGCGGTACCTCGTGTGCGTGCCGACCTACAACGAGCGACAGAACCTGCCCGTGATCGCGCCCGCGATCCTGGCGCAGGATCCCCGGCTCGAGATCCTGGTCATCGATGACGGCTCGCCGGACGGTACCGGGGAGTTCGCCGACGAGATGGCCGCGATGGAGCCGCGGCTCCACGTGCTGCATCGGAGCGTGAAGGAGGGCCTGGGCCGGGCCTACCTCGCGGGATTCCGCTGGGCGCTCGAGCGCGGCTACGACTACATCTTCGAGATGGATGCTGATTTCTCGCACGACCCGAAGTTCCTCCCGGCGTTCATCGAGGCCATCCAGGACGCGGATGTGGTGGTCGGCTCCCGGTACAAGCAGGGCGTCAACGTCATCAACTGGCCGATGTCGCGGCTGTTGCTGTCGCTGGGCGCCAACCAGTACGCCAAGGTCATCACCGGGCTCCCGGTGGAGGACTCCACCGGCGGCTTCAAGTGTTTTCGCCGCAAGGTGCTCGAGAGCCTGGAGCTGGACCGGGTCAAGTCGAACGGCTATGCCTTCCAGATCGAGATGACCTTCCGGGCCTGGAAGAAGGGCTTCCGGATCGCCGAGATCCCGATCGTGTTCACTGACCGGGTGGAAGGCCAGAGCAAGATGAGCAGGAAGATCGTGCGCGAGGCGATCTGGATGGTGTGGTGGCTGAGACTGCGATCCATGACGGGGAAGCTTTAGAGGCAACGGCGGGACTGCAACCGCGTGACCAAACCCGAAACCGCGTGAACGGGATGACCACAGCGTTTTACAAGATGAGTGGGTCGGGCAACGACTTCGTGTTCCTGGATGGCCGCACGAATCCGGTAGGGGAGTGGCCGGCGGAGCGGATCCGGGCGGCGTGCGATCGGCGGGAAGGCGTCGGCGGGGACGGACTCGTCGTGCTCGAGCCAGCCAGCCCTGGGGCGGTGCGCATGCATTACTTCAACGCGGATGGTGGCCGGGCGGAAATGTGCGGCAACGCCGCCCTCTGCTCGACTCGGCTCGCAGCCCGGCTGCAGCTGTTTCCGGGACCGGACCTCGACCTGCTGACGGATTCCGGGCCCATGCGCACCCGATGCGCCGGGCCAGGGGACCTCGCCGAGCTGAACCTGGGCACGATGACGATCCCGGCCGACGTGGCCAGTGTGGAGCTGGAGCCAGGTGAGAGCCGGATGGCCCTGGGTACCGTCGGCGTGCCGCATCTCGTCGTGCTGGTGGACGACATCGAGGCAGTCAACGTCCGGGTACGGGGCCGGGCCTTGCGGCACCACACCGCGTTCCAGCCGAAGGGAGCGAACGCCAACTTCGTCGCGCCGCCGCCCTCCAGGGAGCATCGCTGGCGGATCCGGACGTTCGAGCGCGGGGTGGAAGACGAGACCCTCGCGTGCGGCACCGGGACAGTCGCCGCGGCCCTCGCACTTGCCGGCTGGGGCCTGAGCCCGCTGCCGACCGAGTTCGTGAGCCGAGGCGGGGCACCGCTGGCAGTGAGCGCCGCGATCGAGGGGAACCTCTCGAGCGACACCTGGCTCTGCGGCCAAGGCCGGCTGGTTTTCGAGGGGACGTATTCCGGCTGACCGGTCTAGTTAAAGTAGTTTCTCACGGCAGTCAGCCCCGGCGCCCGATGATCCGCCCCACCTGCGCCACTCCGGCCGCCCAGCACCTTCATCGTTGCCGCCAGGCACCCCATCTCGACGCGTCCGCCCAGCAGGGAACCCCTCAAAGCTCAGAGCCAGAGTTTTCCGCCCCGATCCCGGGGGTTTCCCACACTTATCCCCACGCTAACTTAACATAACATCTCTTATACGACGTTGACATGTCAGTCAAGAAAAAAGGGCCCGGCACCTGTGGCGCCGAGCCCGGAACTGCTTGTGCGATAAAGACTAAGGCTGGACGACTTCGCCTACTACTTCAGGCTCCTAGCTGCCCCTGGGTGAGTTCGGCCAGCCGGACGGTCGCCTCAGTCGCCACCGGCGTCTCGCCGAAGTCGCTCAGCACCTGCCGGTACGCGGCAATGGCCTCCTGCTGCTTTCCGGCCAGCTTCAGGACCCGGGCTTGTTGGACCAGGTATTCGGCCTTGAGATAATCCACGGTGGTCGCCTCGAAAGCCCTGCCGTAGGCGGCCGCAGCGTCGTCCCATTGCCTGGCATTCTCCAAGGCGGTGGCCAGCAGGCCTTCCGCCGGGGCCACGAACTTGGGGGCCGGATTGGTGCCCAGGAACTCCCGGAGCGAGACTGCGGCCAGGTCCGACTGGCCATTGATCAGCCGCACCTGGTTGAGCCCGATCACCGCCTCCTGGGCTGCGTCCGAGCCGGCGAACTGGTCGATGACGGTCTGGAACCGGGTGGCCGCCAGCGGGAGGTTGCCCTGCTCGGCTGTGGCCCGGGCGTTGATCAGCTCCCGGGTGGCAAACTGCTCCTTCCGCTTGCCGCTGGAAATCACCATCCAGACCACGAGCGCGGTGGCGAACAAGGCGCCCCCAAGGATCATCAGGGCCTTGGTGTTGACCGGCCGGCCGCCGGCCGACGGGAGTGGCGCCGTGCGCGGCGCGGCGGATTCAACGGGCTTCTGGTCAGCGGTCTTCGCGGTGCTCATGCCTTCTCGTCGGTAAAATGGTGGCCAACTGCGTCCCGCTCCGATGCCCCCGGGGCGACTCGAACGCCCGGCCAACGGTTTAGGAAACCGCTGCTCTATCCACCTGAGCTACGGGGGCGCAACCTTTAAAGATAGCGAACCCGGCGGGGTTTTGCGATTCTACAGGTCCGAGATCAGCTCTGTTTCGAGCTCGTGTTTTCGTGTTTTCGTGTGCCTGTTGTTACGGGCTACAGCGTCCGGAACCCGGAAGTCGACGGATCATCCGGCAACTCGACCACCTCCACCGAGATGACCTGCGCCAGTCGGGGCCCGCGCTCCAGCACGCGCGCCAGTTCGGCCAGAGCTGCGTCCCCGCCGCGCGCGACCACCTCGACCGAGCCGTCCTCAAGGTTGGCGGCGTGGCCGGCGAGGCCGAGCTCCTCCGCCTTGCGCGAGACGAACCAGCGAAAGCCGACGCCTTGCACCCTCCCCCGGACCAGGAACCGCCGGGTCATGCCGGGGCGCGGCGCCGGGCTTTCAGCCATTCGAAGGCGATCGGCACCACCGAGAGAAGGATGATCGCCAGGATGACCAGGCTGAAGTTTTCCTTCACCGCAGGGATGTTGCCGAAGAAGTAGCCCGCCAGTGTGAACAGCGTCACCCACGCCACCCCGCCCACCACGTTGTAGAGCAGGAATCGCGGATAGTGCATCCGGCCTACCCCGGCCACGAAGGGCGCGAAGGTGCGGACGATCGGCACGAAGCGCGCAAGCACGATCGTCTTGCCGCCGTGACGCTGGTAGAACTCGGTGGTGCGCTGGAGGTATGACGCCTTCAGGAAGCGGATGTCGCCGCTGAATGCACGCGGCCCGATTCGCGCGCCGATCCAGTAATTGACGGTGTCGCCCAGGATCGCGGCGAGCATCAGCAGGAGCATGAGCGCCGGTAGCTCGAACGAACCCAGCGCCGCGAAGGCGCCTGCCGCGAACAGCAGCGAGTCCCCCGGCAGCAGCGGGAGGATCACCAGCCCGGTCTCGCAGAAGACGATGAGGAACAGGATGGCATACGCCCCAGCCCCGAAGCGCGAGATGATCTCGCCCAGGTGGACGTCGAGGTGGATGAAGAAGTCGATGAAGTGCCGGATTGCGTCCATGCGTCCGCCCTCAGGTATTGCTGTTGCTCCAGCCGTGCTCGCCGATCAGCGGCACGAAGCGGGCATCGGCGAGGTTGGTCCGTTCGACGCCGTCCTGGGTCCGCCGGACCAGGGTCAGGACCTGGTGGTCGAGGTCGCCAATGGGAATCACCAACCGCCCACCCGGCACCAGCTGCCGCACCAGCGGCTCGGGCACGTCGGGCGACGCCGCCGACACCGCGATGGCGTCGTACGGCGCCAGCGGCTGCCAGCCGAGGGTGCCATCGCTCACCAGCAGGATGGGTCCGCGAATGCCGGCCCGCTCCAGCGAAGCGCGTGCCGCATCCGACAGCGCGGGCACCCGCTCGATGCTCACCACGGTCTCGGCCAGTTGCGCCAGCAGCGCTGTCTGGTAGCCCGAACCAGTGCCAACTTCCAGCACGGTCTCGCGGCCGGTCAGTGACATCGCCTCGAGCGTCCGGGCCTGGATCCACGGCTGGCTGATGGTCTGACCATTGCCGATCGGCAGTGCCGCGTCATCATAGGCGCGGTGCGCGAGGTACTCGGGGACGAACAGGTGGCGCGGCACCGTGGCAACGGCGCGCAGCACCGCGAGGTCACGGATTCCCTTGGCGCGAAGCGTCTCGAGCAACTGGGCGCGATAACCCGCATATCCGTCGGACATCATCCGCTCAGTCCAGCCGCCACGACCGCACGGTCTCCAGCAGGCCGTAGTTGGTGAGGTCCATCTGCAGCGGCGTGACCGAGATGAATCCCGCGCCCACGGCCGCATGGTCGCTGTCCTCGCCGCCGGTCCACGTGATGGTCCCCCCACCGATCCACATGATCTCGCGACCCCACGGGTCCTGCATCCGGGTCATCGATCCGCTGAAATACCGGCTGCCCAGCTGGCAGACCCGGATCCCCTCCACCAGATCGGCGGGCCGGTCCGGCAGGTTGATGTTGAGCAGCAAGTTGGCGGGAAAGTCCTCGACCGAGGTGATCCGGTGCACCAGCGTGACCAGCGTGTCCCTATATGTGGCCATGGTCTCGGGATCGTGGCCCGCGAACGAGAAGGCGACACCCGGCACACCCAGCATCACGCCTTCCATCGCGGCGGACACGGTCCCGGAGTAGAGCACGTCCTCGCCCATGTTGGGGCCGTGATTGACGCCCGAGAAGACAAAATCGGGCCGCTCGGGCATCAGCCCCTCGATGGCAAGCATCACGCAGTCGGTGGGCGTGCCGTCCACCTGGAATGCCCCATCGGGACGGCGGGCCGGGCGCAGTGGCCGATGGAGGGTCAATGAGTGTGAGGTGCCGCTCTGCTCCCTATCAGGAGCCACCACGGTGACGTCGCCCGCCTCTCGACAGGCGTCGGCCAGCATCGCGAGCCCCGGTGCCAGGATCCCGTCATCATTGCTTACCAGGATGTTCACGAACGCCCTTCGAGCAGCGCGAGCACGGCATCGAGCTCGCGCCGGAGGTCCTGCACCGTCTCGGTCTCGACCGCCTTGCGCGCCTCGCCCTTGAGCTCGCCCGAGCGCCGGAACTGGTCCAGCCGCTGGCGCGCGCCGTCGATGGTGTACTTCTCGGTGTACAGGAGGTGCTTGACCAGCATGATCAGCTCGATCTCGCGGGCCTTGTAGACCCGGTTGCCACTGCGGTTCTTGGCGGGATTGAGGAACCGGAACTGGCTCTCCCAGTATCGCAGCACATGCGGCTTCAGCTCGGTGAGCGCGCAGACATCGCCAATCGAGAAGAATTCCTGCCGGACCGGTGCCGGCTGCGTCCGTGCCGTCATTGCCATTGCTCCGCCTTGAGATCCCGTTCCATCAACTCGCTCACGCTTTCGCCCACCTGTTTTCCGCCATAAAGAATGTCGCAGACCTTGTTGGTAATGGGCAGCTCGACCCCGTGCCGCCGCCCCAGCGCCGCCGCGGCGCGAGCCGTGCTCGCGCCTTCCGCCACCGTGCGGTGGCGCGACCGGTACTGCTCGAGTGAGGCACCCGCCGCCATGGCCATGCCCAGCGCACGATTGCGGCTCAGGCTCCCCGTGGCGGTAAGGATCAGGTCGCCCATGCCAGCCAGTCCCGCAAAGGTGAGCGGGTCCGCCCCCATGCGAACCCCCAGCCGGGTGATCTCGGCGAGGCCCCGGGTCAGGAGCGCCGCACGGGGATTGTGGCCCAGGCCCAGGCCTTCCAGCATGCCGGCCGCCACTGCAACCACGTTCTTGAGCGCGCCGGCCAGCTCGACACCGGTGACGTCGCGATTGGTGTAGACCCGGAAGCGCCGGGTCGAGAATACCTCCTGCACCACTTCGGCAGTGTCCTGCTCCGGTGCGGCCGCCACCACCGCCGTGGGCTGACCGGCATACACTTCCTGCGCGAAGCTCGGGCCCGAAAGCGCGGCGAACCGCACCCCCGGCAATTCCTCTCGCACCACGTCCGACATCAGCGCCAGGGTTTCGTTCTCGATGCCCTTGGTGGCGCTGACCACCACGGCGCCCTGCGCCACCGCTCCCTGCACCTGGCGGATGACGTCACGCGCCACATGGCTCGGCGCCGCCGACAGCACGATGGGCGCATCACGGACCGCTTCCCGCGGATCCGGCGTCGCGCGCAGCTGGGGCGAGAGCTGGGCACCGGGGAGGAACACCGAGTTCTCGTGTGCGGAGTTGATGCTGGCGACGACATCCTGCTCAAGAGCCCAGATCCGCACTGTGTGCCCCGACCGGGCCAGCAGGTCCGCCAGCGTGGTGCCCCAGCTGCCCGCGCCGAGCACGCCGACCGTCGTGCTCATTCGACGGGCGCCTGCCGGTGTCGCTTGCCGAACCGGCTCTCGGTCCCCGCCAGCAACCGGCGAATGTTGGCCCGATGGAACCAGATGATTGCCAGTGCCACCAGCGCCTGCACCCACACCAGGTCGCGGTCAGCCGGGTGGAGCAGCCATGCAGCGAGCGGCAGGAGGGCCGCGCCGACGATGCTGCCCAGCGAGCTGTAGCCGGTCGTCCAGACCAGCAGCAGCCAGACGGCGGTCGTCACCAGAACCGCGAGCGGCGTGAGGCCCAGCATGACCCCCGCGGCAGTGGCGACACCCTTGCCACCCTTGAAGCCGACGAAGATCGAGAACACATGGCCGACGACGGCCATGATGCCGCACGCGAGCGCGAACAACCTGGCGTCAGAGGCGAGGGGTGCGATGAACAGCACCGGGATCGCGCCCTTGGCAGTGTCGAGGAGTCCGACCGGAATGGCGAACTTCGGTCCCAGCGTCCGCCAGACATTGGTCGCACCGAGATTGCCGCTCCCGTGCTCGCGCAAGTCGATGCCCTTGAACAGCCGTCCGGCGAGGTAGCTGTTGGGAACGGCGCCGATGAAGTACGACGCAAGCAGCGCGATCACATGACTCATGGTCATCGCTTGCGCGACCCGCGGGACGTGAAGCGAAGCCGAAGCGGCGAGCCGCTGAAGCCGAAGGCGTCGCGGAATCCGCGTACGAGGTACCGCTCGTACGCCTCGGGCACGTCATCGGGCCGGTTGCTCACGATCGCGATCGTGGGCGGCGCGACCGCCACTTGCGACGCGTACAGCAGCTTGACCTCCTCACCCGGCTTCTGGGGTGGGTTGTTCCGCTCGATCAGGGCGCCGAGCACCTTGTTGACCTCGGCGGTCTGGACCCGCTTCTCGCGCTCGGTGGCGACTTCGAGGATCAGGTCGAGCACGTTGCGCACCCGTTGCCCGGTGAGGGCCGACGAGTAAACGAAGGGCACGTGGGCCAGGAACGGCACCCGCTCCACCAGGGAGTCCTGGCCCCGGCGGGCAGTCTGCGAATCCTTCTCCTCGATCAGGTCCCACTTGTTCACCACGATGATGAGCCCGGCGCCACGGTCCCAGGCGCTGGATGCGATGCGCAGGTCCTGGGTGTGGAGGCCCAGGGCTGCGTCCACCACCAGCACGCAGACATCGGCGCGCTCCACCGCGCGCTCGGTCCGGAGCACCGAGTAGAACTCGAGGTCATCGTCGACCTTGGTCCGCTTCCGCAAGCCAGCCGTGTCGATCAGCGTGAGCGTGTGGCCGTGGTAGCGCAGCCGGGAGTCCACCGCATCGCGGGTGGTGCCGGCCCTGCTGTCGACCACATGCCGCTCCTCGCCCAGCAGCTTGTTGACCAGCGAGGACTTGCCGGCGTTGGGCCGCCCCACCACCGCCACCGCGATGGTGTCCTCCGCCTCGGCATCGGTTCGGGCAGGCAGCAGTTCCACCAGCCGGTCGAGCAGGTCGCCGCTGCCCTTGCCGATGGCCGCCGACACGCCCGCCGGCTCGCCGAAACCGAGCTCGTAGAACTCGTACTGCGCGGTGTCCTTCTCCAGCGTGTCGAGCTTGTTCACGGCCAGCAGCACCGGCCGGCCCGCGCGCCGCAGGTGGCTGGCGATGGCCTGGTCCACTGGATGCACACCCTCGCGGCCATCCACCAGCAGCACGATTACGTCGGACTCGGCGACAGCGAAATCCACCTGCTGCCGGATGGCGCGATCCATGGTGTCGTCGCTGTCCGGCACCAGCCCGCCGGTGTCGATCAGCCAGAAACGCCGGCCATTCCACTCGCCGGTGCCGAAGTGACGATCACGGGTGGTGCCGGGCCGGGATGAGACGATGGCACGGCGGCCACCGATGATGCGATTGAAGAGCGTGGACTTCCCGACGTTGGGGCGGCCGACGATCGCGACGGTCGGCAGGCTCACGCAGCCACCGGCAGGTCGGCCACGTCAATGAACGATTTGGACGGCAGCACCTCCATGGGCACCGACGCGCGCAGCACCGAGAGACTCATGTCGTCCATGAACAACTGATCATCGTTGAGCGACTCGCCCGGGATGAGGGCCAGGTCGAGATCCGTGCGCCCCGCCAGTGCCCGCGCCACTGCGGCTCCGGGCAGGAGCCCCGCGCTGGTCACTGAGGGGCCGAAGAGCGAGTTCTCCGCCACCAGCAATTCGAATTCGGCACCCGACGCTGCTCGCAGCACGTCGAGCACCTCGGGCATGAGCGCGCCCATCGCCGTGCCGGTGACCACGCCCACCCGCTTCCCGCGCCACTGGTCCAGGACGTCGGCGTTCTCGACCACAAGCTGCTGCAGCCAGCGCACCGCACCGACGCCGTTCTCCACCTGCTCGAACGCGCCGTACGTCTCGGCCGCCGGCAGTGGCAGCCCGGCGCGATTGTAGAGCTCGTCAGCACCAAGCGCCCAGGCCACGCCCCGCTCTTCCCGGGCGCGCGCCGCCACGGCCTCGACTTCGGCGATGGCGGCGCGGCATTCCTCCGCGGTCGGCTCGCGCACCAGGTGGTGCTTGCTGAACTCGGTGAGGCCGACCGGCACCACAGAGCAGTTGAGCACGTACGGTCCGAGATCGTAGAGGTCGTTCAGCGTCTGACGCAGCACCGCGCCGTCGTTGACGCCGGGAGACATGACGATCTGGGTGTGGAAGATGATGCCGTGCTCGGCGAGCTGGTGAAACAGCGGGAGGATCGCAGGCGCCATCGGATTGCGCAGCACATGGCGCCGAGTCACCGGGTCGGTGGCATGCACCGAGACATACAGGGGCGAGAGCCGATACTCGATGATCCGGTCGATGTCCCACTGCTTCAGGTTGGTCATGGTCACGAAGTGACCGTAGCGGAACGAGAGCCGGTAGTCGTCGTCGCGGATGTAGAGCCCCTCGCGCAACCCGCCCGGCAACCCGTCGACAAAGCAGAAGTCGCACCGGTTGGCGCATCGCCGCACCCGGGGCGGCTCGAGGTTGACCCCCATCGGCTCCTCGAGCGGCCGTTCGATGTCGAACTCGATCTCCTCGCCGTCCGGCTGCCGGACGTGGAGCAGGAACGACTCGTCGGCGGTCAGGAACTCCCAGTCGAGGAAGTCATCCAGCTCCCGTCCGTTGACGCGAAGCAACTCGGTGCCAGGCCTGAGGCCCAGTTCCGCACCGATCGATTGGGGATGTACGCCGGTAACCCGGATCATGGCTCGCCTCGCAGACGCGTCCTTCAGAGGCTGAGAAACTACTTTAAGTGGCGCGTAAATACAAGTTGGATGAGCACTTGGGTGAAAACGCGAACGCCCGGCCGTGAAGCCGGGCGAACGGTGCAGAGAGCGGGAGACGGGGCTCGAACCCGCGACATTCAGCTTGGGAAGCTGACGCTCTACCAACTGAGCTACTCCCGCGACGGCGGGGAAGATGTCCGTCGCTTCCCCGCCCTGTCAAGCGGATCAGTGGCGGTCGGCAGCCTCGAGAAAACTCCTGAGGTCGCGTTCGCTCACGGCGGGCTCGCCCGGCGAGACATTGTCGAGCCTGCCCTGGCGCATCCACTCCTCAAGTTCACCCACCAGCTCGAAGAGATGATCGAACGAGTCGACGACGAAGAGCAGCGGCTGGTAATGATCGATTTCGAAATACTGGTTGACCACCCACTCCAGCTGCACCGGATAGCGCTGCACCGTGGGCGAATCGATCGCCTGCTGCAGCTCGCCATACGAGCTGAGCAGCCCGCTGCCGTAGGCCTTGAGCTGCGAGCCGTCCCGCATCAGGCCAAACTCGATGGTGAACCAGAAGAACCGGGCGAGCGCCTTCTGGATGCTGGTCAGCCGCCGGATCCGCTCGGCTTCATCGGGAATGGCGGCGACCAGTTCCGCCGCCGTGTGCGCGCAGGCCCCGAATCGCACCAGGGTGTTGGCAAACGCCGGATCGGTGTGCATTGGCACGTGGCCGGCGATGTCGTGGAAGATGTCCGGCTCGGGCAGGTAGTCGAGTGTGGCAGAGTCGCGGATGGTGATGGTGGTGGGAAATTCGCGATTCCGCAGGCAGTCGAAGAAGAGGAACGCGGGCACATACCCGCTCACCGCCTTGGCACTGAAACCGGTGAGCGGGCTCAGGAACTTGTTGACGTCCTCGAGACGCGGCACCCGCGCCGGATCGAGGCAGAGATTGTCGATGCCCTGCAGGAAATGGGGATTGGCATACCGGCGCCAGCGATCCTCCATGCGCGCGAACAACCGACGCCACGCTTCGTGATTGGCCTCGGTGTACAGCTCGTACGGCTGATGGATATACAGCTGCCCCTGCTGCTGGGCCTGTTCGATGAATGGAGCCCGGCTCGTGGTGAGCCCGGCTGCGGGATTGCTGACACCGGTCATGGCTGATCCTGCCGTGTAAAAAGTCTCCACTGGCAATCTACTACCTCCAGAAACACGACGCCCCCGGTGCACCGGCACCGGGGGCGTCATGCGTGCGGCAACCGGCTATTCGTGATAGCGCCAGGCCACGATGCCGGCACCCTGCCCCGTGACCGAGATCTCGTGGGTCGCACCATCCGCCAGTGCCGGGACCGGCGCCTGAACCGTGGCGACCACGGTGCCGCCGGCGTCCAGCATTTCGACCACCAGCGTCTTGGCGGCGGGAGCGATCGCCGCGGCCCGCTCGTCGGTGGCCTTGCGGCCGGTGGCCGTGGCGGTGAAGGTCGCGCCCGTCTCGGTCGACGTCAGCTTCGCCTGGCTGACCCCGAACGGCATCCGGTTCAGCCGCAGGCGGGTCTCCACCGCCTTGTCCGAGTTGCCCGTCAGGTTGTACCCGCGGCCGAGCATAATGAGCCCGTTCTCGTTCATCGGGTCCATCGCCAGCAATTGCGACGCCCACTTGACCACCTCGCCGCCCTTCTTCAACTCGAAGTTCGAGCGGGCCAGCATGTAGAGTGCGTCGTGACTGAGGGGCGCGGTCGCCACCACTTCTTCTGCGGCGGCAATCGCCTCGGCCCACTGCTGGGCGTTGTAGGCCGTGACCGCACGGTTGAACGGGGTATTCTCCGCCACAGCCGTCCGCTCGACCGCTTCGCCCATCGCTTCCAGGCGCTTCGCCACCGCTTCCGAGCTGTCGCGCTGCCCGGTCGCGACGTACGCGTTCATCAGGGCGCGCATGGCATTCACGTCGTCCGGGTGGAGCGAGGTGAACTCCTGCAGAACCGGTACCGCCTCGGGAGCGCGCTCCATCCGCAACAGCACGACCGCCTTGTTGAACATGGCCTGGTCCCGCGCGGCCGCGCTCGCCGTATCAGCCGGAGTCGCGAGCGCCGAATCGAAGTACGCCAGCGCGGTCGGCAAGTCACCGGCATCGTAGGCGATGCCGGCGAGGTACACAAAGGCGTTGGGTTCGCCCTTGTAGATCGTGTTCGCCGCCCGGAACAGCGCGGCCGCGGAATCGGTCTGCTCCGCCTCCATGTAGTCCGTGCCGGGCTTCACCAGCGCGAACCAGGCCCCACGCCGCAGCCGGTCGATCTGTTCGGCGCAGTCAGGCGCGAGAGTCGCGGCGCGGGCGAGGGCGGTGTCTGCTCCGGCGACATCGCCCTGGTGCAGATAGATCCGCCCCAGATAAAACCAGGCGCCGCCACTCTGGTCCTGGTTGTTCTGGGTGATCGCCTCAGTCAGCACCCTGCGACCATCCTCCAGCAACCGGGTGCGGTTGCCCTCGATGTCGGTACCGATGGCCGAGCTCAGGTAGGTGCGACCGGAACTGGACTTGTAGTGCAGGTCCTTGTCCGCGCTGCAGCCGGCGGCCTCATACCTCGGCTCCACCGTCCGCATTCCCAGGGCGACCCGCTCGCTCACGCTGGTCCCCTGCGCGGTGGCGGTGGCGGTCACCAGGCCGCTCAGCATCAGGACTGCAACGGAAACTCTCATTCTTGCTCCTCAACCCGAGTGTCGTTAGGGCCGGCACCTTGAACCTGCTTCAGCCGGCCGAGCTGGAGTTGCAACTCCCCTGCCACCTCCAGGGCCGACCGCCCCTGGCGCATCGCAAGTGCTTGTATATCATCAAATTCCGGCTTCCACCTCAAGCCGTTTGGAGCCTCGGAGTACTTCACCCTGACGGTGCTCCCGTCCTCTGCCGGTATCTCCTCCAGCCGCCGGGCAAGCACCGTCCGCTCGGCCACCGTTCGCCGAACGCCTGTGGTGGTGCTCTCCTGAAAAAATGCATTCGTGACGGCCTCCGCTAGCGGTGGCGGTGCCAGCGCCTCAACCCGGAAGCCCATTCGCCCCTTCTTCCCCTGGGTGGCCCATACCTGCACATCGACCGCGCCGGCATCCATGAGCGCGCTCCGCAGCGGTTCCAGAAATTCGGGCGTCATGTCGTCAATGTCTGTGGCCAGCACCACAATCTCGCCCGACTCTGCCACCGGCTCGGCCAATGTAATGCGCAGCGCGTTGGCGTAGTCATGGGGATCACGTTCTCCTGCGCCCCATCCTGTGCCGGTCGCGCGCCAGCGTGCGGGTGGCGGGCCCTCGGACAGCACCCGCAGCAATACCGCGCCAGTGGGCGTCGTGGCTTCACCGGAGACTGGTCCCCCGGTGGCAACCTCCAGCCCTTCTACGAGAAGCGCCGTGGCGGGCGCCGGCACCGGCATGGCGCCGTGCGCCGCATGAACCCAGCCGGTTCCGAGCGCGAGCGGTCTCGAGTGAATGCGGCTCACGCCAAGCTGCTCGAATCCCTCTATCGCGCCGACGATATCCACGACGGCATCGATGGCACCGACTTCGTGCAGCGCCACTTTCTCGGGGGGTACACCATGCACCCGTCCTTCGGCCTCCGCCAGCAGGCGGAAGGCAGCCACGGCGCGCTGACACACCCAGGACGATAGCGGCGCGCGCTCGATGCGTTCGATCAACTCCGGGACATGATGATGATCGTGATGCGCGTGCGGGCTCGAGTGCGCGAGCGGCTGCGGATGCCCGTGCGGCTGCGACGGCCCCTCGTGCGAGCCGTCCGGAAGGCGGACCGTGACCTTGGTAGCGGAAAGGCCGCTGCGGTCTACCCGCGCGATGTCCACCGACACGCCACGGTACCCCAGTCGGGCCGGCAGCCCGCGCAACCAGGCCTCCGGCGCACCCAGGGCAAGCAGGGCGCCCAGGAGCATGTCCCCGCTGACGCCGGCCGCGGGATCGATGATGGCAATACGCTCGGGAGTCATCTCAGCGGAAAGATGGTCGCCGGCAACGGGCTGGGCAAATCACCCCTCGCGATAGAGCCAGCCGGCTCCGGTGTTGAAGGCCACGATCCGGTCTCCTGCGCCGAGAGTGCCATCGGCGACGAGATGGTCCACCGCCACCAGGCTGGCTCCGCCCTCGGGCGACAAGTCGATGCCTTCTTCACGCGTCACCCGTTCGGCCATGGCGCGCAATTCGGCATCGGCCACCGCAACGGCGCCACCATGGGAATCGCGCAGCGCGCGGAGCATGAGTCGTCCGCCGAGCGGCGCAGGCACCCGCAGCCCGAACGCCGACGTCTCCGGCTCAGACCAGGCGGAGACGGACTCGGCACCGCCCTCCCATGCCCGGACCACCGGCGCACACCCTTCGCTCTGCGCCGTGAAGAGTCTGGGCATGTCATCCTTCACCCAGCCGAGCTCACGCAGCTGGGTGAACGCGCGCCACATGCCGATGAGCCCGGTACCGCCGCCGGTGGGGTAGATCACCGCCGACGGCAACGCCCAGCCGAGTTGCATCGCGATCTCGAGCCCGAGCGTCTTCTTGCCTTCGATACGATATGGCTCCTTCAGGGTGGAGAGATCGGTCCAGCCGCGCTCCGTGGCCCAGGTGCGTGCTGCGCCGCCGCACACACCGATATGACCGTCGACGAGCGTGACGTCGGCGCCGAAGCGACGCATCTGCTCCACCAGCCGTGGCGGCGTCCAGGCCGGCGCGAATACCTGCACCGGTACGCTCGCGCGCGCGCCGTACGCCGCGGCAGCGACGCCCGCGTTGCCGGCGGTTGGCAGCACGAACCCGGTCGCGCCAGCCGCGACTGCACGCGTCACCGCTGCCGAGAGGCCGCGAGCCTTGAAGCTGCCTGTCGGGTTGACGGACTCGTCCTTGAGCAGCAGCTGCGGCGCGCCCAGCCGCCTGCCGGTGCGCTCCAGCGCAAGCAGTGGCGTGTCGCCTTCGCCCAGCGTGACCGGGGATTCTTCGGGCAGCAGCGGCAGGAAGGGGCGGAAGCGCCACATGCCCGAGTGCCGCCGCAGCTCGGCTCGCTCCAGGAGCCCTGGTGCGCGCGATGGGTACTCGACCACCCATGGTTCTCCGCAACGGCAGACCGTGGGCATGCCTTCCGGCGATGACGAAGTTCCGCAGTGGAGACACGCAAGCAACCAATCCATCAATGCTCCTTCAAGTGCTGAAGAATTCTTTCCGCGAGCGCCGTGGAGAACCCAGGTACGGTGGCGATTTCCTGGGACGTGGCGCTCCGGACGCCGGCCAGGCTGCCGAAACGCTCGAGCAAGGCGCGCCGTCGGGTGGGGCCCACACCGGGAACGGCAAGCAACTCCGATGTGATGGTCCGCGCCGTCCGGCGCTTCCGGCTGTAGGTCACCCCGAATCGATGAGCTTCATCCCTCGCGCGCTGCAACAGCCGCAAGGCGGGAGAGCGGCGGCTCAGCCGGAGGGGGTCGCTCCGCCCGGGCACGAACACTTCCTCGTCGCGCTTGGCGAGGCTGGCGAGGGGAATGTCGCCAAAGCCGAGCGCCTGCATCGCGTCCATCGCGGCGTTGAGCTGCCCCTTGCCGCCATCCACCACGATGAGGTCGGGGAGCTTGGCGCCTTCCTCCCGCCGCCGCGTCAGGAATCGCGTCAGCACCTCGTGGATGGCGGCGAAATCGTCCTGCTGCGCCAGTCCCTTGATGCGATAGCGCCGGTACTCGCTCTTGCGCGGGCGGCCCGCCTCGAACCACACCAGCGAGCCCACCATGTCGCGGCCTTGATTGTGGGAAATGTCCACACAGATGAAGCTCCGCGGCACCGACGTCATCCCCAGGTCGCGGCCCAGCGCATAGACCGGATCCTCCGCCCGCTCTTCGGTTTCGAAACTCTCGATCCTGAGCGACTCCATCAGGTGACGGGCGTTCTGGTCGGCCAGTTCCAGCCACCGTGCCAGCGTGCCGCGCTGGGGAATCGTCCAGCTGCTGTCCGGCAGCAACTGGCGCAGGGCCTCCCAGTCCTCGGGCGGGAACGGCACCACCACGCGGCGGGCCCTTCCCTCCAGCAGGGCGTAGTATCGCACCAGGAATGCCGAGAGGACCGCGTCGTCGCCGGTGCCCTCGATGCCTTCGAAGAAGCGGTGTTCCCGGCCGATCACGCGGCCATCGCGCACCCGGAGCAGCACGCCCACACCATCGTCGCCATCGCGCGCCAACCCGAGCACATCCGCATCACCGGTGCCGATCACTTCGACCGCACTCGGTGCTTCGAGCCGCTCCAGCCACTTGAGTGCGTCGCGCAGCTCCCGCGCGCGCTCGAAATCCTCCCGGACTGAAGCCTGGAGCATCGCCTCGCGGACCCGCTCGCGCACGTCACCGGTGCGGCCCTCGAGGAAGTCGAGCACGTCGTCGATCATGGCCCGATAATCGGACTCCGCCTGCCAGCCGACGCACGGCGCCTTGCAGCGGCCGATGTGGTAGTCGAGACAGGGACGTTCGCGGCGTTCGCGCGGGATGTCATCGGGGCAGCTGCGCACGGTGTACAGCCGCCGGATGATCGCCAGCGTCTTCCGCAACTGTCCCACGTCGGTGAAGGGCCCGAAGTAGCGGGCGCCGGCAATGTCGCGCCGCCGGGTCACCAGCACCCGGGGAAACGGCTCACCCAGTGTCACAGCGATGGAGGGGTAACTCTTGTCGTCCTTGAGGACGACGTTGAAGCGGGGCCGATACTCCTTGATCAAGTTGTTCTCGAGAACCAGTGCCTGGGCTTCGTCCGGCACGACGATGGTCTCGACGTCGGCCAGCAACCGGCGGAGCAGCGTGTTCCTGGGGCTGTCTCCAGGATCGGCGCCCACATAACTCCGGACCCGCGACGAGAGCCGCTTCGCCTTGCCGACGTAGAGCACCTTCCCTTCGGCATCCTTCCAGAGATAGACGCCGGGGCCGTCGGGTAGGGTCGCGAGCTTGCGCTCGAAGGTCGTAATGGGGCCGCTCATCGGCGGAACCGGCTGGCGAGTGAACGGGCCTCCTCCACGCCCAGCGCCCGGGTGATGAGGAGGTATGCCGCTCCGTAGGTCAGCAGCACCAGTACGCCCACGGGTCGCGGACCCGGTACCGGCGCCCAGGTCAGCACTGCCCATCCCGCGCCCGCGGCGACGAGCGCTGCCAGCCACAGCTGCGCCAGGTGCGTCACGGGCACGCCGACAGCGCCGATCCGCTCCCCAAGCCCGCGACGCAGCAAGGTGAACTCGAGCCATGCAGCGAGACCTGCGGCAGCCGTGAGCCCTGCCCCGCCCCACTCCGGAGATAGCCCCAGCAGGCGCGGGAGGTGCAGCGCCGCGAACCAGCCGAAGGCAATGTTGCAGGCAACCCGGATGCCTGCGTACCGGAGCGGAGTGCGCGTGTCCCGCAGGGCGTAGAACGCCGAACTGAAGAGTCGGCCCATCGTTGCGGCCAGCAAGCCGACCGCTGCACCACCGAGAATGGTCCACACAATGACGCTGTCACGGGCCGTGAATCGGCCACTCTGGAACAGGACGCCGGCGAGCACGTGTCCCAGCGCGAGAAACGCCACGGCCGACGGCACGACGAAGTACGCCAGCTGGCGGAGTCCGCGGGCGAGGCGGGCCTGGAGCTGGATCCGTGCGTCGTCACTGAGCTCGCCGGCATCGCCTGCCGTGCGCGACATGGCCGGAAGCTCCGCGGCCGACACCGCGATGCCGAACAGGCTGATGGGGAGATACGAGAGCAGCTGTGCATAACCCAGGCTCGCCAGCATGCCCAGCGGCAGGAAGGAGGCGATGATGGTATCGACGTAGCCGCCAATCTGGGTCACGCCGCGGGTCACGAATGCGGGGCCGAATCGGGACAGCACGGTTCGCACGCCGTCGTCCGCCAGGGAGAGCCCGAGTGGCATGCCCCGCACCAGCGGCAGCACGGACGGAAGCTGGACCAGCAGCTGCAATGCGCTGCCCGCCACGGCGCCCCACGCGGCGATGACCGCAATGTCGGCTCCGCTTCGATGGCTTCCCGCCAGGACCAACGCCACAATGATCGCGATGTTCCACGCCACCGGCGACGCGTACGCCAGGTAGAACCGGCCGTGGCTGTTGAGCACTCCGAGGCACCAGGCCGACAACACCAGCAGGCCGGTCCCCGGAAACACGATGCGCACCAGCCGGATGGCAAGCTCGCGGCGCTCGCCCTCGAACCCGGGGGCGATAAGCGAAATCAACCACGGAGTGGTGAGCACGCCCAGCAGTACCAGCGTCGCGACCAGCAGTGCCAGCAGCGCGGCGACGCCGCCGGCGACCGTCCGTGCCTCCTTCTCGCGACCCTGGCCCAGCAGACTTGAGTAGACGGGGATGAACGAGGCCGAGAGTGCGCCCTCGCCAAACAGGTTCTGCAGGAAGTTGGGAATCCGGAAGGCGGCCTGCCAGGCGTCCGCCGCGGCACCGGCGCCGAGAAAGTGGGCGACCGCGGCGCCACGTATGAACCCGACGATGCGGCTGGAGAAAATGCCAGCCGCCACCATCAACGCCGGGCGACGGGAAGTCAGGGGGTTGCGCGTGGCGGCAGCTGCTGCCGCGCAGGCGCGTCCTCGATGAGCCGCTGGAGGAAGGCGTTGTCTTCCTTCAGCGATTCCACGGCGCGGGTGAGGTCGTCCACTTCCGACTCGAGCAGCTCTACCTTGCGGCTAAGCAGGCCCAGCTCGGTCGGCAGCGGCTCGCCGCCCTCCACCCGGCGGGCGAGTGCCTTCCCGAGGGGCGAATCGAGCAGGATCCCGAGGATGGGGATGCTCAGGGCGATCAGCAGGACGACGAGGAAGATCCACATGGGGTCGAGTCTACGCCGGAACCGAACGGCCTTCAAGGGCGGGAGCCAGGTGCGCCCGCGCCGCTTCCTTCACCGCGTCGAGCAGCGGTGCCCCGTGCCGGCCCACGAGGTCCAGCACCGAGAGCAGGCGCTCTTGCGGTCGGTCGAGCGGCAGCAATGCCGTGCGGGCGCGCGCCAGCTGCCGCAACTGGTCGGCATGACGCCGCTTGAGCGACCGGACGTACCGGCGTTGGATGCGACTGAGCTCGAATTCGATTCGGCGGCGGGAGCCCTCGATCGATCGGCCGAGCGGGTCTTCCTCCGCTGTGCCAAGCTCCACCAGCGCGCGGAGGTCGCGCTCGGTTTCGGACCGCAGGCGGCGCAGCGCGGCGGCGGCTGGCGCCGGCATCGCTTCCGCTGCAGCCATCCCCAGCACATCGGCAGCGGGGTCGAGCAGCGTCTCCAGGTCCACGCCGAACCGCTCCATGGCGCGCAGCACGGGTGCCTCGACCACCACGCCGGACCATCGCGGCACCGCGGCGGGTTGCGGCTGGCCCAGCTGTTCGAAGACCGGTGCCGTCAGCGGGAGGTAGCGCAACTCGCCGGGGCCGGCACAGTAGGCCACCGTCGGAAGGAGGGCACTCTCGATCACTGGCCGAAGCAGGACGTTGGGCGAGAGTCGGCTGGGCTCGCGCCGGGCGATCTCGTCGAGTTCGGCCCGCGAGAATACCTCCCCCGACCGGCGCAGTTGATACCCCGAGCGGTGCCGTACCAGCCGGTCGCGGCCGGCGGATCCCTCCAGCATGACGAGAGTGGCGCCGCCGCCGGTCGCGATACCCGGATTCCTGCCCGAGGCGACCAGCACGGCATGATGCTCCTCCAGTACGTGCTCCAGCTGCTCGCTGGAGTCCAGCGCTGCCAGCAGGTGCTCAGCTGCGGCCGCCTTGAACGAGGGATGGGTGCTGTCCAGCACCAGGATGCCGAGTGGCGCCAGCAATTCCGCCAGCGCGGCCCCAGCCGCGCCTGCGAGCGTTGCGTCGGCGCCATGGGTGCGGGAGAGGATGGCGCTCACGCCCTCGATCCACGGCGATGCCGGCATCGACTCGACAAACGACCGTACGGCCTCGCTCATCTCCGGCCCTCCCGGCGAGCGGTACAGCGGGAGCATCGGTGCCGAGGCGTCGCGTTCGGGGAGGCTGGCCGCAACCACATTGCCACTGGCGGTGCGCCACCATGCCGTGCGCGCCTCGTCCCAGTCGTGGTCATCACCGGCGTTCCAGAAGACCGGCACCACCGGCCGATCCCAGCGGGCCCGAAGCTCCGCAGCGAGCGCTGCGGCAGTCAACGCCTTGTGCAGGGTGTAGGCCGGCCCGAGCAGCAAGGCGGGCTGCTGCCCGGTGGTGACCACCAGCGTCCGCGGGTCAGCCAACTGCTCGACGAGCTGAGCCGTGCCCGGGCCTGGGACCATCGCCTCCAGCACCGCGCTCCCTGCCCCGCCGGCGCGGGGCTCCGGCACCGGCACCGGCGCCGCCAGCGGCGTGGGGTGCAGCTGGAAGCTCACGCGCGCCGCCCCGCCAGGATCACCCGCGGGCCGCCGGACGCAAGCGCGCTGCCGTCGTAGTCACCAAACCGAAGTTCCACTCCGACGGAGGCCCGTCGCAGCATGCCTTCAAGCTCGGTGGCCGTGAGCAAGCGAACCCGTTCGAGCCACGACCGGCCCTCGTCCATCCGGATTCGCTTCTCGACGAAACGCCCCTCATCCACGATGCGCCGCGTCACGTCCACCTGGACACCACCAGACTCCGACGTGCTGTGGGCCACCAGCGTGCTGGCGACGTAGTCCGCGTTGAGAAAGTCGATGACGAACCAGCCACCGGGCCGGATGGTAGTCGCCATTTCGTCGAGCGCCTGCTGGTGCTCGTCGTCGGTACGGAAGTAGCCGAAGCTGGTGAAGAGATTAACGGTGAGATCCATGCTGGCTGCGCGCACCGGGAGGTGCCGCATGTCGGCCCGGACCAGCGGTGCCTGGGTCACGAGCCTTGCCCGCCGGAGCAAGGTGGCGGACAGGTCGAGTCCGATACATCGGGCGCCCGCCGCCTCGAGCGCGCGGGTGTGGCGCCCGGCACCGCAGCCGACGTCGAGCACCCGCCAGCCCTCGCGCCACGGCAACGCACGCCGGAGCAGCTGCACCAGGCGCTCGGCATCGCCGGCGTCGCGATGAGGGTAGAGTGCGAGGTACGCCTCATTGAACCACTCCTCAAACCATTCGGTCATGCGGGTCTCAATCCGGGCGCCCCTTGTGGTACGGTTCGCCGTGGATGATGGTCCACGCCCGGTAGAGCTGCTCGAGGACCACCACCCGTGCCAGTTCATGCGGCAGTGTGAGGGGACCCAGGCTCCACACCCGGCCGGCCGAGCCGACCAGCGAAGGTTCCAGCCCGTGGGACCCGCCCAGGAACAGCGCGACGGGGCGCGCTGCCACCCGCCAGCGCTCAAGCTCGGCGGCCAGCTCGGCGCTGGACCAGCCAGTTCCCTCCCGGGCAACCGCGACTCGAAACGCGCCGGCGGGAGCGCGCGCCTCCAGGCGTGCGCCCTCGTCGGCGCGCTCCAGCGCCACGGTGGGTGCCCGGCCGGCCTCGCGGAGTTCCACCTCGTCGAAGGTGCAGTACCGCTTCAGGCGGTCGGCGTAGAGGTCACAGGTGCCGCGGAAGTGCGCCCGCAGGCGCCCGATCGCGAGCACGGTAATGCGCATCAGGCATACATGCCGCGGAGGCGGTGTACTTCCGCCACCCGCTCGATCGCCAGCATGTACGCGCCGATCCGGTTGGTGACGCCATGGCGCGCTGCCATGTTGGCCACCTCCTCGAACGACTGCACCATGATCCGTTCGAGCCGGGAGTTGACGGTCTCCTCGTCCCAGAAGTAGCCGCCCCGGTCCTGAACCCACTCGAAGTAGCTGACCGTCACGCCGCCCGCGTTGGCCAGGATGTCCGGCACCACGAAGACACCCTTCTCCTCGAGAATGGCGTCGGCCTTGGCGGTGGTGGGCCCGTTGGCACCCTCGCACACGATACGCGCCTGGATATCCTTCGCGTTCTTGCTGGTGATCACGTTCTCCAGCGCCGCGGGGAGCAGGACCTCGCACGGCAGCGTCAGCAGCTCGGCGTTGGTGATCGCCTCCGCTCCGGGATAGCCGGCCAGCAGTCGCTTGTCGAGCACCCACTTCTTCACGTCCACCACATCGAGGCCGTTGTCGTTGTGGATGCCGCCGGACTTGTCGCTCACCGCCACGATCCGGGCTCCCTGCTCCTGCAGCAGCGTGGCGGCAATCGACCCCACGTTGCCAAAGCCCTGCACCGCGATCCGCGCCCCTTCGATGGGCATCTCGAGCCGCTTCAGTGCCTCCCGCGTCACGAACATGCATCCGCGGCCGGTCGCTTCCTTGCGGCCCAGGGAGCCGCCCATCGAGATCGGCTTCCCGGTCACCACCGCCGTCACCGTGTGGCGCTTGGCCATGGAGTAGGTGTCCATGATCCACGCCATCACCCGCTCGTTGGTGTTGACGTCCGGCGCCGGCACATCGGAGTCCGGTCCCAGCGTCTCGATGATCCCGCTGGTGTACCGCCGGGTGAGACGCTCGATCTCTCCCGGCGACATCGCTGACGGGTCGCAGACCACGCCCCCCTTGGAGCCGCCGAACGGAATGTTGACCACGGCGCACTTCCAGGTCATCCAGGCCGCCAGCGCCGTCACTTCCTCCAGGGTCACCGACAGGTCGAACCGGATGCCGCCCTTGGCGGGCCCACGCGACGTGTTGTACAGCACCCGATGCCCGGTGTAGACCTCGACTTCCCCCGAATCCAGCAGGACCGGGATCGAGACGGTCACCTGCTTCTCGGGGTTGCGGAGAATCTTGTACAGGCCAGGGTCGAGGTTGAGCTTCTCGGCGGCGAAGTCGAACCGCGACATCATCGCCTCGAACGGGTTTTCCTCGGACAGAAAGTGGTCCTTGTCGGGCCGGATGATCCGGTGGGACTGCACTGCGTCAGCGCACATGACCTATTGAGTGGGAAGTGGGGAGTGGGAAGTGGGAAGTGGAATGTAGGGGCGGCTGGCACGCCGCTGGGTTACGCATCAGGTGAGATCCGCCGAGTCCGGCAGGTCAAGCGCGGAAATCACGGCGTCGCCGTCACGTTCCCAGGTCAGGTCGAGGACGGCGACCAGCGGCTCCGCCACCCGCGCCGGCCACCGGTCCCGCAGCTTGACGGCATCGGCTTCGCTGACGACCACGTGATCGGCCCGGCGCGCGGCGTGCGCCAGCCATGCCACGTCGTGATCGCGCATGTCCTCGTCCGCCTCCCACTGAGCCACCTGCACCGCGGCCCCGGTGGCCTTGATCTGGGAGACGAACGCGCCCGGGTCCGCGCTGCCGGACGCAGCGACTACCCGCCGCCCCCGCAGCAGCGAGGCCGGATGCTCGGTGCGCGACACCAGGCCTTCGAGATGCCGGACGCCAAGATGGGCGACGGCGATCGGTGCGGACGTGTGGTCCCGCAACTGGGCAGCCAGCGCGAGGGCGGCTTCGAGGGGCGCGCGCTTCCGCGCTACCACCACGGCATCGACATCACCCAGCCGGCTCCACTGCTCGCGCCATGGGCCGGCCGGAAGCGACCAGCGCACCGCAGCGGAGGTTTCGGCCCCAACCACGGCGATCACCCGATCAGGCCGGATGTCGAGGACCGGGATCCGGGATTCCATGACGATCGCGCGCACGCCAGCATTGGCGAGCTGCACCGCGCCCTGCATGCCATCGCGTGCGCCACGCACCGGCACGCCCGGCGCCGCATGCTCGAACGCGGCCACTCGCCAGGGCGAGTCGCCGCGCAACAGCAGTCCGGGCTGCCGGCCCTGCGCGTGCAGGTGCCGCGCGATCCAGACCATGACCGGGCCCCTGCCGGAGGCGCCGATGGTGAGGTTGCCGACCCCGATGGACGGCAGCGGGAGGGAGTCCTGGCGCAGCCAGCCGCGCGCGTAGGCGCCGTCACGCACCGCCGACGCTGCCCGCCAGAAGCCTGCCGCGGGCAACAGCGCTACCCGAGCCAGCCGGGCGTCGAGCCTGCGGCTGGTCCAGAGCCAGCGGATTACGCGATGGGTACTGCCACGTCGAGCCATGAAACTCGCAATTCCGGTGCACGCAATCTAGCAGGCGTGGCTAACGGTCCACCACCCGGGCCATCATGTCCGCCTCACACACCAGCGTGCCGTCCACGAACGCCTCACCCCGGAGCTTCACGGTCGCCCCGCGGTGCTGCACCACGTCAACCACCATCCGCAACTGGTCTCCCGGCAGCACCGGCTTCCGAAACCGCACGCCGTCGAGCGCCATGAAGTACACCACTTTCGCGGCGGCGTCCGGCATCCGGGAGAGCAGCAGTACCCCGCCGGTCTGTGCCAGCGCCTCCACAATCAGCACGCCAGGCATGATGGGATGCCCGGGAAAGTGACCCTGGAAGAACGGCTCGTTGATCGTGACGTTCTTCAGCCCCACGACGCGGGTCTCACCCTCGGTCTCGACGATGCGATCCACCAGCAGGAATGGATAGCGATGCGGTAGCGCCGACAGGACCTGCTGGATGTCCATCAGTCCTCCCGAATTTCAGGGCTGTGATGGCCGAACAGGCGGCCGCCGATGCCCGGCGGCCGCCTGCAGGCTGCAGTCGTCCGGCTCAGCTGCCGCCGGACGTCTTGAGCGCGGCGATGACGCGCGACGTCAGGTCGAGCGAGCGGTCGGCCGTGATGATGTTGTTGGCCTGCGCGCTGATGTCGAAGACGATGGTGTAGCCGCCTGCCACCCGCTGCGCCTCGACCACCGACACCGCCCGTGCCTGGATCGGATCGAGCAGTTCCCGCTCCCGGTCGGCTGCACGCTGGTTGAGCTGGGTCAGCCGGGCCTGCAGCGTGTCCTGCTGCGCCTGCAGCTCGGTCCGGCGTGCCTGGCGCGCGGTGGGCGACAGCACCGTCGCCTGCTGCTCGAAGGCGGCCGCCGCCGAGTCCAGACGGACCTGCAACTGCTGGAACTCGCCGCGCCAGGTGGTCATCTCCTGGACGAACGTGCTCTCCGCCGCCGCGAAGCCCGGAGTCGAATCCATCACCTGGCGCATGTTGACGAACGCGACCCGACCCGTGGGGGCGGCATCCTGCGCCGAGAGCACCGCGGCCTGCAGCGGCAGCAGTGCGACCAACGACAGCGCGAGACGGCCAAGGACTGACACCTTCATGCGAAACAAGCTCCGTGAAGAGGTGGCGGCCCGGCAACCCACCTAGAACAGGTTGCCGACCTTGATGTGAAACATCCAGCCTGGCGCAGGCCGGCCGGTGGCGTCCTTCTTGTCAAAGCCGTAGGCCAGGTCAACGCCGATGGGGCCCAGGGGCGAAATCAGTGCCACACCCACGCCGGCACCCCGGAACAGCCGGGTGGGGTCCCACTGGCGCGCGGTGCGGTACACGTTGCCCGCGTCCATGAAGGCGCTGACGTAGAACGACTGGTTGAGCCGGGCCCCGGCCTCCATCGTGAAGGCCGCGTACGACTTGCCGAAGGCATCCGGGCTGGCCTGGCTGCCACCTGCAGCGGGATCGAAGCCATCGGGCGTGATGGCGAACTCCTCGTAGCCCCGGAGCGGCACCCCGAACTGGACTCCGCCCAGCGAGTACTGTTCGAACGGGAAGTTGTCGGCCTCGCCGAAAATGAAGCCCGACTTGGCAGTGATGCCGAGCACGAACTGGATCCCGGCCCCGATCTGCCCCCCGCCGCCAAGTGTCCCCAGCGGCGCATACCAGCGGCCTTCGACGTCCACTTTCCGGTAATTGCCCGAGCCCCCGAGGACTCCCCCGTTGAGCTCGCCGCTGGCCTGCAGCTGGGAGCCCCCGGTGGCAAACGGCAGCCCGACCCGCGTATCCCTGATCACACTGGTGCCCAGCGAGGATCGCGTGCAGTTGTTGCACACGAAACGCTCCTGCAGCTCGGTCGAGCCTTCGGAGTAGCGCACCCGCTGCAGGCCATAGGTCGCGAACAGCCGGGTGTAGCGCGCGCCGAGGAACGGAAAGCCGAGCTGGAGACTCCCGCCGGTCTGGCTGCGGCGGCCCAGGTCCCGAATGATGAAACGCTGGCGTGAGTCGAACAGCGAGATGGTGCCGCTGATCCGGCCCTCGTTGATGGCGGGATCGGTGTAGCTCAGCACAAAGTCGTTGATGTTGGCGCCGAACTGCCACTGGAGCCGGCCGCGCTTGCCCCGGCCGAAGAGATTGGGCTCCTCCAGTCCGAGGAAGCCACCCAGGCCGGTGCCCTGCCCCAGCGATGCGCCGAAATTGATGTTGCCGGTGCGACGCTCTTCCACCCGGAACGTGATGTCCACGTCAGGCGGGCAATCCTCCTGCCGCACGCCCTGGGGACATGGCATCGGGTCGACGCCCGGGAACGCCAGCGGCTGCTGGAAGAAGCCGATGTTGGAGACGTTCTGGTAGGAACGGACCAGTGCGTCCTGGTTGAACACCTGGCCCGGGAGGAGCACGATCGCCTCGCGGATCACGCGCTCGTGGGTCACGTCGTTGCCGACGATGACGATCCGGTTGATGTTCGCCACCCGTCCTTCACTGATGTTCCACGCGAGGTCCACCACCGGGCTGCCGTCCGGCAGCGTGCGTCGAACGACCTCGGGACGGACCGAGGCGTAGATGTAGCCGTTGTTCCCGTACAGGGTGGCGATACGCTCGCGTGCGGCGTCCCAGGCGCCCTGATCGAACACCGGCATCGAGTCGGTGCTGGCCGCAAAGGGATAGAAGGTCCGGAGTTCCTCGGTACTGAACCGGCGGTTGCCCCGGATCTCGAAGCCAGCCACGCGATACCGGGGGCCTTCCTCCACCGTGAGCGACAGTACCGCCTTCTCCGCCCCGGGCGTCGAGAGCAGCGTGTCACTCGCCACCCGGAAGTCGATGAACCCCTTGCTGGCGTAGTGCCCGGGCAAGCCGCTTCGGATATCGTCGTCCAGCCGTTCCTCGGTGAACCGCCCGTTGCGGAACCACCAGAATCCCTCGGGCTGGGTGGACATCGCCCCGACGACTTCGTCGTCCGGCAACGCCTGGTTCCCCTCGATCCGCACCTGGCTCACCGCCACCCGGTTGCCCTCGGTGACGTTGAAGACCACTTGCACGCCCCGGGAGGAATCGGCCGGGACCACATTGGCCGACACCCGCGCGGCGTAGAACCCCTTCTCGCGATAGAGCGAATCGATGGCCGCTTCGCTCTGGGCCATCGCGGCCCGGTCGAGCGGACGGCCTTCCAGCAGCTTCACCTTGCCTCGCACATCCCCGGGCGTGAGTTGCCTGGCGCCCTCGACCGACCAGGACGTGAGCACCGGCCGCTCCACCACGCGAAGCACGACGAGGTTGCGGCCGTCCACGATGCGCTGCATCACCGTCACGTCATCGAACTGGCCGGTGCGGAACAGCGCCTCGATGGCGCGCTGGATGTCGCGGTAGGAGGCGAGCTGGCCGGCGGTGAGTCCGCTGGCGCTCAGCACCTGGGCCGAGGCAACACGGACGTTGCCCTCCACCGCCAGGGTGTCGATGCGGGGAGGTGCGGGATCCTGTGCCAGGGCCGGCGCCGTAGCGCCGGCCAGCAGCAGGAGGAGAACGATCGGAAGTCGTCGCATCAAGTGGTAGCGGCGGGTGAGGCCCGGTGAACCGGGGCGCCGGCCGGTCAGGCCTTCTGGCTGGTGAGGGTGCTGAACGTGAGGCGGTCCTTGTCCTCCGCCAGATCGACTTCAATCTCGTCCCCACGCCCGAACTCACCCAGGAGTATCCGCTCGCTCAGCGGGTCCTCGATGTAGCGCTGGATCGACCGCTTCAGGGGACGGGCCCCGAAGCTCTGGTCGTAGCCCTTGTCGACCAGGAAATCGAGCGCCGCCGGCGTGAGCCGAACTTCGTCGCCCAGCCGCCGCTGCACTTCCTTGAGCAGAATCGTGACGATCTCCGCAATGTGCACCTTGCTGAGCGGGTGGAACACGATGATGTCATCCAGCCGGTTGAGGAACTCCGGGTTGAAGACGCGGTTGAGTTCCTCCTTGACCCGCTCCTGCATCCGCTCGAAATCCTGGCCCGCGTCGCCGTCATGGAAGCCCAGCGTCTTGCCGGACATGATGTCGCGCGCGCCGACGTTGGAGGTCATGATCACGACGGTGTTCTTGAAGTCGATGACCCGGCCATAGTTGTCGGTCAGGTGTCCCTCATCCAGCACCTGCAGCAGGATGTTGAACACGTCGGGGTGCGCCTTCTCGATCTCGTCGAGCAGGACCACCGAGTACGGCTTCCGCCGCACCGCCTTGGTCAGGGCACCCGAATCCTCGTAACCGACGTAGCCCGGAGGCGCGCCGATCAGCCGGCTGACCGAGAACTTCTCCATGTACTCCGACATGTCCACCCGGATGAGCGCGGTGGGATCGGCGAACAGGAAGCGCGCAAGCGCGCGGGCCAACTCGGTCTTGCCCACGCCGGTGGGCCCGCAGAAGATGAAGGAGCCGATCGGACGATCGGGGTCCTTGAGCCCCGCGCGTGAACGGCGGATGGCGCGTGACACCGCCTTGATGGCCTCGTCCTGGCCCACCACCGACGTGTGCAGCTCGTCTTCCATGCGCAGCAGGCGGGTTGCCTCGGCCTCCTGCAGCCGGGTGACCGGAATGCCGGTCCAGCGCGAGACGATGAAGGCGATGGCCTCCTCGTCGATGACCGGTCGGCGGGTCTGCCGCTCCTTCTCCCACTCCTCGTTCTGCTGCCGGATCTTCTGCTGCAGCTCGCGCTCCTGGTCCCGCAGCGCGGCGGCCCGCTCGAAGTTCTGGTCCCGGACCGCTTCTTCCTTGTGGACGTTGACCTTCTCGAGGTCGGCCTTCAGCCCGGCGATCTCGGGTGGCGGCGCCTGGGAGGCCAGCCGCGCGCGGGCGCCGGCCTCGTCGATGACGTCGATGGCCTTGTCCGGCAGGAAGCGATCGGTGATGTACCGCTCCGAGAGCACCGCCGCGGCCGCGAGGGTGTCGTCGGGGACGCTGACCCGGTGGTGATCCTCATACTTCTTGCGGAGCCCCTTGAGGATCTCGACGGTCTCCTCGACCGAGGGCGGCTCGACCATGACGGTCTGGAAGCGGCGCTCCAGCGCCCCGTCCTTCTCGATGTACTTGCGGTACTCGTTCAGGGTCGAGGCACCGACGCACTGCAACTCGCCGCGGGCCAGCGCGGGCTTGAGCATGTTGCTGGCGTCGATGGCGCCCTCGGCGGCGCCGGCGCCCACCAGCGTGTGGAGCTCGTCGATGAACAGGATGATGTTCTTGTTCTGGGCGATCTCGTTCATGACCGCCTTGAGCCGCTCCTCGAACTGGCCCCGGTACTTGGTGCCGGCGATGACCGCGGCCATGTCGAGCGACAAGACCCGGTGATCCCGGAGCACGTCGGGGCACTGGCCGCTGGCGATCAGGAGCGCGAGCCCCTCCACGATGGCGGTCTTGCCCACGCCCGGCTCGCCGATGAGCACCGGGTTGTTCTTCTTGCGGCGCGCCAGGATCTCCATGACACGCTCGATCTCCTTGGCGCGACCGATGGTCGGATCCAGCTGGCCTTCCGCGCCAAGCTGGGTCAGGTCGCGACAGAAGTGGTCGAGTGCGGGCGTCTTGCTCTTCTTCTCGGCCTTGGGCTGGGTCGCCTGCTGCGGGGGGCCACTCCCGGCGCCACCACTGGCCTGGGGCAGGTCGCTCCCCAGCAGCCGCAGCGTTTCCGCCCGGCTGGCCTCGAGGCTGACACCGGCATCGGTGAGCACCTGCGCCGCGATGCCCTTCTCCTCGCGGAGGAGGCCCAGCAGCAGGTGCTCGGTGCCGACATAGGAGTGGTTGAGCTCGCGGGCCTCGGTCATGGCCAGCTCGAGCACCTTCTTGGCGCGCGACGTGTACGGCAGGTCAGGCCCGGCCGCGGCCGCCGCTTTCCCCTTCTTGACGGTCTCCTCGATTTTCTGCTGGACTTCGTCGAGGTCGACGCTGAGGTTCTGCAGCACCGCTGCGGCCACGCCTTCACCCTCGCGAATGAGGCCCAGCAGGATGTGTTCCGTGCCGACGTACTCATGATGCAGCCGCGCCGCTTCCTCGCGGGCCATCTGCAGGACCTTCCGTACGCGGTCGGTGAAGTTGTAGCCGTTCATGGCAGCCTTTCCCGCCCCATTTCCTCTTCGATGACCCGCCGGACCAGGGCCGCCCTCCGGATGGAGAGCGCGGGATCCGATAACGGGAGATTCTCGGCCACCGCCAGGTGCGCAGGCTGGGTGTGCACCAGCAGCTTGTTGAGCGCGTAGAGGCCCATGCCCGGCACCAGGTCCAGCCCGACGCCCAGCCGGACCGCGCTGAGCAGGTTCATCGCCTCGTCGAAACTGAGCGAGCGCGCGTGCCGCAGCAATCCATACGCCCGCCAGACCTTGTCCTCGATGACCGTCGGCGCGCTACTCAGCAGCACAGCCCGCGCCTGCTCCTCGTAGTCCACGACCTGTCGCACCACCTTGGCCAGGTGGTCCAGCAGTTCGGTCTCGCTCTTGCCGAGGGTGGTCTGGTTGGACAACTGGAAGAAGTTGCCGACGACCTCGCTGCCCTCGCCGTACAGTCCGCGAAACGTCAGGCCCACCTGGGCCAGGCCCTGCAGCACCCTCGAGACTTCCTTGGTGAGGACGAGGCCCGGCAGGTGGATGAGGACCGAGGCACGGAGGCCGGTGCCGACGTTGGTCGGACACGCCGTAAGATAACCGAACTCGCTATGGAAGGCGAAGGAAAGCCGGCCCCCCAGGTCCTCATCCAGCCGGTCCACCGCCGCGTACGTCTCCCCCACCGCAAAGCCGCTGTGCAGCCCCTGCAGCCGGAGGTGGTCCTCCTCGTTGACCATGGCACTGAGCCGGTCCTGGATCAGCAGCGCCGAGCCGTAGCGCACCCGGGTCACGCCCTCGAGGCCCGCCAGCTCGCGGCTCACCAGGTGGCGCTCGTGCAGGACTCTTCGATCCGCTTCATCCATCCGGTCCAGCCGGAACATGGCCGCCTGCCCCAGCGCTCGGCTCTCTCCGGCCGCCGCTGTCACCAGCCCGAGGATTCGCTCCCGCTCCGCATCGCCATTGCGGCCGCTGAATGGATGGCCCGACAGGTTGCGCGCCAGCCGGATGCGGGTCGAGAGCACCAGGTGGCTCTCGGGTCCACTGGCGTCGAGCCAGCCCATCCCGCCGTCGGTCAGCAGGCTGAAGTCGATCATTCCATCACCCTCAGCCGGTCGCGAAGTTCCGCTGCCAGCTCGAAGTTCTCCGAGGCCACCGCTTCCCGCAGCTTCTCCCGCAGCTCGCTCTCGAGCTGGGCCACCGCGGTCTCGCCGGTGTCGTGTTCGTAGCGCTCACCAACGTGAAAGGTTGATCCGTGCAGCCGGCGCACCAGCTCCCGCAGCGACGGCTCGAAGGCCCGCCAGCACTCGGAACAACCCAGCCGTCCCGATTCCCGAAAGGTCTGGAGCGTTGCGCCGCAGGTGGGACAGGCCTCGCTGACGCTGGCGCCGACCTCGCCCATCGCCGCCAGAAAGCCGCCCAGCGGCGTCTTCCCCGTCACCGGAGGCTCGACCCCGCGCTCGGCGGCGCACCGCTCGCACAAGTGCACGGCGGTCGCTTCCCCGTTCTCGATCTGGGTGAGGTTGACGATCGCCTCGCGTTCGCCGCAGGCATCGCACGTCATGACGGCAGCACCTCCAGTCCCGACGCCGGCACCAGGCGGCCGGCCTCCATCGCAAGCACCCGGTCGGCCCGGGCCGACAGCAGCCGATTGTGTGTTACCACCACCAGCGCGGTCTCGAACTGGCGCGCCAGCCCGTCGAAGAGCTCGTGCAGCGCCTCGGCATGGTGATGGTCGAGGTTGCCACTGGGCTCGTCCGCCAGCACCACCAGCGGTTCCGGCGCGAGCGCCCGGGCCACCGCCACCCGCTGCTGCTCGCCACCCGAAAGCTGCGACGGACGATGGGTCATGCGATGGGAAAGGCCCACCGACTCGAGCAGCGCCGCGGCGCGTGCGCGCGCGGTCGCATCGTCCAGTCCCGCGATCCGGAGCGGCATCATCACGTTCTCGAGCGCCGTGAACTCCCGCAGCAGGTGATGGAACTGGAATACGAATCCAATCGACCGGTTGCGGAGCCGGGCCAGGGCCGCCTCGGAGAGCGCAGCGTAATTCACGCCGTCGAGCTGCACGGACCCGCTGGTCGGTTCGTCGAGCGCACCGAGCAGCTGCAGCAGGGTGCTCTTCCCCGATCCACTCGCACCCACGATCGCCACGAACTCCCCCCGCTGAAGGGTCAGGTCCACCCCGCTCAGCACCTCGATCGGGACGCCGTCGCCGCCGAGAAACGTCCGCACCAGTCCGGTGGCCTGCAGCACGTCGCTCATTCGTGCCGGATCGCTTCGACCGGCGTCAGGCGGGCCGCCGTCAGCGAGGGCCACACCGTCGCAAGTACCGCCACGGCGATGCTGGCCACCGTAATGATGACGACATCGGACCACACTATGTGCACGGGGAGCCGGTCGATGAAATAGACCGCCGGGTCAATCCGGATCAGCCCCGACTTGTCCACCAGCAGCGCGATGCCGATGCCCAGCACCAGGCCCAGCACGGTGCCCACGATGCCGATGATGGCCCCCTGCAGCAGGAAGATCCGGGCGATCGCCGCCGGCGTCAGCCCCATGGCGCGGAGGATGCCTATCTCGCGGGTCTTGTCCGCCACCACCATCGTGAGGGTGCCGACGATGTTGAACGCCGCCACCACCATGATGAAGAAGATGATCAATCCCATGGCAAGCTTCTCCAGCTGCAGTGCGCTGAAGAGGCTCGAGTTCTGGGTCTGCCAGTCGAGTGCACGGAAGGGATAGCCCAGCATGTCCTGGAGCCGCGCCCCGACCGCGGGGGCGAGATCAGGGTTCCGGACCCGCACCTCGATCCCCGACACTGCATTGCCCAGGCCCGCGAACCGCTGGGCGGTGGGCAGCGACATCACCAGGAACTGGTTGTCGTACTGGAACATCCCGGTGTTGAAGATCCCGGTGACCTCAACCAGCCAGAAGCGGGGCGTGGCCATCCCCAGCGCCGGGTTGATGCGCGCAGCCGTCGGCGGAATCAAGGTGATGACGTCGCCCGGATACGCATCGATCCGCGCAGCCAGCCGCTCCCCCAGGATCACGCCGCCGTCCACGCTGTCGGAGGTGACCGCGAAGCTCAGGTCGCCCTGGGTGATTGACGACGCGAGCGACGTGACCGCGCGGTTGCCGGTGTCCGCCTGAAACCCCAGCACGTTCACCGCCTCGGCGTAATCGGCGCCGGACGTGACGATCGACTGGGTAATGACTTCCGGCGCGGCGGCCACCACGTCCGGATCGCGGCGGATGGTCTCCAGCGCCTCTTCCCAGTTGTCCACCCGGAGACCCGCACCGTAGGTGAGGATCCTGAGATGGGGACTGGCGACCAGGATCCGCTCGCGCAGGTCGTTGCGCAGGCCGTTCATGACGCCCAGCACCACGATCAGTGCCATGACGCCAACGATGACCCCGCCGATGGAGATGACGGTGTTGAGCGACGCGAGCCGCCGGGTTCGGCGGCTGCGCAGGTAGCGGATGGCGATGCTGCGCTCGAGCCGAGTGGGCCAGCCGAACACAGACGTGTCGTCCCGGCGCATGGGTTCAGCCTTCCGGCCGCATGGCGGGAAAGAGGATCACGTCGCGGATCGAGCGCCTGCCGGTGAGGAGCATGATCAGTCGGTCCACGCCCAGGCCGACGCCGCCGGCCGGCGGCATGCCGTACTCCAGGGCGCGGATATAGTCGGCGTCGAACGGCTGGGTCTCTTCATCCCCCGCCGAGCGCTGGACCTGCTGGTCCTCGAAACGGGCACGCTGATCGTCGGGATCGTTGAGTTCGCTGAAAGCGTTGGCCAGCTCACTGCCGTCCACGAAAAGTTCGAAGCGCTCGACCAGGGCCGGGTCGTCGCGGTGGGTCTTGGCCAGGGGCGAGAGCGACTTGGGATGGTCGATGACGAACGTGGGCTGCACCAGCTCGTGCTCGACGTATGCCTTGAACATCTCGTCCTGGAGCTTGCCGCGGCCCCAGCCCGCCGCCTCGTCGCGGCTCACGCCCTTGCGACCCAGCGCATCCCGCATGGCGTTGTCATCCGCCGTCCGCAGGTCGATGCCTGACTTCTCCCGCACGCTGCCCACGAACGACACCCGGCGAAATGGCGGCGCCAGGTCGAGTTCGCGCCCGTCATGGGTGAGCCGAGAGGCACCGGTCACGGACTGCACCACGCCGCTCACCATCGCCTCGACCAGCTCCATCATGTCGTTGTAGTCGGCATAGGCCTGGTAGAACTCCAGCATGGTGAACTCCGGATTGTGGGTCCGGTCCATACCTTCATTCCGGAAGTCGTGGCCGATCTCGTACACCCGCTCGAAGCCGCCGACCAGCAGCCGCTTGAGGTACAGCTCGTCGGCGATGCGGAGGAAGAGCGGCTGGTCCAGCGCGTTGTGATGGGTGGTGAAGGGCCGCGCCGCCGCGCCGCCGTACAGCGGCTGGAGCACCGGGGTCTCCACCTCGAGGAAACCGCGCGCGTCGAGAAACTGCCGCAGCCAGGTGATGACGCGCGCCCGGGTGCGGAACACCTCACGCACGTCCGGATGCACCGCGAGATCGGCGTAGCGCTGGCGATAGCGCACTTCGGGATCCGCCAGTCCCCCGAAGGTGACGTCGCCTTCCTCGGTGGACTGGGTCTTTCCGCGGGGGAGCGGACGCAGCGACTTGGCCAGCAGTTCGAGCGCCTCCACCCGCACGGTCACTTCCCCTGCCCTGGTGCGGAAGAGGCGTCCCCGGATGCCTATGTGATCGTCCAGATCGAGGAGCTGTACCACTGGCCACACCGACTCGAGGGCATCACGCCGGAAGTACGCCTGGATCCGGCCGCTCCCGTCCTCCAGGTGCGCGAAGGCAGTCTTGCCCTGCGACCGGAGCGATGCGATGCGGCCAGCGACGGCTACCTCCGGCCCGTCGTCGCCCATGGCGTCGTCGTACAGGGCCAGCGCCGCCCGGGCCTCGTGGGTGCGCTCGAACCGGTAGGCGTAGGGCACGACCCCCAGCTGCTCGAGGGTCGCCCGCCGGAGCCGGCGCTGCTCCTCAACCGCGGACCGCGGGACGTCGCCGGTCATGCGGCCGTCCCGCCGAACTGCTTCAGGTAGGCCTGGATGAACTCATCCAGGTCGCCATCCATGACGCCCTGCACATCCGACACCTTGAGTTCGGTACGATGGTCGTTGACCATGGTGTAGGGCTGGAAGACGTACGAACGGATCTGGTTGCCCCACGAGATGTCGGACTTGGTGGCTTCAACCTCGGCCTTCGCCGCCTGCTGCTCCTCGAGCTTCCGCTGGTAGATCGCGGCGCGCAGCATCTTCATGGCGGTCTCCTTGTTCTTGTGCTGGCTCCGCTCCTGCTGGCATGCGACCACGAGGCCTGTGGGGATGTGGGTCAGCCGCACCGCCGATGAGGTCTTGTTGACATGCTGCCCACCCGCACCGGACGCGCGGTATACATCCATCTTGATGTCCTCGTCGCGCAGGTCCACCTCGATGGTGTCGTCGATGTCGGGATAGACGAACACCGAAGCGAACGACGTGTGACGGCGCGCCTGTGAATCGTAGGGGGAAATCCGCACCAGCCGGTGCACGCCCTTCTCCGCCTTGAGGAAACCGTAGGCGTACTCCCCCGTGATCTCCAGCGTGGCGGCCTTGATGCCTGCCTCCTCGCCCTCGATCATGTCGAGCACCCGGACCTTCAACCCCTGGCGCTCGGCCCAGCGGACGTACATCCGCATCAGCATTTCAGCCCAGTCCTGGGACTCGGTGCCGCCGGCCCCGGGGTGGATGGTGAGCAGCGCGTCGCGCGCGTCATCGGGGCCCCGCAGCATGGTTCGCAGCTCAAATGCGGCCAGCCCGGTCTCGAGAACCGCCGCCTCCCGGGCGAGCTCGTCCTGCAGCGCGTCGTCGGGCTCGGCGTCGAGCAGCTCGGCCATCTCGATCGCTGCGTCGATCCGGCCCGAGAGATCCTCGTACGGCGTGACCCAGCCCTTCAGCTGCTTCAGCTCCTGGACCACGGTCCGGGCGCGCTCCTGGTTGCCCCAGAAGGCGGGGTCTACCTGCTGGGCTTCGAGATCGGTGATCCGGCTTCGTCGGGCATCCAGGTCAAAGAAAACCTCGGAGTTCGCGAAGACGTCCCTGGAGCTCGGCAAGATGATCTGACAGATCTGACATGGGCTGGACAACTTGGGGTAATGGGAAATGGGAGCAGGCCGGACTCGCGTCCGTCCACTGCGGAGGGAGTCGAACTCAGAACAGCTGGCGACCGTCGGCCAGGATCTCGTTCAGGGCGTCCTTGAAGTGCGAGGTGCTCTCGGCGAGGTCCCGACCGACCTGGTCGGTGAATTCCTCCCAGCTCTTCTTGATCTCCTCGTCGAAGAGTTCCTTGAGGTTGCCGTCCCGCAACCCCTCCCGGCGCTTGGCGGGATGGTACACCACCATGTCCGAGATCAGCGCCCGTGCCAGGCGACGCGCCTTCTGGGACGGATCCTGTGACAGGAACGGATTGCCCGCCCGCCGGGGCGGCCCCTCACGGGGCGGACCCTCACGGGGCGGCGCCTCACGCTGCGGCGGCGGCGGCGCAGCGGGTGGCATCGCGGCCGGCCCGCTGGGACGCGTGGCCGGCAGGGACGGACGCGGCGGCACTCCGGCCGGGCGCGGCATTCCCGTCGGCGAGGCCGGACGAGGTGGAGCCCCGGCAGCAGCAGGACGAGCCGGCGCCGCTGCCGGCGGCGCCATCGGCGGCGCCATCGGCGGAACAGCAGGCGCCGGTACCTCCGGTGCCGGGGGCTCCGGTTCCGCGACAGGAGCCGGCGGCACCGGCGCCGGAGCAACTGGTGCAGGCGGAACTGGCGCTGGAGCCGGCACCCGCTCAACAACAGGAGCGGGAGCGTGCATTGGTTCCGGAGGCGGTGCAGTGATCGCGCCCTCAACTCGCACCGGGAATATGGCGGCGCATACCGCGCAGCGTGCGCGCACACCCGCCGCCGGTACCTTGGCCGGATCAACCCGATAGATCGTGGAGCAGTTGGGGCACGTCACGTTCATGGCATGGTCCTCATCGCTGGTCCCGCGGCTGCCCGCGTCCCTCGGCATCGCCGCCCTGGCGGCGGTCCACCACGAACACCGATCCCGGCAGCGTCTTGGCGTAGCTTTTCATCTCGGTGGCCAGCTCGCTGACCTGCGCCGGATGGGTGAAGCTGCGCGACCGATTGGTCACGATGCCGATCGACAACGTCATCAGCGGCACCCGGTGCAGCTGGCCGCGCCGGTCCTTGCCGAAGAAATATCCCGCCCGCCGGTCCTGCTCGTTGTACTGCAGCGGAATCAGGGCGTCGAACACACCGAGCACTTCGGTGCATACGGCGTGGATATCGGAGGCCGGTACCACAAAGATAAAATCGTCACCGCCGATATGTCCCACGAATCCGCCGTCACTTGCCAGCCCCTGCACCACGTCGTGCAGGATCCGCGATAGCAGGTAGATGACCCGGTCACCATCGTAATACGAGTACCGGTCGTTGAACTCCTTGAAGTGGTCGAGGTCGGCGTAACACACCGCGAACTCGGCCTCCGCGTCCAGCTGACGGCGAATCTCGCGCTCGATCTCGGTGGTGCCCGGCAGGCGGGTGGACGGGTGCACTGCCACGTCCCGCTCGGTCCGGGTGACCATCGCCTCCACCCGGCAGCGCTGCTCTGCCTCGGACAGGCTGGTGGTCAGCACTTCGTCGGCGCCGGCGGCGAACCAGGCCTGCACCGTCTCCGGGTCGCTGCCGCTCGCGATCACCGCGGCCGGCACGATGGCCGTGTAGGCGTCTCGCTTGAGCCGCTTGACCAGCGCAAGCCCTTCCCCCCCTGCCCCCCCGTCCCCGTTGAGGATCAGCACGCTGGGATGGCCCCGGAGCACGATGGACTCGACCTCCGGCGCCGCATCGAAGCGCCGCACCGCATAGGCCCTGCTCTCAGCCCAGCGGGCGATAAGTTGCGGCACCGCCGCACCGTCCGGCGAGAAGTACAGGATCGTCGGGCGTGTTCGCAACGATGCTCTCAGGTAAGAGGCGTAATCACAGTAACTTACGCAACATTGCCCCGAGGGTCAAATGAAGAACGCCGAGATGGCGATCATGGCGTAGACCCCCAGCAGCATCAGCCCCTCGAACCAGTGGGACTCTCCGTCGCTGGTACCCATCGAGGCGACGATGGTCGCCAGGAAGACGGCCATGACCTCGAAAGGCGTGAAGACCAGGTTCATGTCCTGCCCGAACAGCAATCCGGCAAACACCAGCACCGGCGCCACCAGCAGCGCGATCTGGGTGCTCGATCCGTAGGCGATCTGGAGCGCGAGGTCCATCTTGCCCTTCCGCGCCACCACCACCGCCGTGGCATGCTCGGCGGCGTTGCCGATCAGGGGAATCACTATCAGTCCGAGGAATGTCGGCGTCAGGCCGACTTGTTCCGTCACCGCCTCGACGGCATGCACCAGGATCTCCGACATCACCGCCACACCCACCGTTGCGGCCGCAAGCACTGTCACCGCTCTCGGGACACCCCAGATCGGGCCCGGCATGTCATGCGGATCGCCACCCAGCAACCACCGATGGGTGCGCAGGGTGAACAGCAGCGACCCGAAGTAGAGGATGATCAGCACCACCGAGACGCCCTCGGAGATCCGGAGCTCGGTGAGGGCGCTGGGATTGGGATGCGTGGCGTGGAAGAGCGCCGGGAATACCAGGCCCACCACCGCCGCGACCAGCATGCCGGCGCTCATTCCTGCGGTAGTGCGGTTGAACCGCAACTCGCTTCGGTTGATGCCGCCCAGCAGGATTGAAAGGCCCATGATGAGAAGCAGGTTGCCGAGAATGCTTCCGGTGATCGAGGCCTTGACCAGCTCCACCATGCCGGCGCGCAGCGCCACCAGCGCAATAATCAGCTCCGCCGCGTTGCCGAAGGTGGCGTTGAGGAGCCCGCCGATCGTGGGTCCGGTCCGGGCCGACAGGTGCTCGGTGGCATCGCCCATGAAGCCGGCCAGTGGCAGCACCGCGAGGCAGGCGAGCACGAAGATCACGACCGGCGACTGGTGCATCCAGTTGGCCACCAGCGCAGCCGGCACTGCAAGCAGGAGCAGCTTGCGCCAGAGCGGTCCCCAGAAGGACGGCTGGCGCCGGAGATGCTTCAGCGGCTGCCGCGGCTTGAGCTCGCCGGGCGGCTGCCCGCTGCCGGACTCCTTCTGCTCAGGCGCACGCGGCGCCGGCTTCTCCTCCGGGCGCTCCCGCGTGCGGCGTTCGGACCGTTGCGCCGGCTGCTGCTTGCGGGGCTGCTCGGAGGGAGTGGCGTCCTGCCGCTTGCCCCGAGTGCGCTCCCGGCGTTCCCGCGGCGGCCGGGGCTCTTCGGCAGCTGCTGGTTGCGAAGCCGACGGATCCGTGGAGGCCGCCGGTGAAGTCGCAGGTGGAGCCAGGCCCTGCGCCCGTTCCATGGCGATGCGCGCCTTCTTGCCGGAGATCCCCGCGTCAGCGAAGGTGCGCGCCAGTACCCCACGCGGGTCCCCGAACGCGGCAGTCGCCACGTGGAGCAGCGACACCTCGCTGGCGCCCCGGTTCCGGCTCTCCTTCTCGGCCGCCTCGAGCAGGCGGCGCGCGTGCGACGTGACCCCCAGGGGTTCTGTCGCCTCGGCCTCACTCCTCGGCCTCCCCTTCCTCGCACTCGCTTCGAGCCGCTGGCGCAGCGCGCCGCCATCCAGCCCCAGCTCGGCCAGCGCCGTCGATGTCTCCGCCTGCGCCAGTGTCGTCAGCAGGAGGTGCTCGGCACCGATGGCGCCACTCTGCAGTCGCTCCGCCTCCTCGCGTGCCGCCGCCAGCACCTGTACCGCGGCGGCAGGTGTCTCAGGAGGTGTGGTCTGCTGCTTGTCCGGCTGCTCGGACGGACCGCCGGTGGGTTCGTCGCCTGCGCCAGGGTCGCTCATCGGGTCGCCGGGTCGTCGAGGGGAGTGGCTTCGTCGATGAGCATCACCGGGATGCCATCCTCCACCCGGTAAACCAGGCGACAGGCATGACAGACAAGCACTTCGGGTTCCAGCCGGTGTTCCAGGTCTCCCTTGCACTGGGGGCAGACCAGGATCTCCAGCAACTCGGTTGAAAGCGTCATGCGGACTCCTCGGCGGAAAGCGGGAAGCCGAATCGGGTCAGTTCCCGGGCATTCTTGCGCCATCGGGGCAGCACCTTCACCCACAGGTCGAGATACACCGGGGCGCCGAGCAGGGCCTCGATCCGGGCGCGGGCATGGGTCCCCAGCGCCCGGATGGTGCTGCCGCGGCGACCCAGCACGATGCCCTTCTGCGACTCGCGCTCGACGAAAACGGTCGCACGAATGTACACGGGCGTCGTTCCCTCCCGGAACTCCTCCACCTCGGCGGCGATGGCATAGGGAAGCTCGTCCTCCAGGAACTCGAATGCCGCCTCCCGGATGTATTCGGTGACGAAGAACCGGAGGGGCTGGGTGCCGATGTCATCGGCCTCGAACTCGAAGTCGCGCTCCGGCAGCAGGTCGCGGACCCGGCCAAGCAGGCGTTTGGTGGAGCCGGCGTCGTCGCTGGCTACGACGATCGCATCCTGCTGCAACCGGGCGCGACGTTCCGCTTCCACCTTGTCGCCCTTGGTGTAGACCGTCAGGACCGGTGCCGCAGGAGCCTGGTCCAGCCGGGCCACCTCCGTGAACGGCGGCGCAGGCGCGTCGGGAGCGGGATGCAGGTGCAGAATGACATCGGCCTTGCGAATCAGCTCGTGCGCCGCCGCCAGCATCCGGTGATGCATCAGATACGCGGGATCGAGCAGGCCCGGAAGGTCGTGCAGGATGTACTGGGTGTCGTCCTCGGTGACGAGCCCCACGACGGGCAGCCGGGTGGCCTGCGCCTTGGGACTGACCAGCGAGAGGTGCGCCCCCACCAGGCTGTTGAGCAAGGTGGACTTGCCGACATTGGGCGCGCCGGCAAGGGCGATATGACCGGTGCGAGGCATGGGGGAAGCTAATAACTTCCGCCATGCCTCCTGCATCCACGCCCCCCGGCCCGCCCCTCGTTGTGCTCGCCGCCGGCCTCGGCAGCCGCTACGGCGGCGTCAAGCAACTCGCGGGGTTCGGCCCCAGGGGCGAGCCCCTGCTGCAGTTCGCGCTGCACGACGCCGCCCGGGCCGGCTTCAGCCGAGCAGTGCTGGTCATTCGACCCGAGATGGAGGGCGACGTCCGCAGTTTGGTGGAAGCGCGGCTGTCGCGGATGCTGCCGGTGACGCTCGCCTTCCAGCGGCTCGAACTGGACCCCTCCCCGACCCTCCCCGCCAGGCAGAAGCCCTGGGGCACGGCGCACGCGGTGCTCGCAGCGCAGGATACCGTGGGCTCGTCGTTCGGCGTGATCAACGCCGATGATTTCTATGGGCGGGCGGCATTCGACGCGTTGGGAGGGTTCCTCCGGGCCGGTTCTGGCAACGCCGCGGTCGCGTTCCAGCTGGGAGCTACGCTCTCCCGGTCCGGTGGCGTCAATCGCGGAATCATCACCCGGCACCCGGACGGCAGCATGGCGTCGATCGAGGAAGTCGTCGACATCGAGCGCGATGATGAGGGCAACATCGTGGGGCGCTCGGTGGAAGGGCCGCGGGTGCTGGCACCCGACACTCCGGTGTCGATGAACATGTGGGGATTCGGTTCGGAAATGTTCGGCCCCCTGGCGGAAGAGTTCCGCGACTTTGTCGCCCGCGCCGACCTGGGCCGCGACGAGTATCCCCTGCCGGCCGCTGTGCATCGCGCGGTGCGTCATCACGAGATGCGGGTGGACGTCCTCACGCCGGAATCCCCCTGGTTCGGGGTCACCCATTCTGACGATGCCCCTTCCGTGCGTGCCGCCCTGGCGCGCCTGGTTGCCGAAGGGCACTACCCCAATCTGCATCCCCGTTGAGGACCAGCATCGACCCGCTGGAGCTCGCCCACCACTTCGCGCTGCCCGCTCCGCCCGCGTCGCTGGTGGCGCTCGAGGGAGGGCTGATCAACCGGTCGTGGCGGGTAGGTGCCGCCGATGGCAGCGAGTGGCTGCTGCAACGCATCAACCCCGATGTCTTTCCCGATGGCGCGCAGGTCATCGAGAACATCGCCCGGGTCACGGCGCACATCGGGCGGCGCCTTGCTGGCGGTGAGGAGGACGGGCGCAGGTGCCTGGCGCTGGTTCGCACGCCGGACGATGCGTTGGGAGTTCGGGACCCCGATGGCGCGTGGTGGCGGATGTACCGCTTCATTGCCCGGGCTCACACTCGGCTCACCGCGCAGGGCGCGGACGATGCCTTCGTGGCTGCGCGGGCGTTCGGCGAGTTCCTGGCGCAGGTGGCGGATTTCCAGGAACCGCTGCACGAGACGATTCCCGGCTTCCATGACACGGCGCGTCGCCTGGCAGCGCTGGAGGACGCGAGCGCCGCCGATTCCGAAGGCAGGGTGCGTCACGCCGTACCGGAACTGGAACTGGCGCATGAATGGCGGGGGTTGGCGCACCAGCTGGGACCGTTGCTCGACGCAGGCCGGCTGCCGCGGCGGGTAGTACACAACGACGCCAAGATCGCCAATGTCCTGTTCGACGACGAGACCGGTGCGGCGCTCTGCGTGATCGACCTCGACACTGTGATGCCAGGGACCGCGCTCTGGGACGTGGGCGACCTGCTGCGATCGCTCGCCTCGCAGGTTGGAGAGGAAGCCGCGGACCCGGCCGAAGTCGAGGTCGAGAGGGAACGGCTGGAGGCGGTGCAGGACGGGTGGCTGACGGGAGCGGCGTCCGTGGTATCAGCGCAGGAGCGCTCGCTTATCCTGGATGCCGGGCGGGTCATCGCCTACGAGCAGGGCGTGCGCTTCCTGACCGACTACCTGCTGGGCGACCGGTACTACCCGGTGAACGATGGGGAGCACAACCTGCGGCGGGCGAGGACGCAGTTTGCCGTTGTTCGACAGTTGTAGCACCTGCGGAACTGCAACAGCGTGAACGGAACTGAAACCGCGTAAAAGGGCTACGGGGTCGCGGCTGATAGCCGCTGCTCGGCACGTGTCGCCTTCGGCGACAATGCTCTGCACGTCACGGGCTGCCCTTGTCACGTCTCACTGTTCACTTCTCACTTCTCACCGCCCTCCCCCCACATCTTCGGCAGCAGCCTCAGCAGCCCGCTCCCGCTCGCGACAAAGATCGCGAACCACATCAGCGCCTGGGACCATTGGCCGTAGAGCGCGCTGCCGGTGCCGAACAGCGCCGCATACACGAAGGCACAGCCCAGCACCCAGCCGAGCAGCGAGTTGGCCATCGAGTCGGGCGAGCCTTCGGTGACACCGGCCTCTGCGACGACCGGCCGCCAGCCGGGACCAGCCGGCTGGACCTTGCGATAGAAGGCGACCAGCTGGCTCCGCTCGGTGGGGCGCGTCATCAGGGTGACGGCGATCCACACGATGGTGGTCGTCGCCACGGTGGCGAGCAGCGGAGTATGGGGCCCGATGTCCGCACCGGACTTGCCGGCCACGAAGAAGCCCAGCGCCACGAGGAAGGACGAGGTCATCGCCGCGATCTCGCTCCAGGCGTTGATCCGCCACCAGAACCAGCGCAGCAGGTAGAGCAGCCCCGTCCCCGCCCCGATCGAAAGCAGCAGCTGGAACGCCGCGCTGGCATTGTCGAGCAGCGGCGTGAAGGCGGCGGCCAGCGCCATGAGCAGACCGGTGGTGAGCCGGCCGACGAAGACATAGTGCTTTTCCGTTGCGCCCGGCTTGAGGAAGCGCCTGTAGATGTCGTGGACCAGGTACGACGTGCCCCAGTTGAGGTGGGTGGAGATGGTGGACACGTAGGCGGCCAGCAGGCCGGCCACCATCAACCCCAGCAGACCAGCCGGCAGGAAGGTCAGCATCGCCGGGTACGCCATGTCGTGGCCGATGAGGTCCGGATCCACGTGGGGCAGCGCCTGGCCGATGTCGGCCAGCGTCGGGAACACCAGGATCGACGCCAGCGCCACGATGATCCAGGGCCACGAACGCAGCGCGTAATGGGCCACATTGAAGAACAGCGTGCCAGCCAGGGCGTCCCGTTCGCTGCGCGCCGCCAGCATCCGCTGGGCGATGTAGCTCCCGCCCCCTGGCTCCGCTCCCGGGTACCATACCGACCACCATTGCACTGTCAGCGGAATCACCAGCACTGACAGGGTCAGGCCCCAGTTGCCGAAGTCCGGGAGCAGCGCGAGCGTCTGGGGGTCGATCCGGGTCACCAGCCCTGACAGCCCGCCCACCTCCGGTTGTCGCAGCGCGTAGACCGCCGCCGCGACCGACCCGGTCATGGCGATGCCGAACTGGATGAAGTCGGTCACCAGCACGCCCCAGAGCCCCGACGTCGCCGCGAACGCGACGTTGATGAGGGCGCAGACCAGTAGCGTCTGCCACATGGGCCAGCCGAGCAGCACGTTGGCGATCTTGGCCGCGGCGAGGTTGACGGTGGCCATGATGACGCAGTTGAAGAACAGGCCCAGGTACACCGCCCGGAATGCCCGCACCGCCGACGCCGCCTTGCCGCTGTAGCGCAGCTCGTAGAACTCGAGGTCGGTCATCACACCCGACCGTCGCCAGAGCTTGGCGAAGAAGAACACCGTCGCCATGCCGGTCAGCAGGAACGCCCACCAGACCCAGTTGTTGGCGACGCCCCCCTCGCGGACCAGGTTGGTCACGAGGTTGGGGGTGTCGGTGCTGAAGGTGGTGGCCACCATGGACACGCCGATCAGCCACCAGGGTGCGCTTCGGCCCGAGGTGAAGAACTCGGCGGTGCTCGATCCCGCCCGTCGGGCCAGCAGCACCGCGGGCGTGAACGAGATCGCAATCGACAGCACCACGATGACCCAGTCGAGCGTCGTCAGATGCATGGCTTCTCCGAGGATGGCGAACGGAAGGGGACGCTGGCTAGGCCGGGCGGTCGACCAGTTCCCTGATCTTGGCGCTCAGCTCGGCGGAACTGAACGGCTTGGACAAGAGCGCGGTACTGCCGTCCACCACACCCTTTTGGGCCAACTCCTCGAGACCGAATCCGGACATGAGCACCACCGGAACGGCGGGGAACTGCTCCGAGATGCGCTGCCGAAGCTCGGCGCCATCCATGACAGGCATCACGACGTCGCTTACCACCACGCCCACCTCGGCGACATGCTGGGCGAGGAGAGCGAGCGCTTGCCGGCCGTCACTGGCCTCCAGCACGGTGTACCCCAGGTCGGTGAGGACGCGGGACACCAGTGACCGCACCAACGGCTCATCGTCCACCAGCAGCACGGTTTCGGTGCCGCGATGCTCCTCCGCCGGCTCCAGCACTGCGGCAGGCATCGGCGGGACAATCGGCAGATCCACATGGGGAAGGTCGATGGTGAACGTGGCGCCCTGGCCCGGCGTACTCTCCACCCAGATCAAACCCCCGCTCTGCTTCACCAGGCCGTAGACGCTCGCCAGCCCGAGCCCCGAGCCCTGGCCGATAGGCTTGGTGGTGAAAAACGGCTCGAAGATCCGGGCCTGGGTCTGCGGATCCATTCCCTTCCCCGAGTCGGAGACGGTCAGGCGGGCGTAGCTGCCCCTGGGAACCGCCGGCTCGTCAGGCCCGTCCGAAGGCGAGTCCGATACGATGACCGCCTGGGTGGCGATCCGCAGCCGGCCATGTCCGTCCATGGCATCGCGCGCGTTCATCACCAGGTTCATCAGCACCTGTTCCAGCTGGGCCTGGTCAGCCCGCACCCTTCCCACCCGCTCGCCGAGCTCGAATTCCACGCTGACGCCCGGCCCCAGCAGTCGGTGGAGCAGGTGCTCGACCGAGGCCACGATGGTGTTCAGTTCGAACACCGCCGGCCGGAGCGCCTGCCGCCGGCTGAACGAGAGCAGCTGCTGACTGATGGCGGCAGCGCGGTCGGCAGCCCGGCCGATCTGGCCGATATCCGGCCGCCGGGGATCGTCAGTCCCGGTGGCCTTGAGCAGGAAGCCGACCAGGCCGATTACCACGGTCATCTGGTTGTTGATCTCATGCGCGATGCCGCCAGCCAGCTGGCCCACCGCCTGCATTCGTGAACTCTCCTGAGCGGCGAGCGCGGCCCGCTTGCGATCGGTAACGTCCTCCAGCGCCAGCAACACCCGAGGCGGGCCCCGCCAGGCAATCATGCCGCCACTCAGGCGCAGGACCCGCTTGCCGTCGACCGCCAGCGAGACCTCCAGCTCCGGCCCGGCGAGCGGTTGGGTGGCGGCCCGCACCAGCGCCAGGAAATCGTCGACCGTACCTGGCTCCGCTCCACCCACCAGGTCCTGGATCCGGTCGCGACCCATGGTCGACGGGCTGGTGCCCAACGCCACATGAAACGCGTGATTCGCATGCACGATGCGGTCGTCATCGTCGAGCACCACAAGTGGGTCCATGATCGTGTCCACGACCGCGTCCTTGTACGCGCTCGCGTCCCGCGCCACGGCCACATCCGCCTTGAGCTTGGCAATGTCCACGAAGGCCAGTGCCACGGTGTCCGGACCACCGCCGGACTGGATGGGCCAGACCCGGAGCGAACGCCAGCGCCCCTCAATGTCGCGGAGCTCCAGCTCCTGAGGCTCGGCCTGGACCGAAGCGCGCTCGATCAGTCCCTCCAGGTCTGCCTGCTCGACGGGAAGCGTGCCACTGCCGAGCGTCCGCCCCACGCTTGCGGGCGCGAGATGAAAATCGACCGCCGCGCGGGCGTTGAAGGCACGGAGTCGCAGGTCGGGACTGAGCAGGAGCAGCGGCATGTCGACGGCTTCCAGCAAGGCGCTCACCTCGGCGGCGCGCGCCTGCAGCTCGGCGTTCCGCTGCTGGAGCTGCTCGTTGAGCGTATTGAGCTCCTCGTTGAGTGACTGGAGCTCCTCCTTGGCCGACTCCAGCTCCTCGTTGGTGCTCTGGTACTCCTCATTCACCGAGAGGCTGGCCTCGTACGCCGCCTGCAGTTCGGCGTGCACGGAATCCTGCTGGTCGATGAGGCTCTGCAGGTATTCCTTGCTCTCCGCGAGCTCCGATTCGAGCTGCCGCACGCGCGAGGCCGGCGCGCCGGGCGGACCGGCGTCCTCCCCACCAGCGGAGCCACTGCGATGTCCCGGCTCGGCGGCAAACACCACATGGAAGTACTGCGCTTCACCGTCGTCGAGCTGGACCGGCAGCACGGTCAAAGTGAGCCGCCTGGCCCGTGTACCCGACCTGACGGGTACACCCGCGCGCCGGGTCGTGGCGTTGAGCTTCCTGGCGCGACGCAGCAGCCGCCCGATGACCAGCTGCAGATCCGGATGGGCCAGCCGGAGAATCTGCGCCGTGGGCCCGCCGGTGGGCGCCTCCAGCCACGGACTGGTGGATCCCTGGTAGTGCAACACCTCGAATTCGCGGTTCACGATCACGCTGGCCGATGGATACTCGGCGAAGAACACCTGCTCAGCGGCGCGCCGGACCTCGGCGGTGCTCCACGGCAACTGGGGGCCCCGAGGCAGCTGGCCGTCGGAAAGCGGCGCGGGCTGCCAGGCGCGGCCGCCCCCCGGCGTCACCTGTATGCGCGCCGGCCCCGCGCGGCGCAGATAGATCTTCCGGGTGCGATCGAATGGCGAGAACAGTCCCTCGACGCCAGCAGCCGTCTCGGCCGGCCCCAGCGCCAGGTAGCCGCCAGGCCTGAGTGCGTAGTGCATGTTCTGCAGCACCCGACGCTGCAGTACCGCATCCAGATAGATCAGCACGTTGCTGCACAGCACCAGGTCGAGCTGGGCAAAGGGTGGATCGCGCGTGATGTCGTGCCGGGCGAATACGCACATGTCCCGCAGCCGTTTGGACACCTGGTAGCCGTTCTCGAGCGCCACGAAGTGCTGCTTCAGGCGCGCGGCGGAAACGTGCGCTGAGATGCTCTCGGGGTACTGGCCCAAGCGCGCGACCGCGAGCGCCGAGTCGCTCACGTCGGAGGCGAAGATGCGAACGGGAAGTTCTGTGCCGAGCGCCGCCTCGGCCTCCAGAAACGTGATCGCCAGCGAATAGGCCTCCTCGCCCGTGGCGCAGCCGACGACCCAGACCCGCACCGCGGCGCTGCCACTCCGGCTTGCTGCCAATGCAGGAATGACGGTGGTCCGCAGGGCTTCAAATGTCTCGGACTCCCGAAAGAACCGCGTGACCTGAATCAGGACCGACTGGAAGAGTGCGCTGACCTCGTCGGGCTCCTGCCGCAGCCGCTGCACGTAATCAGCGAGTTGCGGAACCCCGACCGATTCCGCCCGGCGCTGGATGCGTCGCACCAGGCTGGGTCGCTTGTAGTGCTGGAAATTCACGCCGGTGGCGTCCTGGAGTACCTTGATCGCCGATTCCACGGCTTCAGCGTCGCCAGCCGAGAGGTGGGGCAGCGGGCGGTCGGGGTCGGTATCGTCTCCGCAGGCGCCGGGGGTCCGGGCGTCGCTGACAGCTGGCGGGGAGCTTGGCGTGGCCAGAGACGTCAGCGCTTGGGCGATGCGTTCCAGAGGAAGGGTGCTGTCCACTGCGCCGGCGTCGATGGCGCTCCGGGGCATGCCCTCGTGCACGGCGTCGGCCGGATCCTGGGCGAAGGTCTTCCCGCCATGGGCCTTGATGGCCTGGAGTCCGGCCGTGCCGTCGGAGCCTGTGCCTGAGAGGACCACGCCGACGGCCGAAGGCCCCTGCTCGAGCGCCAGCGATTCGAAGAAGCGGTCGATCGTCGCCGGAATCCCGTCCTGCTGGTTCCGCGCCTGCAGCCGGATGCGGCCGTCCTTGATCAGCATGTGGCGATCCGCCGGCAGCACATAGACGTGATTGGGGTGCGGCACGTCACCGTCGGTCGCTTCCCGCACCGGCATCGGGGTGGCCGGCGAGAGCAACCGGGCGAGTTCGCTATGGTGGGTGGGCGAGAGATGCGAAAGCAGCACAAACGCCATGCCGCTGTCGGCCGGAAGCGCCGTGAGCAGGCGGGTGAAGGCCTCCACGCCGCCAGCTGAGGCGCCGATTCCCACCAACCTCGTGGCTGGCGTTAGCTCACGCTCCTCATGAACGGGCGGCCCAGAGGCCTGTTCTGTCATGTTCGAATCAACCGCTGCGGTGAGCAAGCGTCAACCGGGAGCACCGTGCCGAGGCCAACCAGCGAAGGGCGCTGCGGATCAGCTGGGCCCGAAAGGCACGGACATCGCCCGCACTGCGCTGGCGGCGTACCAGACGCCGAACGCGAGACCGCCGAGCCCGACCAGCGGGATCAGCTGCTGGAAGGCGCGCACGCGGGCCGGACCGCCGAGGACGAAACCCACGGCGGCCGACGCGAGACCCATCGAAACCGCGGTGCCCGCAGCGAAGATCAGCAGTGCCAGCGCCGCGTGGCCCGGACCGGCGGCGGTGCCAATCAGCATCGCGCCGGCGGCACCGGAGCCACCAGCGCCGTGAAGCAGCCCGACCCCCAGCGCTTCGCGCGCGGTCCGCGCCCCGGATGAGTACCGGTGGGTGTGCAGGTAGCCCCGGCGCCAGCGCAGGAGGAGACGGGCCGCCAGGGCGATGATTACCAGGCCCACCAGGCACTCGGCGGCGGGGCCAGCCCAGCCGGGCAACGCCCGCTGGAAAAGCACCACCGGCAGGCCCAGCATTAGCAGCGTGAGTGCGTGACCGGTTCCCCAGGCCAGCCCGAGCCGAGCTGCGCGCCGGGCGCCCTGATCGCGCTCTCCCACGAGCAAGGTGGAGATGGCGGTAAGATGGTCGGGATCGGTAGCGTGGCGGAGCCCCAGCAGGAACGCCGCCCCGAGGGCGACGAACAGCCCCGGGCCATCGAGGCCGGTCAGGAGCGCTTCAGGGCCCTGGAGCATGTTGCGCGCGTCCGGTGGCTGGTGGATGAGACAAAGCCCGGCCCCCACGAGGGGGAACCGGGCTTTGAAGGGAAGGCTGGCGACGGTCTACTCTCCCACCACCTCTCGATGGCAGTACCATCGACGCTACGGGGCTTAACTACCGTGTTCGGAATGGGAACGGGTGTGGCCCCCGCGCGCTAGTCGTCAGCCATTTCCTGGAGCCCCGCGCCGGAGCGCGGGGCGACAGCAAATGACAATTGAAGGGAATGCGTGATCAGGCAGGAATCCGGAACTACAAAGGGAAGAGATCAAACTTCACGGGCGATTAGTAGCGCTCGACTGAGGGTCTTGCAACCCTTGCATCTGCGCCCTATCAACCTGGTAGTCTCCCAGGGCCCTTCAGGGACCTTAAGGTCCAGGAGTGTTCATCTTGGGAAGAGTTTCCCACTTAGATGCTTTCAGCGGTTATCTCCGCGCGACATCGCTACCGGGCGGTGCCCCTGGCGGGACAGCCCGTACACGAGCGGTCGCTTCGTCTCGGTCCTCTCGTACTAGAGACGACGTCCCTCAACACTCCCACGCCCACGACGGATACAGACCGAACTGTCTCACGACGTTCTGAACCCAGCTCATGTGCCACTTTAACCGGCGAACAGCCGGACCCTTGGGACCTTCTCCAGCCCCAGGATGTGATAAGCCGCCATCGAGGTGCCAAACCGCGCCGTCGATGTGAACTCTCGGGCGCGATAAGCCTGTTATCCCCAGCGTACCTTTTATCCGATGAGCGATGGCCCGTCCACACGGGACCACCGGATCACTTACGCCGACTTTCGTCCCTGCTCGCGCCGTCGCGCTCGCAGTCAGGCGCCCTTCTGCGTATACACTCGTCGTGCGATTACCGACCGCACTGAGGGCACCATCGCGCGCCTCCGTTACACTTTCGGAGGCGACCGCCCCAGTCAAACTACCCGCCAGCCACGGTCCGCGCCGTTGTAAGCGGCCGCGTGAGATCGTCAACAACACAAGGGTGGTATTTCACTGTTGGCTCCCCCAGAGCCGAAACCCTGGGATCAACGCCTCCCACCTATGCTACGCAGGTCTAGCCGACGATCAATGACAGGCTGTAGTAAAGGTGCACGGGGTCTTTTTGTCCTGTCGCGGGAAATCGGAATCCTCACCGATACTGCTATTTCGCCGAGCTTACGGAGGAGACAGCTCCCAAGTCGTTACGCCATTCGTGCAGGTCGGAACTTACCCGACAAGGAATTTCGCTACCTTAGGACCGTTATAGTTACGGCCGCCGTTTACCGGGGCTTCGGTTCGCCGCTTCGGCTTGCGCCTGACGACTTGCCTTAACCTTCCGGCACCGGGCAGGAGTCAGAGCGTATACGTTGGCTTGGATAACGCCTTGGCACGCTCCTGTGTTTTTGCTAAACAGTCGCTTGGGACGATTCTCTGCGGCCGGCTTCCGCTTCCACTG
>DASTUF010000063.1:0-31473 GCA_035759745.1 Gemmatimonadales bacterium
GGCCTTGGCCGCCGGAGGGAGGCAGCGGGGTGAGCGGCGTCATCGCCAGGCCCCGCCCCCTTCGCTTCGCTCAGGGTGACGTTATACCGCCCTGACCGCCTATCGGACCTTCGGCGCCTGGAATGGCACGGGCGCGACCGCCTGACCGCCCGCCCTTCGCTCCCCCACCAGCCACGTCCTCAGCTTCTCCCCCGCCCGCTGCACCGTGACATACGCGCTCGGAACCACGAACAACGTGAGCAACGTCGAGATCGACATGCCTCCGATGACCGTGATGGCCAGCGGCTGCATCAGTTCCGAGCCTTCACCGATGCCCAGCGCCAGCGGGAGCATGCCGAGCACGGTGGTGAGCGTGGTCATGAGAATGGGCCGGAGCCGCACCGCACCGGCGTCGATCACGGCGTCCTCCATCGCCATCCCGTGGTCCCGCCGGTACTCCTCGACATACTCGATGAGCAGGATCGCGTTGTTGACCACGATGCCCGCCAGCAGGATCACACCCAGCAGCACCGGCGCGGAGAGCGGCGTGCGGGTAATCCATAGTGCCACGCCGACGCCCACCAGCGAGAACGGAATGGCCAGCAGGATGACCAGCGGGTTGAGGACGCTCTCGTACTGCAGTGCCAGCACCACGAATACCAGGAAGACCGCGAGCAGCGTGACGATGGTGAGCTGGCGGTTGTTCTCGCGGATGGCTTCCTCTTCGCCGCCGAGGACGATGGTGTAGCCATCGGGCAGTTCGAGGCCGGCGAGGCGGGCCCGGACGGAATCGTTGACCTCTCCCACCGATGCGACTTCGGTGATCACGTCGCCGCTCAGCCGCAGGATCCGGTTCTGGTTCTCGCGCCGGATCTCGCCCGGTCCCAGTGCGGTCGCCACGTCAGCCACGTCACGCAGGTACACCGGATCCCGGCCGCTGGTTCCGGGGAACAGGGCCACGTTACGGAGCTCGTCCGGCGTCTGGAACCGCTCGCGCGGGAGCCGCACCCGCACGTCGTACTCGCGGTTGCCTTCGCTGTACCGGGTGGCGATGGTGCCGTCGAGTGCCGTCCGGATGGTCTGGCCCACGTCGGCGACGCTGAGTCCGAGATAGCCGGCCCGCTCGCGGTCGAGGCGGATGGAGAGTTGGGGGCTCGCTTCCTCGGTGGATGGTTCGAGGTTCTCCAGCCCGGGAATCGCCTTGAGCCGAGCCAGTACGGTTTCGCCGATGGCCTGAAGTTGGGGCAACTCGTCGCCCTGAATGTCAATCGCCACATCAGAACCGGAGATCGACGTGCGGAGCCCCCGGATGCGCGGCGGCCGCACAAAGACCTGCGCCCCCGGGAATCCGCGCTCGTCAATGCGGGCCTGGAACTGGCGGACCCATTCGTCGGCGCTCATCTCCCGCTCGGATGCAGAGACCAGCCGGATGTCCATCGAGCCACGCCCCGACCGGTCGGCGGTCGAGCCGCCGAAGAGGAAGCCGCCGGCCGTGGTAAAGAGATTCTCCACGTGGGGCATCTCGCCCACGATCCGCTCGAGCTCGAGCGCCACCGCGTTGGTCTGCTGCGGCGTACTGCCTGCCGGCAGGCGGATGTAGGCGCCCACGCCGCCGTCGTCCACCTGGGGCAGGAACTCGCTGCCGAGGTTGCGGGTGGCGAGGAGTGCGACGGCGAACGCAGCCACCGCGCCGCCGAGCACCACCCAGCGGTGGCCCAGGCTGCTGCGCGCCATCCGGCGATAGAACTGGCGGGCAGCCTCCATCCGGCGGTCGAAGGCCCTGGCCGGAGCCAGCTGATCGATCCTGCTGCTGAAGCGAACCTTGGCCAGCTGGGCAGACAGCATTGGCACCAGGGTCAGCGCGACCGCGAGCGAGGCGAAGATCGCGAAGGAGATGGTGAGGATGAGTTCCTTGAAGATCAGCGCGGCCAGGCCACTGATAAGCAGGAACGGAACTACAGCGGCGAGATTAGTAGTAGTAGATGCTACTACTGCGCTCGTCACCTCGCCGGCTCCTGCATGTGCCGCTTCTTCGGGGTCGGATATACCCTCATCGTGCTTCCGGAAGATGTTCTCCAGCATCACGATTGAGTTGTCCACCAGCATGCCGACGCCAAGGGCGAGCCCGCCCAGCGACATGATGTTGAGGGTCAGGTTGCCGAGGCCCATCAGGACGAACGTTGCCAGCACTGCCAGCGGGATGGCGAGCCCGATGATGAGCGTCTTGCGCAGCGACTGCAGGAACACCATCACCACGATCATCGCGAGGATGGCGCCGAAGAGGGCCGCGTCGCGCACCGAATTGACCGAGTTGCGGATGAAATCGGCCTGGTTCTGGATCACCCGGTACTGGATGTCGCCCGGGACGAAACGGTTGGCGGCAAGCACCTCGAGCCGGTCGTCCACGTCGTCGGCCACGCCCACGGTGTTGGCATCGGGCTGCTTGCGCAGGGAGACCTTGATGGCGGGGACGCCATTCAGCCGGGCCCACAGCCGCTGTTCCTGGTGCGAGTCCTCGATGATGGCGATGTCGGACAGTGGCACCCTGCGCCCGCCCCCGACGTCGAGAAGCACCGCGCGGATGTCCTCCACGCTGCGGAACTTGCCGGCGGTCTTGCCCACCAGTTCGCGCTCGAGCGAGCCCACCCGTCCCGCGGCGACGTCCTGGTTCTGGTCCCGCAGGGCGCCGATGATCTGCGATACCGAGATGCCGTAGGCCTGCAGCCGTTCCTGGTCCAGGATCACACCGATCTCGCGCACCAGGCCGCCCGAGATGTCGACCGACGCCACGCCCGGGACAGTCAGGAGCTGGGGACGCAGGCGATCCTCGACCCAGGTGCGGAGCGCGACCAGGTCGCGGGTGGGCGAGGAGAAGGCCACTTCGTACACCGGGATCTGCGACGGATCCGACTTCCGGATGGTCGGCGGGTCGGCCTCCTCCGGGAGCTGGGAGCGGGCGCGGTCGAGATTGGTCGATGCGTCCTGCAGCGCGAAGTCGATGTTGGTGCCGTAGCGGAAGTGCAGGTTGACGCCGACTCGTCCTTCCTGGACCTCGGTCTCGATCCGGATCAGGTTCTCGGTGGTGGCGAGCGCCGCCTCGAGCGGCTTGGCGACGGTCTCTTCCAGCACGCCCGGTTCGACGCCCGGGTTGTTGACCCCGACGCGAACCTGGGGATAAACGATCCTGGGCAGGAGATCGAGTGGCAGCCGGCCGAGGAAGACGAGGCCCAGTACCACGATGACCGACGTCAGGACGACGGTTCCGATGGGGCGCGTAATGGCCCAGCTGGGCATCCAGGCCCGCCGCTGGTGCGGAGTCGGAGCGCTCATTGACGGCTTCCTTCCGGAATCTCGGCGCCTATGGTGTCATGCCGCACGGCCTGCGGGCGAGGCGCATCAGGCGTCGCCAACTCGGGGGCGCTCACGAAGCGCAGTGCCGCCCCATCCCGCAGCGTGGTCGCGCCTGTGGTCACGACGGTGTCGCCGGCGGCGATTCCGGACAGCACTTCCACCCGCTCGCCGTAGTACTCGCCCCGGCGGACCGACCGCCGCACCGCGCGGCCGTTCTCAACGGTGAATACCGCCGTTCCGCCGGATTGCTCGATGAGGGCGGCAGCGGGTACCACCAGCACGCCGACGCGCGGCTGAAGCCGAAGCTCGACTCGCGCCAGGAATCCCGGCCGGACCTCACGGGCTTCGGGTCCGGTGAGTGCGATCTCCACCGGGACCAGCCGGGTGGTGCTGTCCGCGGCGGGGAAGATGCGGCGCACCCGGCCGATGACTGTGGTGCCGGGCAAGGCGTCGAGACGCACGTTGACGACGTCGTTCTCGCCCAGCGCGGTGACGTCGAGTTCGGAAATCGGCACGCGCACTACCAGCTGCGAGATGTCGCCGATGATGAACATGCGGGTCTGGTTGGGTACGATGTCGCCCTGATCCACCCGCCGTTCCAGTACGGTGCCGGCGATGGGGGAGCGGGCAGTGGCCTGGGCTACCCGGGCTTGGAGCTGATCATTTATCGCGCGGGCAGCGATGTGGGCCGCCTCGTCGCGTTCGAACTCCGCGACCGTGATGATTGCCTGATCGAGCAGCCGCTTCGAGCGCTCCGCCGTGCGGCGAGCGACTTCGAGCGACGCCTCGGCGCTGGCAAGCTGGGCCGCGAGTTCTCGAATGTCGATCCGGGCGAGGACGGTCCCGACCCGAACCCGGTCGCCTTCCTCCACATTCACCGCCAGCACCGAACCGGAGAGCTGGCTGTTGATGGCGACTGACCGGAGGGGTTCGACCGTGCCAGTCGCGCTGACCGAGCGGCCGGCCGTGTCGAGGCGGGCCACCGCAAACTCCACCGGGACTGCGATCGAGTCAGCGGGGCCGCGGGCGCCGGCGGCAGGGGCCGGATCGGCGCCGCAAGCGGACAGGAACAGCAGCGCGCCGAGAACCGGAGCAGGGTATCGTGCAGGGCGAATGGAGGAGAGCGGCATGCGAACCAGCGTTGAGGGAATCAGGGGCCAATCCAATCATACGAGTGAGGTGCGCCCGATGTTGAGCGGGTCACAGTTGCGATGACGGCTCCCGGAGGCATGCCAGGCGGGGGCGGGGGACGACGACCATTCCGGGACGCAGACCGCCCCAAAACCTGGGGCGAACGCTTCCGGGCCATGCGACACCTGCCCCGGCTGCTTGGTCTGGTGTGGCGCACCCAGCCCCGCTACGCCGTGGGTGTGATCCTGGTCCGGATCCTGGGCGCGCTGGTTCCGCTGGGGCTGCTCTGGATCGGAAAGCTGATCATCGACGAGGTGGTGGCTGCCGTGTCGGAGACGGCGGGGGAGCCCGACTGGCGGCGCCTCGCGGTGCTCCTTGCCTCCGAACTGGGAATCGCGCTGTTCGGAACCGTGCTGAGCCGAGCGGGCGGACTGCTGGAGAGCCTCCTGGGCGACCGGTTTGCCAACGACACCAGCGTGCGGCTGATGCGACACGCCGCGGCCCTGGACCTGGAGCAGCTGGAGAACTCCGAGGTGTACGACCGGCTGGAGCGCGCCCGCCGGCAGACCGTCGGCCGCCTCAGCCTCTTCTCGTTGCTCCTCTCGACGTTGCAGAGCGTGATCACGATGCTCACGATCACTGCCGCCGTCGCGGTATACGTGCCGTGGCTGCTGGTGCTGCTGGCCGTAGCGGTGCTGCCATCCTTCCTGGGCGAGACCCACTTCGCATCGCTGGGCTACTCATTGCTCTTCTCCTGGACGCCGGAACGCCGCCAGCTCGACTACCTCCGCTACATCGGCGCGAGCGACGTGTCCGCCAAGGAGCTGAAGTTGTTCGGGCTGTCGGACTTCATCGTCGGGCGGTACGACAGGCTCTCCTGGGAGTTCTACGAGGCCAACCGGAAACTGTCAGTGCGTCGAGGTGTGGTGTCGGTGGCGCTCAACGCCATCGGCACGCTGGGCTATTACGCGGCATACGCGTGGATCATCTATCTCGCCGTCATCCGCTGGGAGTCGCCTGCGGGGGTGATCACCATCGGCACCCTGACCTTCCTGGCGGCGAGTTTCCGGCAGGGGCGCGACCTGCTGCAGCAGGTGCTCATGTCGCTGGCCCAGGTGTACGAGCAGAGCCTCTACCTCGACGATCTCTTCGGCTTCTTCGAGCTCCAGCCCCGGATGCAGCCGCCGGCCAATCCGCTGCCGGTGCCGCGGCCCATTCGCCAGGGGTTCGTGTTCGAGGGCGTTGGCTTCAGGTACCAGAACTCCGAGCGCTGGGCGGTGCGGGATCTCTCCTTCACGCTGGGTCCGGGCGAGCGACTGGCGCTGGTGGGCGAGAACGGCGCGGGCAAGACCACCCTCGCCAAGCTGCTGGTGCGGCTCTATGACCCGACCGAGGGACGGATCCTGCTCGACGGGGTGGACCTGCGCGAGTACGACATCGAAAGCCTGCGCGCCAATGCCGGCGTGATCTTCCAGGACTTCGTGCGCTACGACTTCCTGCTGCGCGAGAACATCGCGGTGGGCGATATCGCCCACGCTGAGGAACAGGAGGCCATCACGACGGCGGCGGAGCAGAGCCTGGCCGATTCGGTGGCGGAACGGGTGGGCGGATACGAGCGCATGCTGGGCCGGCGCTTCGAGGGCGGAGCGGATCTCTCGGGCGGTGAATGGCAGAAGGTGGCGCTGGCGCGGGCATACCTTCGCGAGGCCCAGCTGCTGGTGCTGGACGAACCGACCGCGGCGCTCGACGCCCGCGCCGAGTACGAGGTGTTCCTCCGCTTCTCGGAGCTGACGAAGGGCAAGATGGCGCTGCTGATCTCTCACCGGTTCAGCACCGTGCGGATGGCTGACAGGATCCTGGTGCTCCGGGCCGGCGAGCTGATCGAGGCGGGCACCCACGAGCAGCTGGTGGCGCAGGGCGGGTTGTACGCGGATCTGTTTCAGTTGCAGGCCGCAGGATACCGCTAGCACCGGCCGCTCCCGCCGAGTCTCCTTCCGGCGGCTCGGCGGCGGCGGACTTCGTCCGCCATGGGCGATAGGCCGCCACGCCGCCTCCAGGAGACATCGTCGCTCGCGGCCTTACCGCCTTACGGCCCCGCGTTTGACAGACCCGCCATCCAGCTTCAGGTTCAGATATACCCCACGCTGGAGGTGACGGCCGTGCAGGTCTATGGATCGGATGCGATTCGCAACGTGGCCTTCGTGGGCCACGGAGCGAGCGGAAAGACGTCCCTGGTGGACGCACTGGCCTTCGTGTCCGGCTCCAGCCGGCGCCACGGGTCGATCAAGGACGGCACCACCCTCACCGATACATCCCCCGACGAGATTGAACGCCAGCACTCCATCGGCCTCGGCCTGGCCTACGCCGAGTGGATGGACACCAAGATCAACATGATCGACACCCCCGGCTACCTCGATTACTTCGGGGAGGCGGTGGGGGGCCTGTACGCTGCCGATGCAGCGGTGGTCGTCCTCTCCGGCGCGGCCGGAGTCGAGGTCGGCACCGAGAAGGTGTGGGAGGTCTGTGACCAGCTGCACCTGCCGCGGATCATCTTCGTTTCGGGCATGGACAAGGAGCACGCCGATTTCGAGAGCGTGTTCGCCGATGTCAGGGATCACCTGTCGCCCAAGGTGGTCCCGGTGGAGATCCCGGTGGGCGATGGCCATGACTTTCACGGCATCGTCAACCTGTTCACCGGCAAGTACCACAACTTCAGGAAGGGAACCAAGTCGGGCGAGTATGACGAGGAAGATGTACCGCCGGAACTGGAAGAGCGGTTCCGGCAGTACACCGAGCAGCTCACCGAGGCGGTGGCCGCGACCGATGATGCGCTGATCGAACGCTATCTCTCGGGCGATCTGATCCCGCGGGAAGAGATAGTCGCGGTGATGAAGCGGGCGATGCAGGCAGGCGACGTGGTGCCGCTCTTCTGCGGCAGCGGTGAGCTGACCTATGGCACGCGAACGCTGCTGACCGAGATGGTCGAGCTGTTCCCGCCGCCACTCGAGAGCGCGGTGCCGGGACTGGACGGCGATGCCCGCCCATCCCTGCTGGGTCATGTGTTCAAGACCGTCAGCGAACCGCACGTGGGCGACGTGACACTGTTCCGCCTCTACGCCGGAGCCATCCGCAATGGCGACGAGGTGTGGAACGCGGAGCACGAGACGGTCGAGAAACTCAATCACCTGTCGGTGCAGCAGGGCCGTGACCGGGTGGAAGTCGAGCGGCTCAACGCCGGCGACATCGGGACCGTCGCCAAGCTGCGCGACACCCACACCAACGACACCTTCTGCCGGCGCGAGCAGCCGGTTCGGCTGCCGCCCACGCCGTTTCCCGAGGCGGTGGCGAGCTCGGCGGTGGTGGTGAAGGCGCGGGGCGAAGAGGACAAACTGGCGGCCGCCCTGCACAAGCTGCACGAAGAAGATCCGACCTTCCACTTCGAGTACAGCTCGGAACTGGGTCAGACGCTCATTCACGGCATGGGCGAGCGGCACTTCGAGACCATCCTGGGCCGGCTGGCGCGCAAGTTCGGCGTCCACGCGGAACTGGCCCGGCCCCGCATCGCCTATCGCGAGACCATTCGCGGCAAGGCGGAGGGACAGGGCAAGCACAAGAAGCAGAGCGGCGGACGGGGCCAGTACGGCGACTGCTGGATCCGGCTGGCGCCCCGTCCACGCGGGGCGGGCTATCAATTCGTCGACCGGATTGTCGGTGGGGTGATTCCCAACAAGTACATCCCGGCGGTCGATCGCGGAGTGCAGGAGTCGGCCAAGCGGGGGGTGGTGGCGGGATATCCGATGGTCGATTTCTCGTGCGAGTGCTACGACGGGTCCTATCACGACGTGGACTCGAACGAAATGTCGTTCAAGATGGCCGGCATCCTGGCCTTCCGGCACGTCGCGCCAGAGTGCCGCCCGGTGCTGCTTGAGCCACTGGCGGAAGTCACGGTATGGACCCCGGACGATGTCCTGGGTGACGTGATGGGCGACTTGAGCGCGCGCCGGGGCCAGATTCTCGGCACCGAGCAGGACGGTCGGCTCACCCGGGTGAAGGCGATCGTGCCCGAGGCCGAGCTGTACCGGTACTCGACCACGCTGCATTCGCTTACCCATGGCCGAGGCACCTACCGGCACAAGTTCCACCTCTATGCCGAGGCACCGCCCGAGGTGGCCGCGAAGGTAGCTGCCGAGAACGAAACGGAAGTGGCGGTGTCCGCCTGATCGCGCTTCCGTCCGGCTTCTACGGCGTCCTCGCGGACGCCGTCGTCGTTCTGCACCTGGGGTTCGTGCTCTTCGTGGTGCTGGGCGGCCTGCTGGTGCTCCGCTGGCGCTGGGTGATGTGGCTGCACCTGCCGGCGGCGGTGTGGGGCGCGCTGATCGAGTTCGCTGGCTGGATCTGTCCGCTCACCCCGCTGGAGAAGTGGCTCCGGCGCCAGGGCGGGCTGGGCGGGTACGAGGGCGGATTCATCGAGCACTACATCCTGCCGGTACTGTATCCCCGGGACCTGACCCGCACCGTGCAGCTTGCGCTGGGCACGGCTGTGATTGTGGTGAACCTCATCATCTACTGGCGGGTCTATCGACGAGCGCAGAGGGTCCACGACAGCACCTGATGCGGCGCCGGCGCACACTCCCGGCTCTGGGCATTGCTGCAGCCTGTCAGCAAATCGTACATGCAACATATTGCGTCTGCGTTGCTATTTCATTTCCGCATAAGAGCTTGCGAAATCAGTCAACGTCTGGATGTTGAACATCTGGACAATTCCTCTCCTCGCGGCACGCCGGTTGCTCCTTCCCTTCCGCGAAGTCACTCTGCGTCCCGGCGCGCATCTACGCCCGGCAGTCGGATTTCGGTCCGGACTGCGGTAACGACGCCAGGCCAACCCTCAGGAAAGCGTGAAGACCATGTTGACGCATCACCGGTTCCTTCGGACGTTCGTGTTCGCCGCCACGCTTCTGGTGGTGTCGGCCTGTGGCGATTCGCCCACTGGGCCGTCAACCAGCGAGGCTCCCGACCCGCTGCTCGGCAGCCTGCTCCAGCCACTCGCCCCGATCACCGATCCGATTCTGGAGCCGCTGGCGCCGTTGACGGACCCGGTGCTCGAGCTGGTGGACGGCGCGCTCCAGCTGCTCACCTGTTCGTCCCAGCCGTACGTACAGACCTCGGCGCGCATCGGTCGCGACGGCGGCACCATCGTCGTCGGCAGCCACCGGCTGGTGATTCCCCGCGGCGCGCTGAAGCGCACCGTGACGATCACCGCCGAGCAGATGCCGGGGCGGGCCAATTCGGTGCGCTTCGCGCCCGAGGGACTCCAGTTCGACAAGTCCGCCACGCTGACGATGAGCTATTCGAACTGCATCGAGTTGCTGGCGCCGAAGCAGGTCGTCTATACCGATGAGGCGCTTTCCATCCTCGAGCTGCTCAAGTCGCGGGATGTCAGCCGCCGCCAGACGGTGACGGCGCCGGTGGATCACTTCTCCCGCTACGCGGTGGCGTGGTAGAACGCTGATGGCGACCGGCCAGCGTTTCGGTCCCGATGGGGGCAGGGCTCACGCCCTGCCCCTTTCGCGCGCCGCCGACGCGCTGGGCCTGCTGGCGGAAGGTGAGGAGCACGAACGCGCGGGCGCGCCGGCCAAGGCGGTCGATTGTTTCACCGGCGCCATCGCGGCAGCGGAAGCGGCCCGGCTGCAGGACGTGCTGTCGGACGCGCTCCGGCGGCTCGCGGTGGCCTACCATCACCAGGGCGACCAGCCGCGAGCCCAGGCACTGGTGCAGCGCGCCCTTGGCGTTGCGGTCGAGATCGGCGATACCCTCCGTGCCGCGCGGGCGCTGAATGCGCTCGCCGGCTTCGACTTCGAGACTGGTGAGATCGAATCGGCGGAGCAGCGATACCGGCGGGCGATCGAGCTGGGAGGCGATGACCCGGTCCTGCGCGGCCGGGTGGAGCAGAACCTCGGCATCCTCGCCAACATCCGCGGTGATCTGCAGTCGGCGCTGGCGCACTACGAACGAGCTCACACCGCGCTCGCCTCGGTGGGCGAGGAGCAGGGGCTCGCGCTGGCGCTGCACAATCAGGGGATGGTCAATGCCGACCTGCGGCGCTGGCCCGAGGCGGAACGCTGCTACGAGGAGAGCCTGGCCATCGCCGAGCGCACCGGCATGGCGCACCTCAAGGGCCTGATTCTGCTGAATCGCGCCGAAGTGCTGCTGGCGCAGCGTCAGGCCGAACAGGCGCTTGCCAGTGCCGAGGCCGCGCTCGCCGTGTTCAACTCGCTGGACTCCCGACTCGACAAGGCCGATACCTATCAGATGATCGGGCGCGTCTATCGGGAGACGGGCCGGCCGCAGCTGGCCGAGTCCCGGCTTCGCTCGGCGATCGACCTGGCAGTGGCCACCGGCTCGGTGCTGAGCGAGGCGGAGGCGTCGCGCGAACTGGCGCTGCTCTTCCAGCAGAGTGGGCGGAATCAGGAAGCGTTGACGCTGCTCAACGCCTCGCACCGCCTGTTCGGCCGGCTGGACGCACGCAAGGACCTGGTGGACGTCGACGGCAAGCGAGCTCGGCTTGAGTCCACCTATCTGAGGGTAGTTCGCGAGTGGGGTCAGTCGATCGAATCGGCAGACAGCTATACCCACGGGCACTGTGAGCGGGTGGCGACCCTGGGTGAAGCCGTGGGCCGGCTGCTGGGTCTTGATGAGGAACAGCTCACGGCCCTCCGCCTGGGGGCGTATCTTCACGACCTGGGCAAGGTGAAGGTGCCGCACGAGATCCTGAACAAGCCGGGCCGGCTGACGGACGAGGAGTTTGCCATCGTGCAGCAGCATCCGGCCTGGGGCGTCGAGCTGCTGGCGACGGTGGAGTTCCCCTGGGATATCAAGCCGATCATCCGGTGGCATCACGAAAAGTACGACGGCAGCGGGTACCCCGACCGGCTGGTGGGTGACGAGATCCCGCTCGGCGCCCAGATCATCTGCGCCGTGGATGTGTACGACGCGCTCACCACCACCCGCAGCTACCGCAAGGCGATGTCCCACGACGAGGCGATCATGCGCATGCAGGAAACCCGCCACTGGTGGAGACCCGATGTGTTCGAGGCGCTGCTGGGCGCGTCGGCGCAGGTACTCAAGGAAGCAGCCTAGCATGCGCCATCGCTGGATATTTGCTCTCATGGCGTGCGTCGCGGCCTGTGCCGGCGATGGAGGCAGTCGAGGCCCTGCCGGCACGGCCGTCATCGCGTCTGTTGCGGAGCCGTCTTCGCTGGTACCGCCGCTGATCTACGATGCCGCCTCGCGCGACCTGGCCGACCTGGTCTATGAGCGGCTTGCGACGCTGGCACCGGGCGGTGCCTCGATCGATTCCACCGCCTACCGGCCGGCCCTGGCCCAGCGGTGGGAGCGGATCGATTCGGTGTCCTGGCGGTTTCAGCTGCGACCCGATGCCAGGTGGCACGACGGCACGCCGGTCACCGCAGCGGACGTGGTGTTCTCCTTTCAGCTATATGCCGATTCCATAATCGACGCGCTGGCCCGTGATCAGGTAGCCGGACGCATCACTGCCGTCGCAGAAGACTCGGCGACGATCAGGCTCACGTTTGCCCGCAACCGGCCAGAGCAGTTCTACGACGCCACCCAGCACGTGCGAATCCTCCCGCGCCACGTCTGGGAGCCGATGGGGCCTTCGGCCTTGCTGGCCGACACCGCGTTGTCGCACCTGGTGGGGAGCGGGCCGTATCGGGTTGCTGCCTGGCGGCACGGCGAGTCACTGGAACTGCGGGCGGATACGCTGCGCCCGGTGGACCGGCGGGCCGGACTCGAGCGGGTGGTGGTGCGGTTCGCCGGGGACCCCGGTGCGGCGGTCAATCTGTTGTTGTCGCACGAGGCCGACCTGATGGAAACGCTGGTGTCGAGCCAGGATGCGGATCGCGTCGCCTCGGACTCCACCTTCCGGCTCGACCAGCATCCGTCGGTGGTCTATGGCTTCCTCGCGTTCAAGGTGGCGGATGACCGCGGCCGGCCGCACCCGACCCTGGGCTCGCGGGATGTTCGGCGCGCGCTGGCGATGGCCGTTGATCGGCAGGCGGTTGCGACCAACGCGTTCGGCACCGGTGTGGAGGTACCTGCCGGACCGGTCTCGGCGATGTCGTGGATCGGGTCGGATGGCATCAAACAGCTCGGGCTCGATACCGCGGCTGCCGCCCTGGCGCTGCGTGGCCGTCAGCTGAAGTTCGACATCCTGGTGCCGGGCACCAGTCCGTCGCGGGTGCAGATCGCGCAGGCACTGCAGGAGATGTGGCGTCGGGCTGGGGCGGAGGTGACGGTGACTCGGGTGGACTTTCCGGTGTTCCAGGAACGGCTGGCGGCGGGACGCTTCGACAGTTACATCGGCGCCTACCTGGATGAGCCCAGCTTGCGAGGACTGGAAGAGCAGTGGGGCACGGCGGGCTGGGATCAGGTCAACTACGGACGCTGGTCGCTGCCGGCCTTCGACTCGCTCCTGGCCCAGGCAGCTGCCACCGGCGACACGGGCGTGGCGGGACCGCTATACCGGCAGGCGCTGAGCCTGCTGAACCAGGATGCGCCGGCGATCTTTCTCTACAATCCGGTGGCGAGGTCGGCCATCTCCCGCCGCCTGGACCACGTGACCATCAACCCGTACGCCTGGCTGGCCACCCTGCCGGAGTGGAGCGTGGAGTAAGCGAGCGAGCCCCACACTCTGGTGTGGGGCCCGTTTGCTACGCTGTCTTTCTTGCTGTCTTCCTTCCTGCCTTGGCCGCTGTCGCGTTCTCGGCCGCGGTCTTGGTGGCGGGCTTCACCGCCGGACCCTTGACTGCCTTCGCAGTTCGCTTGCGTGGCTTCTTGGCTCGCGGCTGGAAGAGATATTCCGGCTCTCCCTTGCCGGCACCCGCCAGTTCTTCTTCCTGGGGCTGCTTGTAGACGAACTGGTCGCCCCGGAAGTTGCGCACCACCACTTCCTCATCGGTCATGCTCAGGACGTACTCGGGAAGCAGCGGGATCTTGCCGCCGCCGCCGGGGGCGTCGATGACGAAGTGCGGGTTGGCCAGGCCACTGGTCCAGCCGCGCAGCGCTTCCATGACCCGGATGCCAGCCTGGACGGTGGTGCGGAAATGCTCGGCGCCGGCGACCTGGTCGGCCATGTAGATGTAGTAAGGCCGCACCCGCGCCACGAGCAGCTTCTGCATCAGCTCCTTCATGACGGCGGGGTCGTCATTGACGCCCTTGAGCAGCACCGTCTGGCAGCCGAGCGGGATGCCGGCGTCAGCCAGCATGCCCAGGCCCTTGATGGCGGCGGGCGTGAGCTCGTCGGGATGGTTGAAGTGCGTGTTGATCCAGAGCGGATGGAACTTGTGCAGCATCTCGCACAGCTCCGGCGTGATCCGCTCGGGCAGGTGGCACGGCACCCTGCTCCCGATCCGGATGATCTCGAGGTGCGGGATGGCGCGCAGGCGGGTGAGGATGGCCTCGAGCCGCCGGTCGTTGAGCAGCAGCGGGTCGCCGCCGCTCATGATCACATCCCGGATCTCGGTATGCTCCTCGAGGTACTGGAATGCGCTCTCGAACTGCGACATGGGGATCTTCTCCGGGTCACCCACCTTGCGCCGCCGGGTACAGAACCGGCAGTAGGTGGCGCAGACCGGCGACACCAGGAACAGCGCCCGGTCGGGGTAGCGGTGGGTGATGTTGGGCACCGGGCTGTCGGCGTCCTCATTCAGCGAGTCCACGACGCCGTCGACGACGTCGAGTTCCTCGACCGAGGGGACGTACTGGCGCCAGATCGGATCGTTGGGCGACTGGATCAGCTCCGCCATCGCCGGCGAGATCCGGAACTCGAAATTCTCGGCTGCCAGTCGCAGGCGGTCCAGCTCGGGGAAATTGTCCGGGCCGAACCGCTCGGCCAGCTGGTCGAGCGAGCGTATCGAGTTCTTCCTGAGCACTTCCTGCCAGGTCTCCATGAAGCTACCCGTCCTCCTCTAGTGAGTCGGCACTCCGCACGAGGCTCTTGACGTAGACCACGAGGTCGTCGCCCGGGGCATAGAAGTCGGGAATCGTGGCGGTCCGCGCGTAGCCCCTGGCCTCGTAGAACGCGCGAGTGGGCGCGTAGTCGGGGCGGCCCGCCGTCTCCACGACGATCAGCCGGCCAACCCCGTTCAAGCGCCGCTCCATCTCCGTCACGAGCTGGCTGCCGATGCCGGCGCCGTGCTGCACCGGGTCCACCGCCAACCAGTACATGTCGTACGTCCCTCGGGTGCATGGGGTCGCGCCCCAGCACACCCAGCCGGCGGCGCGTCCCCCGCGCTCGGCCACCACCGCGACGTAGCTGGGGTCGCCCCCGACCGCCGCGTCAAACACTTCCAGGGCCACGGGCACCTCGTCGTCGTGGAAGACGCCGGCGTCCCGGGTGATGGCTTCGATGGCGGCGCGATCCTCGGCGCGCGCCGGTCGCAGCGTTGCTGCCTGCAGTCGCGAAGTGGCGCCGGGTGCCGCGATCACGCGGCTACAGTCCTCGCGGTGAGCGCGCTCGCGGCGGCGGTCGCGTTCGACCGGCCCAGCGCTTCCGCCACGATCCGCTCCACCAGCACCTCGTAGTACCAGCCGTGTGCCTGTGCCATGCGCGCCAGGCCGGCGTCGCGGGATAGATCAGGGCAGGGATTCACTTCGATGACCCACGGCTGCCCCGACTGATCCACCCGCAGGTCCACCCGGCCATACCCTTCGGCTCGCGCCAGGCTGAGCCACGCGTGGCGCGCAACCTTTGCGATGCGTCGCGCGAGGTCGGCCGAGACCTGCGCCGGGCAGACCGGCTCGGTGCCGGCGTATTCCGGATGGTCCGGCTCCCACTTGGCGGCGTAGGTCACGATGGGCGGGACCCCATCGGGCATCCTTGCGAAGTCGATCTCCGAGATCGGCAGCATCTCGGCGCCCACAAACCCGACGTTGAACTCGCGGCCCTCGACATAAGTCTGGACCAGCACGTCGTCGTGGTGCTCGAGCATGGCCGAGACCCGCTGGCGCAGCGCCTTGCGGGTGGTGCACACCGCGCCGGAGTCGATGCCGATGCTGGCATCCTCGGCGGCAGGCTTCACGATGGCCGGCAGCGGCGTGTCGGCCGGAAGCCGGTTGCCCTCGGCCAGCAGAAAGGTCGGGACCGGGAGGCCCGCGTCCATCAGCAGGGTATTGGCTACATGCTTCCGGTGGCAGACCGCGATGGGCCAGGACCGGGGGCCGGTGAACGGCGTGCCCGACAGCTCGAGCGCCGCTACCACCGAATCCTCGTACCGGGCAATGCCGCCCACACCTTCACAGAGATTGAAGACCAGGTCCGCACTGCGGCACCGGCCCAGCCAGCGGAAGTTGCCCAGCCGTACCGCCACAGCTTCGACCTCGTGGCCCCGGCTCCGGAGGATGTCGCGGACGTCGTTGACGTTGCCACGAACGGCGGCGACGTCGCGGGAGGTCCAACCCTCGCCGCCGGCATCGTAGATGATGACGACCTTCACGCCGCCCTCGCGTTGAGGAGCGACTCGCCGCTGATTCGCCGCCAGGCGATATCGGCCACCGTCCGGATCAGGTCGTCGTAGTTCATGCCTTCCACCCGAGCCGCCTTGGGGAAGCAGGAGTTGTCCCGCGGGTCAGGCAGAATGCCCGGCAGCGGGTTCAACTCAACCACCATCGGCCGGCCGGCGGCATCGCAGCGGACGTCGATCCGGCACCAGTCGCGGCACTCGAGCGCGTGGTAGGCGGCGAGTGCCGCGTGCCGAATCTCCTCCGCCAGTGTCTCGGGGATTCGGGCCGGGCACTCGTAGATTTCGAGCGGCTGGTCCAGCGTATCCCAGAGCCACTTCGCTTCATAGCCGTAGATCGGCGGCGCGCCGGCGGGCAGCGTGTCGAAGCTGAGGCCCACGAGAGGCAAGCACCGTGCCTCGGAGCCGTTTCCGAGCACCGCGACGGTGAACTCGCGGCCGGGGAGCCAGGTCTCGACCAGCACCGGCTGGCGATAGGTGGCGAGCAGCTCCTCCACCTGCGTCACCAGCTCCGCCCGGTTATGGCAGAGGCTCTTCACGCTCACGCCCTTGCCGGAACCCTCGTGCACCGGCTTGGCGAAGAGGGGAAACGGCAGCGAGCAGTTGCGGGCGTCGTCCCGGCTGCGCGCCAGCATGAAGGGCGCGGTGGGCACGCCGCGCTGCGCCATGACTTCCTTCGCGCGACCCTTGTGCAGGGCCAGCGCCAGGGCGAGTGGGTCGGAGGCGTGACAGGGCACGTCCAGGAACTCGCAAATTGCGGGGACGTGGCTCTCGCGGCTGGGACCGTAGAGTCCCTCGGCGATGTTGAAGACGAAGTCGGGACGCGCGGCGGCGAGGCGAGCCGGGAAGCCGGCGTCGGCTTCGAGCAGGATGACCTCGCCCACCGTGGAGAGCGCCGCGGCGACCGCGGCGATGGTGGCGGGTTCATCCCACTCGGCGTAGAGATCGGGCTGCGCGAGGTCCGCGCGGAGCTGGCGATTGGCAGCGGGAGCGGCGGAGAGAGACTCGGACTTCCCTCCGGCCGAGTCAGCCGGAGTGTCTGGCTTCTGGTTGTACGCGAGTCCGATCCGAACTCCCAAAGGCGCCCCTCTACAAAAAAGGCCGTCCTCGAAAAGGCAGGCCGTGCACGAGGTGTTGTTCGCCGACGATGCTAAGGTAAGAAGTGTCGAAGCATTGCACAATAGAAAAATCCATCTCAGACCTTGTGAAAGGTCACGCGACCGGCCTCGCCGCCGTCTTCCGACTGGTAAAGTTCGAAGTCGCCGAAGAGCGCCGGCGCTTCCTCGCGAAGCACTTTGAGGGCGGCGGCGGCGACGCGTCGGATTTCCTGCTCGGCCCCTTCACCCAGCCGAAGTTCCAGCATCGTGCGCCAGGCCCGGACGTTTCCGCTCACCACGATCTTCACCTCGGTGGCGTTGGGCAGCACGCTCCGCGCCGCCTCGCGCGCCATCTTCCGGCGGTGGACCTTGCTCTCGATGTGACCATACCGGGCCATCAGTCCCTCGACCGCCTCGACGTACGCGGCCTGCGCCTCCCGTACCTGCTGCTCCCATGCCGCCTCGAGGCCGGCGTCTCCCTGGATGGCGGGCGGCATTACGAAGGCGGCATGCGCCTCGTCCACATAGCGCTGGCTCAGCTGGGAGTAGCCGAAGCCGGCGCGGTGCCGCACCAGCTCATGGCTGCAGGAGCGGGAGATTCCCTCCAGCAGCAGGACATACTGGGAGTGCTCGAACACCGACCCGTGCCCCTGCTTCAGGATATTCGAGAGGTACTCGGCGGTGGTCCGGTTGGCCGGGTTGTGCTGGCTCATGTAGCACAGCCGGCCAGCAAATTCGGCCAGCCGCTCGCCATCGGTGGAGTCGCCCTGCCAGGAGACCGGCAGGTGGGACGGCTCCAGGAATTGCGGCCGGCCGATGAGGGTGACGCGGGGGGTGCGGATGATTTCCATGGGATCCCTTCAATGGGGCGCATATTTGCGGGCGCACGCGGTGCGCCCCTTCCTAATCGATCAACGCCAACCGGGGCGTGGCATACCCGCCCTCGCGCTCGATGGCGCGGAGGCCGGCGGCGATGCTGGCCGGAATGGGAGCGGCGTCGCGACCGACCTTGAGCCGGGCGATGGACGGCGCCGCCCCGAGCTTGATGCCGGGATTGAAAATACCGTCGGGGTCAAAGGCCTGCTTCACCTTCTGGAAGAGCTCGGTCACCTCCGGTCCGAACATCCGCTCCACCAGCGGCGCTCGAAGCCGGCCGTCGCCGTGCTCGCCCGAAAGCGTTCCCGACAAGCCGGCCACCGCGGCCGATACTTCGTCGAGCAGCGCCGAGGTCCGGGCTTCCCATCCGTCGGCAGTCGTGTCCGGCAGCAGGTTGCAATGGAGATGGCCGTCGCCGGCGTGGCCGAAGAGGACGATGCCGATGCCCTGGCGGGAGGCCGCGGCCCGCACCGCCTTGATGTAGGCGCCGAGCGAGGCGAGCGGAACGCAGCCGTCCTCGATCACCTGCAGCGACCGGCGCGACTCGGGCAGGCGAGCGAGGATGGGACTCGCTGCATGGCGAAGCGCCCACAACCGGCGCACATCGGCGGGGTCCAGCGCGGTCTCGACCTGGGCAGCATGGGGCCGCACCGCCCGCACCGCCTGGCGGAGCTGCTCCCCCAGTGTGTGCTCGTCCTCGGCTTCGACCTCGACCAGCAGCACCGCTTCGATCCCGGGGGCCGACTCCTCTTCCAGCAGGTCGAGGAAGGTCCGGTCTATCAGTTCGACCGCGGACGGCTCGACTTCGAGCACGGCCGACACCGCGTCCGGCAACTGGTCGAGGGAAGTGAGGGCAATGCGGAGTGCGGCGGAGGCGCGAGGCACCCGATCGAGCCGCCACTCGATCGCAGTCACGACGCCAAGCGTGCCTTCGGCTCCGATGACGAGGTCGAGGAGGTCGCCGGTGCGGAGCCAGGCATCGAGGGCATAGCCGGAAGAGTTCTTCCGGGTGTGGGGAAAGGCAGCGCGAACTGCGTCGGCCTTGCCGCGGATGGCGAGCTCGGCACCGGATGCGAAGCGCTGCACCACCGCAGCCGAGGGTGGCGCCGGCTTGCCGCGCTGGAGCCGAATGCGCTCGGCGTCAGCGGTGACCAGCTCGATCGCGTTGACCCAGGGTCGCACGCTACCGAAGCGCACGCTGCGCGCGCCGGCCGCGTTGGTCGAGACCATGCCGCCCAGCGTGGCCCACTGCCCGCTCGACGGATCGGGGGGCAGCCGGAGCCCGTGCTCACCGGCAGCGCGGTGCAGCTCGCCCCAGGTCACCGACGCACCGGTCCGCGCCATCAACCGCTCCGGCCGGACCTCGAGTGGCCGCTCGGCCAGGCTCGTGAGGTCCAGGATTACCCCGTCGCCCACGTTCCCGCCGCCCATCGCGCTGCCCGCGCCGCGCGGGACGAGGGAGAGGTGCTCCTGCCGGGCCCACCGGACCAGGTGCACCACGTCGCTGATGCCGGCGGGAATGGCGACGGCCTGGGGCACGATGCGGTAGATGCCCGCGCCTTCGGCGTACGCCGCCCGTGCGGCTTCGTCAGTTCGGAACGTGCCGCTGACCCGGGGCGCGTGGAGGGAGGCAGGTGCGGCTGGCATGGCCCCGAAAATAGCAGATGGGCGCACTCGTGGTAGATTTCCGGCATGGGAGAAAGCAGTCGCGCACAGCTGATTCATATCGACGTTGACCGGCGCCTGGGCCACGAGTGGGACGAGTGGGACGGGCGGCCGCTGCCGGGCCAGGGCAACTTCGATGCTCCGCCGTCACTGTTCTTCGCGTGGTCGGCGGGGGCAATCGTCCTCGCCGGCGCCGTGGCGGCTGCGCTGCTCTACCTGCTCGCACCTCGACTCGGTGCGATTCATCCCGCTATCCCGACGGTGCTCTGGATTACCCTGCTCGCCGGTTTCGCCGCCACCGCAGTCTGGTGGGGACTCCTGCTGGCCTCGGTTGTCGGGCGTCGGCCGCTCCTGCCCGAGCGCCTCGCCGAGCGAGGTCCTTATCTCCAGCTCATGTCGCTGACGTCGAAGGTGGCGGCGCGGTTCGGCTGGCGCGACTGGGTCGAGAACGCATCGGTGAAGGTGTACAACGCACTGGCCGTGGAACGGGGCCGGACGGTGGGCAAGGGTGAGTTGCTGGTGCTGATTCCGCGCTGCCTGTCGAAGGACACCCTGGATGGCGTGCTTCAGGTGGCGGGGAAGTACGACGTGCCGGTCTTTGTGGCGACGCGGGGCCAGCTGGCCCGGCGCGTGATCCGGGAGCGGCGTCCCCGCGCAGTAGTGGCGGTGGCCTGCGAGCGGGACATGGTCACCGGGCTCCACGATGTGGCGGGCAAGGTGCCGGTCCTCGGACTCACGATGACGCTTCCGGCGGGTCCGTGCAAGGATGCCCGGCTGGACATGCCGAAGCTTGAGGAGTGGGTGAGGAACTACGTGAAGGCGTAGGGCGTGAGGCGTGAGGCGTGTGACTAGCGGTCAGGCTTTGTTCTATTCTTCACGCCCCACGCCTCATTCGCGCACTACAAACGCATCCCCGAACATCTTCCTGATCTCCGCCAGCTGAGCGTCCGCAAAGGGATGCGCATTCCAGAGCTGGGTCCGCACCTTCCAGAAGCCGCCTTCCTTCACAATTCGCGGATCGAACCCGATGCGGGCCAACTGCACCGACGTCGCGGCGGCAGTGGCGCTGTCGGTCTCGGCAGCGACCTGGACAGCGAAGCCATGGCTGGGCGGCTGGACGGCTGGGCGGCTGGGCGGCTCGGCGGCTGGACGGCTGGGCGGCTGGACGGCCACTGGGGTTGTGTCGCGTGCGGCTGCCATCGTGTCCGCAACTGAAGTGTCCGGACTCTCGACTCTCAGCTCTCGACTCTCGACTAGCACGTCAGGCCGCGGAACGGCCCCCGGGTCCATGGTCGGCGGGCGGACCGCGACCACCTCGGGCGCGCCGAATTCGATGGCGTTGGTGGTAATGCCGACATCGGCAAACGACTCGCGAACCAGCTGGCGGGTGGGATGGGTGTACGGAACGCTCCGCTCCAATTCACGGGGCGGGCGCGACGGATCTGCCACGGCGCGATACACGGTTTCCACCGTGACCGTACTCCATCCGTGGCGGCTGGGGGTGGCCCACCCGCGGATGCGGACGACTTGAGGACCCAGCGTGCTGCCGCCTGCCGGCTGCTTGCTGGTGGTGTCAAACCACTGAGACTCGAAATAGCCGTCCTGCGGAGCCACGGTGGCCACGGGGATGCCGGCATCCTGGAGGCTTTCCGCCAGCAGCTTGGTGGCTTCGATCGGATCCAGCTCGACGTCCGCCGATCGCGCCTCCGGCATGGGAGCGAACCCGGGGCGGGCGTTGGACGAAAGGCAGCCCGCGATTCCGAACAGGATCAGGGCGCTGAGTGCCGGTCGCATCATCGGATCATTCTCCGCAGTTCATCGGCCAACAGGGTTCCCACTCCAGACCGCGGCGGCAGCTGCCGGCGCCGAGCGGCGTTCTGCTCCAGGTGGTCGAGCGCGCGTTCCAGCCCCAGCGTCACGCGCTCTACCCGAGCCGGATACTGGCGCATCGCGCCATAGCCGAGCCCGGTGCCCAGAGCGAGCGGCGCAATGGCGATCGGGGCGAATGCGCCAAGCGAGAGCAGTATTGCGGCACCGGCGACACCGGCCGACAGCAGCGCCGCTCCGCCGCCGACATAGCCGCCGCGAATGCCCCGGAGGTCGGCGGTCAACGCCACGTGGACGTAGCCGGTTTCCAGGGCAGCGATGGTTCCGCGGATGCTCGCCACCTGGTGCAGCAGGTAGCCCCGGCTCTGGCGTCCCAGCGCGGCGCTCCCGCGCCGAATCGCGGCCTGGATCCCGCCGAGCGGTTCCCAGAGAACACTGCCCTGCTGCTCGCGCTGCACCACCAGCAGTTCGCTGTCGGACATGTACGCCATGATGGCGGCCTGTACCCGTTCGGTCTCGCCCTGGACCACGCGCTGGGCGGTGACTTCTCCCGGCCCGGCGAGCCGCCCCAGCAATCCGCTGGCGGATGAGGTACCCACGCGAGCCCGCTCTTCCAGCAATGCCTGCTGCAGATAGCGCGCGGGCAGGCCCACCTCCCGGCCGAGGGCCATGACTTCCTGGTCGGTGAGGTCATGCCCCGGATCGCGCTCGCCCGCCTGCAGCTCGGTGGCTCGCTTCAGGATCCGCTCGAGCGCCTCGCGGTCGATCCGGGCCGGGAGTCCTCCGGTCATCGGCGTGCGTCGTCGTCCGGGCTGATGCCGACGCTCTCCTTCTCCTTCACCTTGAACTGTGGCAGCGTCGGATCGGGTGCGGGCAATGCGGCCTGCCCCGAACCTGCGCGGGTGCTGACTGCCTCTGCAGTCCGCTCGATGAAGGGGCGGATCATCTCGATCGGGATGGGAAAGATCGTGGTCGAGTTGTTCTCGGACGCAATCTCGGTGACGGTCTGCAGGTAGCGCAGCTGGAGCGCGCTGGGTGCGGTCGAGAGCATCTTCGCCGCTTCGGCCAGCGTCTCCGACGCCTGCAGCTCGCCCTGCGCGGCGATCACCTTGGCGCGTCGCTCCCGTTCGGCTTCGGCCTGGCGGGCCATGGCCCGCTTCATCTGCTCGGGCAGGTCCACGTCCTTCACCTCGACCGCCGACACCGCGATGCCCCACGCATCGGTGCGCTCGTCGATGATCCGCTTGAGGACCGCGTTGATCTTCTCGCGGTCGGAGAGCAGCTCGTCCAGTTCGACCTCGCCCAGCACCGAACGCAGCGTGGTCTGCGCCAGCTGGCTGGTGGCGTAGAGGTAGTCCTCGATCTCGAGGATGGCGGTGGACGGATCACTGACGCGGAAGTAGAGTACCGCGTTGACCCGCACCGAGACGTTGTCACGGGTGATCACGTCCTGGGGTGGGATGTCCAGCGCCACGATCCGCAGCGACACCCGCTTCATGGTGGCGAACCCTGTCGGCAGGAATATCAGCCCGGGTCCCTTGGTGCCGGAGAACCGGCCGAGGAAGAAGGAAACACCGCGCTCGTACTGATTGAGCACCCGAAGGCTGGCGAACACATAGACTACGGCGACGCCGAGCGCCGCAAGCAATTCCATCATCGTTGCCTCCGCGACGAAACTCCCGTGTCGACAATCAGCGCGATGCCCTGGCCGCCCCCGATGCAGGCCGTTCCCAGGCCGAAGCGACCCTTGCGCCGGGGCAGCGCATGCAGCAGGTGAGCCGTGATCCGGGCGCCGCTGGCACCCAGTGGATGCCCGATGGCGATGGCGCCGCCGTCAACGTTGGTGCGCGCCGGATCGAGTTCGAGCTCGCGCTCGACGGCCAGGTACTGGGCGGCGAACGCTTCGTTGACTTCAACGAGATCCATGGCGTCAAGTTTCATGCTGGCGCGTTCCAGCGCCTGGCGCGTCGCGGGTACCGGACCGAAGCCCATGATCGACGGGTCCACGCCCGCGGTGCCCCACGCAACCAGCCGGCCGAGCACGGGTAGGCTGGCGACGCGATCGGCCCGGGCGACGACCAGCATGCCGGCGCCATCGGAGATGCCCGAGGCGTTGCCTGCCGTCACCACGCCGTCCTTACGGAAGTAGGGCGGCAGCTTGGCGAGGCCGGCGGCTGTGCTGTCGGGCCGGCGATGCTCGTCCGCAGCCCAGGCTACTGCCTGCTTGGTCTTGCGGTCGCGCAGCTCGACCGGAATCACCTCATCGGCAAAGTCACCCCGGTCCCACGCAGCGGCGGCGCGCTGCTGGCTCCGGAGCGCCACCGCATCTACATCTTCGCGAGTGAGGTTGTAGCGGTCGGCGAGATTCTCCGCGGTCTCCGCCATCGAGAGGTCGCACTGCGTATCGCGCAGCGTCTCCCAGAGCGAATCCTCGAACGGCGGGGAGGGACCGAGTCGCAAGCCCCAGCGCGCGCCGCGCACTACGTGGGGCGCCTGGCTCATCGATTCGGTGCCGCCGGCGAGGACGATCTCTGCGTCGCCGGTCATGATCCGTTGTGCGGCCTGGATGATGGCTTCGAATCCGGAGCCGCAGAGCCGGTTGACGGTGACAGCCGGGGTTTCGATTCTGCAGCCGGCGCGGAGGGCTACATGGCGGGCGAGGTATGGCGCATCGACCGAGGTCTGCGCCACATTTCCGACTATCACATGTTCGATCTGCTCGGCCCGGATGCCCGACCGGGCGATGGCTTCCCTGGCGGCGACCGTAGCCAGGTCGGTCGCCGTCAGGTCCCTGAGGGACCCACCGAAGCTCCCGAATCCGGTCCGGACGGCCGAGAGCACGACCACGTCTTGAGGCGAGAGGGGTGGCATATATATAAGGATACCACGCTCGCCGAGACTGGGGCCAAGCTGGCCTTGGCCGCGAGCTTGGTCCTGCTTGTCGCCTGCTCGCCCGAAGAAACACCGGGGATCGATCGGGTTCGGCTCGAGCCGGTGGCGCGCCTCGCCGCGGGCATGGACACACTGTTTCCCGATATTCCCACGGGCGTTGCCCGTTCTGCTGATGGGCGCTATTTCGTCGCCACCGGGGATGGGTTCTTCCCCCAACTGGTCCAGGTGTTCGACCCCAACGGAAGATGGCTACGAGCCATCGGCCGGCCAGGGAGCGGGCCGGGCGAGTACAGGCGCGCCTCGGACGTACTCCCGAAAGGCGATTCCCTTCTCATCCTGGATGGGACCGCGCGACGGCTGACGACACTTAACGCGGCGCTCGAGGTCGCGCATGCAGAGCAGATGCCGACCTGGTTCAGCAGCCCCAGGTTGATGCCGGACGGGTCGCTGATTGGCGCAGTCACGCGCCGGGGCGGTGACTCCTCGGTGGTGGTGTTTGAGCGCTGGAGCCCGGGCTCGGCTTCGACGGTGCAGTGGACCGAGCCGGGGTCGTGCGACAGGAACTGCTGGCAGTACACCAAGGCCTTCAACACGGACGCGACCAATGGCGTGTGGGCGATCGACCGGCTGTTTCGCTACCGGCTCCACCGGTACGACTCGCTCGGTGCGGTGCTGCGGTCGTGGGATCTCACGGCTGACTGGTATGTGCCCTACGACTCGGTGAATATGACGTCGCCGCAGCACCCGCCGGCACCCTACATCGTCGGCACCTGGATTGATTCGGCAGGCCGGATCTGGATCACCGCTATCGCGTCCGACGCCGAATGGCACGAGGGACTGGGGCCGCAACGGCGCGGCGAAGGCGGCAGGATGTACTACCCCACGGACGACTGGGGTCTCACCTACGACGGCGTCATTGAAGTGCGCGATACCACCGACGGCGCGTTGCTCGCGGCCGGCAGGTTCGACCAGCCGGTGCTGATGCCGGTTGTCGGTGCGCCTGGCCTGGTGGGCCGCTTCATCGACGATGCAGATGGCTGGTGGCGGCTAGAGATCCTGCGGGCCAATCTCCAGAATTGAGGGCGTCACGGATGCACCTGAGTCAAGCGGCGGTGCGCGCAGTTGTGGTTCCGATCCTGTTAGGCGCGATGGTGCTGTCCTGCGGCGGCGACGGGCCGACGGACCCGCCCGTGCCGGTGGCCACGAAGCTCGCCTTCGTGACCGCGCCGCCGAGCAGCGCATCCGCCGACGAGGTGCTCACCCCGCAGCCGGTGATCCAGCTGCAGGACGCCACCGGGACGGCGGTGCCCAAGGCGGGAGTGGTGGTGACGGCGAGCCTCGAAGGTGGATCGGTGACGGGAGCAACCGCCACGACGGCCAGCAATGGACGGGCGACGTTCACGGGTCTGGCGCTGAATGCGACGGTGGGCAGCCGCACGCTGCGATTCGATGCACCGAGCCTGACGGGACTTACGCATTCGGTGACGCTCACCGCTGGAGCCTCGTCCAGCATCGCGCCGCACTCTGCCGCCAACCAAGCCGGCTTCGCGGGGCTGCCGGTGGAGCAGCCACCGTCGGTGAAGGTGAGCGATGCAGCGGGCAATCCATCGGCCGGCGTGGCGGTGACTTTCGAGGTAGTCGGTGGTGGCGGCTCACTCACCGGTGCAACAGGGGTCACCGGTGCCGACGGCGTGGCGACTGTCGGTGGCTGGATCCTGGGGTCGGTACCCGGCGCCAACGCCATGTCTGCTCGAGCCGAAGGTGTGTCAGGCAGCGTGACGTTCACCGCCACCAGTATCCTGGCGGGTGACGCATCGACGCTACCGGCAGCTGTCCAGGTTGGCTTGGTGGGCCAGCCGATCGATTCGGTTCCCTTGGTGACGGTGCGCAAGGACGGCAATCCCCGGCCAGGCGTGACCGTGACTTTCCGGGTGGTGACAGGCGGCGGTTCGATCGCCGTGGCCGAGGTACTGACCGACTACGACGGTATTGCGACGGCAGGTGCGTGGACTCTGGGCTCCGCGCCAGGTGAGAACGTGGTAGAGGCGGACGTTCCGGGTTATGCGGTTGCACCGTTCCGGTTCCGGGCATGGGGCGTCGCTTCGCTGCCGGCATCAGTGGCGGTGCACGCTGGCGACGGCCAAGTCGTCGACGCCGGGGTGCCGGTCCCGATCGCACCTGCGGTTCGGGCGACGGATGCCGGTGGGGCTCCACTGATCGGTTTTCCGGTGACGTTCGAAGCGGGGCATAGCAACGGCACCGTTACCGGCGGCTCTGCCGTCACCGACGCGCAGGGCGTGGCCACGGTCGGCAGTTGGCAGCCGCCCCTCAGCAACGGAACCTTCCAGCTAGTGGCACTGGCCCAGCCCCTGGAGGCGCCGCTTCCCGGATCGCTCGTGGTGTTCTCCGCGACGGTCGTGGACGACACCCCGGGGCTCATTCAGAAGACCGGTGGCCAAGTCTGGGGCGAAGTGGGGCAGGCTGTGGACGAGAAGCCGCGAGTCCGGGTGACCACCAGCGGTGGAACGCCGCTGGAGAACGTGGCCGTGCAGTTCGCGGTAGAGCCCGGAAGCGGCTCGATCGCGGGCGTGGATCAGGTCACCGACGTCAACGGCGAGGCTACGCTCGGGTCGTGGACGCTGGGCACTACCGCCGGTCCGCAGCGCGTCACCGCGACCGCCGGGTCTGCGTCGCTGGCGGTCGTGGTCGAAGCGCGTCCGGGACTGCCGGCGTCGGCCATCGTGGTCGAGGGGGACGGTCAGGCGGGGTTGACGTTCAATCCGCTGGCCGTGGCTCCGCGGGTGCGCCTGCTGGATCAGTACGGCAATCCGAGTCCTGGCACCAGCGTGCAGTGGGGAGTGAGTTCAGGTGGTGGCGTGGTGGTCGCCGCATTGGGGACGACCGATGCTGCAGGCGAGGCATGGGCCCGCTGGGTCCTGGGCGGCTCGGTCGGCCAGCAGCAACTGAAGGCGGAGTTCTCGTTCGCCGTCGCGCCGATCTACTTCAGTGCCTCAGGCCAGGCGGTGAGCAGCCCGTTCGACATTGAAGTCATCTATGCCACACCGCCGACCGCGGAGCAGCAGGCGGCCGTGAACTTCGCGGTCGGTCGCTGGCGAGCCATCATCCAGAACGACCTGCCGCCCTGGCTCGTGAACCTCGAGGCCGGGGCCTGCGATGAAAACCAGCCGGCGATCAACCGGACCGTAGATGATCTGCTTCTTGTGGTGGACTTCTCGTACATCGATGGGTACAACGGCATTCTGGGATCCGCCGGGCCGTGCGTGCTTCGGGGAACCTCCCAACTCCCTGCCTTCGGCACCATCGCGATTGACGAGGCGGATGCCGCCACCTTGGTCTCCAGGGGTGAACTGCGGGACGTGATGATTCACGAACTGGGTCATGTCCTGGGTATCGGCACCGTCTGGATCCGGAAGTTGCTGCTGGCCGGTGCCACCAGCGGTGATCCCCGTTACATCGGCAGCGCCGGGATCAGCGGCTATCGGGCCATGGGCGGTACGGACCCATCGGTCGCGGTGGAAGCGGGCGGTGGCGCGGGTACGGCGCTCTCGCATTGGCGCGAATCGACATTCGACAGCGAACTGATGACAGGGTACATCGGCGGCACCAACAATCCGCTCACTCGCATGACGGCGCGTTCGCTGACCGACCTTGGCTATGTGGTGGACGATGCCACCGCCGATCCGCTGGGCTTCATACCCTCTTTGCGCCGGGATGCCCAGGCGGCCCGGGCGCGGGTTCCGGTTCGCCAACTCCGGGAGCGACCACTCACCGGGCCGATTATCGTGAGCTATCCTGACGGCACCACGCGCAAGGTTCCGCGCTGATGGCCGACACGCAGACTACTCCACCGGAAGTCCAATGATCCGACCCATCGAGATTTCTGCAGCAGCCGGGTTCGCGCTGCTCCTCGCCACGAGTATCGCACCGGCCGCTGTCGCGCAGGGCGCAGCAACAGCACAGGCTGGCCCGGCATCGTTCAGCCATCTGGAGGGCATCGCGCAGCAGCACCGGGTAGCCGCCATCACCGAACGCCGCTTCACCCACGCGGAGTTCTGGCAGGCGGTGGCGCCCTTCATGGCGGAAGGTTCGGCCCTCAGCTTTACGGAGATCGGCAAGTCCATGCACGGCCGCGCCATTCGCGCGGTGCGGTTCGGCAGCGGCCCGACCACAGTGCTGCTGTGGTCCCAGATGCACGGGGACGAGTCCACCGCCACCATGTCACTGGCCGACATCTTCAACTTCCTGGCGGCTGACGGCGAGGACCCACTTCGCTCGCGACTGGCGGAGAAGCTGACGATTCACTTCATCCCGATGCTCAATCCCGATGGCGCCGAGGTGTTCGAGCGCCAGAACGCGGCGGGCATCGACATCAATCGCGATGCTCGGCGGCTCTCGTCACCCGAGGCGCGCACCCTCAAGGGTTATCGCGACAGCATCAATCCGGCCTTCGGGTTCAATCTTCACGATCAGAATGCGCGCACCCGGGTAGGGCGCCAAGGGTTGCAGGCGGGGATCTCGCTGCTGGCGCCGGCCATTGACGAGTCGCGGGGCTACAACGAGGTCCGTTCGCGCGCTCGGCTGGTGGCGGCAACCATCGTGGCGGCGCTGGACGACTCGCTGCACGGGCGGATCGGGAAGTACGATGACTCGTTCAATCCCCGCGCGTTCGGCGACCTGATCCAGCAGTGGGGCACCAGCACGGTGTTGATCGAGAGCGGCGCGCTCCCGGGCGACCCCGAGAAGCAGCAGCTCCGGGCCCGGAATGTGGTGGCGATCCTGGCGGCGCTGGACGCCATCGCCACCGGTGCATACCAGGACGCTGATCCGGAGCTGTACGAGGCGCTGCCCTACAACGCCGGCGGGGCGTATGACCTGCTGGTGGTGGGTGGACAGCTGGTGCTCCCGGGACAGCCCGCGATGCGCGCCGACGTCGCGATCAACTACGACGAATCGGTGCGGAAGCAGGACGGACGGGTGCGGGAAGTTGGCGATCTCGAAGGAGCCGTGGCGCTGGACACGCTGGATATCAGCGGGAAGTTCCTGCACCCGCGGAGCGACGCGCTGCATCCGGTGACGGGCGGGCCGAGGCTGGATATCGGTGCCTTGGCGAAGTTCGACATCCGCATCAGCGCCGATGCCAGGAGCGAGGTCGTTGGGACGATCGAGCGCTAGAGGTCGGACTCGGGGTTGTAGTCGAGATACTTGCCCTTGATGCGTTCCGCCTCCAGCCAGGCAAGGAAGCCTGACGGGACCGGTCCGTTGGACTGAACCTGTTCGCGTGCTGCGAGGACCGCGAGGTGGTCGGCGTACTCGTTCTTGGGGTGGCCCTTGTGGCCCCGGACCCAGGCCCAGGTCACGTCGTGCCCTTCCGCCGCCTCGACCAGCGCCCGCCATAGTTCGAGGTTCATGATTGCGCCGCCCTTGCGGGTCCAGTTGCGACGGCGCCAGCCGGGCACCCACTCCCGCATGCCCTTCACCAGGTACTCCGAGTCCGACACCATTCGCACCACGACGCGCCGGTCCTTGCCCGAGAGAATGCGCAGAGCTTCCGCCGCGCCTGCCAGCGCCATGCGGTTGTTGGTGGTGGCCGGCTCGCTCAGGTAGAAGTCGCGCCGCTCAACGCCTGACCGAAGCCGAACCTCGATCAGGCCCGCTGCACCTCCAGGGTTCTCGCCCTCTCGGCCGTTGCCCAGGCAGCTTTCGTCCAGGTGAATGAGGGCGCCCCCCACTACTCCCCCACTGGTTCGAAGGCGTCCAGTTCATCCAGCCGGAAGACCAGCTCCTCACCCGTCATCGGCAGGTGCGCCACCAGCGCGTCCCGGCCACCGTGCTGGGTGACGCGGCGGGCGGTCACTATGTACTCGGTCCCTCGCCGGTTGATCATCACCCGCCGTCCATCGCGCGCGGCGCGCTCGAGCCGGTCCATCTGGGTCGGGGTCCACTTGAAGCGACCCATCAGCGGGCTCCCGCCGACCGGCGGACATCGATCAGTGGATCGGTGCCTCCGCCCGCGCTGACCTCGCCGATGGTGGCCTGGACCAGCGTGCCCTCGGACTTGAGCGCGTCCATCAGCGTGGAGTGCGCAGCGCGCGGCACGGCGATCAGCAGTCCGCCCGATGTCTGGGCGTCAGCCAGCAGCAGCTTGTCGGTGTCGGTGATTCCGTCTCCCCATCCTGCCGCCACGGCGGCGAGATTCCGGGTGGTGCCGCCGGGCACCGCACCCTGGCCGATGAGATCGCGCACTCGGGGCAGCAGCGGGACTGCGTCCAGCCAGAGTTCGGCCCGGGTGCCGCTGGCCGCCATCATTTCGCTCAGGTGGCCCAGCAACCCGAAGCCGGTGACGTCGGTGGCGCCGCGAACCCCTGCCTTCACCGCAGCTCGCGCGGCGCCGTCGTTGAGGGTAGTCATGCTGGTCACGGCATCCTGCAAGTCGCGCTCGGTTGCCTTGTCCCGCTTGAGCGCGGTGGTCATGATGCCGGTGCCGATCGGCTTGGTCAGCACCAGCAGGTCGCCCGGCCTGGCACCGGCGTTGGTGAGCATCCGGTCGGGATGGACCTCGCCCAGCACCACCAGTCCGAACTTCGGCTCGGCGTCGTCGATCGAATGTCCTCCCAGCACCGGACAGCCTGCCCGACGGGTGACCTCCGACGCTCCGCGCAGGACCTCCCCCAGCAAGTCGAACGACAGCCCCTGTCTCGGCCAGCAGACGAGGTTCAGCCCGAAGAGCGGCTGACCTCCCATGGCGTAGACATCGCTCAGCGCGTTGGCGGCGGCGATCGCGCCCCAGGTGAAGGCATCGTCCACGATGGGAGTGAAGAAATCGGTCGTGGCCACCAGCGCGCGATCATCAGCTATGCGAAAGACTGCGGCGTCGTCCCGGGTGCTGGCATCCACCAGGACGCGAACATCGTCGTTCAGCGGCAGGTGGTGCAGCACCTGCGACAGCTCGGAACTGCCGAGCTTGCAGGCGCAGCCGGCCCCATGAGAGAAACTGGTGAGTCTCGTGGTCATGCTGACAAGTGGGGAGTGGGGAGTGGGAAGTGGGAAGTGGGAAGTGGGTGGTAGAGAATCTAATTCCTTCCACTTCCCACTTCCCA
>DASTUF010000064.1:0-11023 GCA_035759745.1 Gemmatimonadales bacterium
GTCAGCGCCGCCGTCGTCGTCGTCTTCCCGTGGTCCACGTGCCCGATCGTCCCCACGTTCACATGCGGCTTCGTCCGCTCAAACTTCGCCTTCGCCATGGTGCGTTCTCTGGTTCAGTGTTCAGCCAACCTGGCGTGGGGCCTGGGGCGCGGGGCGTAAAGTCTCACGCCTCACGCCTCACGCCCTATGCCTGCTTCTTGGAGATGATCTCCTCGGCAATCGACTTCGGCACTTCCTCGTAGTGATCGAACTGCATCGAGTACACCGCCCGGCCCTGGGTCATGCTGCGGAGCTGGGTGGAGTAGCCGAACATTTCCGCCAGCGGCACATCGGCGGCCACCACCTGCGCGTCGCCGCGCTGGGTCATGCCGCCCACCTTGCCCCGGCGGCTGGAGAGGTCGCCGATCACGTCGCCCAGGAAGTCGGCGGGGGTCACGACCTCGACCTCCATGACCGGCTCCAGCAGGACCGCATGCGCCGCGCGGGCCGCGTCCTTCACCGCCATCGAGCCGGCGATCTTGAACGCCATTTCGCTCGAGTCGACATCGTGGTAGCTGCCGAAGACCAGCGACACCTTGACGTCCACCATGGGGTAGCCCGCCAGCACGCCGTTCTCCAGCGCTTCCTTGATGCCCGCCTCGACCGGCTTGATGTATTCCCGCGGGATCACGCCGCCGACGATCTTGTCCTCGAACACGAACCCGGCACCGGTCTCGGCCGGCTCCATGTGGATCACCACATGGCCGTACTGGCCCTTGCCGCCCGACTGCCGCACGAACTTGCCCTCGATGTTCTCCACCCGCTTGCGGATGGTCTCACGGAAGGCCACCTGCGGCTTGCCGACGTTGGCCTCGACCTTGAACTCGCGCTTCATGCGGTCCACCAGGATCTCGAGGTGGAGTTCGCCCATGCCCGCGATGATGGTCTGGCCGGTCTCGGCGTCGGAACGCACCCGGAAGGTTGGATCCTCTTCCTGCAACTTCTGCAGCGCAGTGCTCAGCTTGTCCTGGTCGGCCTTTGACTTGGGCTCGATGGCCACGTCGATGACCGGGTTGGGGAACTTCATCGCCTCGAGAATGATCGGCTTGTCCTCGTCGGAGAGCGTGTCGCCCGTCCGGGTTTCCTTGAGGCCGATCGCGGCGGCGATGTCGCCCGCCAGCACTTCCTCGATCTCGTCCCGCTTGTTGGCGTGCATCTGCAGCAGGCGGCCAATCCGCTCGCGCTTGTCCTTGGTGCTGTTGTACACGTAGCTGCCGCTCTTGAGCGACCCCGAATAGACCCGGAAGAAGGTCAGCCGGCCCACGTACGGGTCGGTGGCCACCTTGAAGGCCAGCGCCGAGAAGGGCTGGTCGTCACCAGTGGTGCGCTCGACCTGGGTGTCGTCGTGCTGCGGCAGGTGGCCCACGATGGCGGGCACGTCGTCCGGCGACGGCAGGTAGTCGATCACCGCGTCGAGCAGCGCCTGGACGCCCTTGTTCTTGAACGAGGCGCCGCAGAGCACCGGCACCAGCCCGCTGGCGATGGTCGCCTTGCGAATGGCGAGATGGACCTCATCCTCCGACAGCTCCTCGCCGGCGAGATACTTCTCCATCAAGGTGTCGTCGCTCTCCACCGCGGCCTCGAGCAGCTCGGACCGGTACTGCTCCACCTGGTCCTTGTAGGCCTCGGGAACCGGCATCTCGGTGAAGGTCTTGCCCAGAGTGGCCTCGTCAAAGACGATCTCGACCCGGCGGATGATGTCGATGTGGCCGGTGAAGAGCTCGCCCGAGCCCACCGGAATCTGGAGCGGAAACGCCTTCTTGGTGAGGCGGTCCCGGATCATGGCGAGGCAGCGATCGAAGTTGGCGCCGACCCGGTCCATCTTGTTGGCAAAGATCAGCCGGGGCACACCGTAGCGGTCGGCCTGGCGCCAGACTGTCTCGGTCTGGGGCTCGACGCCGGCCACGGAATCCAGCAGGGTCACTGCGCCGTCGAGCACGCGAAGCGAGCGCTCCACCTCGACGGTGAAGTCCACGTGGCCCGGGGTATCGATGATGTTGATGCGGTGCTGAACGCCGTTGCGGATCCAGAAACAGGTCGTGGCCGCGCTGGTGATGGTGATGCCGCGCTCCTGCTCCTGCTCCATCCAGTCCATGGTGGCCGCGCCCTCATGGACCTCACCGATCTTGTAGTTCTTGCCGGTGTAATAGAGGATGCGCTCGGTCGTAGTCGTCTTCCCGGCATCGATGTGGGCCATGATGCCGATGTTGCGATAGTGATCGAGCGGCGTAGTGCGAGCCATGGTGGATCCGGTTCGTGAAGCAGTCAGTACCGAGCTCATCGTTCTCTCTAGCAGCAGATGGTGCGCCTCCCGGCACTCGCCACCCACCAGCGAAAAAGCGGGGCGACCGAGCCGGGCCTGAGGCCCGTGGTGTCGCTCCGCGCGCATCCGACAGGGCCCGTGAGCCGTTCCCGGAACATTCCCGCACCTGAAGCCGCTTGGCCGAGGGCGGGACCGCGTTATCTGGAAGGCGAGAGGTGGCCCGGACGATCCGAGTCACGTCACCCGATGTCTGCACAGGGGTCAAAAAACTCCTAAGCCACAGCAAAGTAATGGGGTTGCGGGGTACGTCAAGAGGGTCGACGGGTTGAAGCGCCGTTGCGGCGTTCCGGCGCCGTCCGTAGCTTCGCTAAGTGGCCATCCGGCCACACGCTCCGGAGGCCCCTTGGACGAGAGCGCTGCGCTTCGCATGCGCACGACCGACCTGCTCGATCTGGCGACGGACGAACCCCTGCCGTCACTGGACGAGCTGGTGCCGCTCGTATTCAGCCAGCTCCAGGCCCTGGCCCACCGCCAGCTGGCCCGCGACCCCAACAATGTCACCCTGCAGACCACGGCGCTGGTCCACGAGGCCTACCTCAAGCTGGTGGACGACCACCGGGTCACCAGCCGAGGACGGGCCTATTTCTTCGCCGCGGCCGCCAGGGCGATGCGCGAGGTGCTGCTCGACGCTGCCCGCCGGCGGCGCTCGGTCAAGCGCGGGGGCGGCCTCCCCCTGACCACCCTGGGAGACGACCAGGGCGGCGCCATCGATGCGTTCGCGTCGGAACTCCTCGACCTGGAGGAGGCACTCGAGGCGCTGGGCGCCCGCAACCTGCGGCAGATGCAGGTGGTGGAGTGCCGGTACTTCGGCGGCATGAGCGTGCCGGAGACGGCGGCCGCGCTGGGCGTCTCCGAGCGCACCGTCAAGGCCGACTGGGCCTTCGCCCGCGCCTGGCTGTACGACGCACTCCGCGAATCGGGCCGTGACTGACCCGAAGCGGTGGGCCCGGATCGAGGCCCTCTTCGCCGACCTGGATGGCGCCCCGACCGACGTCCGTGACGCCGTGCTGGCAGCCACCAGTGATCCCGAGGTAGCAGCCGAAGTCGCGCGCCTTCTGCGGGCCCAGGACCGGCTCAACTCGGCCCCGGGCAAGTTCCTCGGAGAACTCGACGCGACCCGGGCCCGCGCCCTGATGCCCCCTCCGCAGGGCCCTCCAGCCAGCATCGGACGCTACCCCGTCGTACGGCCGCTCGGCCGGGGCGGCATGGGAGAGGTATACCTGGCCCGCGACCCGCGGCTGGATCGCCCCGTCGCCATCAAGTTGCTGCCTCCACACCTTGACCGCGATGCGCGCGCGGTTCGCCGCCTCGAGTCGGAAGCCCGCACTGCCTCGGCGCTGGACCACCCCAACATCGCGACGGTGTACGAGATCGCCGAGACCGATGACGGAAGGGCATTCATCGTCATGGCCTATTACGACGGTGAGACCCTGCGGGAGCGGCTGTCCCGCGGATCGCTGGCCGTGGACGAGGCGATCGGCGTGGCCATCCAGCTGGCGGAGGGGCTGGACGCTGCGCACCGAACCGGGATCATCCACCGGGACATCAAGCCGGAGAACGTGATGCTCACCGGCGAAGGCCGGGTAGTGATCCTCGATTTCGGAATTGCGAAAGCGGCCAGCGCCGACCTGGTCACCAGCGGACTCATGCGCGGCACCGCAGCATACATGAGTCCCGAGCAGTCGAGAGGCGAAGCGACCGATCCCCGGACCGATCTCTGGTCCACCGGGGTCGTGTTGCACGAGCTGCTGACCGGCTCCCGCCCGTTCCCGGGCGAGGGTAGTGCGCTGGTGCATGCCATCCGCGAGGACTCGCCTGCGCCGCTCGCGCCCGGCCGGAGCGGGGTTCCGCCCGCGCTGGCAGAGCTGGTCCGGCAATGTCTCGGCAAGACACCCCACTCGCGCCTGCGCTCGGCCGGGGAATTGGCCGCGGCACTTCACGCGATCCGCGACGGCCGCGCGCCCCGGAGGCCGGAGCGCCGGCGCCGCCTCGTGGCGCTCGCCGGGGTGGCACTCGCGACGGTCGCGGCCCTGGTGATGCTGCTGCGCGGGCGGACCGGGCAGCCGCTGGCCGCACTATCCGGGACCACCGGCGAGCCGGCGCCAGGTATTGCGGTGCTCCCGTTCGAAGTACGGGGAAGCGATCTCCAGGATTGGCGCGAAGGGATGGTGGACCTTCTGGCGGCGAACCTCGATGGAGTTGAGGGCCTCCGCGGCATCGACAGCAGGACGGTCCTGGCCCGCTGGGCCCGCAGCTTCGGGGACGGCGAGGCCCCCGACCTGGGCTCGGCGATTGCGGTGGCCCGCGACGTGGGCGCGCAGTTCGCCGTGCTCGGCACCATGGTGCCGAATGGAGACGAGCTGCGGCTGACAGCCCGGGTGCACTCCGTTCCCGACGGGGCCGATCTCGCCAGTTTCAGCGTGGATGGACCGGCAGACAGCCTCTTCTCGCTGGTGGACCGGCTCACCATCAAGGTGCTGGCCGTGGCCTGGCAGGGACGGGGACGCCCGACCGCCGCCGTTGATCTGGGAAGGATTACCACCAGGTCTCTGCCAGCGCTCCGCGCCTTCCTGCGGGGAGAGCGGCTGCTCCGGCAGAGCGAGTACGCCGGCGCGGTGGGTGCCTACCGGGAGGCCATCAGGGCCGACTCGACCTTCGCCTTTGCGCTCTACCATCTGGGCATGGCGCAAGTCTGGCTCGGCAACACCGAGGCTGGCGGCCTGACCTGGCAGGAGGCGTTTGCCGCTGCCGTGCGGCATTCGGGGCAGTTGCCGGCGCGGGAACAGTTGCTGCTGCGACTTGCGCTGACTCACAACGTACCGGGCCCGCACGACCAGCTGGCAACACTGCGACTGGCAGAGGTCACCGTGACCCGGTACCCGGATGAAGCCGAGGCGTGGTATCTCCTGGGCGAGGTGTACTTCCACAGCGGCGACCAGCTGCTCCAGGCCCCCGGCGCCGTCGATACCGCCCTGGAGCGGGCGGTGGCGCTGGACCCGGGAATGTCGATGCTGTATGACCACCTGCTGCAGAATGCCATCGGCTTGGCGCCCGACAGCGCCCGCGCTCACGCTCTGCTCGACCAGTACCAGAAGTTTGGCTCGCGAGCTCGCTGGGCGCCGCAGGCAGAGCAGGCGTTCGCACTGGCCTTCGGCGACTCGGCCGCACGACGCCGTGCGCTGATCCAGCTGGCAGCGATGACGGAAGGCGACCTGGTGGAGATGACCCAGGTGCTTCGGCACCCCCGGTTCTGGCGCGACCTGGCGGCGCTGCTCGAGGCACACGATCGTTCACCCACCCTCGAGGGCACCTGGCTGACGGATCGGCTCGTCCGTCTGAGTCTCGATTGTGGCGACATGGAAAAGGCCATGCGCTACGTCGCCGACCCGCTGCTGCCGGCGGGGTACCGCGCCCTGGACGTCTATCGGGCACGACTCGGTGGAGCGCCCCTTCCTGACTCGATGCTGCGCACCGCCCTCGCGATGCCACCAACCGGATCAGAAGTGGAGGGCCTCACTGGGTACCAGTTGGCCCTCGCGGCGGCTCTTGCCGCCGAGGAGGGGCGCTGGACCGACCACGAGGCTGCGCGCGGGCGCCTCGTGGCCGTGGCGCGGGTCGCGCGCGACCGGGGAGACTCGGCGACGGCGTATTTCGTCGAAGGTTCGGTACTCGCCCTGCATGGCTACGGCCTTGGGCGGCTGGGTCAACCCAAGACAGCGCTGGAAGAGCTGACGGCAGGGCAGCAGCAAGTGACGCGGTCGGGCTCGGTCGCGGCAGCATCATGGAACGCCATCATTCGGTGGTGGATTGGCGATCTGCTGCTCGCAGACAAACAGCCGGAGGAGGCCGCCCGGTACTTCAGCTCGATTCGCCATGACCCCTTCGCCGCCGAGCGAGTGGCGCCGATCTACGAACAGCTAGGCCGACTGACGGAAGCACGCGAGGCGTATGCCATGGTCGCCGAAGTGTGGAAGGATGCCGATCCGGCCTTTCGTCTCCGGGGCGACTCCGCGCGCGCTGCCGCAGTTCGGCTGGCGTCGAGGGCTCAGGGCGCTCGGACGCCGAACACCGGTGTCAGTCCACTCGGCACGCTCGAGGGCACCGTCCGCAACTGAGGCGCGAGGCCGATCCCGGGGTCGGTGAGCGCCTTGAGAAACGCCACCACCGCGGCCACCTGGGCATCTGACATCCCGATTGGGGTGGCCACGAGGGTATCCAGCGCGCTTGCAGCGATGTCTGCGTGCCGTGGGCTGGCGCCGGCATCGTAGAAGCGCACCACTTCCTCCAGCGTCGCGAACACTCCGTCGTGCATGTAGGGCGCGGTCAGCTCGACGTTGCGCAGGCTGGGCGTGCGAAAGGCATGTCGGTCCTCCAACCGGCCAGTGTGTTCTTCCCGGCCGACGTCATCACCCGAAAGCACGGCGCCGCCCGACCCAGCCTGCGGCACCCCGATCACGCGAAAACTGTAGTCGCTGAACATCGGACCGCTGTGGCACTCCCCGCAGCGGGCGGTGGTGAAGAAAAGCTCGAGCCCCTGCTTCTGCTGCCCGGTGAGCGCGCCGTCATCGCCGGCCGCGTAGCGATCAAAGGCGGCGTTGCGGGTCACCAGTTCGCGCTGGTAGGCAGCCAGGGCCTTGCCATAGGTATCCATGCTGATGACGTCACTGCGAGGCAGCGACGTGGCCTCCACCGGAAAACCAGCACGAAAGCGCTGGACGTACGCCTCGATCTCGCGCAGCCGTGCCACGACGCTGTCGCGAGCCACCTCGGGTGTGTAGGCATCGCCCGCCATCTCGGTGCGCGAGGTGATGGGCCCTCGGGCCTGCTCCTCGAGTCCGATGGCGCGTCCATCCCAGAACTGCAAGCCGGCGTGGCTGAGGTGGCCGAGTGAATCGGCGTTGTAGCCGGCGTTGAGGACGGTGGGCGAGTTGCGGGGGGTGAGCCCGATGGCTTGCCCACTTATTGCAGAGTTCGACACGGCGCGCGCCGGGCCCAGGCCCACGCCCGAGGCGCCGGCACTGAACTGCCTGCCGTCGCCGAAGGCGAATGCCGGATGATGGCAGGTGCCGCAGGAGACGTCCTTCTCCCCGCTCAGAATCGGGTCGAAGAACAGCAGCCGGCCGAGTTCGATGCGCTCGGCCGACGCGGGGCCGTCCGGCGGCTGGGGGACGGGACCGAGCGGCACAAGCGCGAACTGCTGGCGCAACTTGTCGTCGTCGAACCCGTCCGGGCCGACGCCGTCGCCACAGCCGGCCAGGGCGCCGGCGACGGTGGCAATGGCGGCGAACCAAAGGTGCCGCCCCACGTTACTTCACCGTCAGCGTGCCGTTCATTCCCGCGTGAATCGTGCAGCTGTACGGGTAGGTGCCCGGCCCGGGCACCACGATGTTGGCGGTCTCGTCAGGCTCAATCGTGACCAGGGGCCACGCATCGGTGGCCGACCTGATGTTGTGCGCTGCTGGCGAGGGGTTCTTGAACGTCACGGTTCCGCCAGCGGCTACGGTGGTCGTAGCCGGGAGCCATACCGGCGGCGGCGCGGAACTGCTGGAGATCGTGACGGCGCTGGGTGGCGGCGGTGGCGGTGGGTTCGGGCCGCCCGGGCCATCGTCATTGGAGCACGCAATGACCAGGCTCGCCGCGACGGCGAGCAGTGCGATGTGCTTCACGGGTTCCTCCCTGTGGATGTGCGTAGGGTTCTACACATCCCATCCTGCGCAAACGGGAGGGAAAGGGGGCAGTTCAGGGGTGAAGCGCTACGTCCCCGACTCGGAAGTCTCCTCGGCAGCAGGCACGGTGAAGGTGAGCAGCATGCCCTTCCCGGACGGCTCGGGAACTTCAGCCACGAAAGCGTACTGGCCCGGCGTGAGCGGTGCCATGAAGTAGGCCGCCTGCCCCGCGGGCATTTCCTGGGTCCCGCCCAGGAAGCGGCCGGGGGCGGGAGTCGCAAGTCCGCCCGGGTTGATCCAGTTCATCCATGATGCCAGGGCCGCCGTGTCCGGTTCTGCACCAAGTCGCACCAGGTGCACGTCGGTGCCGAGGAAATGCTCGTGCACCATCTGTTCATCGAAAGTCACCTTGACACTCTGGACTCCGGACTGCGGAATACCGTCAAGGGCAATCCCGGCCCCGGTCACCGTCAGTTCCAATGGGGCGGTCGGCTCGTGGCCCCCGCCCGCGGCCTCGGTGACGACCAGCTGCGAAATCATGCCGTCCGCGGAGTGAAAGCGTCCTCCCGTTTTCACATAGCACTCGATGGCATAGGTGCCCGGCTCCAGATAGAGCGACGTTTGACCCGTCACGCCACCGCTGACGATGCCCGGCCCGCCGAACACGACGACATCGGCATACCACGCCGGCAGCCGCCCGAATTCGGCAAGTGCCTCCTTGTCCTTTCCCGCGCTGAGGAGGTCCAGCCCATTCTGGAACACCGGAACTACCTCGGCCCGGCTATCAGCAACCGTCCTGCCTTCGGGCAGCCGTTCCAGGACGACGAAGTGCGCTTCCTCCGAATCGTTGTGCAGCCGGAGGGTGGTCCAACCCGATGCAATCTCAGTTGGTGCTTCCAGCGTTCGGCCGCGAGCGGTGATTTCGACGACGTTGCCTGAGCCAAGGGCGGCAGGAATGGCGCTTTCGGTGGTGGAGTCCTCAGCCTCGGCGTCGGGGGTGCGGTCAGCGCAACCGACGACCGCGAACAGCGTCAAGGCGAAGGCTGGCACTTTCGACATCCATGCTCCTGGCAAGAGAATGCAGGTCCACGAGGGCTACTGTCCAGTCCCGCTGCAATCGACCAGGAACCGGATCCGGACCGACGCGCCTGGGAGGAGCCGCACCGGCTGGGGTTCAGGCAGCACGCAGCCGGTCGGAAGGCCGCTGATCGACACCGACACCTCCCCCGGGCCAACCCCGCTGAGTTCGAAATCTCCCCGAGTGTCGGTAACGTCCGACTTGTTGTCGGGTGATACCCGGACCGCAATTCCGGGCATGATACCGAACTCCTTGGAGAGCACCCGGCCGCCAACCTGCCCGACCGATTCGGTCGGTACCGGCTCGCCGCCGGGAGGTGGCGGAGGCGACGAGAAGTCGCTGCAGGCGGCGAGGAGCAGGACCGACGGGAAGGCGGCTGGACGCATGGGAGGCCCGGGAGAGGGATACTCGACAATACCCCCAAACAAGGAGGGCGGCCAGTCTGGCCGCCCCCCTTTGAAGCTCGAAGCTCGTCGCCTCGCTACCAGCGATAATGCGAGAACGCCCGGTTGGCCTCGGCCATCTTGTGGGTGTCTTCCTTCTTCTTGATGGCGTTGCCTTCGTTCTTGGACGCCAGGATGAACTCGGCCGCCAGCCGCTCCTCCATGGTCTTCTCGCCCCGCGCCCGCGCGAAGGAGATGAGCCAGCGCATCGCCAGCGCGGTGCGCCGCTCGGGCCGCACTTCCACCGGCACTTGCAGCGAGGCACCACCCACCCGGCGACTCTTGACCTCGACCGCGGGCTTCACGTTGTTGACCGCCGCCTTGAAGACCGTGACGCCCGGCTGCCCCGTGCGCTCTTCGATCATGTCCATGGCGCGGTAGAAGATGCCCTCGGCGGTGCTCTTCCGACCCTCGTACATCAGGTTGTTCACGAACTTGGACACGGTCTGGCTGTCAAACCGGGGATCCGGCGGCACCGGCCGCTTGACGGACTTGGTACGGCGACTCACGGCTTACTTCCCTCCCTTGGCGTCCTTGGGACGCTTGGCACCGTACTTGGAGCGGCTCCGGCGGCGGTCGTTAACGCCGGCAGCGTCGAGGGTGCCGCGGACGATATGGTACCGGACACCGGGAAGGTCCTTCACCCGGCCACCCCGGATCAGCACGATCGAGTGCTCCTGCAGGTTGTGCCCCTCACCCGGGATGTAGGCCGTCACCTCGAAATGATTGGTGAGCCTCACGCGAGCCACCTTCCGAAGCGCCGAGTTCGGCTTTTTCGGGGTGGTGGTGTAGACCCGCGTGCAGACCCCGCGCTTGAGGGGATTCCCCTTGAGCGCCGGCGACTTGTCCTTGGTAGCGGCCGGCTTGCGGCCGTGCCGGATGAGCTGATTGATGGTCGGCATATCCCTGCGAGTTCCCCGTTCCAGTGATGCGCCCCGGTTCCGGGGCAGACTGGCAAACTTAGCCCCGGGAAGGGGTTGGGTCAAGGTAGCGCGGGATCGGGCCGAGCCGTCGAGCGCCGAGATTGATCCCGCCTGAGCGGGTCGGGCGTATGGACGGGTGACCCCCTGAGTTACTCCGAGGACCCATCCACCTCCCGAAGGAGGCCACAATGAAGGAACTGCGATGCCGCGACGTGGGATTCGACTGCGAGAAAGTGCTTCGTGCCGAGTCTGAGGAAGAGATCCTGCGCCAGGCGGCCGAGCATGCCGGCAGGGACCACGGGCTGACCGAGCTCACCCCGGAGACCGCCCGCCAGGTCGCCAGCAAGATCCGGACGACCTGATGGGGACCTCACCGACGCATTCGGCCCGCACCCTGACGGCCTCCGCGGCTGCGGTGTGCCTGGCGATCGCCATTGTTTCCTGCGGCGACGAAACCGGTCCGACGGGCCCTGACCCACTGGAGCTTCCCATCACCTGGGAGTTCGACGGCGGCCTCGAGGGCTGGACCCTCGGCAGCAGGACCAGCGGAG
>DASTUF010000065.1:0-10894 GCA_035759745.1 Gemmatimonadales bacterium
GGCGAGGCCCGCGTCACCGACGTCGCCGCCCCGTTCCCCATCTCGCTTAACGCCGTGTCCAAGCACATCCGGGTGCTGGAGCATGCCGACCTGGTGCGGCGACGGCGGCGTGGGCGGGAGCATTTCCTCACCATCAACCCCGAACCGCTGGACGAGGCCGCTGCCTGGATCAGGGCGAAGAGTGCCTTCTGGACCAGCCGACTGGCCGCACTGGAACGAGTCCTCGGCGGCCCTGATTCCGAACCATGAAAGGACCACCAGCATGAGCACCGTGACTGACACCACGTTCGCCACGACACCAGAGGCCACTACGCTTCGGTTCGTGCGCACCCTGCCCGGCCCGATCGAGCGGGTCTGGGCCTACCTCACCGAATCGGGGAAGCGGGGGAAATGGCTCGCTTCAGGCGACATGGACCTGCGGGTCGGTGGCGATGTCCGCCTCCAGTGGCACAACGATGAACTCTCCGCCGTGCCGGAGGAGACGCCGGAGCGCTACCGTGGGGACAAGCATCCCTCGATGCGCGGCCACATCACCCGGCTGGAGCCGATGCGGCTGCTGGCGTATACCTGGAGCGAAGGGAGCGAGGAGGAATCCGAAGTGACCTTCGAGTTGACGCCCAGGGGCGACGAAGTCGAGCTGGTGCTGACGCACCAGCGGCTGGCCGATCGCACCAACCGGGTGGAGGCCGCCGGTGGCTGGCACACCCACCTCGCCATTCTGGAAAACGTGCTCTCCGGCGCGCCGGTCATTCCCTTCTGGGCGACGTTCGAGAAACTGCAGCAGGAATACGAACAGCGAATCAGTCGGTAGGCGTTCGCGAGTCGGCGGATTGCCCCAGGTGCAACTTGATGCGCCCGGGGCATTCTGACATGTTCGCGGCGACCTGCCCATGCAACATGCTTCATCCGGCTGGTGCTGTCTCCGGGAAGCGCCGCCGCGGCAATTGGTTGCGATGCACCGGCGATCGGGTCCGGTCCTTGCGGCGCTCGCCACCGCTTCCCGCAAGCCTGCTGCCCGTGCACCAGCCACCAGGAGCGCTACATGCGGAATGTCCTCTCCCTCGCGGCCGTGGCCGCCGTTGTCGGCATCACTGCCTGCAACGAACCACTGGCCTCTCCACCTATGGCCGACGGCGCCGCTCTCTCCCTGACCAGCAACGGTTTCCCGCAGGGCCCCCACGACTACCAGCTCAACATCATCGGCGTGCCCAAGGACAAGACCGCCGAGATGGACGGCAACAGCGGTCATCGAATCTTCGTCCAGCTGAACGGCGGCGAGACGGTGACCAATGCCGGCGGCAAGTGGAAGCCAGGGCAGAGCTGGGACGACCTCGACAAGGTCAACAAGATCCTGCTGCAGCCGGGCGACTTCGCGGTGCTGGACGCCAACGCCACCGACAACGACGGCGCGCTGTTCCAGCTCCCGGACCCGAATCCGGACGATGGCACGCCGCCGAGCTACCGGGTATTTGCGCGGGCCCTGGGTACCCCCGGCGGCTACGCCGACCTGACCACTTGCGCCGATGAAGACGGTGATGGGTTCGACGATACCGACGACGTGTGGTGCGGGTCGAATGGCGTGACGGTGGGGCGGGACCGCGGCAAGTCACTCGCGGTCGAAGTGACCGAGAACCTGCTCAAGATGGTGATCACGGTGGACCCGGACCTCGATCCGGAGCTGTCCTCCTGCCTCGGCACCACCGACACGGCGGAAGTGGACGACCCGGCCGTGCAGTACGACGTCTGGCTGTTCGACCCGTGCTTCGAGAACTACTTCTGGAACTACGACAACCACGGGCTCAAGCTGCTGCAGCTGCGGTTCTATGTGAGCTGAGCGAGAGAGAAGATCAGGGGCGGCCCGCAGGCCGCCCGAGAAGTGAGAAGGGGGAACCAGTGCAGGCACCGGTTCCCCCTTCTCTACTCTCCACTCCCAATTCTGGACTCGCTACTCCTCCTCCGCCATCGCGCCGACCGGGATCTCCACCGGTACCGGGGCTTCCTCCACCACCGGTTCCGGCATCTCGTAGCCTTCGGGCGGCTCGATGTCGATCTCGGCGTAGCGGTAGATGCCACTGCCCGCCGGGATCAGGTGGCCGATGATGATGTTCTCCTTGAGGCCGAGGAGGTTGTCCTTGGCTCCGCGGATCGCGGCATCGGTCAACACCCGGGTGGTCTCCTGGAACGACGCCGCCGAGATGAATGACTGGGTCGTCAGCGAGGCCTTGGTGATGCCCAGCAGCACCGGCTCGAACGTCGCCTCGGCACCCTTCTTCCGGGCGGTGCGCTCGTTCTCCTCCTTGTAGCTGAGCTTGTCCACCGTCTCACCCTCGAGGAAGTCGGTGTCGCCCGGGTTGGTGACTCGCACCTTCTGCAGCATCTGGCGCACGATCACGCCGATGTGCTTGTCGCTGATGCGCACACCCTGCAGGCGATAGACTTCCTGCACCTCGTTGAGCAGGTACTCCTGCACCGCACGCGGCCCCTTGATGAGCAGGATGTCGTGCGGGTTCACCGGGCCCTCGGTGAGGCGGTCACCCGCGCGCACCTTGTCGCCCTCGTGCACCCGGAGGTGCTTGCCTGCGCCAACCTCGTACACCCGCGGCTCCTCGGCCTTCGCCGCGCCTTCGGCATCGACCGGGAAGACGAAGATCTCGCGCTTGCCGCGCTTGATCTCGCCGAACTTCACCACCCCATCGACCTCGGCGATGGTGGCCGGATCCTTGGGCCGCCGCGCCTCGAACAGCTCCGCGATACGCGGGAGGCCGCCGGTGATGTCGCGGGTCTTGTAGGCCTGGCGCGGGATCTTGGTGATCGTCACACCCTTGGCCACCTTGACCGGCGCGGAAAGCCACACCGTCTTGTCCTTGCTCTCCTTCTTCCCCTTGGAAGGCCACGCCACGTTGATCGGGTGCTCTTCCACCTCGAACTTCGTGCCGCTCCACGGATTGACCGCGTCCGGGAGTTCCATCGCGCGGCTGGCCTGGTCCGCCTCCGAGCCCAGCAGGATGCGGCTTCCCTCCGCCAGGATGTACTCCTGCGGATCCTTTCGGTTGGGCATATACAGCAGCACCGACGGATGGAGCTCGCGGTCCGGGTCGGCCTGGACCACCACCGAGCGGAGGCCAGTGCCCTCGTCCAGCTCCTCGCGAAGCGTGACGTTCGGGACCAGGTCCTTCCAGCGCAGTGTGCCGTCGTGCTTGATGATGCTGGGATCGTTGTACGGGTCCCAGGTGTAGAGAATGGTACCGCGCTCCTGGCCCGGGCTCGAGAACCGCGGGTCAGCGCGCTTCACTTCGTCGCCCTCCTTGACCTGGAGGAGCGCGCCTTCGGGCACCGGGAAGCGGTTGATCACCCGCTTCGGGTCCTTCGGGTCCACCACGAGGATGCCTTCCTTCTGCTCCTCGGTGGCCGACTCGTCCTCCCGGGTCAGCGCCACGCGAATCGAGCCGCGGGTGCCGTCCTCGTACTCGACCGCCACGTCGGCGTACTCGAGGCCCTTGGTGTACTGCACGATGCCGTCGGCGCGGGCCCGGCGCTCCGCCTCTTCCGCGATACGGCTCGAGGTGCCGCCGATGTGGAAGGTCCGCAGCGTCAGCTGGGTGCCCGGCTCGCCGATCGACTGCGCGGCGAGAATGCCGACGGCCTCACCCATGTCCACCATGTTCATGGTGGCCAGGTTGCGGCCATAGCACATCCGGCACACGCCCCGGCGTGACTCACAGGTGAGCACGCTCCGGATCGTCACCTTGTCGATGCCGGCTTCCTCGATCTTGTCGGCCGCTTCCTCGTCAATCAGCTGGCCCGCCTCGACCAGCAGCCGGGGATCGCCGTCCGTGTCCATCTCGTGCGGATCGAAGATGTTGTCCGCCGCCACGCTGCCGACCAGCCGCTCCTTCAACGGCTCGATGACGTCCTCGCCCTCCTTGAGCGAGGAGATCTCCAGCCCGAGGATCGTGCCGCAATCCTCTTCGGTAATCGTGACATCCTGCGCCACGTCCACCAGCCGGCGGGTCAGGTACCCGGCGTCGGCCGTCTTGAGCGCCGTGTCGGCCAGGCCCTTCCGCGCGCCGTGGGTCGAGATGAAGTACTCGAGCACCGTGAGGCCCTCGCGGAAGTTCGACCGGATCGGGCTCTCGATGATCTCGCCGATGCCGCCGGTGAGCTTCTTCTGCGGCTTGGCCATCAGGCCGCGCATGCCGGCGAGCTGCCGGATCTGGTCGCGGCTGCCGCGCGAGCCCGAGTCGAACATCATGAACACGGGGTTGAACCCGCCCCGGCTCAGGCGCATGTGATTGACCATCGCCTCGGCCACGTCGTTGTTGGCGTGGGTCCAGGCGTCGATCACCTTGTTGTAGCGCTCGCCGAACGTGATCTGGCCGGTGTTGTAGGCCCGCTGGAAACGCTTGACCCGCGCATCCGCCTCCGCCAGCAGTTCCGCCTTCTCCGACGGGATCTCGAGGTCCTCGATCCCGATGGACACGCCGCCCATGGTGGCGAAGCGGAAGCCGAACTCCTTGAGCCGGTCCAGGAACGTCACCGTGTCGGCGAGGCCGGCCCGGCGGTACGACTCCAGCACCGTGCCGGAGAGCGCCTTCTTCTTCATCACTTCGTCCTGGAAGCCGAGCTCGGCCACGACCTTCCGCGGCAGGATGCTGTTGAACAGCACCCGTCCCACGGTGGTCGAGATCCAGCGCGGCTGGCGCGCCTCCGCGTCCACGGTCTCCCGCGGCGGGACAAACCAGAACCGGATCGCGGAGTGATAGTCCACTCCACCGGCCAGGAGCGCCATTTCCAGCTCAGCCAGCGAGCCAAAGTACCGCGCATCCTTCCAGAGCTTCTCCTGCGTCGCCGCGCGGCCGGCATTGCCGGCCTTGCGCAGCTCCTCCTCGAACCCGGCCGGCAGCTTGGTGAGCCAGTACGAGCCGAGCACCATGTCCTGCGAAGGCTCCGCCACCGGGCGGCCGTCGGAGGGCTTGAGGATGTTGTTGCTCGAGATCATCAGCAGCCGGGCCTCGAGCTGGGCCTCGAACGACAGCGGCACGTGCACCGCCATCTGGTCGCCGTCGAAGTCGGCGTTGAACGCCGCGCAGACCAGCGGGTGGATACGGATGGCCTTGCCCTCCACCAGCACCGGCTCAAAGGCCTGGATGCCGAGGCGGTGGAGCGTCGGGGCACGGTTGAGCAGCACCGGGTGGTCCTGGATGATTTCCTCCAGGATGCCGTAGACCTCGGTGCTCTCGCGCTCCACGATCTTCTTGGCGCGCTTGACCGTCTCCGCGATGCCCTTCTCCACCAGCTTGTGAATGATGAAGGGCTTGAAGAGCTCAACCGCCATGGCCTTGGGCAGGCCGCACTGGTGGAGCCGCAACTCCGGCCCGACCACGATGACCGACCGGCCCGAGTAGTCCACCCGCTTGCCCAGCAGGTTCTGCCGGAAGCGGCCCTGCTTGCCCTTGAGCATGTCCGAGAGCGACTTGAGCGGGCGCTTGCCGCGGCCGCGGATCGCCTTGGAGCGGCGCCCGTTGTCGAACAGCGCGTCCACCGCCTCCTGCAGCATGCGCTTCTCGTTGCGCAGGATGACTTCCGGCGCCTTGTGCTGGATCAGCTTCTGCAGCCGGTTGTTCCGGTTGATCACCCGGCGGTACAGGTCGTTCAGGTCGCTGGTGGCGAAGCGGCCACCATCCAGCGGCACCAGCGGACGCAGATCGGGCGGAATGACCGGCACCACGTCGAGGATCATCCACGCCGGGTTGTTGGGAAGGTCGCCCGACTCGCCCGAGTTGAGGAACGCATCCACCACCTTGAGCCGCTTGAGCAGCTGCTTCTTGCGGTGCTGGCTGGTCTCGCCCGCCACCAGCACCCGCAGCTCCTCGGCCAGCTTCTTGATGTCCAGCCGCTCCAGCAGCTGGCGGACCGCGGGCGCACCGATCTCGGCCTTGAAGCCGTTGTCGCCCTCTTCCCGCGCCTTGGACTTGAGCTCGAGGTAGCGATCCTCGTCCAGCAGCTCGAGCGCCTCGACTTCCTGCTTGCCCGGCTCCAGGACGATGTAGTTCGAGTAGTAAATCACCCGCTCCAGGTCACGGAGCGTGATGTTGATCAGGTTGCCCATCGGGCTCGGCAGCGTCTTGAAGAACCAGATGTGCGCCACCGGCACCGAGAGCTCGATGTGGCCCATCCGCTCCCGGCGCACCTTGGACAGCGTGACTTCCACCCCGCAGCGGTCGCAGATGACGCCGCGGTAGCGGATGCGCTTGTACTTCCCGCAGTGGCACTCCCAGTCCTTCACCGGACCGAAGATGCGCTCGCAGAACAGGCCGTCCTTCTCCGGCTTGAAGGAGCGGTAGTTGATGGTCTCGGGCTTGGTGACCTCGCCCCACGACCACCAGTACCGCTGCCCCTGCAGTTCCACCCGCTCGCGCTCCTTGGTGTCGCGCGGGCCGCGGATCTCCTCGGGGGAGGCGATGCGGATGCTGATGTAGTCGAAACTCGAGCTCTTCTGCTCGCGTCCGCTCCGAAAATCAATCATGGAATCCCTCGTTATTCGTCGCCGGCATCAGTCGTGCCGAGCGTCACCTTCAGGCCGAGCGCCTGCAGCTCCTTCACGAGCACATTGAAGGACTCGGGAATGCCGGGCTCCGGCAGGTTCTGTCCCTTCACGATCGCCTCGTACACCCGGCTCCGTCCGTTCACGTCGTCCGACTTGACCGTGAGCATCTCCTGGAGCACATGGGCGGCGCCGTAGGCTTCCAGCGCCCATACTTCCATCTCGCCGAACCGCTGACCGCCGAACTGGGCCTTGCCGGCCAGCGGCTGCTGCGTCACCAGCGAGTACGGCCCGATCGAGCGCGCGTGGATCTTGTCATCCACCAGGTGGCTGAGCTTGAGCATGTAGATCGAGCCCACCGTGACGTCGCTCTCGAAGTACTGCCCACTCCGGCCGTCGCGGAGGCGCGCCTTGCCGCCCGGGGTGATCCCCGCGGCGCGCAGCAGCTCCTGGCTCGCGGCGTCGAGATCGGCGTTGCTGGCACCGCGCACCAGCGCGGCGAGGGCGGGCCGGCCCTCGGCCTCGAGCGCGTCCGCGCCGTTGCCGGTGGCCTTCTCCAGCTCCTTCACCAGCTTCCCGGCCGCCTTGTTTCCATCCTCCGCGAGGGCGCGGTGGTATTCGACTTCCGCGGCACGGGCCTGGAGCGCACGCTCGGCCAGTTCGCCGGCGGAGGTGACCAGGAATGTCCGCATCTGCTTCGCGAACGCGCGGGTCTCGGCCGAGGCGCGCTTGTCCTCGAGGATGGTGAGCCGCACGTCGGACACCAGCGTCTGCTCGCCCGCGGGCGCCACCACCTTGAGGTCGTCCACCAGCCGCCGCACGAACGGCGGATCGATGGCAGGCAGCTGGGTCTTGAACTCCATGGCCTCGCCGGCCCAGGTGAGCCCGGCCAGCCGCAGCAGCACGCCGATCTCGACCTCGTCCGCACCGCGGAACACAGGGGTCTTCGCCTCGAAGCCGAGGATCCGGGCACACCAGCCCAGGTGGGTCTCGAGGATCTGACCCACGTTCATGCGGCTGGGAACGCCCAGCGGGTTGAGGACGATGTCCACCGCGCTGCCATCGGGCAGGAACGGCATGTCCTCTTCCGGCACGATCCGGGCAACGATGCCCTTGTTGCCGTGGCGGCCCGCCATCTTGTCGCCCACCGAGACTTTCCGCTTCTCGGCCATGTACACCTTCACCAGCTGGATCACGCCCGGGGGCAGTTCATCCGGCTGGAGGATCTTGTCGATCTGGTCCTCGGCCTTCTCCTCCACCCGGGCGCGCTCGCGCTCGGCGGCGTCAATGGCCGAGCGGATCCGCTCGTTGACCGCCTTGTCCACCACCCGCAGGGTCTTGCGGTCGATCTTGGTCAGGTCGAGCGACGCCAGTGCGTCGCCGTCGAGCCGGGTACCGGCGGGCAGGTACTCCTCCACCGTGCCGGCCTTGAGCATCAGGGCCACATCCTGGTCGCGGAGCAGGTACCTGACTTCCTCCATCATCACAGTCGTGATGCGCGCCTTCTCGTCGGTCTCGACCCGGCGGACCTCGCCGATGCGCTCGCCGCGGTCCTTCTCGACCACGCGGTCCTCGACCCGGCTGAAGATCTTGACGTCGATCACGACGCCCGCCATGCCCGGCGGCACCTTGAGCGACGAGTCCTTCACGTCTTTCGCCTTCTCGCCGAAGATCGCGGTGAGCAGCTTCTCCTCGGGGGAGAGCTCGGTTTCGCCCTTGGGCGTGATCTTGCCGACCAGAATGTCGCCCGGCTTCACGTGGGCGCCGATCCGGACAATGCCGCGCTCGTCGAGGTCCACCAGCGCCTCGTCCGAGACGTTGGGAATCTCTCGGGTGATCTCCTCCTGCCCGCGCTTGGTGTCGCGCACGTGCAGTTCGAGTTCCTGGATGTGGATCGACGAATAGACGTCGTCCTTGACCAGGCGCTCGGAGAGGATGATCGCGTCCTCGAAGTTGTGGCCGTACCAGGGCATGAAGGCCACCAGCACGTTGGAGCCCAGCGCCAGCTCGCCACCATCGGTGGCGGCGCCGTCGGCGATGACCTGCCCGGCGCTGACCTGGTCGCCCTGCTGCACCAGTGGCCGCTGGTTGATGGCGGTGTCCTGGTTGGTGCGCCAGTACTTCTTGACCCGGTACCGATCGTACTGGTTGAGCCGCGCGAGGGGCGTGTCGCCCGGGGTGATCCCCACGCCGGAATCGACGATGATCTCGTCGGCGGTGACCCGCTGGACCACGCCCGCCCGCTTCGAGAGAATCACGGCGCCGGAATCACGCGCCACGGTCTCCTCGAGGCCGGTGCCCACCACGGGCGCCGAGGGGAAGAGCAGCGGCACGGCCTGGCGCTGCATGTTGGAGCCCATGAGCGCGCGGTTGGCGTCGTCATGCTCCAGGAACGGAATCAGCGCCGCGGCGATCGAGACGAGCTGCTCGGGCGCCACGTCCATGAACTCGATCCGCTCCGGCGGCAGCAGCGGGTAGTCGTCGCCCTTGCGGGTGAGGACCAGCGCTTCCGCGAACGTGCCGTCGTCGTTCAGCGCGGCGTTGGCCTGGGCCACCGCGAAGTCCTCTTCCTCGCTGGCCGACAGCCAGCGGATCTCGTCGGTCACCCGGCCATCCTTGACCACCCGGTAGGGGGTCTCGATGAAGCCGAGGTTGTTGATCCGCGCGTAGGTCGAGAGCGACGTGATCAGGCCGATGTTCGGGCCTTCCGGGGTCTCGATCGGGCACATGCGGCCATACTGCGAGTAATGGACGTCGCGCACCTCGAAGCCGGCGCGCTCGCGCGTCAGGCCGCCCGGGCCCAGCGCCGACAGCCGCCGCTTGTTGGTCAGCTCGGCCAGCGGGTTGGTCTGGTCCATGAACTGCGACAGCTGCGAGCTGCCGAAGAACGCCTGGATGACCGCGCTCACCGTGCGGGCGTTGACCAGGTCGTCGAGCGAGATCTTCTCGGGGTCCGAGTTGATGCTCATCCGCTCCTTGACCAGGCGCGCCATGCGGCTCAGGCCGACCGAGAACTGGTTGGCGATCAGCTCGCCCACGCTCCGGATCCGCCGGTTGCCGAGGTGGTCGATGTCATCGGTGAACCCGCGCCCGTCGTGCAGATCGATCAGGTAGCGGATGATCGCGATGAAATCGTCCTCGGTGAGGACCGTGTGGTTCGGATCGGTCTTCAGCTTGAGCCGCTGGTTGATCTTGTAGCGGCCCACCCGCCCCAGGTCGTAGCGCTTGGGGTTGAAGAACAGCTTCTGGAGCTGCTGCCGGGCGGTCTCCAGGTTGGGCGCGTCCCCCGGCCGGAGCAGGGCGTAGATCTGCTCCAGGGCCTCGGCCTCGCTGTGGGTCGGGTCCTTGGCCAGGGTGTTCTTGATGAGCGGCGACTCCGAGCGGCCGTGGGCCAGCAGCACCTCGACCTTGAGCACGCCCGCCTTGATCAGCCGCTTGCGGAGCGCGTCGGTGAGCTCTTGGCCCCCCGCGGCGAGCACCTCGCCGGTCTCCGGGTCGGCCACATCGAATGCGAGCACGTGGTTGTGCCGGTCGCGGGTGCTGGTCGGCTGCTCCTCGTCGCGCAGGTCGATCGTGGAGTACCCGGCGAACACCTTCACCGTCTTCACGCCCTTGTGCCGCATCTCGTTGAGGCGCTCGGGCGTGAGCTCGTCACCCACGCCGGCGAGCGGCTCGCCCTTCGGATCCGCCGGGTTCGGCACGTCCACCGACCCCAGCGCGCCGATGACCTCGCGCTTCTCCTGCCGGCCCTCCAGCTTGCCGGTGATGTTGAGCTCCTTGGTGGCGAAGAAGAGCTTCAGGATGTCGGCGTTGGTCCCGTGGCCGAAGGCGCGCAGCAGCGCGGTGGCCGGGAACTTCTTTTTCTTGTCGATGTGGACGTAGATCACGTCGTGGATGTCGATGGTGAACTCCACCCACGACCCCCGGAAGGGGATGATCCGCGCCGAGAACAGCCGTTGCCCGTTGGGGTGGGTGTCCTCCTCGAACACCACGCCCGGCGACCGGTGCAGCTGGCTCACCACCACCCGCTCGGCGCCGTTGATCACGAAGGTGCCCAGGGGCGTCATGATCGGCAGCTCGCCCAGGTAGACTTCCTTCTCGATGGCGTTCTTGAGCCGCTTCTGCCCCTCGACCTCCTCGTAGACGTCGAGGCGGAGCTTGGCCTTGAGCGGCGCCGCGTAGGTCATGTCGCGCTCGATGCACTCCTCGACCGCGTACTTGGCCTCGCCCAGCGCGTACCCGAGGAACTCGAGCTTGTACTTCTCGTTCACATCCGTGATCGGGAACAGGTCCCGGAAGACGCGCTCGAGGCTGACGTCCTGTCGCTCGCCGTGGACGTCGTCGGGGACC
>DASTUF010000066.1:0-11524 GCA_035759745.1 Gemmatimonadales bacterium
CGCAGCGCCTCGGCGGCGAGCGCCTCGTTGCCGTGGGCGGTGATCATCACCAGCCCGGGCGACGAGGGCCGGATGCGGAGCGACCGGAGCAGGTCCAGGCCTTCGGCATCGGGCAACTGGTGGTCCAGCAGCACGATGTCGGCATGGTCCGCCGCCTGCAGCGCCTCGTCGGCCGTGCTCACGTAGGTCACGTCGGTGAAGCCGAGGCGCGAGAGCAGGGCGCCGAGGAGCCGGGCGATGTCCGGATCGTCGTCCACCACCAGCAGCTTGACCGAAGCACGTTCAGCCACGCGCAGTCGCCTCCCGCGGGTTGAAGCCCACCCGGTGGAACTTCTCCCAGTCAGTCTTGCCACGCCACGCATCCCACAGTCCCCGCAGCCGCCAGTACACGGTGAGCTGGCGGAAGCCGAGGTTCTCCATGATGGCGTAGGCAAGGAGGATGAACACGTCGCGCCGGCGGCTGAACGGAAGCAGCCCGCGCTGCAGCCGGTCCGCGAGCCCGAAGCGGAAGCGCCAGGCACCCACCAGCACCGCGAATACGTTCACGAGCATGCCGGCGCCAAGCGACACGAGGAAGAAGGCCCAGGCGTAGTCGCGATTGAGGAACCGGAACCCGAGGTAGTGCTCGGCCAGGAGGAAGAAGGTGATGAACAGGTAGCCGGCCAGCTCGATGACCGGGCCCCAGAGCTCGAACAGCCAGAACGTGGGCAGCGCAAACCAGCCGATCCGCCCGAATCGCCGCTGGAACAGCATGGCGCGGTGGTAGAGCAGGGATTCGCGGAGGCCGCGGTACCAGCGGCCCCGCTGCTTGCGCAGCGACGCCAGCGATTCCGGCACTTCGGTCCACGCCACCGGATGGGGCAGGAATGCGATGCGCTTGCGCTGCAGCTTGTCGCGCACGAAGCGGTGCAGCCGGACGATGATTTCCATGTCCTCGCACACGGTCGCGGCGCGGCGGCCCACGTACTCCTCGATGATCCTGCTGTCCACGTAGGGCGTGAGGTAACCGCCCGCGCGGATCACGGTGTCCTTCTCGAACACGGCAAACACGCCCGACAGGATCAGCACAGCGTCGATCTGGTTGAGGCCGGTCCGCCCGGTGGTGAACGAGCGGAGGTACTCCACCATCTGGAACCGGGCGAGGTCGTGCTCCGGCAGGCCCACCGCCACTACGCGGCCCTGTTCGATGGTGCAGCCGTTGGCGATGGCGACCTGGCCGCCGACCGCGGCGATGCGGGGATCCTCCTGGACCATGCGCATGAGCTCCTTGAGCGCATGCGAGTCCAGGACCGAGTCGGCGTCGAGCGACACGAAGTAGGGAGCGACGGAGGCGTTGATGCCGGCGTTGAGCGCATCGGCCTTGCCGCCGTTGGCCTTGTCGATCACGACCACGTGCATCACGCCGGCCGGCAGCGGAACGGTCGCCTCGTAGAGCGCATGGACCGGTGCGGTCGTGATGGCCGACCTGTACGGCAGGTCGGTCCGCCGGAGCCGGAAGGCGTCCTGCAGCCGCTGCAGTGTGCTGTCGGTGGAGCCGTCGTTCACCACGATCACCTCGAAGCGAGGATAGTCGCAGTGCACCAGGTTGGTGATGGTGTCGACGATGCTCACTTCCTCGTTGAACGCTGGCACGATCATCGTCAGCGGCTTGGTGGACTCGCTGGCGTCGATCAGGTCCAGATCCTCGACGAAATGGCCGGCGACCCGGCGGCGCACTACTCGCGCCGACAGGGCGATGAGGATGATCTGGTAGCCGTTGTAGAGCAGGAAGTAGACGAGAAAGAACGGCTGCAGCGCCAGGGCGATGATAATCAGCCACTGGACCAGGAAGTCCCTCATCGGATCCGGTCCTGCAGGGCCGTGACGGCGGCGCGCACCGCCGCCACCGGATCACCGGCGGCGACCCTGGCGGCCACCTGGTCGCCCACCAGGGCAAGCAGCAGCGCCGCACTGCGGCGGTGACGCTCCTCGGGCGAGGTGAGCGCGATCTCGCGCAGGTCGGCCAGGTGATTCGCGTCCATGACGGCAGCGGCGGCATCCTCAGGGGCGACGTCACCGGGCAAGTCGGTACGCTCGCCGCGCGAAATGGCGCTCACCGCGGCAGCGGCGCGAACCCGGGCGTCGGTGTCGCCCAACAGGCGAGAGAGTGCACCGCCGTCCGGCACGGTGCGAAGGAGTTGCGCCAGTTCGCGCCTGACGTCGGGTTCGGGGTCATCGGCGAGTGCGCCGAGCTGGACACCCAGGCCGGCCATGGCTGCCGCATGCGCGGCATGGAGCCGCACCGCCGGGACCGGATCGAGGATGAGCTGCTGAATGATCGGCTCGGTGCCCAGCTCGGGCCGCTGGGCCAGCAGCTGTGCGACACCGGCCCGTACATCGGGGTCGGCGCTCCGGGCCAGTGGCGGCACCAGGCTCGCCACGCCGGGATGGGTCATGTGCCGGGCCACCTGCGTCACTACTACCGCCTCGCGACCGCCGGCACCGGATCCGAGCGCGAGGTCGATGAAGGTGTCCCACTCCTGCTCCGCCTGCTCGGCGACGCTCCGCAGCACCGACGGATCGTCGTCGGTGCGCACAGTAGCGATCAGCGCCGCGAGCGCTTCCGGCGCGGGCACATCGCGAAAGAGATCGACCGCCGCGCGCCGCACCACGAGCGACGGATCGCCCAGGGTGCGGCGGGCAGTGACGAGCAGCTCCGCGGGCTCCAGCATGTCGCGCACCGCGGCCATCGCTGCCGCGCGTACGTCGGGGCTGGGGTCGCTTCGCAGTGTCTGGAGCAGGGCGCTGCGGCTCCGATCACCCTGGAAGGCGCGGAGACCCGCCACCACCCGCTTCCGCTCCGACGGATCCAGCACGCTGCGCACGCCCTCGGAGAGCTGCTGCTGCATCTCGTCGCGCGAGAGCGATGCCAGGGCTCGCAGCTCGAGGCTATGCGACTGGCGCAGGCGGCGGCCCAGCAGGCGGTACTCGGGATCGTGACGGAGCCGCTCCTGCAGCACCTGGCGGACGTCGTCGCCGTCGGGCATCTCTCCCAGCCGACCTGCCATGCTCTCGTGTCCCAGCGCGCCCAGCGCCAGCAGCGCCGCCGCGCGCAGTGACGGCTCGCTGGCCGGGCCCGTGGCCTGGACCAGTTGCGGCTCGGTGTCGGCGAGGTCGAGAAGTCCCGCGGCCAGCGCCGCCCGTTCCCGCACGCTGGGCGAGGGGTCCTGCGCCAGCAGCGAGCGGATCTCGGGTGATCGTTCGTGATCCCGGAGGCGAATGACGGCCGTGAGCGCCGCCGCGCGCACCACGTCGGCCGGATCAGCCAGTGCCTCGCGCACCAGCTCGTTCGCGTCGGTGCCGCCCAGCCGCCCGATGGCTGCGATAGCCCGGGCGCGCACCTCGGCCTCGGGATCGCGGGCCAGCTGCGCCAGCACGCCGCGCGCGCCCGCCACCGGCGCATCGGAGAGAGCGCGGGCGAACGCCAGTCGCTCGTCGGGCCCGGCTTCCTCCGACCGCAGTGACTCGGCCAGCGTCTCGAGCTGGTTCGGTGCCAGCACCGCGACTGCGGTGGTGATGGCGGCACGGAACTCCGGCGACGCGCCGGCGAAGGCGCGGAGCAGCGCGGGCACCTGACCGGCATCGCCCAGCCGGGCCAGCGCGCGCGCGGCGGTCAAGCGCACCCGGTCATCGCTGTCTGCGAGACACTCGGTGACGGACGGCGCGAGGGCACTCAGTCCGCTGTCGGCGATGCCTTCAGCGGCGGCGACACGCACAGCCGGCGACGGATCGGTGAGGAGCCGAGCCAGGTCCGGCGCGGCTTCGGTGCCGCGCAGCAGTCCCAGCGCGCGGGCCGCGGCGGCACGCACTCCTGCTTCCGGGTCGGTCGTGCGAGTGCGCACGTCGGGAATCACGGCGCTGGTGCCGAGGTCACCCAGCAGGCTGATCGCCTCGGTGCGGACGCTGTCGTCAGGATCGGCCAGGCCGGTCAGCGCAGCCGGCACGGCGCCGCGATGGTTGAGCACGCGCAGCGTGTCGAAGGCGGATGCGCGCACCGTGGCATCAGTGTCTTCACTGCTGGCGCGGATCAGCTCGCGCGAGAGGTCGCGGCGCCCGGTGCGGCGGACCGCTGCCACGACCGCCAGCCGCACCGCGGCGGACGGATGCAGCAGCAGTTCGGCGATGAGTTCCCGCGCGCCGGCATTGGCGAACTTCGACAGCACCTCACGCGCCTGTTCCGGCCGGTCGCCCTCCTCGATCATGCGCACGGTTCGTCCCGGGACGCCGAGACGCTCCAGGGCCACCGCGGCGCGAATCCGCAATTCGGGATCGGGGTCATCGAGCGCGACGAGCAACGGTGCCTCCGACTGGGGCCCTATCTGTTCCAGGGCCTCGACGCTGCGCATGCGCACCCACCAGGCGGGGTCGCCCAGCGCGCGCACCAGCCGCTCGATCACGTCGGGGTCGTCGAACTGGCCCAATGCGCCGGCGATGCGCGCCCGCACAAAGGGCGCCGGGTCGGTCAGGAGATGGTCAAGCAGGTAGGGGATCGCGCGGCGATCGCCCAGCTTGCCGAGCGCGCCGGACGCCTTCGCCCGCACCTCGTCGTCCGGGTCACCCAGCGCACGAATCAGTACCGGGAATCCCCGATGCGCCTTCACTTCACCCAGGACGCTCGCGGCCCAGGCGCGCGCGTGGTGGCGGCCACCCTCGTCCAGCAGCCCCAGCATCGGCGCCACCGCCTCCTCACCATGCCGCGCGAGGATATCGGCAATGCGGGGCGTCAGCCATACCTCCGACGAACGCAGCGCCCGCACCAGCGGCTCGACCGCCCGGGGGTCGGCGATGCGCGCCAGCGCGCGCAGCGCGATCTCGCGGACGTCGGCATCCTCGGCGCGAGTGGCAGCCACGGTGTCGAGCAGCGGGGTCACCGCCTTGGCGTTGCCCACCCGTCCCAGCAGTTCGGCGGCGAAGGCGCGATCCCGCCAGCGGCGGGCGTTGCGCAGCCGCTCGATGTACTTGTCCACCAGCCCCAGGCGGTCATAGGCGTCGAGCAGCCATGCCGGCCGCTCGGTGGTGGTGCGGGCCTGCTCCTCGAGGACCGCTTCCAGTGCCTCGAAGTCGCGGAGCGTGCCCAGCTGGCGGATGGCGGGATCGAGCAGCTCGCGTTCGCGGGTCGCGAGCCCCGCAACCAGGTCGCGGTACGGCCCCTTGCGCGCGGCAAGCCGGCGCTCGAGCCGGTTGAGGATGGCGGTGTAAGCCAGCCAGACGACGACCGACAGCACCAGCAGCACCGCCATGGCGAGCGCGGTGTAGAGAATGATCCGGAGGAAGGTCATGGGGGTGGCGCCAGCTCGGCCGCGGTAGCCAGCAACAGCGAGACATCCACCGGCTTGGTGAGGTAGGCGGAGACTCCCACCTGGTCGGCCCAGTACCGGTCGGCGTCCTGGTCCTTCGACGTGAGCATGACGATGGGGGTCGCAGCGGTGCCGGGCTGCTGCCTGAGCCGGCGGCAGGTCTGGAACCCGTTCAGGTTCGGCATCACCACGTCGAGCAGGATCAAGTCGGGCGACTGGCGCGTGGCTACGTCGAGGCCGGCTTCGCCGTCACTGGCGAGCAGCACTCGATAACCTGCTGCAGCCAGGCAACGGTGCAACAGTTCTCGCTCCACGACATCGTCGTCAATAACCAGGACGAGCCCGGCCATACCCCCTACCTGCGCTCAGCCCTTCGCTTCGTCGAGGAACGTGAGCGTCGGGCGGTGAAGGACAACGGTTTCCAGTGCTTGGTGCACTGCAGGATCAAGAACCGTGCCCATCAGGTCCCGCATGCGCTCCACCGCCATCGCCGGGGGCATCTTCTCCTGGTACGGCCGGCTGGTGGTCAACGCATCGTAGATTTCGACGGCGCCGATGATGCGCGCGCCAAAGGGGATGGCATCGCCGGAAAGGCGGTCGGGGTAGCCCTCACCGTCCCAGCGCTCATGATGACTGCGGACAAACTGAATGACGTTCTTGAGGTGCAACAGCGGCGCGAGAATCTGGGAGCCGACCACCACGTGCTGCTGCACGTGCTCGAACTCCTCGTCGGTGAGAGGGCCCTGCTTGTTCAGGATCTCCTCGCGGATCCCGATCTTGCCGATGTCGTGCAGCCGCCCGGCGGTTCGGACCCGCTCGATGTCCTCGTCGGTGAAGCCCATCTCGGCGGCGATGGTGGCCGCCATGTCGGCGACCCGGGCGGAGTGGCCCCGGAGGTAGGGATCCTTGGCCTCGAGCGCATTCACCAGCGCTTCGAGGGTCGCGACCGATATCCGCTCCAGGTTGGCGCGCTCCAGCCGCACCTCGGCGGCCTTCACGGCCACTTCTTCCTTGAGCCAGCGGTTGATTTCCTGGTCCTCGAGCCGGGTGTGGCGGCGGTCGAGCGCGCGCTGCAGCGCCCGGTCCAGCACCTCGAGGTCGATCGGCTTGGTCAGGTAGTCGGTGGCGCCCCGCTGCATGCAGAGCGCCGCGGCGGTGGCGTCGTTGACCGCGGTGAGGATGAGCAGCGCAATGGCAGGCTCCAGCTGCATCACCTGGGGCACCAGGTCGATGCCGCTCGCGTCCGGCAGCATCACGTCCAGCAGCATGCCGGTGATCTTGCGCCGCTCCAATGCTTCAAGTGCTTCGGCACCGGTCGCGGCGGTGACCACTTCGTAGCCGCGTCCAGTGAGATAGCGCTTCAGTGCGCTGCGGATCGCATCTTCGTCGTCCACCACCAGGATGGCGACGGGGCCATCAGCTCGTACCACGGAAGCTCCAGGCAAATCGCTGGTTCAAGGTAGGGAGTCGGGCCCGCGAAGGACAGATGGCGCCACTCAGCGTTCGTCGACGAACTCGACTTCGACCTTCTCCGGGATGATGGCCGCCGCCCAGGCGCGGTCGAGCAGCAACCGCACCGCCTGGCGGCCGCGCTGGCCATAGCTGACGGTCCAGTCGTTGACGTACATCCCCACGAACGTGTCGGTGCGCTCGGCGCCTATGCCGCGATTGAACCGTGCGGCATGCTCCAGCGCGGGGGCCCGGTTGGCCAGCGCGTACTCGATGCTGGCGCGGAGGTCGCGGGCCACCTGCGCCACGACCTCGGGGCCGAGGTCGCGACGGACCACGTTCCCGCCCAGCGGCAACGGCAGCCCGGTGTCGTTCATCCACCACTCGCCGAGGTCCTGCCAGAGGTGGAGCCCCTGGTCCTGAAAGGTGAGCTGGCCCTCGTGGATCAGCAGGCCCACATCCACCTCGCCCGCCGCGACCGCTTCCTCGATGGTGTCGAACGCCATCACCACCGGCTCGAAATCGGGTTGGTAGAGCTGGAGTGCCAGGTAGGCCGTGGTGAACTTCCCCGGCACAGCCACCCGCTTGCCGCGAAGTGCGGCCTGGGCATCGGCCGGCGCCGGCTCGCGCGCCACCAGCCGGGGCCCGTAGCCGTCGCCCATCGAGGAGCCGGAATCGAGGAGCGCGTAGCTGCGCCAGAGATAGGCGTACGCGTGGATCGATACCGCCGAGACCTCGAGCTCGCCATTGAGAGCCCGGCGATTGAGGGACTCGATGTCGGAGAGCTCGTGCTCGTAGCGCAGGTCTCCGGTGTCGATCAGGCCTTCCGCCAGCGCGTAGAACATGAACGCGTCGTCGGAATCGGGGCTGTGGGCTACGTGGATGGTGCGGGGCATGAGCTGAGAAATGAGAGTCGAGGGTTAGGAGCCGGGCGCACGAGCCGTGCGCCCGTCTCTGTGGGTGCTTCAGCTGCCGCCGGCGCGCTGGCGGAAGTCGTCCAGCACGTCGCGATGGTCAGCGTATTCCTCGCGGCGCTGGGTGATCTCGCCGTCCCAGGCGTCGAGGAATGCGGCGCGGGCTGAGGCCAGCGCGGCGGTGCTGCCGGTGAGTTCGGCGACATCGCCCTGCACTACCCGGGCGAGGAGATGATTCGGCGCCTCGCCCAGGATGGTGTCGGCCAGTGCCAGTGCCTCTTCGAAGCGCCCGACCTGGGCGTTGAGGACGGCGGCGTGATAGCGGTCGTCCAGCGTCGGTGCCGGGAGCTGGGCGTAGGCGCCCAGGGCCATCGGAGTGAAGTTGACCACAGTGGCGCTGTCGCGCTGGGCTGCGGCGGTCATCACCCGGTTGTTGAGCCGGAGGAATCGTTCTTCCGGCGAGAGTTGGCTGATATCGGGCGCCTGCCCGGTGGGAAGGTTGCCGCCGGGGTCGGGGTTGGCGCTGCTGGGCGGCACCACGTTGCCGGCATTCGCCATCGACGGCGGCGGCGCGGTACTGGTCCCCTTGAACATGCGCCAGCCGATCACCGCCAGCAGGGCCAGCACCACGACCGACGCCACCAGCCAGGCGGTCCGCTCGGGGCTGGAGGTGCGGGTTGCGGCACCAGCGGCTCCGGCCGGAGCTCCGCAGCGGTGACAGAACCGGGCCTGGGCCGAAAGCTCGGCGCCACAGGATGGGCAGAAACGGGTGGGCATGTGACAAAGCTAATTGGGGCGCCGCGGTCGGACGGCAGGGATCAGGGGTCCGGGATCAGGGGTCAGGGATCAGGGATCGGGGATCAGGGAGGTGAGGCGTGGCATCGTAGCGGTCGGGATGGTGCGGGCCTACATTCCCAAACCCTTTTCCAGGCCCCAACCCCTGACCCCTGATCCCTGATCCCTTGATCTCCAAGCCGCCGCTTTCCGACTTCCCCAGCTCCCTCGCCGGCGCCACGCGGGACGACGTGCTCGCACTGGCCGAGCGGTTCGGCGTCGATTTCCTGCGACTGCAGTTCACCGACGTGCAGGGGATCAACAAGAACGTCGAAGTGCCGAAGAGCCGTTTCGCCAAGGCGCTCGAGGGCGAGATCATTTTCGACGGTTCCTCGATCGAGGGATTCGTGCGGATCGAGGAGAGCGACATGCTGCTCAAGCCCGATCTCGCGACCTTCCGGGTGCTTCCCGGCGAGGACGAGAGCGGGCGGGTGGCGCGGCTCATCTGCGACATCCACACCCCGGACGACGCCCCGTTCGACGGCTGCCCCAGGCTGACGCTGAAGCGGCAGCTGGAGCACGCGTCGGAGCTGGGGTTCGAAATGATGGCGGGATGCGAGGCGGAGTTCTTCCTGTTCGAGCGGGGGCCCGACGGCGGCGCCACCACCGATACCCACGATGACGCCGGGTACTTCGACCTGGGACCGGTGGACAAGGGTGAGGAGATCCGCCGGGTGATCATCGCCGAGCTGCTGACGATGGGATTTGAAGTGGAGGCGGCGCACCACGAGGTGGCGCGGGGGCAGCATGAGATCGACTTCCGCTACGCCGACGCGCTCACCACCGCCGACAACCTCGCCACGTTCAAGTTCATCGTGCGCAACGTCGCCGCCCGGCATGGCTACATCGCGTCGTTCATGCCCAAGCCGATCGAAGGCATCGCCGGCAGCGGCATGCACACCCACCAGTCGCTGTTCCGGAAGAAGGGCGACAACGCGTTCCACGATCCCAAGGCGCCCGAGGGGCTGAGCAAGGTGGCGCTGTCGTACATCGAGGGGCTGCTGCAGCATGCGCGCGGGTTCTGCGCCGTGACCAACCCGCTGGTCAATTCCTACAAGCGGCTGGCCGCCGGGTTCGAGGCGCCGGGGACGGTGGCCTGGTCGATGCGCAACCGCTCACCGCTGGTGCGGATCCCCGACCGGCGCGGGGCGGGGACCCGGTGCGAAAACCGAATGCCCGACCCGAGCTGCAATCCCTACCTGGCGTTGGCAGTGCAGCTGGCGGCGGGGCTCGACGGAGTGGAGCGAAAACTCACCGCGCGCGAGCCGGTGAACCGGAACATCTTCACCATGACCTACCGCGATCGCCGGAAGTACCGGATCGACGAGCTGCCGCGGGATCTGCACGAGGCGCTGGACGACCTGAAGAAGGACAAGGTGATCACCGGCGCGCTGGGACCGCACCTCACCGAGCGCTTCATCGAAGCCAAGCGGAAGGAAGCGGAGGAATACGGGCGGCACGTGAGCAGCTGGGAGGTGGAGCGCTACCTGGGACGCTATTGAACTAGTGGGGAGTGGGAGTGGAAGTGAGAAGTGAGAAATATTCATTGCAGGAGCAGGTCCACTCTCCCGAGACGGGTGGGGACGCTGATGCGGGCCGGCACTCGGCGGGCGTCGTCGGTGAGCCAGATGTCGGCCGAGGTGCCCGCCGCGCTGACGCGGAGATGGATGCAGGTGGCGCTGGCGCCGGAGGCGAGGGTCACACGCTCCCTGCCGGTGGCGGCGACCCGCACCGGGTTCCAGCCGTTCCGGAAGTAGCCATTGAGTGAAACGCGCTGACCGGGAGCGAGGTCGAGGGTGCGCAGGTGGTAGAGCAGCGCGACTTCATCCATCGGCTTCGCCGGGGCCACCCAGGCCTGGGACTCGCCCGCGATGCGGTACCGCTGGGAGTCGGGCAGGATCTCGAAGCGCTCGTCGGTATTCATACCGGCCAATCGAGAGCTGCGATGGAACCGGCGCGAAACCAGCCGGCCGCGCTCGGTCCAGGACGTTCCCTGCCAGCTGCTCTTCACGCCCAGCGTGCTGACTTCTCCACTCGCATCGAATCGCCACGTGCTCACGCCGCGCACCACGCCACCAGCGCTCACCCGCAGCTCGGCCTCGCCCAGCTGCCGGCCCCGGACCAGCGCCGCATAGTGCAGCCGCTCGCCTGCGGCGAAGGGAATGTCCGCAGGCCATGACGCCAGGGACAGCAAGGCAATGACAGGTACGACTCGCAGCATGAGACCTCGCGCATTCTGTTTCGATCTTGATGGCACCCTGTACCAGGGTGGCTCGGCGATTCCAGGGGCGGTGGAATTGATTGCCCGGCTCCGCGCCGACGGCGTTCCCTGCCGATTCCTCTCCAACACCACCAGCAGGCCGCGAACACGGATCGCGGCGCGGATGCGGTCGTACGGGTTCGCCGTGGAGGATGACGAGATCCTCAACGCCACCCGCGCCGGCGGACTCTGGCTGGACGCGCGGGGCATCCGCAGGGTTGCAGCGTTCGTGCCGGACGAGAGCAAGCCCGACCTGGGCAGAGTGGAACATGCGGGCGAAGGACCGGTGGAAGCTGTGGTGATCGGTGACATGGCGGGCGCGTGGACCGATGCCCACCTGCAGGAGGCGTTCAGCCATCTCATGGCAGGGGCGGAACTTGTGGCGCTCTCGCGCGACCGCTTCTGGCACGATGGCACCCGGCTGGTGATGGACTGCGGCGGCTACGTAGCGGCGCTGGAGCACGCCAGCGGCAAGCGGGCCCACGTGGTGGGGAAGCCCAGCGAGGCCTTCTTCCAGGCGGCGCTGGCGTCGCTGGGCGGGGACATCCCGGCGGCGGATGTCGTCATGGTGGGAGACGACATCGAGAGCGATGTGGGCGGTGCCCAGCGCGCGGGGCTCCAGGGCTGGCTGGTGCAGACCGGCAAGTACGACGCGGCCCGGGTGGCGGCGAGCGGGGTGAGGCCGGAGCGGATTCTCGAGAGTGTAGGAGACCTCGAGAGTATGTGAGTGT
>DASTUF010000067.1:0-5305 GCA_035759745.1 Gemmatimonadales bacterium
TGCGATTTTGGGGAGGGCCCCTGGGAGGGGCTCCCTCCGCGTGCCAAGCTAGCCAAGGTGTTGTTGCTTTTGTGGGAGAACCGCCGGGTCCCGGAGCGTGGAGCTGACCAAGGGTGCGGGACCAAAGGTTCGCTCCCACAAGAACACAACCGCGATGATCGCTGGAGACGACGTGGGTAGCTAGTGCTCGATCTCTATCCCCAAAATCGCAGTACCCAAATCTGCGAAATCTGCGCGTCAGTAATCCCCCTAATCGCAGTTCCAAAATCCGAGGTCAGGCTTCCGCGCTTCCGGATGGAGCGGGAGCCGGTGCCGGCTTCGCCGCCGCGTGCACCACCCGGCGGAAGCTGTACACCACCAGCCCGACAGCCACGAGGCTGATGACGCCGCCCACCGCGAAGCTGGCCCGCACGCCGAAGCGCTCCGCGATCCACCCACCCTGCAGTGATCCGAACGGCGCCATGCCCAGCGCCACGAAGGAGTAGAACCCCATCACCCGGCCGCGCAGATGGTCCGGACTGAGCCGCTGCAGGAGAGTGTTGGTGCTGATGCCGGTGGCGGCCATGGCGCAGCCGGTGATCATGCAGATGAGCAGCGCGGTCAGGAGCCCCGGCGCCATCGCCAGCAGGATCAGCCCCAGCCCCATCGCGGCGGCGGAGGACAGTGCCATCCGCCCCTGCCGCAGCTTCCGGGCGAAGGCCGCAAGGCCCAGCGCGGCCGACAGCGCCCCGATGCCGACGCCCGCCAGCAGCAGCCCGTAGCCGGCTGCGCCCACACCCAGCTCGTCCCGCGCCAGCACCGGCAGCATGATCATGAACGAGTAGCCGAAGATGCTCATCGTGGCGGTGAGGAGGATCAGCGTCCGGGGCCAGCGCTCGCCCAGCACGTACGCGAACCCCTCCCGCAGGGCGGTCCGCATCTCCCGCTTCTCCGGCTTCAATTCCGACGGATCCAGCTTCATCGCGGCCAGCCCCGCCAGCACCGCCACGTAGCTCGCGGCATTCAGGAAGAAACACGCGGCGATGCCCACCGCGGCGATGGTCACGCCGGCGATGGTAGGGCCGATTACCCGCGCCAGGTTGAACCCGGACGAATTGAGCGCGATGGCGTTGACCAGGTCCTCCTTGCCCACCACGTCCACCACGAAGGCCTGCCGGGTGGGCACCTCGAAGGCGGTCAGCGTCCCGAAGAACACCGCCAGCACGATGATCATCGGCACCGTGATCCAGCCAAAGGCGGTCAGGATGCCCAGCGTGAGCGCTTCCAGCAGCATCAGCGACTGGAGGATCATCACGAACTTCCGCTTGTTCACCCGGTCGGCCACGACGCCGCCAATCAGGGTGAACAGCAGGATCGGGAGCGAGCCCAGGGTGGACACCAGGCCCAGCACCAGCGCCGAGTCGGTGAGCGTGAGCACCAGCCAGCCGTGGGCCACCTGCTGGATCCAGGTGCCGCAGAGGGAGAGGAACTGCCCGCCCAGGAACAGGCGGAAATTGCGGTGCCGGAGTGAGGCGAAGGCGGGGGAGCGGACCAGGGAGCGAAGCACGGACCTAAGATAGTCAAGAGTCAAGAGTTGAGAGTCGAGAGCGGGGAGGTCAACTCTCAACTCTCATCTCTTGACTCTTAACTCAAGGCTGTACCGGCACCGTCCAGGTAAACCAGTGCAGCGACTCTCGGCTATCGACTCACCTACCGTACCCGTTTCAGCGTCGTACCCGCAGCAATGGTGGCCGTGGTCTCCACCCCGTTCATGATCGCCAGCGCCTCCAGCGAGATCGACGACGGGTATCGCTGGTTGAAGGACGCCAGTGACATCCGCGATGGCACACGCACCAGGCTTACCCGGGCCGGCTGGACGTTGAGCGCCGACTGGTCGGTGAGCCTGCCGAAGCTCCCGAACGAGCTCCGGAAGGTCGCGTCATAGCCCCGCATCCGCTCGGCGGGGGTATACCCCAGCAGCTGGTAGGTCAGGTCGCCGTGGCTCACGAACACCGCCAGCCCCTGGATGGTGCCCTGCTGGGTCTGGGCCTGGAAGTACCCCGACACCGCCGGCAGCCCGTTGATGGTGGTGTTGCCGACCTGGGTCTCGGAGATGCCCTGGGCATTGAAGAACTGCTGTGCCGCCGCCTGGGGCGAGCCCGACCCCGCCGTGAGCTGGATGATGGCGTCCTGATTGGGGCTCTGGGCCAGCACCGCCTGCTTGGTGTTCTGTCCCTGCCATCCCTCGGGGAAGCGGATCTGGAAGCGCAGGTCGGGATGCAGGAACAGGTTCTCCCGGAAGAATCCCTCGCGCGGGTTGGTGCCGAAGACGAGGTCATCGGTCTGGCGCAGGAACTCGTCGCGGTTCACCTCGAGGGCGTCGAGGTCCCGGCTGAGCGAGTCCGCTCGTGCCTTCGCCACCACTTCGCGGTTGCCGGGATCGGGGTGGCTCGAGAGCCAGGTCGGGAGCGCGCTGCCGCCGGGCGACGTCCGCTGGAGGGTGACGAACATGTCCGCCATCTCGCGCGGGTCATAGCTCTGGGCCAGCATGTACTTGAAGCCCAGCTGATCGGACTGGGCCTCGGCGTCCCGGCCGTACTGGAGGAACAGAATGCTCAGCCCGGTGCTCAGGAGCCCGCCGAACTGCGCCACCGTGGGCGAGAGAATGCTGCCGAGGCCGAGGCCGACGTTGGCCAGCTGGGCGCGACTCATCTGCTGCACGCTGTGGCGGGCGGTGATGTGGCCGATCTCGTGGCCCAGCACCGAGGCCATCTCGGCCTCGCTGTTCATGTGGGTGAGGATGCCTCGGGTGATGAACACCGGACCGCCCGGCAGCGCGAACGCGTTGATGGCGGGATCGTCCACCACATGGAACTGCCACGGGATGTCGGGCCGCTCGGACGCGCGGGCCATCTCCATCCCGATTCTCGACACGTATGCCTGCAGGGCGGGATCGTCCACCAGCCCGATGCTCGCCTTGACCTCTTCGGCGTACTGCTTGCCCATCTCGATTTCCTGGGCCTCGGACACCAGTGCCAGTTCGGAACGTCCGGTCACCGGGTTGGTTGCGCAGGCGGCCACCAGCACCAGCGCGATTCCGATCGTGCGGACCTGCATGGGGCCTCCGGAGGAAGGGTACGCCGCTAAAGATACGCTGGATTCTTCATCAGGGATTATGGGGATTGGAACTGCGGATTGTGGGGATTCTGACTCGCAGATTTCGCAGATTTGGGTACTGCGATTCAGGGGATGTTCGTCGCCTCGGCTCCGCGACCGAGGCGAGCTGAGGCGCTTTGGTTTTGTGGGAGTACCGTTGGGTCCCGGTGCTTGAGGCTGGCCAGGGGCGCGGGACCACAGTTTCGCTCCCACAAAAACACCAAAGCGATGCCCGCCGGAAGTGGCGTGGACGGCTCCGACTCGAACTCTATCCCCAAAATCGCAGTTCGAAAATCTGCGAAATCTGCGAGTCAGAATCCCCACAATCCGCAGTTCCAATCCCCTCAATCCAAACCGCGAAAGTACGCAATCGTTCGCGCCAGGCCATCCTCCAGTGAGACCGTCGGCTCCCAGCCGAGCAGTTGCTTCGCCCTGGTGATGTCGGGCTTCCGCCGCGCGGGATCGTCCTGCGGCAGGGGCTGGTACCTCACTCGCGCCTCCGTGCCGGAGAGTCGGCAGATGGTCTCCGCCAGCTGGCGCATGGTGTACTCCCCCGGGTTGCCAAGGTTGACCGGATCGGTGATCCCGTCGGCATCCATCAGCCGCAGCAGCCCTTCGACCAGGTCATCGACATAGCAGAACGACCGGGTCTGCTCCCCGGTGCCGTAGAGCGTGAGCTCCTCTCCTCTCAGCGCCTGCAGCACGAAGTTCGACACCACCCGGCCGTCGTTCTCCGCCATCCTCGGCCCGTAGGTGTTGAAGATCCTCGGCAGCCGGATATCGACCCCTGCCTGGCGGTGATAATCCGACATCAGGGTCTCGGCGACACGCTTCCCCTCGTCGTAGCAGGCGCGGGGGCCGATGGTGTTGACGTTGCCCCAGTAGTCCTCGGTCTGGGGATGCACCGCGGGATCGCCGTACACCTCGCTGGTGGACGCCTGCAGAATCCGGGCACCCATCCGCCGGGCGATCTCCAGCATGTTGATCATCCCCATCACGTTGGTCTGCACCGTGCGGATGGGGTCGATCTGGTAATGGATGGGCGACGCGGGGCACGCCAGGTTGAAGATCCGGTCCACGTCCACCAGCAGCGGCTCGCAGACGTCATGCTTCACGAACCGGAAACCGTGCCTGCCCTGGAGGTGGGCGATGTTCTCCTCCCGCCCCGTGAAAAGGTTGTCGAGGCAGATGACTTCGCCCCCGCGCTCCACCAGCCGCTCGCAGAGATGGGATCCGATGAACCCAGCACCACCCGAGACAAGGACCTTCATACCAGCTCCCGATTAGTTGGATTCCGACTGCGGATTAACAGGATTCTGACTCGCAGATTTCGCAGATTCCTGAACTGCGATTCGGGGGATAGAGCTCGAGTCGGGGCTATCCCCATCACCCCGGGCATCCACCGCGTTTGTGTTGTTGTGGGAGCGACACAATGGTTCCACGCCAGCAGCCAGCAACTCCGCGCCGGACCCAACAGTACTCCCACAAAAACAACGTCTCCGGACGCTGCCTTGGACGCGAATCCGATTTGGCCGATGTACATCCCCCAAATCGCAGTTCAAGAATCTGCGAAATCTGCGAGTCAGCATCCCCGAAATCTCTCAGCTTCCAGTCCGTCGCAGCACTACGAACTCGGCAGTCCGCTTGACCTCGGAGTAGTGCCGCAGCTCGCTGGCGACTACCGAGTCCTGCGCCAGGAATGGCAGAACATCAAAGCCTATGTCCTGCGGCCCCAGCGGCGGCGTCCACGCGCGCCGGGCGACGATGACGTCGGGCCGATCCTCCGCCAGATCCTCACCCACGCTTGGAAGGGGCGCACGCGCGTGCGCCCCTTCCTGGGCATGGCGTACCGCAAGCCACCACAAATGCGGCCACCGGCCGGTCAGCTCGAAGCCGCGCTCGGTGATCAGCGGATATACATCCGCCATCCTCGGCGACAGCACCGCCACCTTGCTGCCTCTCGGCGCATCGACCAGCGCCGACAGCTCGGCGGCGCGCTGTTCCTGGATCGTCGGCGCCGGGTCCACCCGATTCGCCAGGATCGGCAGCACCGGCCACAGCAACAGCCCCAGCACCGCCAGCGCCGAGAGGTGGCGCGTCACCTTGAGCAGGGGCCAGTCGTTGCCGCGGGCGGTGGCGAGTACCAGCAACAGCGTCACCGCCATCGCCA
>DASTUF010000068.1:0-117372 GCA_035759745.1 Gemmatimonadales bacterium
GCGCTAACATGGCCCATGGCTGACGCCCATCTCTTTCTGCAAAACCTGGCGCTGGTCCTCTGCGTCGCTGCCTTCACCACGGTGCTGTTCCGGACCCTTCGGCAGCCGGTCATCTTCGGCTACCTGCTGGCCGGGCTGATCATCGGCCCGTATGTCCCGATTCCGCTTGCAGCGGACCGCGAACTGGTGCCGGTGCTCGCCGAAACCGGCGTGATCCTGCTGATGTTCGCGCTGGGGCTGGAATTCAGCCTGCGAAAGATGCTCCGGATGGGCCCCACCGCCGGGCTGATCGCGGTGATCCAGTGCAGTGTCATGCTCTTCATCGGCTTCGCGGTGGGCCGGGCCTTCGGCTGGACCGTGCTCGAGAGCGTGTATCTCGGCGCCATCATCGCCATTCCCAGCACCACCATCGTCGTGAAGGCCTTCGCGGAAGCGAAGATCACCGGCCGGCTCGCCGACGTGGTGTTCAGCGTCCTGATCTTCGAGGACCTGCTTGCCATCCTGCTGCTCGCCGTGCTTACCACCTTCTCGACCAGCGGCGGAGTGTCGGCGGCGGAGTTGGCCCGCACCGGCCTCCGGCTGGGCGCATTCCTGCTGGCATTCATTGCGGTCGGGCTGCTGGCGGTGCCACGCCTGGTCCGCTACACGCTCTCGCTGAACCGGGCCGAGACCACGCTCGTCACTGCGGTGGGCATCTGCTTTGCGAGCGCGCTGCTGGCGCTGGCCTTCGGCTACTCGGTGGCGTTGGGCGCGTTCATCGGCGGCGCGCTGGTGGCGGAGTCGGGTCAGGCCCACCGGATCATTCACCTGGTGGCCCCGGTGCGCGACCTCTTCGCCGCCATCTTCTTCGTGGCGGTGGGCATGCTGATCGACCCGGTGCTGGTGGCAGCGCACTGGCAGGAAGTGCTGGTCCTCAGCGGGGTGGTGATCATCGGGACGGTCGCGTCGGTGTCCTTCGGGGCCTTTTTGGCGGGCCACGGCACGCGCACCGCGGTGCAGGCGGGGATGAGCCTGGCCCAGATCGGTGAGTTCTCGTTCATCATCGCGAGTGTGGGGCTCGCCACCGGGGCGACCCGGCCATTCCTCTACCCGGTGGCGATCGCCATCAGCGCCATCACTACACTCACCACACCCTGGCTGATCCGCGCCGCGGCACCGGCAGCGTCCTGGGTCGACCGCAAGCTGCCCCGGCCCCTGCAGACGTTCGCCGCGCTGTACGAAACCTGGCTCCATCGGCTCCAGCATCGCCCGAGGCAGCAGCGTTCCCCCATCCGGCGGCTGGTGGGCCTGCTGCTGCTCGACGTGGCGCTGGTGGCGATGGTGGTGATCGGGAGCGCGGTGGAGATCGGCTCGGCGAGCGACGTGCTGGTGCGGAGCTTCGGCTGGAGCCCCCGGGTGGCCCGGTGGGGCGTCATCGCCGGCGCCGCGGTGCTGGTGCTGCCACTGGTGTTCGGTTACTTCCGCACGGCGCGGCGCCTGGGCCGCGTGTGGGCCGCCGACGTGGTGCCGGAAGCCGGTGCCGGAAAGGTGGACTTCGGCGCGGCGCCGAGGCACGCATTGGCGGTGACGCTCCAGCTCGCAATCGTCGTGGTGGCGGGCATCCCGCTGGTGGCCATCACCGCGCCGTTCCTGCCGCCGCTGCGAGGTCCCCTGGTCTTCGCCGCGCTGCTGCTGTTGCTGGCGATCGCCTGGTGGCGCAGCACCACTGATCTCCGGGGCCATGCGCAGGCTGGAGCCGAGGTGCTGGTGTCCGCGCTGGGCCGCCAGATGGCCACCGAAGAAGCGACCCACCAGACGCCCCTGCCGGCCACCGAGCTCACGGACGTGCGCCAACTGCTGCCGGGCCTGGGAGAGCCGGTGGCGATCGCGGTGCAGCAGACGGACCATGCGGTGGGAAGGACGCTGGCCGCACTCGACCTGCGGAGCCGGACCGGTGCGGTGGTGCTCGCGATCACCCGCGCCGGGCAGCCGATCCTGCTGCCGACAGGGCACGAGACCATTCAGGCCGGCGACCGGCTGGCGGTGGCGGGCACCCGGAAGGCCGTTCATGCCGCGGCGCAGTTGCTGGCGACTGGGGCGTAAGGCATAGGGCCTATGGCATAAGGCCGTACGCCCTACGCTCTACGCCCTACGCCCTACGCCCTACGCCCCGCAAAGAACCGCTTCAGCAGCGCGCCGCACTCGTCTTCCATCACTCCACCGATCACCTCGGGCCGATGATTGAGCCGGGGGTGACGCAGCAGGTCGTGCACCGAGCCCGCCATCCCGGCGCGGGGATCCCAGGTGCCGAACACCACCCGCTCGACTTTTGACAGGATGATCGCGCCCGCGCACTGGGTGCACGGCTCCAGCGTCACGTAGAGCGTCGAGCGGGTCAGCCGGCCTTCGCCCACCTTCTCGATCGCGCGCTGGATCGCCAGCAGCTCGGCATGCGCCGTGGCGTCGTTGCGGAGGATGGTTTCATTGTGGGCCTCGGCGAGGATGCCCCCGTCGCGGCACACGACCGCTCCCACCGGAACCTCCTCCCGCACCGCCGCCACCCGGGCCAGCCGGAGCGCGGCCTCCATGCCGGTCAGGTCTGCCGGGGATGGCGCTCCTCTACGCACTCACCGCCTCGGCCATGCTTTCCTCCCGCGTGAAGGCCAGGGCATCGGCCTGGACATCCACCACGATCGTGTCGCCCGGCTGGTACCGGCCCTCCAGTACCTCGAGCGCAATGGGGTTCTGCAGTTCACGCTGGATCACCCGCTTGAGCGGTCGGGCCCCATACACCGGGTCGTACCCCCGTCCGGCGAGCCACGCGCTCGCCTCGGGCGTGACCCTCAGCTTCAGGTGACGCGCAGCCAGCAACTCTTCAAGATGGCCCAACTGCAGCGTGACGATGTGCGCCAGGTCACTCCGCGACAGCGGATGGAACACGATGACGTCGTCCACCCGGTTGAGGAACTCGGGCCGGAAGTGCAGTCGCAGCTCGGCGCGCACCGCCGCCTCGACCTTCTCCCATTCGTCGCCCCGGTCCAGCGCTGCGCCCAGTGCGTCCACTATGTGCTGGCTGCCGATGTTGGACGTCATGATGATGACGCTGTTCCGGAAATCAACGGTCCGGCCCTGGCTGTCGGTGAGGCGCCCGTCGTCCAGGATCTGCAGCAGGACGTTGAACACGTCCGGATGCGCCTTCTCGATCTCGTCGAACAGGATCACGCTGTAGGGACGGCGGCGCACCGCCTCGGTCAGTTGGCCGCCCTCGTCGTAGCCGACGTAGCCTGGCGGCGCGCCGATCATCCGCGCCACGGCGTGTTTCTCCATGTACTCGGACATGTCGAGCCGTACCAGCGCTCGCTCGTCGTCGAAGAGGAACTCCGCCAGTGCCCTCGCAGTCTCGGTCTTGCCCACACCGGTGGGGCCGAGGAAGATGAACGAGCCGGTGGGCCGATTGACGTCCTGCAGCCCGGCCCGGCTCCGCCGCACCGCGTTCGCGACCGCCCGCACCGCATCGTCCTGGCCCACCACCCGCCGCGCCAGCTCGTCTTCCAGCCGGGTCAGCCGCTCGCGCTCGGACTCCAGCATCTTGGCCACCGGCACGCCGGTCCACTTGGCCACGATCTCGGCGATATCCTCGGCGTCCACTTCCTCCTTGAGGTACTTGGCCTGCTGCTGCACCGTGGCCAGCCGGCCCTCGTCTTCGGCCAGCTTCTGCTCCAGTTCCGGAATGCGTCCGTAACGCAGCTCAGCCGCGCGCTGGAGGTCGCCGCTCCGGGTAGCCTGGTCCACCTCGATCCGGCGGGCCTCGACTTCGGCCTTGATCTCGCGAATCTCCTGGATCGCCTCCTTCTCCGACTGCCACTGGGCCTTCATCCCGGCGCTCTGTTCCTTGAGCTCGGAGATCTCGCGCTCCACCCGCTCGCGCTCCTCCTGTCCGGCCTTGTCCTTCTCCTTGAGCAGCGCCTGGCGCTGAATCTCGAGCTGGGTGATGCGCCGCTCGACCTCGTCGATCTCCAGCGGCAGGCTGTCGATCTCGATCCGGAGCTTGCTGGCGGCCTCGTCCACCAGGTCGATCGCCTTGTCCGGCAGGAACCGGTCACCGATGTACCGATCGGAGAGCGTCGCCGCCGCCACGATGGCGTTGTCGGTGATCCGCACCCCGTGGTGGACTTCGTACTTCTCCTTGAGCCCGCGAAGGATGGCGATCGTGTCGGCCACGGTGGGCTCGCCCACCATCACCGGCTGGAACCGCCGTTCCAGCGCGGCGTCCTTCTCGATGTGCTTGCGGTATTCGTCCAGCGTGGTAGCGCCCACCACGTGAAGCTCGCCCCGCGCCAGCGCCGGCTTCAAAAGGTTGGATGCATCCACGGCGCCCTCGGCGGCGCCGGCGCCCACGATGGTGTGCAGCTCATCGATGAATACCACATACCGGCCCTCGGCTTCGACCAGCTCCTTGATGACCGACTTGAGTCGCTCCTCGAACTCGCCGCGGTACTTGGCACCGGCCAGCAGCTGACCGATGTCGAGCGTGATCAGTTCCCGGCTTCGCAGCGACTCCGGGACGTCGCCATGCACGATCCGCTGCGCCAGCCCCTCGACGATAGCCGTCTTGCCGACGCCAGGCTCGCCAATCAGCACCGGGTTGTTCTTGGTGCGGCGCGAGAGCACCTGCATCACCCGCCGGATCTCCTCGTCCCGGCCGATCACCGGATCGAGCTTCCCGGCGCGAGCCTGGGCCGTGAGGTTGCGAGTGAAGCGCTCCAGCGCCTGGTATTGCTCCTCCGGACTCTGGTCGGTGACCCGGTGCGAACCTCGTACGTCGGCGAGAGCAGCGGCCAAGTCGTCCGCACTCACGCCTGCAGCGGTCACCAGTTGCCGAGCAGTGGTGCCCTTCTCCTCCACCAGCGCCAGCAGCAGGTGCTCGGTCGAGACGTAGGCGTCGCCGAGCTCCTTGGCGGACTTGTCGGCGCGGTCAAACACCGCGTGCAGCTCCCGGCTGAACGACGGCTCCGCGCCGCCGCTCTGGGAGGGAAATCGCCCGATCTCGCGCTCGGTCTCTTCCCGCAGCTGGGCCACAGTGAGGCCCGCCTTCTGAAGCAGCGGCTGCACCACGCCCTCGGTCTGGTCCAGCAGCGCGGCGAAGAGATGGGCGTCGTTGACGACAGGATTCCCCCGCCGGGCGGCCTCAGCGGCCGCGTCGCGGAAAGCTTCCTGCCCCTTCAAAGTCAGTCGATCAGGCCGAATCATGTCTTGTGAGTTGAGAGTTAAGAGTCGAGAGTTGAGAGTTGATCCCCAGACTACCCACCTATAATAGCGCTCCGGCCAACTCTTGACTCTCGACTCTCAACTCTTAACTACGAAGCGAGCCGCCCTACGGGCGGCTCGCTTCGCCTTCCTGGGCGGCCGCGGTGGATCGCCGCTGCGCGATCATTTTCCGCGTGAACCGCCTTCCGTCCACCGTGAGTTCCGAGTAGTAGACGCCGGGAACCACCTGTCGCTCTCCATCGGCGTAGCGGCCATCCCAGAAAGCCTCGTACGACCCGCAGGCCAGGGATAGTCGCTCGATCGGCGTTTCCGGCCTTCCGGAAAGCGTCGGCACCGCTACCACTTCCACAATCACATTGTAGATCCTGAGACTCACTTCGGGCCGGTGCCCATTGCGGCACACTTCCGGCTCGATGACGAACGGAATCGTCGTGGACGGGAAGAACGGATTGGGGTAGTTCTCCTTGAGCTCGATGCTCGGAGGCGGATCCGAAGCCCCCTGTGCAGCCAGCGGTGCTCCCACCCCGAGCAGCAGCAGCCCAAGCCACCACCCCGGCCACGCGACTCTCACCATCTGTTTTTCCTCGCGAACCAGGCTTGGGTGGTGGTGACGACCTCCAGGGAAAGGATCTGTGAGCTTCGAGCTTCGAGCTTCGGCTTCGAGCTTGAATCTACGAAGAATACCACCTCGTAGCTCGAAGCTCGAGCCTCGAAGCTATAACTATCGCATTGACAATCCGTTACGCAATCATGCTCATCCTGCTTCTGACCCGGTCAGCACCCGGATGTCCCCCCGGCGGACCGTCACCCGCGCCCGATCGGACCACTCCAGCAAGGGGATCAGGTGCTTCCGCGAGAGGCCGAGCCGGTCGCGCAGGGCGGCGACCTTCACCTCTCCCGCCGCCCCAACTTCGCGTACTACGTCCGCGAAGCGGCGGAGTTCCGACGACGCGACGTAACGCTCCGGAGTGACTGGCTGCAACAGTCCCTCTGAAGCGGCCAGGCGCAGGATCGCCGCTATGTCAGGCCGGCCGAGCAGACGGCCCAGCTCGTCCATCTCCGGCGGCTCCAGCCCTCCGGCCAGCACCAGGTCAGCCACCTGCCGCACGATCGCGTCGCCACCCTCCACCGCAGCTCGGAATCCCGCCCGGCGCACCAGCGGCCCTTCCTCGGTGGTCGCGCCGCTCCGTCTCAGTTCCGCCAGTGCAGCCTCGGTAGCTCCCTCCCAGGACCGGCTTGAACGCCGAAGCGTCTCGAGCGACATCCCGCGTTCACTTGGGCGCTCCGCATGGAAGCGATCGAGGCTCTCCAGCATGGCAGACTCGGCCCTGGCGACGGCGGCATCCGGTATCACGCGCTGCCCCGCGCGGCGGAGGTTTGGTGCTGTCCGCGTCAGCCTGGACGCAGCTGCGGCGTGAATGCCCAGCAGCACCGGAATCGCCGCCGCTTCGACCCCTTCCCTCCTGCGCGCAGCCAGCGCCAGCAGTCGCTCGGCTGGATCCGAGGATGCCAGGCCGTCCGGCCACGGCGCTCTCGCTGGTGGCGTGGGGTCGAGCACGGCGACGCCTCCGAGCGTCTCGACCGGGCTGCCCCGCCGAATGACGCCGCGGTCACCGCCGCGCAGGACCACGTCGCGGTCGAGTGTGATGCGCGCGAGCCCCCCTGCCCCCTTGCCGATGGGGGCCCGAGGTGAGATCCACCCCGGAATCGAGGATGTGCCCACAAGCAACTGGATGCGCGTCCTGCGTGCGATGGTCGCAGTCACGGTTGAAGCAAGCGCGACAAGCACATCCACCCGCCGGGTCGGCTGCCAGCCACCGGTGCTCCCTGTGATGAGCGAGCCGCGCGGTACGTCATCCACGCCGGGGCCCTGCAGCGCGACAGCGATGCGCGCTCCGGCCACAGCCCGCTCGGCGGGTGCGCCGAACGATTCGATCGAACGCACCCGCGCGGTACCGCCTGCGGGCCACAGCCGGACTTCCTCGCCGGTTTGCACGGCGCCGCTTTTCGCGCTGCCGGTGACGACGGTGCCAATGCCGGGGACGCTGAAGCTTCGGTCCACGGCCATGGCGAACAGGTCATCCACCAGCCGCGGCGCCACCTCACGCGCCAGCGACGCCAATGCCAGCCGCAACTCCTCCAGGCCAACGCCCGATCGCACCGAGACTACAAGTGGCTCGCCGAAGGAGACCGATGATCGCTCCAGCCGTTCGCGCAGTGCCTCCCGCACCAGCCCCAGCCACTCGGCGTCGACCAGGTCGGCCTTGGTCAGCACGGCGATGCCCCGGGCTATCCCGAGACTCTCCAGCACGGCGAGGTGCTCCTCGGTCTGCGGCATCGGTCCCTCGTCCGCCGCCACCACCAGCAGCGCGGCGTCGATGCCGCTGGCCCCCGACACCATGGTGCGCACCAGGTCCTCGTGGCCCGGCACGTCCACGATGCCGATCGTCTCACCAGAGGGAAGGGTGAGCGGAGCGAAGTTGAGTTCGACGGTGATGCCTCGCCGGTGCTCCTCCGGCAGCCGGTCCACTTTATGGCCGGTGAGCGCCTCCACCAGCGCGCTCTTGCCGTGATCGATGTGACCCGCGGTGCCAAGTATCACGCGGCCCCCCGGTCGAGCCGAGCCCAGAACGCGAGCCCGGGAAGCTCGCTTCCTTCGGCAAGGTGATAGCGCACGTAGCGCGCGAGCAGGCGGCGATGCGCAGCGGCGTTGGGCGGGTCCAGCGGCGGCAGCGGGAGGCGGTCGTCGAGCAGCGCCAGGAGATCGGCCTTTGCCGCGAGCGGGAGTCGCGCCACCGTTGCGCCGGCTGCGCAGTCGGGACAAAGCGCGCCGCCTTCACCGGCGCTGAACGCGAGGTCGCTGGCGGGATCGATGGGGCGGCCGTCCCGCGCGCACGCATCGAGCGATGGCGCGAAGCCAAGTGTCGACACCAGCAGCCACAGGAGCCGGAGTCCCAGTGGCTCCACTTCATCGGGGCCGGCCTCGGAGAGAGCGCCGAGCGAGGCCGACAACAAGTCGTAGAGCTCGGGGTGTGGCTCCGACGGAGCAAACCGCAGCATCACTTCGGCAAGGGCGGACGCGGCGGCGTAACGCCCCACGGATTGCGCCAGGCCGGTGTGGACTGACGTGGCGTCGAATGCGGTCATCGTCTGGAGGTCGCGGTGCTCCCGTACCGCGAGGTGTGCCGTGCCCTCACTCAGAAGTTGGAGTGCTGCTCCGAAGCGGCTGCGAGGCCGGAGCGCGCCCCTGGCAATGGCGCTGATCAGTCCGCGACTCCGGGTCGCGAGCTTGACGATCTTCGACGTTTCGCTGTAGCGAACCGCGCTCAGGACGACGGCGGAGGTGGTGACGAGCATGTCACAAAGATGGCCGCCTTATTGGCGCCAGTCGAGGCGGCCTCCCACAAACACGGTGCGCAAACGGCCGGGGAACCCGACAATGGTCTCGTACTCTTCGTTCAGCAGGTTTTCGACCCTGCCGGTAAGCGCCACTGTGGGCTGCGCGCCGTCACCCCGTATCAGGGTCACGGAGCCATGGGCGTCGAGCAGCTGGTGTGCCGGCAGCGTCACCCGCTCGGACGGGAACTCGCGGAAGTCCACGTCGTACGCCGCGCCGACCAGTCGGAGCTCGGCGCCCAGATGGACCGCCGGCACCGGCTGGACGCCGGTCCAGATTCGGGCGCTGTTACGCGGCCGGCGGATCAGTGGTTCGCCCTGCGCGAATCCGGGCGAACTCGCGCTGCCGGTGTCTGTCACCTCGGAGACCAGCAGCGCGTACGATGCGCCCAGCGTCCACCCGGGCACGGGGTGGACGGCCGCCTGTGCTTCGAGGCCCCGTGCAGTTGCCTTCCCGAGATTGAAATAGGTGGGTGCACCAGGCGCCTGGAAGGCGTACTGGATCTGCCGGGAGAAGCGCTGATCGAACCACACGACACCGATGCTTGCCTTCCCGCCTGCCAGCACCTGCTCGGCGCCCACTTCCCAGCCGATCGACTCCTCCGGCGTGAGCGTCGAGTCGCCCACTTCGAACGGCGAGTTGGCGAAGTTCTCGGCGAACGTCGGGGCCTTGAAGGCACTGCCGGCCGAGGCCCGGACCCGCGTGTCCGGCAACACCTTCCAGGCTGCGCCGGCGCGCCAGGTGACGAAGGTGCCGAACGCCGAGTTGTCATCCAGCCGGAGCCCGGCCGTGCCGGCGACGCCAGCAGGCAGGTCCACCACCGCCTCGGCGTAGGCGGCAAGCGTGGTGCGGCGCGCGTCGAGCGGCGGGTCTTCGTCGACGACCGTTCCGCCCCCGAAGTTGGAGTGGTACGTGCCTTCCCTGTCGCCCGACTCGCGCTCGAATGCCACCCCGCCCGTGAACGCCGTGGTGGCGACGGGCCTGATCGTGGCATGGGCATCGACCGACCAGCGCTGCGCTGTGCTGGCGCGCTCGGAAGCGAACGCGAACCCGGTGGTATCAGCCGGGAAATCTGATACATCGTTGAAGCGGTAGGTCGCGTCGGAGAGCGCGAAGCTGATGCCGGCCTGGGTCTTCGATCCCAGCTGGCGACTCACTCCGGTGCCCAGCTGCAGCGCTCGTCCGCGAGAGAACTGGTTGCTGTCGGCCGCTATCCCGCTGCCGTCGGTGGGGAAATGGAAGGTGTTCCGCCCATACCGGCCGGTGATCCAGGCCGCAGTCGCCACATCGGGATGAGCATCGAGCCGGACGGCGAGGGCGCCGCTGGTCCAGTCGTTGTTGAAAGCGTAGGTCCCATCGGTTCCCGCCAGCGATCCCGCAATGCCCCAGCCAAGTGCGCTGTTGCCACCGCGCACGCTGGCATCCGCTTCTCGCGTGCCGAAGGTGCCGGCCCGGGCGGAGACCGTCGCCGACCGATCTCCTCCACTGCGGGTAATGATATTCACCACACCAGTGACCGCATCGCTGCCGTGGGTCACGCTGGCCGGGCCGCGGATGATCTCGATGCGGTCCACGCCATCGAGCGTCAGCGTGGCAAAGTCGAATGATCCGCCGGCATCGTTCACCGGAACGCCGTCCACCAGCACCTTCACATAGTCGCTCTCGCCCCCACGAAGAAAGAGCGATGTCACGCCTCCGAAGCTCCCGGTCTGAAGCACCTGCGCACCCGGCACCTGCCTGAGCGCGTCCTGCACCAGGCGCACGCCGCTGGCCCGGAGCTCGGCGCCGGAGAGCACCGTCATCGTGGCACTCACCGCATCCGGCCGCAGCGGGATCCGGGCCGCCGAGACGACAATGTCGGGCAGCCGATATGGTTCAGTCTCCTGCTGAGCGAGCAGTGACGCGGGCGACAGCAGCACAAGGCATGCGGCGATCAGGCGAGGCACGGAAACGGCTGGCACGGCGAACTCCAGTCAGATGGCGCCGGCCCCCGTGGGCCGGCGAAGGGGCATGACCTGGGGGGCACCATCCGGCGTGGTGGTGACTGCCACCGGCCACTGGAACACCCGGGAAAGAATCGGCTCGATGAGGACCTCGGCGGGCGTGCCGAGCGCAGCGGTGTGGCCGTCGCTCATGAGCAGGATCCGGTCGGCGAAGCGCGCGGCGAGGTTGAGCCCGTGGGTGATGATCAGCGCCGCGAGACCCTGGTCCGCCAGCTCGCGCACCAGCTCGAACATCTCCATCTCGTGGCGCACATCCAGCGACATGGTCGGCTCATCAAGCACCAGCGCGCGCGGTTCGCCGGCCAATGCCCGGGCTACCCGCACCCGCTGCCATTCACCGCCCGACAGCTGGTCCACCCTGCGGTCGGCAAACTGGGCCACATCGCATCGGATGAGCGCGCGCTCCACTGCCGCCCTGTCCTCCAGCCCCACGGCGCCCAGCGGTCCCAGCCGGGCGTAGCGGCCCAGCAGCACAGTTTCGCGGACCCGCAACGGGAAGGTGATCTCCTCGCGCTGCGGCACGACGCCGACCGCCGCCGCCAGATTCGCAGGCTCCCACTGGCAGACGTCCTTGTCATCGATCGTCGCTGTGCCTCGCTCGGAGTGGAGCAATCCCAGCATGCCGCGGAGCAGCGTGGACTTGCCGCTCCCGTTGGGGCCCGTGACGCAGACCAGCTCGCCGGCATTCACCGCCAGCGACACGCCACCTACCGCCGGGCGCGTCGCATTGCGGTAGCGCAAGACCAGGTCATGACAGGCGAGCATCAGGCGAGTGACTTCCGCAGCAGCAGCGCGAAGAGCGGGACACCAACCAGCGCGGTCACGACCCCCACCGGCAACTCGATCGGCCGGAGCACCGTGCGCGCGACCAGGTCGGCCAGCACCAGGAACCCGCCGCCGCCCACGAACGCCACCGGTAGGAGCACCCGGTGCATTGGAGTCCACGCGCGGCGCACGGCGTGCGGCACCACCAATCCCACGAAGCCGATGATGCCGCAAGTGGCGACACTGGCAGCCGTGAGTAGCGAAGCCGCCAGGTAGATCCGGCGGCGCAGTCGCTCTACGTCGGCGCCGAGATGGCGTGCAGGTTCCTCGCCCAGCGCCAGCAGGTCGAGCCCCCGTGCCGCCAGCAGCAGCACCGCCAGCGGGATGACGGCGTAGATGGCGAAGAGTGCCAGCGTCGGCCATGAGGCCGAGGAGAATCCGCCCAGCAGCCAGAGAAAGGCATTGCGGAGCCTGGGCGCGTCGGAGAGGGCGATGATGGCACTCATCAGGGCCGCGGCAAACGAACCGACGACCACGCCGGCCAGCAGCAGCACCAGGGGGTCAAGCCGCCGGCCCGCCACCACGCTCAGCCGATACACCAGCGCCACGGCGATGAGCGCCCCGGCGAAAGCCGCGATGGGAACCGCCCATGGCGAGCCGCCACCGAAGGCGATGGCGAGCACGGCGCCGAGGCCGGCACCGCCTGAGAGGCCGAGGAGGTAGGGGTCAGCGAGAGGATTGCGCACCAGTGCCTGGAGCGCCGCGCCACTGACCGCGAGGCCTCCACCGACCAGGAAGGCGAGCAGGACGCGTGGCACTCGCAGCTCGCGCACGATGACGGCTGCCTCGCCAGTGTTGCGGATCAATCCGTCGAACACGTCGCCCGGCCGGAGCGGCACCGAGCCCAGCGCGACACCCAGCAGCAGCACCAGCGCGGTTGCGACCGCGAGCCCCAGCCACCGCGTCATGGCAGGGCGACCAGTGAGCGCGCGAGCGCACGGATGGCATCAGGCGCGCGCGGACCCGGATGCGCGAACTGCGAGCCCGAGGCGAACACGAACCTGCGCTCCCGGACCGCCGCAACTGCCTGCCACTCGGGCCTGGTGGCAAAGGCCGGGGTGGAATCGCCCAGCACCAGGATGGCGTCCGGATGCCGGGCCACCACCGATTCGATGCTCACTTGCCCCGACGATGTCGGGAGGTCGTCGTAGGCGTTGCGCCCGCCGCCCCGCTGCAGCAATTCCGAGAGATAGCTGCCGGCGCCCACCGTCATGGGCGGCTCGGCCCACACCAGCAGGAATACCGACGGCACGGTTGCCGGCTGCTTCACCGTTGCCTGCGCAAGTGCTGACTCGAAGCGCGCCTTGAGTGCAGCGGCCTCTCGCTCGCGACCCGTCAGCCGGCCCAGCAGGGCGCCGACCCGAGTGACATCGGCGAGCAGGTCGGTGCGGAGCTGCACCGTCGCGATGCCCATCGAGCGGAGCCGTTCCGCCGCGGCCGCGTTCCGCCCCGAGGGATACAGCAGCACCAGGTCTGGCCGCTGGCCCAGCACTGCCTCGATGTTGGGAGCGATGCCATCACCCAGGTCGGGCACGGCGCGCGCCTCCGCCGGGTAGTCGCACCAGGTGGTGCGGCCCACCACGGCGTTTCCGGCGCCGATGGCAAAGAGCAGCTCGGTGGTGGCCGGAATGAGAGAGACGACCCGGCCGGCGGGTGCCGCCAGCCGGGTGGTGTCGCCGGCGTCATCGACAACGGCAATGCCGCCCGTGGCGACAGGCGCCGGGCGTGAACACGCCGCTGCGCACAGCAGCAGGACAGCCAGCGATGATGACAGGAATGATCGGAACCGCAGGATGGAACCTCCCGACCCTCCCCCGAGGGTTGCATGGGTGGAACGAGCGCAGAGGTCTCCTGGCTTCGGGCCCCCGTCCGCCTTCCCGGTTTCCCAGTGGCGTGATGGACGAGGTGTTGGTGCCCGTTACAGTGGCGGGGCCGCGCCGGAATTGCACCGGCTTCCGAGTGCTGTGCTCGGTACTTCAGTTGTGGCGTGAGTCTAGCGCCGTGGGCGTCGCTCCGCAAGCAAGCGCGCGAGCGCTGCCTTGAGCTGGGCGCGTTCCTGCTGGTAGGCATCGGCGGCGGGCGAGCCCGGCGGAATGTCGCGGTGGGCATCGTCGAGCCGGGCGATGCGATCGATCAGCGATTCCGGTCCTTCACTGGTGAGCGCCTGCATTTGTCCCCGGCTTCGGAACGCCCGCCACAGCCCCCAGAGCATGGCGAGCGCGATGAGCCCGATCAGGACCGGCAGCACACCGTTCCCCACCCGGAGCGGCGCCGGTACCTCAAGGAGGATCGAGTCCCCCGCCGCCATCACGCCGGCCCAGCGGCGAAAGTTCCGCCCATCGATCACGGTGGAGTCGACCTCCTCCAGCGACTCGGCATGCACGGTTGCGGCGCGCTCCTCCACCAGCAGCTCGACGCCAGCCGCTCCCTGCCGGAAGGGCCAGATGACGGTGCCTTCGGTGCGCGGCAGCGCATAGCGCAGGGTCAGCTGCCGGTCCCCCGGTGCCAGCGGCGCGAAGATCGACACCCGTGCGGTGTCGAGCACAATCGCCTCGTGCGAGAGCTCTCCCGGTTCCGCCACGAAGCGATCGGCATTGCCCGGCACGCCGAAGCTCCATGCCGGCGTCGCCGAGTCGGGACCGACCCGGGTGAACGTGCTCTGATTGGTGAACGTGAGCAGCTCGACCACGGTGCGAAATCCATCCGCTTCCGGCGCGCTCACCACGATGAACCGGGACGTGATCTCCACCGGCGCCGAGGCTGACGTGTCATGCACCGCCAGAGTCAGTGGCGGGTTGGGTACGGCGGGATTGGTGCTGAGGGGCGGAGAGAAGTACTGGATGCCGGCATGCTCGGCGGTGATGATGTGCAACGCGGTGGTGTCGGCGGGATACCGGAAGGCGAAGCGTCCGTCGGTACCCGCCCGCATCGAATCGAGCGGCCCCTGACGTTCGCGCCCGACCCGATGCAGCACCACCCAGCTGCCCGCCGCGGGCGCCGTGTCGCGGCCGACCCGGAGCACCTCGCCGCTGATCTGCATGGATGCCTGCGCCGAAGCGGCCCCCGGCGCGAGCAGCAACAGCAGCACCAGCGGCGCCAGCCGCCTACGGCGTGAACTTGCCGAAATCCTGGGGATCGAGCTTCTCGAGATACTGGCGAAGGCGCTCGGCCTCGGCGGAGGGATCGGGGGACGGCAGGTCGGTTTCGATGCCGCTGTCGCCCAGCAGGTCGTCACTGGTGAAGATCGGCGCGCCGCAGCGGAGCGCAATGGCGATGCTGTCACTGGGCCGGGCATCCACCTGGAAGACGTCCTCGCCCCGCAGGATCATGAGTTCGGCGAAGTAGGTGTTCTCCTTGACCGCGCTGATCACCACCCGGCGGAGATTGCCGCCCAGTCCGCCGATGACCTGCTTCAGCAGGTCGTGAGTCATGGGCCGCGCGGCCTTCACGCCCTGCAACTCCATCGCAATGGCGCTCGCTTCCGCAGGTCCGATCCAGATCGGCAAGACCCGGGATCCGTCCTTCTCCCGCAGGATCACCACCGGGCTGTTGTTGGTCCGGTCCACGCCGAGATGAGCGACCGTCACTTCCCGCATGGGCGGCTAGCGCAACGCGCTCAGCAGGTCCTTCACCCGGTTGGACTCCTCCCAGGTGAAGAAATCATAGGGCCGCTTGGAACGGCCATCGAGCCCGTCGTACTTCCTGGAGAACGGCTTCCGGCCAAAGTGGCCGTAGGCCGCCGTTGGCGAATAGATGGGTCGCTTGAGCTTGAGCGCGGCGATGATGCCCTTGGGCGTGAGGTCGAACACCTCGCGCACTGCCTGCTCCAGGCGGGCATCGGGCACCTCACCGGTGCCGAAGGTGTCCACCATGACCGAGACCGGCTCCGCCACGCCGATGGCGTACGCCACCTGCACTTCGCAGCGCCGCGCGAGTTTCGCATCCACGATGTTGCGCGCGACCCAGCGCATGGCGTACGCCGCCGAGCGGTCCACCTTGGAGGGATCCTTGCCCGAGAACGCGCCGCCGCCGTGCCGCGCCATACCGCCGTAGGTGTCCACAATGATCTTGCGGCCGGTGAGTCCCGCGTCGCCGTGCGGGCCTCCGACCACGAAGCGGCCGGTGGGGTTGATCAGGAACTTCACCCGGCCAGCCTCCACGCCGGCCTTCTCCAGCACCGGGCGGATCACCTCGTTGATGACGGTGTCGCGGATGGTGCCGTTGCCGAGAGCGCGATTGCGCCAGCGCTCGGCGTGCTGGGTGGACACCACCACCGTCCGGACCCGTACCGGGCGGTCGCCCTCGTACTCTACCGACACCTGGCTCTTGCCGTCGGGGCGCAGCCAGCCAACGGCCCGGTCGCCGTGCGTGCCCTTCCGCACTGCCGCGAGCCGCTCGGTGATGCGGTGCGCCAGCAGCACTGGCAGCGGCATGCGCTCCCGGGTTTCGTTGGTGGCGTAGCCGAACATCATGCCCTGGTCGCCCGCGCCCTGCTCGTGGCCCCGGAACTCATCGACGCCCTGGGCGATGTCCTGCGACTGGCGGTCGATCGCCGACATCACCGCGCAGGATCCTGCATCGAACCCGAACGCGGCATCGGTGTAGCCGATCCGTTCCACGGTCCGGCGGACGATGTCGGGAATGTGCACGTAGGTGCTGGTGGTGATCTCGCCCGCCACGACCGCCATGCCGGTGGTCACCAGCGTTTCGCAAGCGACCCGGCCGTGCTGATCCTTCGCGAGGATCTCGTCGAGCACCGCGTCGGAAATCTGGTCCGCTACCTTGTCGGGATGCCCTTCGGTGACGGATTCCGACGTGAACACGTGCCGTTTCGAGGCTGCCATCGCTGAAGATCTCGGCTGAGGGGAAATCAGGCTGGAATGCCACGCACACCGGCGGGCAGGAACGGCCGCAAGCTAGCGCGGCACCAGCGGTCGGGCAACGGCGCCTTCGGCGTCCAGCAGCCGCAGGTCGACGTGTCGCGCCGCCGTGTCGCGCAGCACCCCCACGACGTCCGCGGCCCGCCGTGACTGGAGCGCCGCTGCCGCGGCGCTCTCGGCCTCCGCCATCGGCACCGACCGCAGGAGCCACTTGACCGCCGGCAGCGCCGGCGGCGCCACGCTGAGCGAACGATAGCCCAGCCCCGCCAGCAGCATCGCATCCAGCGGGTCCGACGCCATCTCGCCGCATACGCTCACATGGAGCCCGGCCGCCTCGCCCGCAACCCGCACATCGCGCAACTGCCGGATCATGGCCGGATGGTGCGGGGTGAACCGGCTGGCCAGTCGGGCGTTGCCCCGGTCCACCGCCAGGGTGTACTGGGTGAGGTCGTTGGTGCCGACGCTGAAGAAGTCGCTCACTTCTGCCAGCCGGTCGGCCATCAGTACCGCCGCCGGGGTCTCGATCATGACGCCGACGGGGATCTTCTCGGCTGCGGGAATCCCCGCTGCCTTGAGCTGTCGCGCCTCCTCGTCGAGCATCGTTCGCGCCTCTTCGACTTCCTCCACGGTGGTCACCAGCGGCAGCATGAGCCAGATGGGCCGGCGATGGGCCGCGCGCAGCACGGCGCGCAGCTGCGGCCGGAAGATCTCGGGCTGGTCGAGGCAGACCCGGATCGAACGCCACCCGAGGAACGGGTTCGGTTCGTGCGGCGCTTCGAACGTGGCCGGGAACTTGTCCCCGCCCAGGTCGAAGCTCCGGATAATGATGTCACGCTCGGGGAATGCCGACGCGACCCGCTGAAAATAGGCGACCTGCTCGTCCTCGGTGGGCATGGCGCTCCGGCCCGTGAGCAGGAACTCGGTGCGCAGCAGCCCGACGCCTTCCGCCCCATTGCGCACGCCGGCCTCGAGCTCGTCCGGCAAGTCCACATTGCCCATCAGCGTGACGCGGACCCCGTCGGGAGACTCGGCCGGCAGGCGGACGACCGACTCCAGCTGCATCTCGAAGCGGTGGCGACGGCTCACCCGGGTGCGGGCGGCGTCGAGCTCGTCCGGGGTGGGGTCGATCAGGATCGCACCGGTCTGGCCGTCGAGCAGCACCATCATGCCGTCGCGTACCCGCGCCATCGCACCCTTGGCCCCCATCACCGCCGGGATACCCAGCGAATGGGCCAGGATGGCCGCGTGGGAGGTCCGGGTCCCTTCCTCGCTCACCAGGCCGACCACGTGGTCACGGTCCAGCTGCACTGTGAGGCCGGGCGACAGTTCCTGCGCCACCACGATCACATTCTCATCGAGCGTGATCGCCCACGGATCGCCGCCTTTCCGCCCCAGCAGGCGATGCAGCATCCGCATCTGGATGGCGTGCAGGTCGGCGAGGCGGTCCCGCAGGTTGGCGCTGTGCGACGCCGAAAATAGCTGCCGCAATTCGAGCGCCTTGAACTCGAACGCGGTCTCGGCGCTGAAGCGGTTGTTGCGGATGACCTGCTCCACCGCACTGAGGAAGTCGGGATCCTGCGCCATGAGCATCTGGGCGTCGAAGATGGCCGCCTCCTCCGGCCCGGCCCGGTGCAGCGTGCGCGCCTTGAGCGCATCGAGCGCCTCCACGACCACGCGCACGGCAGCGCGGAGGCGGCGCACTTCCCCGTCCACCTCAGCCTCGGTGACCGTCCGATCCGGGATCTCCGGAAACTCGAGACGGAAGACCAGCGCTGGAGCCCACGCGGTTCCCGGCGAAACACCGATGCCGGCGAGATGGCGGTCGTCGCTCATGCTTCTCCGAATCCGTCGGCGACCAGGGCGGCGAGGGCCTCCACCGCTTCGGCCTCGTCGTTCCCGTCCGCCTTGATGAGCAGGGTGCATCCGCACTCGGCGGCGAGCATCATGACACCCATGATGCTCTTGCCGTTGACCTCCTCGCCGTCCTTGGCCAGCCAGACGTTGGCGGTAAACCCGGAGGCGATCCGGACGATCTGTGCAGCCGGCCTGGCGTGCAGGCCAAGAGGATTCACGATCCGTACCTCACGTTCGATCATGGAGTGATCCAGCGGATGAGGAGGACCACTGCCAGCGCCACCAGGGCGAAGCGCGGCGACGAGTAGCGCGTTCCAGCGACCTTGCCCAGCAGCAATCCCACCGCGGCGACCAGCAACATGAGCGCGACGTGCCGCGTCGTGAGCCCGACCGCCAGGCGGGTGGCCACCAGCGGGATCGCCAGCCCGACCAGCAGGCTCGCGCCGATGCCGGCAACGGCTATGGCACGGCGGAGGCGGGAGTCTGCGATCGCTCGCCCCACGGTCATGCCGGTAGCGAGGCCGCGCCGCAGTGCCCAATCGGACACGTAGCATCGCACCGCGGTGAAGCACACCACGGCCACCAGCACCGCCGGCCAGCCGGCGCCCAGCGCCACCCCGGCCAGCGCCGAGCCGATCACGGCCGGCAGGAGCCCGGCCCAGAAGAGCTGGTCGCCCAGGGCGCCGAGCGGGCTGCAGAGCGCGTTTCGCAGGCGGAGGATCTGCTCCCCTGGCACCTGGTCGTACTCTGCCCGCGTCACCGCGCCCAGTGCGAGCCCCGCCAGGTACGGATGCGAGTTGAAGAACTCGGCCGATCGAGCCACCGCTTCCGCATGACGCTCCGGCGATGCGTGCCGAAGCTCCTCGAGCAGCGGCTTGGCCGCGAATCCCATCCCCACGCCGATCATGCGATCGTAGTTCCACGACCCCTGCAGCGAGAAGAGCCGCCACCACGCCGCGCGCATCGCCTTCACAACAGCACCGAGAGCAGCACGCCGGCGCTGGCGCCCGCCGCGAGCCACCGGAACCGGGCACCGCGCCCGGCACTGCGCGCGGCTCCGCGAATGACGGCCGCCAGTCCGGCACCAGCCGCCACGACGGTGAGGAGTGTGCCCGTCAGCTCATCCAGCGGCCCCATCCCGCGAAGCAGCAACGCCAGCAGCAGCGCGACGACGGTGAGGGCCAGTCCACGGACCGCATCGCGGCCGATCGAGGTGAGATGCAGCATGCGGATCGCCGCACCGTCCCCGGCGGCGAGTTGCCCCGCGTGCGCCTGCACGTCTCGGGCGATCCGGTGGCGGAGCCACTGCATGCTCGCCGCGCCGGAAAGCGCCACCACCAGCGCCAGGCCGACGGCCACTCCCATCCAGAGCACGGGCGCGGGATGATGGGCCACCACCAGGACGGCCCCCACGGTCCCCGGGCCATAATCGGGATAGCGAGCCGCACCCACCGGCAGCACATCGAGCGCGAAAAGCTCCACCAGCAGGCCGACTGCGAGCCCGGCACCCGCATCGCCCGCAATGGCGCCCGCCACCGTGGCGGCCACCAGGGGGCGCGCCAGCAGCGCCTGGGGCATGCTCACCAGGTCCACGGCCACGATGGTGCCCCACGCGAGCAGCAGCCACAGCTCGGCCGCACCGATCATGCGAGCGCCTCGAGGCTCACCGGTGCCGTGGTGGGGACATCCTGCGCCGAGATCGCACGGCCCGACTGCGCCATGACCCGCAACTCCGCCAGCTCCTGGTTCGACAAGTAGACCCACGGCAGCCGCTCGGTGCGCCCGGGGCGCTGGTGCAGGCCCCCCAGGTTGATCTGCTTCAGGGTGTTGGTGTCCGCCGCCACCAGCTGCCCCATGGTGTGGACCTCGCCCGTGAGGATGGCGGTGCGCTTCGGGTCGGCGGCCCACTCGGCGAGCCGGTCGGATGCACCGCGCACGGTGGAGAACACCAGCTCAACTTCGTCGGGCACCGCCACCCGGTAGAGATCCTGTTCCCAGGCATTGGCTGCGACCGTGTCATCCACCAGCACGATGCGCTCGAGTCCCAGCGGCCGGCCCCAGCCGATCACTACTTGTCCGTGAATCAGCCGGTCATCGATGCGGCAGAGGAGGATGGGCATCAGGGGCGGCGAATGGCGCGCAAGCCGCTGGTCTCGGCCCGTGCGGCCGCCTCCTCCGGCGACAGCTCGAGGTGGAAGAGGAAGTCCACCAGCATGGCGAGATTGACGCCGGTGACGACCCGTACATCGGGATTCTCCCGCAGGTTACGCAGCACGGCGATGAGGCAGGACCCGGCAGCGAGATCGACGAACACCACCGCGCGGCGACCCGCACTGGCCTCCTCAACCCGGGCTTCCAGCGCACCCCGGTCGCAGTCGGTGTTGCTGACCGGCGTGAGCGCGCCGCGCGTACCGGTGATCTGTTCCGCGGCGCCGACCAGTGCCGACGCCACCTTGCCGTGTGCTACTACCACGCCGTGCAGGAGGTCACTCATAGTCGTTCTGCAGGTACTCGCGTACCCCTCGCTGTTCCTTCATGCGCCGGATGAGGCGCTCGTTGAACGCCGCGGCCACGTCCACACCCGAATACCGCAGCAGGTGCATCATCGCCACGACTTCGGCGATCACCGTGATGTTCTTGCCCGGGTTGAGCACCACCATCACCTGCGGCAGCGCCACGCCCAGGATCTCGGTCTCCTGGCGCACCAGACCAGTGCGATCCTGCTCGCGCGCGGTGTCCCAATCCTCCAGCCGCACCACCACCTCGATCCGCTTCTGCTGTCGCACCGAGCGCACCCCGAAGAGCGACGGAATGTCGATGAGTCCGATGCCGCGAATTTCCATGTGGTGCGCCGCCAGTTCGTGGCCCTGGCCGATCAGCACCTCGGCGCCGCGGCGGGTGACCTGCACCACGTCGTCGGCTACCAGCCGGTGGCCCCGCTCGACCAGGTCCAGCACGCACTCGCTCTTGCCAATGCCGGAGCGCCCCACGAACAGCAGGCCCACGCCGTACACGTCCGCCAGCGATCCATGCAGGGTCTCGCGCGGAGCAAACGCCTCCTCGAGCAGCGGCTTGACCTGGCGATAAAACTCGGCGGTCTTGAGCTGGGTGCGGATCACCGGGATCCCCCGGCTCCGCGCCAGCGCGAGCATGTCTTCCGGCACGTCCTGTCCCTTGGTGACGAACACCGCCGGCAAGTCGAAGCCGAAGAAGTTCTCCAGGGTACGGCTCCGCTCGCCCTCGGCGAGCGTACCGAGATAGGTGATCTCGGTCTCGCCCAGGACATGGAGGCGCCCCGGCATGAAGCGGCTGGTGAACCCCGCCAGCGCCAGTCCGGGGCTGGCGATCTCCGCCTCGGGTATCGGCCGGTCGAGCCCGACATCGCCGGTAAGCGACTCGAGCTTGAGGGGATCGCCGCGCCGCTGGAGCAGCTCGCGCAGAGTGAGCATCAGATAGGTGCGGAGTCGGTGTGGCGTCCGGCGCGGAACCTTCCGGAATCGCGGCCCGCCTGCCGCCGGAGCCGTTCTTCAGCGCGATCCAGTGCGGTGCGATGGTCGGGCCCGGTGCCGCTTGCCACCAGTAGCTCGCCGTGGGAAAGGTGCATCCGCAATTCCGCGGTGTAGTCGATGCCGTCCATTCCAAAGACGACGGCCGCATCCACCGGGCGGGACGCCATGAACCCGACCCGCTCGACGGCGGATGCTGCGCGGGCGCGCAGCTCGGGCGAAATCTCGACCCGGCGGGCCGTGATGGTGGTTTCCATGGGCAACCTCCTCGCGGCTCAGCGGGAGCCGCTGATGATGTCGTTGAGGTGGGCCTCGGTCCGGGAAGCGGCGGCATCCCAGCTCAATCCTTCCGCGAACGCGCGCCCGCCGTCACCCAGACGGTTCACCAGGGCGACGTCGTCCACGAGTTCGAGCATCCGTGCCGCCAGCGCCGCCACGTCGCCGTGGGGGACCAGAAACCCGGTTCGGCCATCCTGCACCGAGTCACGGAGGCCCGGGCTGTCGGATGCGAGCGACGGCGTCCCGCAGGCTGCCGCCTCCACCACCGTAATGCCCCAGCCTTCCTTCGGTGAAGGAAATACGTTTGCCCACGCTGAGCGCAACAGGCGGAGCTTTTCGGCCTCGCTCACGAAGCCGTGGAATCGGACCGCGTCGGCCAGGCCGAGTTCGCGCGCCAGCACCTCGAGATCGGGGCGCGCGTCGCCATTTCCCGCAATATCGAGCCGGAGGCCCGAGTGCCGCTCGCGCGCCGTCGCCAGTGCCCTGAGCGCAAGGTCCACGCCCTTGTAGCGCTTCAGGCGACCGACGTACAGGAACGACGGCGGATCGCTGCGCGACACCGCCGGGTCGGGCCGGAAATGATCGGCGTCCACCCCGGGATGGATAACCCGCACCCGATCCCGCGGTACACCGCGCCGAACGAGGTCGTCCCGGGTGCTCTCGCTGATGGCATGAAACCCGGCGCGGCGGTAACACCACGGCAGTGGCCGCTCGGCCAGCCACACGGTCGCGGCCATGGGCCACGACGCCTCCTGGAACGCGGTCTCGCCGAACAGGTGGGGGATGATGGCGCAGAACGGCAGCCGAGTCAGTGAGGGCAGGAACAGCGGGATCTTGTTGATGTCCTCGACCACGATGTCGGGTCGTTCCGCCTTGAGCGCGGCGCGCACCGCACCCCTGCCGTGGAGCGCGAAGCCGTTCCGGGTGCTGACGCGGGTGACGTCGAGCCCCTCCACCACGGCGCGCGGAACGCAGCCGGACCAGCCGGAGCAGACCATCCGCACCCGGTGGCCGCGTTCCACCAGCCGGCGGAAGATCTCGAAGACGTGGATCTCGGCGCCCCCGGCCTGGGGGTTCTCCCGGTCCAGCCAGTTGACGAGAAGAATGTTCACGGCTGGAAGGTCAGAGCCGCCCGAGGTCGCGCGCCACCCGGTCCAGCACACCGTTGATGAACCCCGGCGCGCGCCGGTCGCCGAACCAGTGGGCCAGCTGCACCGCCTCGTCCAGCACCACCCGCGGCGGGGTGTGGTTCTCGACCAGCTCCTGGATCGCAAGGCGGAGAATGTTGCGTTCGACCACACCGATGCGGTCCAGCCGCCAGTTCTCGGCAGCGGCAGCGGCGTGGCGATCGAGTGCACTTCGGTTGGCCACCACGCGCGCGGCGAGGCCTTCAGCGAAATCCAGCACCGCCGGCTCGGGGCCGGTCAGCCGGGCGAGCCCGCTGGCCACACGGTCCACCGGCAGCCCGGAGCTCATCTCGATGGCGTAGAGCAGTTGCAGGGCCCGCGCGCGGCCCCGGCTTTCGAGTCTACGCATTTCCGGCCCGCAGTCGGTTCAGCACGTCGGTGGCGCGAATGGCGGCCTCTGCCGCCTCACGCCCCTTGTTGCCTGCGGCTCCGCCCGCCCGCTCGAGCGCCTGCTCCATGGTGTCCACCGTGAGCACGCCGAACGCCACCGGCAGGGCGTAGCGTACCGAAATCTGCATGAGCCCACGCGCGCACTCGCCGGCCACGAACTCGAAGTGGGGAGTGTCGCCCCGGATCACCGCACCCAGCGCGATCAGCGCCGCATACCGGCCCGACTGGGCCATGGCGCTCGCCACGGCCGGAAGGTCGAAGGCACCGTCGACCCAGTTGATCTCGAGCTCGGCCTCGGGCGTGCCGGCTTCGCGGCACGCTTCCCGCGCACCATCCAGCAGCCGGCGGGTGATGAGCTCGTTGTAGCGGCTCACCACCACCCCGATGCGCCCCACATGGAGCAGCTGCCCCTCGCGTTCGATCACGATATCAGAACGTCAGCAAGTGGCCGAGCTTGTCGCGCTTGGCGTCGAGGTACAGGCGATTTTCGGCGGTTGGACTGGCGATCAGCGGCACCCGCTCCACGATCTCGAGCCCGTAGCCATCGAGGCCCACGAGCTTGCGCGGGTTGTTGGTCATGACCCGAATGGTGGAGAGCCCCACATCGCGAAGGATCTGGGCGCCGATGCCGTAATTGCGGAGGTCGGGTGCAAAACCGAGCCGCTGGTTGGCTTGCACCGTATCGTCGCCCGAGTCCTGAAGTGAATAGGCCTTCAGCTTGTTGAGCAGGCCAATGCCGCGGCCTTCCTGGTCGAGATAGACGATCACGCCCGCGCCTGCCTCGCCGATCTTCTCCATGGCCGCGTGCAGCTGGAAGCCGCAGTCGCACCGTTGCGACCCGAACACGTCGCCGGTGAGGCACTTCGAATGCATCCGGACCAGCACGTCGGGCTTGCCGCGGACATCGCCCATGACCAGCGCCACGTGCTCCGCGCGGTCAACGTCGTTGCGATACCCGAGGACCCTGAACTCGCCGTAGGGAGTGGGAAGCCTGGCCTCGGCCACCCGATGCACCAGCTGCTCGGTGGCCAGCCGGTGCGCCACCAGCTGGGCCACCGTCACGAACGTCAGGCCGTGCCGCTCGGCGAACGCATGCAACTCGGGCACCCGGGCCATCGTGCCATCAGCGTTGAGGATCTCGCAGATCACGCCGGCCGGGTACAGCCCCGCCATTCGAGCGAGGTCCACTGCCGCCTCCGTGTGCCCTACCCGCTGCAGCACCCCACCGGCGCGCGCGCGCAGCGGCGGGATGTGCCCCGGCCGGCGCAGGTCGCCCGGACGCGTCTCAGGGTTGATGGCAACATGGATGGTGGACGCGCGATCGCCAGCCGAGATGCCCGTCGTCACCCCGAACCGCCGGTCGGCGTCGATGGTGATGGTGAAGGCGGTGCCGTGCTCCTCTGTATTGCGTTCCACCTGCTGCGGCAGTCCCAGTTCGTCGCAGCGCTCGGCGGTGAGCGCCAGGCACACCAGCCCGCGTCCCTCGGTGGCCATGAAGTTGACCATCTCGGGCGTGACCAGCTCGGCCGCGCAAATGAGGTCACCCTCGTTCTCGCGGTCCTCGTCGTCCGCCACGACGATCATCCTGCCGTTCCGCAGGTCCTCGATGGCCTGCGTGATGCTGCCGAGCGCCATTCAGTCCGTCCGTTGTTCGCGCCGTGTCAGGCCGGTGTGGCGCCGGGCGTCCGGCGCAGCATGGCCTGCACATACTTGCCGACAAGATCCGCTTCCAGGTGCACCACGTCGCCGGCCTTGCGATCTCCGAGCGTGGTGTGCTCAAAGGTAAAGGGTATCAGCGATACCTGGACTACACCGGGCGACGGGATGGCATTGACCGTCAGGCTCACGCCGTCCACGGTGATGCTGCCGAGTGGGACCGTCACGTCCGCCACCGCGTCAGGCACCCGAATGTCGAACAGCCGGGTGTCGTCGCGCTGCGAAGTTCCGACAATCGTGCCGACACCGTCCACATGCCCCTGCACCAGGTGGCCCCCCAGGGCTTCACCCGCTCGCAGCGCGCGCTCGAGATTGACCCGGTCGCCTGGCGTGAGACTCCCCAGCGTTGTGCGCTCGAGCGAGGTCTGCACCACGTGCACCTGGAAGCCGCCGGAAATCACCTGCTCCACCGTGAGGCAGGCGCCGTTTACTGCGATGCTCTCGCCCCGCTCGATGCCGGACCACGGCACCGCAACCCCCAGGTCGCGTCCGCCACCGCGCTCGCCAACCTGCATCACGGTGCCGACAGCACTCACCAATCCGGTGAACATCAGGTGCGATCCAGTACCAGGAGAGTGTCCTGACCCAGCGGAGCGCGCTGCACCACGTGCCACCTCGGGGAAGCCTGGAGCGACACGGCGGGCAGGCTCCATGCAGCGAGCGCGTCCGCGCCAAGGAACAACGGGCTCTGGATCCAGTAGTACCGATCCACCAGGTCGTCGGTTGCCAGGGACGTGGCCAGTCCAGCCCCCCCTTCCACCAGCAGCGAACGCAGGCCCAGGCTGTGGAGTTCCTTCAACCCCTCCGCGGTGGACCCGGCGTAAACCACGCTGGCTCCGGCGGCCGTCAGCTCGGCCGCCTTGCTGGTTCCTTCCTGCTCCGGCGCGGCGACAACGATGACCGGCACCTGCTGCGCGCTCTCCACCAGGGCGCAATCGAGAGGCAGCCGAAGCTTGCGGTCAAAGACTACCCGACGCGGGGCGATGCGGGGAGCGAGCGGCCCACGCACAGTGAGAGACGGGTCATCCCGGAGCGCGGTCGTGCTCCCGACCGCGATGGCGTCGAAGCCGGCGCGCAACCAGTGGGCCCACGCGCGGGCCTCGGCGCCGGACACCCACCGGGAGGCACCGCTGCCGTCGGCGATGGCGCCATCGACACTGGTGGCCAGCTTCACGGCGATCCAGGGTCGCTGTGCGCCGCTCGCAGCATGCAGGAACGCGGCGTTGAGCCGAGCAGCCTCGGTCTCGAGCAATCCGGTCGAGACATCCACTCCAGCCGCGCGCAGGCGAACGATCCCGCCCGCCGCAACCGGATTCGGATCGTGAATCGCCGCGACCACCCGGCGCACGCCCGCACTGATGATCGCGTCGGTGCACGGCGGCTGCCTGCCCTGATGGTTGCACGGCTCCAGCGTCACCACCAGCGTTGCACCACGCACCGCATCAGCGGCGGCCTCCAGCGCTGCGGGCTCGGCGTGCCGCTCACCGAATTCCGCGTGCCACCCCTCGCCCACGACTCGCTCGCCCTGCAGCACTACGGCGCCGACCATGGGATTGGGGTGCACCCGGCCCCAGCCTCGTCGGGCCAGTTCCAGTGCCCGCTCCATAGCGCCGCGTTCGTCCACCCGCCGCTCCCGATGGGCTCAGGGACCGAACGTGACGGCCCGCTCACCGGCGCGGACGTCGCCCATGACCCACGTGTCGACGCCCTGCTTCGAGGCGGCCACCTGGGCTCCCGCTACCGCATCGGCCGGAAGCACCGCGATGAGGCCGACGCCGAGGTTGAACACCTCGCGCATCTCGGCATCGTCCACCCTACCGGCCTGCTGCAGCAGCTCGAAGAGCGGCGGCAGTTCCCAGGAGTGCGGGTCGATGAACGCCTGGACTCCTTCGGGCAGCACCCGGACCAGGTTGCCACCGATGCCGCCGCCGGTGATGTGGGCCAGGCCGTGAATGCTGCCGAGCACGGGAAAGACCGACGCGGCGTAGCTGCGATGCACCGCGAGCAATGCATCGGCGGTCTGCATGCCGGTATCGCCCAGCAGACCCTCGAGGCTCAGGTGCATCCGATCGAACAGAATGCTCCGCGCCAGCGTGTAGCCATTGGTGTGAAGACCGGTCGAGGCGTAGGCCAGCAGCGCGTCGCCGGCCACGATCCTGTCGCCATGGATGGCTTCGCCCTCCTCGACCACGCCAATGATGGTCCCGGCAAGGTCGAAATGGCCCTGCTGGTACAGGCCCGGCATCTGGGCGGTCTCGCCGCCGGCAAGCGCCATGTCATGGGCACGGCAAGCCCGCGCCACTCCCTCGACGATCCCGGCGACCTCGTCGATGCCGAGCCCGGCGCCGGCGATGTAGTCCATGAACGCAATGCCGCGCGCACCATGCACCAGGATGTCGTTGACGCTGTGATTGACGAGATCCTCGCCCACGGTGTCGAAGCGCCCGGCCTGCTGCGCCAGCAGCACCTTGGTGCCCACCCCATCGGTACTCATGACCAGCACCGGCTGCTTCATCCCAGCGGGCACCCGCACCATCCCGCCGAACGCGCCCACCTCGCCCAGCGACAGCGACGTGCGGGTGCCGGACACCGCAGCGCCAATGCGGGCCTTGGCGGCTTCCGCGCCGGCCAGGTCGACGCCCGCCGACGCGTACTGGCTGGCGGGCTTGTTCATGTGAGCCGCTCCGCCATGTCCACCTGGGTCAGTTCCCGGAAGGCACGGGCACGGTCCTCGACGTCCGACAGCGTGAGCGACTCGAAACCGCGGATGCCGAACTGGCTGACCGCGAAGGAACCCATGGTGGCGCCGTAGATCATCGCCCGCCGAAGTTCGACATTCTCGGTGGATCCGGCTCGCGCGAGATAGGCCATGAAGCCGCCCGCAAACGCGTCGCCGGCGCCGGTCGGGTCGAAGACTTCCTCCAGAGGGTAGGCCGGGACGTAGAAAGTGTTCTCGTGGTCCATGAGCAGCGCACCGTACTCACCCTGCTTGATGACCACGCGGTCGGGGCCGTGGCGCAGGATCCAGCGCCCCGCGCGGTGGATGTTCCAGTCACCGGAGAGCTCGCGCGCCTCGCCATCGTTGACCATCAGGACATCCACCTGCTCCAGCAGCCGCATCAGCGACGGCTTCTTGCCCTGGATCCAGTAATTCATTGTGTCGCAGGCCACCAGCTTCGGCTGATGCACCTGCTCCAGGACGCGAAGTTGCAGCTCGGGGTCGATGTTTCCCAGGAACACATACTCGGCGTCGCGAGTGGCCGGCGGCAGCTTGGGCTGGAAGTCGGCGAACACGCCGAGGCGGGTCTCGAGGGTCTCCCGGCTCTGCAGGTCGTAGGAGTACTTCCCCTTCCAGCGGAAGCTTTCGCCCTTCGCTCGCTCCACCCCGCTCCAGTCGATGCCCCGCGGTGCCAGCTTCTCGAGCAATGGCATCGGATAGTCCTGGCCCACGACGCCCACCACGGTCACCGGGTGGAGCAGCGCGCCAGCCACGCTGAAGTACACGGCCGAGCCACCCAGCGCATCAGCCGTCTCGCCGAACGGGGTAAAGATCGAATCCAGTGCCACACTGCCAACCACGAGCAGGCTCATCGGGTCACATCCGGTCAGGAGCGGAAAGGCCAAGGATGCCGAGCCCGTTGGCGAGCACGGTACGCGCAGCCCGGGCCAGGAGGAGGCGGTTCTGTTCGATGGGCGCGGCCTCACCCACGGTGCGGGTGTGGTGGTACCAGCCGTGCACCGTGGTGGCGAGCTCCTCGAGATAGACGCAGACCCGGTGCGGCTCCGACTCGCGCGCCGCCCGCGACACCAGCCCGGGAAACGCCGTGAGCTTCTTGAGCAGCTCGAGGTCCTGCGGCGCCGGCAGCCCCGCGAGGTCGGGCGTGCCGGTGGCGGCGGATGGATCCATCCCGGCGGTGCGGAAGATGCCCGACAGCCGCGCGTGCGCCATCTGGACGTAGAACACCGGATTCTCGTCGGTCTGCCGGGTGGCGAGCTCGACGTCGAAGACCAGGTGGCTGTCCGCCTTGCGCATCAGGAAGAAGTATCGCGCCGCGTCGGTGCCGGTCTCCGTAAAGAGGTCACGCAGGGTGATGAAGGTCCCGGCACGCTTCGACATCTTCACCTCTTCCCCGCTGCGCACCACCTTCACCAGCTGGACCATCGCGATCTCGAACTGCCGCTCGTCATGCCCCAGCGCCCGCATGGCGGCGCGCATCCGGGGGATGTAGCCGTGATGGTCGGCACCCCAGACGTCGATCAGCCGCTGAAAGCCGCGGCTGAACTTGTCGATGTGATAGGCGATGTCGGGGAGGAAGTAGGTGTAGGTCCCGTCGCTCTTGCGGAGCACCCGATCCTGGTCGTCGCCAAAGTCGGTGGTGCGGAACCAGAGCGCCCCGTCCTTCTCGAACGTCAGTCCCTTGGCATCGAGTTCGTCCAGGGCGGCCGCCACCGCGCCGCGGTCGTACACCGCCTGCTCACTGGAGAAGACATCGAAACGCACCCCGAAGTCGGCGAGGTCGCGGTCCTGCTCCGAGCGCTGCAACGCGATGCCCCGCGCCCGCGCCCGCGCCATGCCCGCCTCGGGGGCGAGGTCGGCGAAGGTGGCGCCCTCGTCGGCCAGCAGCGTGGCGGCGTTCTCCCGCAGGTACTCGCCGTGGTACCCGCCCTCGGGCACCTGGCCCTCGCGTCCCACCGCCTCCTGCACCCGGGCCCAGAGGCTCTCGCCCAGGCGGTCGATCTGGGCACCGGCGTCGTTGACGTAGAACTCGCGCGTCACTTCGTGCCCGGTCCACTCCAGCAGCGAGCTGATCGCGTCACCCAGGGCCGCGCCCCGGCCGTGGCCCACGTGCAAGGGGCCGGTGGGATTGGCCGAGACGAACTCGACGTTGACCGTGATGCCGCGGCCCTCATCGCTGCGCCCGTACGCGGGGCCGGCGGCGATGATCGAGGCGAGCGCATCGGTGAGGTGGCTCTCGGAGAGCCAGAAGTTGATAAAGCCGGGACCCGCGACCTCGGTGCGGGCAATGAGGCCGGCCGGCGCGGCGAGGACCTTGAGAAGCTCCGCGGCGATCGCGCGCGGATTGGCCCGGCGGGCTTTGGCGACGACCAGCGCGAGGTTGGTGGCGAGGTCCCCGTGGGTGGGGTCGCGGGGGCGCTCCACAACGAAGTCGGCGCCGGGATGTCCCAGCGCCGCTGCCGCGTCCTCCAGCGCCGAGCGGAGGAGGTCGCTCACTCGGCGGCCTTCTTCGCGGGTGGCTTGGTGTCAGGCTTGGTGGACTTGGACTCGCTCTTGGAGTCGGGCTTGCTGTCCGAGCTGGACTCGACCGGTGCCTTGCGCGGGCCCTTGCCGTCCTTGCCGTAGTCGGTGATGTAGAAACCGGTGCCCTTGAAGACCAGCCCCGCTCCCCCCGAAATCTGCCGGACCGCCGCGCGCTTGCAGACCGGGCACCGGGCCCCAGGGCGAGCGGACATCTTCTGGAACTTCTCAAACTCGTGCCCCGCCGGGCAGACGTACTCGTAAGTCGGCATGGATCCTTGAGATGGCTAACCGTCGATAACACGTAAAGTTAGCCGCTTCCGAAGCGGTCTTCAAGCTGTGCCGGTTTGGAATTCAACCACAGAGCCACAGAGATCACAGAGGCAAAGCGCTTCGATCATACCCGTTAATCACCCGCTTCAGGCCACCCACCAGCACTGGAACGTTGAAATTGAGGATGAGGCCTACCCGAAGGTTCGCCACCCGAAGATAGGTGAGAACCTGGGCGAGATGAACACGCTCAAGTCTTTCTACCGCTTTGACTTCAACCAACACGCGGTTATCCACTACCAGGTCGGCACGGAAGCCACAACCGACTGGCAAGCCGCGATAGTTGAGCGGCATCGCGACTTGGCGCTGCACCGTGCGGTGACGAAGCTCGAGCTCGATCGCCAAACACCTCTCGTAAATAGACTCGAGCAGTCCCGGTCCCAACTCACGATGCACCCGAATCGCCGCGCCGATGATGCACTCGGTCAGCCTCTTCTCGTGAGCCTCCGTGCGCTCTGTGTCTCTGTGGTTCATGTAACCAAACTACGAAGCACAACGAGCCAGCCAGGTATCGCCCGAGCGCGGTGGGGGGTGAGGTTATGCGGAGTAGGTGCCCCACGCGGTGCGGAAAGTGTCGCTGATCTCGCCCACGGTGGCGCGGGCCCGGACGGCGTCCAGGATCAGCGGCATGAGCGCAGCTTCGCCCGCTGCCGCCTCGCCCAGCGCCGAGAGCGCGGACTGCACCGCCCGGTCGTTGCGACTCGCGCGCGCCTGTGCCAGCCGCTCCCGCTGCCGCTGCTCCAGCGCCGAGTAGTCGGGCATCGGCATGATCGGCGGCGGCGCCTCGTCAGTGAACTTGTTGACGCCCACCACCACCTGCTCGCCCGACTCCAGCGCCTGCTGCTGCCGCCAGGCACTGTCGGCGATCGCCTCCTGGAAGAAGCCTCGCTCGACCGCCGCCGCCGACCCGCCCAGCGCGTCGACCTGCTCCACCAGTTCCCGCGCCTCGGCCTCGAGCCGGTCGGTGAGCGATTCCACATAGAAGCTCCCGGCGAGCGGATCGACCGCGTCGGCCATCCCGCTCTCGTACGCGAGGACCTGCTGGGTGCGCAGCGCGAGTATCGCACTCTCGCTCGACGGCAACGCCAAAGCTTCGTCGTAGCCGTTGGTATGAAGTGACTGGGTGCCACCCAGCACCGCCGCCAGCGCCTGCACCGTCACCCGCACCACGTTGTTGAGCGGCTGCCGGGCCTGCAGCGTCACGCCGCCGGTCTGGGTGTGGAACCGCAGCCGGCAGGCGTTGTCGTCGGCGCCATGCCGCTCGCGCAGCAACCGGGCCCAGAGCCGCCTTGCCGCGCGGAACTTGGCCACTTCCTCGAAGAGGTTGTTGTGGCTGGCGAAGAAGAATGACAACCTCGGCCCCAGCAGGTTGACCGGCACCCCGGCTGTCTCCGCAAGGCGCACATACTCGAGCCCGTTGGACAGGGTGAAGCCGATCTCCTGCGCGGCGGTCGCGCCGGCTTCCCGCATGTGATAGCCGCTGATGGAGATCGGATTGAAGTTCATCCCCTCGTCCGCGACATACCGGAACACCTCTGCCACCAGCCGCAATGACGGCCGCGCCGGGTAGATGTACGTGCCGCGGGCGATGAACTCCTTGAGCACATCGTTCTGCACCGTGCCGGTGAGCGCCGTGTGCGCAACTCCCTGCTCTTCACCTGCCACGACGTACATTGCCAGCAGCACCGCGGCCGTGGCGTTGATGGTCATCGAGGTGCTGACCTGGTCGAGCGGGATGTCGCGAAAGAGGAGCTTGAGGTCGTCCACCGTGTCGATCGCCACGCCCACGCGGCCAACTTCTCCACGGGCCATGGCGTGGTCCGAGTCGTATCCCATCTGGGTGGGAAGGTCGAATGCGGTGGAGAGCCCGGTCTGCCCTCGGGCCAGCAGCTGGCGGAACCGGGTGTTGGTTTCCTCAGCGGTGCCGAAGCCGGCGTACTGGCGCATGGTCCAGAGCCGGCTGGTGTACATCGACGGGTGGATACCGCGGGTGAAGGGCCACGCCCCCGGCTCACCGAGGTCTTGCGGGCCGCTCACAGCACCGGGGCCTTCAGCGGCTCGGCCGGGCGGGCCGGCACCATCTGGCGCCGAAGTGTATCGGCCACGTAGCCCACATCGTTGCGCGAGCCGATCACCAATGGGGTGCGCTGGTGCAGCCCGGTCGGCTCGATGTCGAGAATACGATTGACGCCATCCGTGGCGGAGCCCTCCGCCTGTTCGGCAATGAACGCCATCGGCGCTGCCTCGTACAGCAGCCGCAGCTTGCCCCGGGGATTCTTGGTGTCCGCCGGGTAGAGGAACACACCACCCGCGATCAGGTTGCGGTGGAAATCGGCCACCAGCGACCCGATGTAGCGCGAGTTCTTGCCGGTGATGTCGTCCGGCCGGTCACCGTGCAGCCCCCGCACCACGTGCTGCATCGGGCGGTCCCAGCGGGCGAAGTTGCTCTCGTTGACGCTGTAGTACTTGCCCACCCGGGGCGTGATGATCCGCGGATGGCTGAGCAGGAATTCTCCGATGGTCGGGTCGAGCGTGAACCCATGTACGCCCTGGCCGGTGGTGTACACCATCATCGTGCTGGAGCCGTACATCACGTAGCCGGCCGCGACCTGCTTGCAGCCGGGCTGCAGGATGTCGGCCATGGTGCCGCGGCCCTCGAGCGAGACCCGGCGGTAGATGCTGAAGATGGTGCCAACGGCGCTGTTGACATCGATGTTGGACGAGCCGTCCAGCGGGTCGAACAGCACCGCGTACTTGCCGGCCTCGTACTGCTCCGGCACCGGGATGATCTCGTTCTCCTCCTCGGAGCAGAGCACGCAGACCCGTCCGGTGTGGCTGAGCGAGTTCTTGATGATGTCGTTGGCGAGGACGTCGAGCTTCTGCTGCTCCTCGCCCTGGACATTGTCGGTGCCGTTGCTGCCCAGCACATCCACCAGCCCGGCGCGGCGGATGGCGGCGGCGATCATCTTGGTGCCCAGGGCCAGGTCGTACAGCAGGTTGGACAGCTCGCCCGTGGCCTCGGGATAGCGGTCCTCCTGGTCCATGATGAACCGCTCGATGGTGGTGACCGATGTATTCACGGCGTGCTCTCCTCGAGGTCAACCCGCAGGATCCGGTCGCGGTCTCGGCCGCGCAGATGCATCGTGCTGCCGTCCGTCGTCACGGTGATGGTGCCGTCATGGTCCGTGCGCCAGACATCGCTGCCGGCTTCCGCCAGCCGCTCCAGCGCCTCGCGCGAGGGATGGCCGTACCGGTTACGGCCCACGCTGATCACCGCAACCGTCGGCTCCAGCTCCGCCAGCCACGACGTGCCGCTCGCGGTGGCGCTCCCATGGTGGCCGACCTTCAGCAGGTCCACCCGGCCCACCGAGCCCAGCATCCGGCGCTCGGCGTCCCAGCCGGCATCGCCGGGGAAGAGCGCGCGAAACTCGCGGTACTCCACCAGCAGCACCGCGGAGTCCTCGTTGAGATCGAGCCCCCACTCGGCCCAGGCCGTGTCCGGGTGAATCACCCGAAACGACACGCTATCCACGGCAAATGCTGCACCCGCGCGAATCGGCACCCACCGCGCGCCGCTGGCCGCCACGGCTCCCAGGAACCCGTCGTACGACGGCTCCGCCACCGCGTCGCCCGGTTCGAGCACGGCATCCACCGGAAACCGCTGGAGGACGGCATCGACACCGCCCAGGTGATCGAGGTGCGCGTGCGACACCACCACCGCGTCGAGCCGGCGCGCACCGGCGCGCGCCAGGAACGGAGCCACCACCCGACGGCCTGCGTCGAACCGTTCGTCCCTCGGGCCGGCATCAATCAGGACCCAGTGCCCACCCGGGGTGCGAATCGCGGCGGCATCGCCCTGCCCTACATCGAGAAAATGTAACGTGAGCAGGCTTTCATCGCGGCTTCGCACCGGCAACGCCTGCCCCAGCGTGAGGCAGCTGGCGATCAGCGTTGCGACTGCCAGGCGCCGCGCGGCGGCAATGCGGGTGTTGCGGGGACCGATGGCCCAGAGCCCCACGGCCAGCAGCACCAGCCACGGAACGGCCGACCGCAGTTCGGCCGGCACCTCACCGTGTCCCAGCGGGAGCGCTGCTCCCCAGCGGGCGCACCACTCCAGCCCATGAAGCGCCAGCCCGGAACCCGCGGCCAGCGCCGAGGCCAGAAATGGAACCAGTGACGCCAGGACCAGACTGGCCGCTACACCGGGCACCGCCACTGCGGCGAGCGGGATCGCCGCGATGTTCATGAGAACACCGGCCAGGGCCACGGTGCCGATACCGGCTGCGGTGATCGGTGCGGTGGCCAGCGTGGCGCCAATGGACGAACCCAGTGTGCGCGGCAGAAAACCCGGCCCGAACGCGCGGTCGGTCCAGCGCGTGGCGGTGGTGGCGCCCCACAGCGCCGAGACCGAGAGCCACCCGCCCAGATCTACCACCGCCCACGGATCGACCAGCATCACCGCCAGCGCCGTTGCGGCCAGCAGCGATCCGCTGTCGGTATGCCGCTGCCGCTTGAGGCACAGCGCCAGCACGCAGCAGAGCGCCGCGGCACGGCCGGCCGGGGCCGGCCAGCCCAGGAAGACGACGTAAGCGGCACCGGCCAACGCGCCGATACCCATGGCACGCTGGCGCGGGAACCCCATCGCGGCCACCGCGAGCACAACCCACGCGGAAAGCAGGCCAACGTGAAACCCGCTGATCGAGAGCAGGTGCACCAGGCCCGACCGGGCGAAGTCATCCTTCAGCTCGCGATCCATCCCGCCACGCGTACCCAGCACCAACGCATCGACCAGCGGCGATCGCTCGCCATAGAGCTTCAGGCTGGCCGACACGGTGGCATTGCGGAGCCGTTCCGCCGAACCTGGCGCGACGCCAGTGAGCTCGACGCGGGTGATCAGCAGAGTGCCCCCGCGCCGCCCGAACGCACGCGTCCGGGGCAGCCATCGGCCTTCCACCCGGGCCTCGGTTCCCGCGCGCACTGGCAGGACGCGCTCAGGCCAGCGCACGTCGATGGTTCCGCGACAGGCTACGTCCGGCAGCGCTGCCCGGGCCGCCGCCGGAAAGCGCACCGGATCCACCGCGTGCACCGCGAGCTCGAGCTTCCCCGGCGGAAGGCGCGCGGCGCAGCGGCGGCTCTCGCCGGCTTCGGCGAGCCACCCGTGTGCCAGTGCCGCCACCAGTACGAGAACTCGCACCCGCTGGCGACCCGACACGAGCAGTGTGGCGAGGACCGCGGCGACGAGTGCCGGAGCCCGAAAATGCGAAAGGCCGGTCGCGAGACCGGCCCCGAACAGCACTGCCACCTGCACCCCGAAACGCGGGGCTCGCACCCTACCCCCTGAACGGCCCGGACGATGGCTTGCGGCCGCAGCGCGGCGCGAGGTCAACCTTCCTGAGCCCTTCCATGACCAGCACCTCGATCTGGGCGCGGCTCTGGTCCTTCTCCAGGTTGAGTTCGGTCATCACGCTTCCGGCCAGGGTGTTGACGTATCGCGCCTGCACCCGGTTGAGGGCGTAGATCAGCACATCACCCCGGCACATGTCGCAGCCACAGAACTGCGGAAACGAGGGACGCAGCCGGTCGTACGCGGCAAACACGTGCTCCTCGGAAAGATTCTTGATCATAGAACGGCGAGCCCCCTCGCAGCTGACGGCACCGAGGTGAAGGTGGAGCCGGATGTCCCGGTCAGTCGAACGGTGTGGTACTCCCCTCGCGCCGACGCAGGAAGGTCGAGCAGGACGAGGAAATTGGTGCGGCTGCGGCCCAGCATCATGCCACCCTTGCGGGCCGGGCGCTCAACCAGAACCTCGTGCACCTGACCCACCCGGGTCAGGTTGCGGGCACGCGATTGCTCGCGGACCAGCGCGATCAGCCGGGCGAGACGGTCGGACGCGACATCGTCCGGCACGAAATCCTTGAGCCGGGTGGCAGGGGTCCCGTCCCGCGGCGAGTACTTGAACGTATAGGCGTCGTCCACCCCGCCTTCACGCACCAGCGAAAGCGTCTCGTCGAACTGGGCCTCGGTTTCGCCCGGGAAGCCGACGATGACATCAGTGGAGAACGTGATGCCCGGCATGGCGAGCCGCAGGCGATCGACTACCTCGAGCCAGCCCTCGCGGGTATAACGCCGAAGCATCCGCCGCAGCACCGCGTTGCTGCCGCTCTGCACCGGGAGATGCACGTGCTCGCATACGGCGGGCGTCCCGGCCATGGCCTCCACCACCCGCTCGGTGAACTCGGTGGGGTACGGGCTGGTGAATCTCAGCCGCCGCAGCCCATCCACCGCGCCGACCGCACGCAGCAGGTCGGCGAAGTCGGATTCACCATCGTGGTAGCTGTTGACGGTCTGGCCCAGCAGGGTGACTTCGCTGGCGCCGGTCTCGATCAGCGACCGCACCTCGCGCACCACGTCATCCAGTTTACGGCTGCGCTCCGGTCCGCGCGTATACGGGACGATGCAGAAGGTGCACCGATAATCGCAACCGCGCTGGACTGTCACGAACTGGGTCGGCCCCGGCTCCCGTATGGCCGGGACGTCCTCGTAGTGCTCCCACGAACGAAACCCGGTCTCCGACCGCCGCTCACCTTCGGCTGCGTGCCCCACCAGCTCCGGCAGGCTGCGATAGGCGTCGGGGCCTACCACGAGATCGACCCTGGGCGCCTGCGCCAGCAAGGCCGGCCCCAGCCGCTGGGCCATGCAACCCACGACCCCCAGCACGTCGCCCGGCCGCTTGTGACGCTGCAGCTCACCGACCCGGCCGATGACCCGCTGCTCGGCGTTGTCGCGGACGGCGCAGGTATTGACCAGCAGCACATCGGCAATGGCTGGTTCGTCGGTGCGCTCGTAGCCCGCGCCGGCGAGGACCCCGAACATGAGTTCGGAGTCCGCCACGTTCATCTGGCAGCCGTAGGTCTCGATGTAGACGCGCCTGGTCATGCCGGAAGATGCCTTGGTGGGCGATTGCCTGTCAGGGGCGAACACTGAATCCTACACCTATGAGCCACGCGCCCTCGCGGTACCCACCGGCGGCGGAGCGCCAGACGCGCGACAGCGAGAGGTCCACCTGCGCCCGAGCCATCCCGCTCTGCGGATCGCGGGCGAAGCCCATCGCCGATCCAAGGCTCAGCCCGAACTCCTTCGGCTGGGCCCCTGATTCGACGGGAAACGGCAGCGTGCGGTAGTGGGCGCCGACCCGCAGGGGTCGGCTCGCCGGCCGCCGGGGATCGCTGAGCCACTCCGCACCGCCACTCCATTCGAAGGTATTGCGCGACCCGGTGCCACCCAGCGCCCGCAGGTCGTCATCCGCGCCCGACCAGCTGCGTCGCGTCACCGACGTGGCCAGGTCCAGGCGAGGCGAAGCGCGCCAGCGGAGCGCACCACCGAACGTGATCGGCAAGTCCACTGTCCCCACTTCGGTGCTGTCGCGATCGATACGGGCGCTGCCATCGAGCCGGATCATGGCGCTCGCGGCGAGGCCGCCGCCAAGCGAGCGCGCCGCGCCCACGGAGAAGCCGACCCCGCTGTAGGAAATCTCGGCCCGCTGGCTCACCGGGTTGTAAAGCGAGTCGTCGAACACTCGCTTGAGCGAGACCCGGGTGCCGCCGGTGATCACATGCATGCCGGCACCCAGCGACCACCCCGGCGGCCGGTAGCCCACCGTGAGCCGCAGGTCGCTCAATCCACCCAGCGAGGCAAGCGTATCCGTGACCCCCACCGGCGAGCCGTTCAGCTGGATGGTGTCGGACGACGCGAGCAGGAAGTCACGGTCGGAGTAATTCGAAAAGTAGGCGCCGAGCGCGAGGCGGCTGCGCGGCACCGCGCCGCCCGCCATGAACTGGGGGAACCGGGTATCGCGGCCCGACGCCTCGGCGGAAGGATTGCTGGAGTTGCGGTAGCTGCCAACCATGGCAAACCCGGCGGTCAGCTGCGTCAGCTCATTCACCGATGCAGGATTGAGGCTCGACAGCGGATCGAAAAACCCGAACGCGCCGCCGGCACCTGCCGCGCGGATCGAGAGCCCCCGCCCGGGAATGCCCAGTCCGTTGATGCCGAACTGGGATGACTGCCCCCATGCCGGGACAGCAGCCAGCACGCCCAGCGCGGCCAGGACGATCAGGGAACGGCGCACGTTACTGGACCTCGAACGGATAGGGCATGGCGTAGGTCAGCCGGAGTCGGGGCTCGAGACCCGGCATCCGGCTCGAGCCGAAGCGGGCAGTCCCGAACGTCGCGGCCTCGGGTGCAATGGTCACCATCAGCACCGGTGGCACGCCCGAGTTACCGTTCCAGAGCGTGGCAATTCGGGACACTTCAATCGGCACGGGCGCTGTCGACCCGTTGGTGAGGATCCTGGTGTGAATCAGCGCGCCACCGTTGCCCGAGATCCGGGGCGACTTGGGCCCCAGGTCCGAGAACACCCCACGCACGTCAAGGCGAACGGTATCGCCCGGAAGTGCGGCGATCGGCTCGGTCGGGGTGAGCTCGAGCGTTGCGCGAATGATCCGGGCCGTGTCCCGCAGCATGGGCGAGAGTTCGAACCGAAGGATGGCCCGGCGCGACGGCCATCCACCCAGCGGCAATTCGTCAGGCGACGGAGCGTCCGCCGGCGCGCTGCTGACGAAACTGCCGTACTGTATGGTTCGCGGAATGGTCCGCGAGATGGTCGTGTCCGGCAGTACCACTCGCATGTACGACACGAAGCCGGGCGCCGTGGCTCCTCCCGCTTGCGAGGCGATGCCGATACCGGTGGGAGTCGGCCCCTGCAGTCGATACGCCAGCCGCAGCACCTTGTCGTCCTCGGGGGCGAACGCCAGCCGCTCGAGATCGGCTCCAGCCAGGACCACGCCGACTTCGCCGTTGGTGAGCGTGTCCGGCAGCGGCACCGAGGCGACCAGGCGTTCCGGCACCAGGGCGGCGGCGACTTCGGCATGGGTGGTGCCGGAGTCCGTGGTGACCGCCGGGGGGAGCTTGTAGAAGTCGAGCGCCAGTCCGGTGGCGGCGGGATCCCTCAGCGTCACCGTCACGAAGAGCAGGACCGAATCGACGATGGCGGGCCGCAGGGTGTCTTCGATGGTGATTGAATCGACAGCCCGCGCAAACCGGATGATCGGAATCAGGTCGAGACCCGCGTGGCCATTGGCCGCCAGCAGCCTGGAGCCACCGCCAGCCGGTACGAAGCCGACGTAACCGCTGTCCCGGGTGGCGGTGATCACGGTGTCGCGCACTTCGAGATTGTCGGAGGGGCAGAGGCCGGGACATTCCCCCGGCGCGGTGAGTTTCTCGGTGCAGGCGCCCAGCAGCAGTGTCGCTGCGAGCAGGCAGAGCACGCGCGTCATGCCAGCGACCCCGGGCCGAACGCGTCCGGCAGCAGCTGGCCCAGCCGCCACGACCGACGGCCGCTCTTGCCCACCGACTCCACCTGGAGATCGGTGCCGAATTCGGCCAGTACCTGGCGGCACGCGCCGCACGGCGCCGCCGGTGGCTCGCTGTCGGTCACCACAACCACGCGCCGAAACCGGCGGGCGCCCGCGGTCACCGCGGACGCCAGCGCGGCCCGCTCGGCGCAGATCGTAAGTCCGTATGAGGCATTCTCCACGTTGCACCCCGTGAACACCGTGCCATCCTCGGCCTCGAGTGCCGCGCCTACCCGGAAATGCGAGTAGGGGGCCCAGGCCTGCTGCTGCGCTGTCCGCGCCGCCGCTTCGAGGGAATCAGTCAATCCACACCTCACGCAGAAACGAAATTCCGCTCGCCAACGGCTCCACCCCCAGGAACTCCGCGATCGTCTGGCCCACGTCGGCGAATGTCTGTCGCTGGCCCAGGGCCGCAGGGCGCACCCGGGGACCGGTTACCAGCACCGGCACCTGCTCACGGGAATGATCGGTGGAGGGTGTGGTCGGATCGTTGCCGTGGTCCGCGGTAAAGATAACGAGGTCCTCTGGGCGGAGCCCGGCGAGCATCCGGGGCATCGCCGCGTCGAGTTCGCGCAGGCCCCGGACGAAGCCGGCAACGTCGTTGCGGTGGCCCCAGGACTGGTCGAACTCGATCACATTGGCAAAGAGCAGCCCCCGCTGCATCGCGCCGAGCGCGGTGCCGATCATGCCGTACGCGATGGCATTGGTGGCGGTGTGCTCCGCCGAGAGATTTCGGCCGGCGAAGAGATCGTCCACCTTGCCGACGCCCACCCGCGGTATGTGATGGGCTGCCAGCCGGTCGATGAGCGTGTCACCCGGCGGAGCCAGGCTGAAGTCCTTGCGCCGAGGGGTCCGCGTCCAGTTGCCGGGCTTCCCGGTGAACGGCCGGGCGATCACCCGCGACACTCCATGCTCGCCGGTGAGCAGCTCACGGGCGACGGTGCATGCCCGATACAGTTCACCCAGCGGCACCACGTCCTCGTGCGCCGCCACCTGGAAGACGCTGTCGGCCGAGGTGTACACGATCCACGCGCCGCTTGCCATATGCTCGGCGCCGAGCCGGTCCAGGATGGCTGTGCCGGAGGAGGCGACGTTTCCGATCACCTCCCGACCGGTGCGGCGCGCGAACTCGGTGACGAGTTCGTCCGGAAAGCCACCGGGGTAGGTAGGAAACGCCTGGGCCAGCCTCAGTCCGCACAACTCCCAGTGGCCGGTGGTGCTGTCCTTGCCGGGGCTCGCCGGAATGGCGACGCCATACGCCGCCTCGGGCGCGTCCACCCGCTGAATGCCCGCGAGATCCGCGCAGCAGCCCAGGCCCAGCCGCTCGAGATTCGGGAGCGCCACCCCACCCACCGCGCGGGTGACATTGCCCAGCGTGTCGCTGCCGGCATCGCCCCAGTCGGCGGCGTCGGGCGCGGCCCCGATGCCGAGGCCATCGAGTACGATGAGCGCGGCACGGCGCCGATTCATGCCGTTCCCTGGTAACGGCGCTCCACCCGGCGGCCGATACTGGTCAGCAGCTGATAGGAGATAGTCCTGCCGCGTTCGGCCTGCGCATCCAGCGCGAGCGGCCCACCGAAGATCGTCGCGACATCGCCCGGCATCACGTCGTCGGGCACCTCGATCATGGTCATGTCCATGGTGACCCTCCCCCGTACCGGGACTGCATGGCCGCGGACTGCCATCTGTCCGGCAGTCGCAAACGCGAGCGGCACGCCATCAGCGTAACCGGCCGCGACGGTGGCGATCCTCGTGGTGCTGTTCGCGCGCCAGGTGGCGGCGTAACTCACCGAATCACCGGCCGGAATCGTCCTGACGCTCACCACGGCCGCCTGAACGTGTGCGACTGGCGCAGGATCGGCGCCGCCGCTCCCCGCCTGCCCGCCGTACAGGTAGATGCCTGGCCGCACCAGGTCGGCGCCATACCGGGGCCCCAGCAGCGCGGCGGCGCTATTGGCCGCGTGCACCAGCGGCGGCCGCGGCCCCAGGGCATCTACCGCCTGCTGGAAGGCCCACCACTGCTGGTCCACCGAGCTCGCATCGGCGTCGGCCGAGTGGAAATGGGTGCAGACGCCCTCGTAGCCCTTCGCAGCACTGAGCCGTTCCCGCAGCGCCAGCAGCAGCTCCGGGTCGGTCACTGATGCCCCGGCCCGATTCATCCCGGTGTCGAGCCCGATGTGAAATCGCAGGTCGCGGCCCAACGAGATCCATGCGTCCAACGACTCGACCGCCCCGATGACCGGGGTCAGCTGTGCTGCAGCCATGACCGGCGCCCACGCCGGCAGGAACGGGGTGAACACCACGATCGGCAACGTGATCCCCGCATCGCGCAGCTCGCGCCCTTCGGCGAGGGTGGCGACGCCGAAGCCCCATGGGTCGGCGGCGGCGAGCGCGCGCGCTACGGGAATGGCGCCGAGGCCGTAGGCGTTAGCTTTGACCATCGGCAGCAGCCGGCTCACGGAGACCTGCGCCACACGTCGCGCATTGGCGACTATGGCGTCGAGATCCACATCGACCCAGGCGTGCGAGGCGGCGGCAGTATCAGTCACGGCGGCGCGAATGATAGGGGTTCCGAAAGTCATGAAGCAAGACGATGCACCGCTGGAACGGGTGATGGCGCTGGTGCGCGACCTGCGGGTCCGCTGCAGCTGGGACCGGGTGCAGACCCGCGAGACGCTGCGACCCTACCTGGTGGAGGAAGTGCTCGAGCTGGACCATGCCATCGCCGAGGCGGACCGCGACGCGATGCCGGACGAACTGGGCGACATGCTGCTTCACCTGGCCTGGCAGCTGGTGCTGGCGGAGGAGGATGGGCTGGGCACGCCGGATGCCCTGGCCGACCGGGTTGTCCGCAAGATGCAGCGGCGGCATCCCCACCTCTTCGACCTGGGGCCCCCTGAACCCTGGGAAGTGCTCAAGCGGAGGGAACGCACCGGCGGGACGCTGGATGGATTGCCGCGCGAGCTCCCCGCCCTGCGCGCGGCCATGCGGCTGCAGGAGCGCGCGGCGTCGGTGGGCTTCGACTGGCCTGACGTGAACGGGCCGCAGGAAAAGGTGCGCGAAGAAGCCGACGAAGTCACCGAGGCCCTCACCGGCGGCGAGATAGAAGCAATACAGGAAGAGGTGGGCGACCTGCTGTTCGCGGCGGTGAACCTCGCGCGGAAAGCGAGTGTGGACCCGACCGCCGCGCTCGAGGGCGCCAACCGGAAGTTCACCGAGCGATTCCGTGAGATGGAGGCGCTGGCCGCCGAGCGCGGCATCGTGCTCCACGAAGCCGGCCTGGAAGCGCTGGACCGGCTGTGGGACGAGATCAAGTAGGAAAGGGCGGACCGCGTCCGCCCATTACGGCGTGAGGCGATGAATCTGCCGCGGAAAGGCGATCGCCTCGCGGATGTGGGGGAGGCCGCAGATCCAGGCCACGGTGCGCTCGATCCCCAGCCCGAATCCCGAGTGGACGAAAGTGCCGTACTTCCGGAGGTCGAGATACCATCCATAGGCGGCGGGGTCGAGCCCCTGCTCCTTGATCCGCGCCAGCAGCCGGTCGTGGTCGTCCTCGCGCTGTGAGCCGCCGATGATCTCGCCATACCCTTCGGGCGCGAGGCAGTCGTTGTTGAGCACGGTCCGCGCATCGTCAGGGTTTTCCTTCATGTAGAACGCCTTGACCTCGCGCGGATAGTTGTAGACAAATACCGGGCGGTCGAATTCCTTCGCCAGCAGCGTTTCGTCGTCACCACCCAGGTCCTTGCCCCAGGTAATGTCGGAGCCCAGCTGGTTGAGCCGGGCCACTGCATCGGTGTAGGAAATCCGGGGGAACGGCCCCGTGACCCGTTCCAGCGGCGCCGTGTCGCGCTCCAGCTCGGCGAGTTCCGCCTTGCGTTCGGTGAGGGCTCGTCCCACGACGTAGCTTACGAACTCCTCCTGCAACTGCATGTTGGCGTCGGAGTCATTGAAGGCCACCTCCGGCTCCACCATCCAGAACTCGGTCAGGTGGCGCCGGGTCTTCGACTTCTCGGCCCGGAAAGTCGGCCCGAAGCAGTACACCTGGCCCAGTGCCGCGGCCGCTGCTTCGACGTATAGCTGCCCGGTCTGGGCCAGGTAGGCAGTGCCCAGATCGAAGTACTCGGTGGCAAAGAGATTGCCCGCTTCCTCGCCTATCGCTCCGGTCAGGATCGGGGTGTCCACCAGGGTGAAGTCGCGCGAAAAGAAGAAGTCGCGGATCGCCTGCACGACCTCATTCCGCACCTTGGCGATGGCCACCTGGCGGCGGCTCCGGAGCCAGAGGTGTCTATGCTCGAAGAGGAAGGACGTCCCATGTTCCTTGGGGGAGATAGGGAACTCGGCACTGGCCCCCAGGATCACCAGGTCCCGGATTCCGAGCTCGACGCCGCCGGGCGAACGGGCATCGGCCCGCACCTCGCCGGTCAACTCGACGCTGGTCTCCTGGGTGATACCGCCGAAGCGCTCCCACACTTCCGGCGCCACTTCCTTCTGCGAGACGACACCCTGCAGATAGCCCGAGCCGTCGCGGATGACAATGAACGCCACCTTTCCGCTGGAACGGGTGGTGACTGCCCAGCCGCGCACCGTGACCACCTGCCCCACTCGGCCGCCCAGCTCGCCGATCCTCGCATGCGTCATGCTACATCCATGGTGCTGAAGGGTTTGCGCTACGGAGGGTGGAGTCTAGCGGTGCTCGCCATGAGCGTCAACGCGAGCTGCATCAATTTCAGCCCGCCTCCACCGCCGGTGAGCGAGGAGTACTCCGCCGGGGCACCGGCCGAACAGTGGATGCTGCGAACCGGTCGCGGCATCACCGGCCCGATCGCGGCCACTGGCTCGATGGCGCTGGTGGCCTCCGCCAACCGCAACCTCGAGGCGGTGAGCCTCGCCACCGGCGAGTCGCTCTGGAACCGGCGCCTGCCGGGTGCGCTGATGGGCGGCGTGCTGGTGCGCAACTCGATGCTCTACGCCGGCACCGGCCGGCCCGACGGCCGGGTGGATGCGATCGACTTTCGGGGCCGCCGGATCTGGCGCGCCCGTTCGGGTGAGGTCACCGCCCCGCTCGCGGCTGCGGCCGACATGATCATCGCGCTCAACCGGGACGGATACGCGGTGGCGCTCAACGCCGCTACCGGGAAGATCCGGTGGCGGCGAGCAGTTGGCCGGGCCCGGGCTCCGGCCATCGAAAGCGAAGGCGCCATCGTGGTCACCACCCTGGACTCGCTCTTCCAGCTCGATTTCGAGGCCGGGCGGGTGCTGGCCCGGCGGCCGGCACCCGGTGTCGTCCTGGGCGGATGGATCCCGGCCGGCGGAATGCTGGTGGCAGGGATGGCCGATACCGGCGTGGTGGCGATCGATCCACGCACGCTGGAGACGCTGTGGAGGGTGCGGACCGACGCGCCGGTCATCGGCGACCTGGCCGCCGAAGGCGACACCATCTGGGCCGCGTCACGCATCGGGACCATCTACCGGCTGGTGCTGGGAGAAGGAGCACCCAACGTTACGACGGTGGCCAGGCTGGAGCGTTCGCTCACGTCCGGCGTCTCGCGAATGGGCAACTTGCTGCTGGTGGGTAGTGCCGACGGCCGTATTCACGCGCTGGCCGATAACGGCGAGGAGCGCTGGCGGCTCCGGGTGTGGCCCCCGGCCGACGTCACGCCGGTGGCGGTCGAGGGCGGGGTGCTGGCGGCGGGCGGCGATGGCGATGTCCACTTCTTTCGCGGCGAGTGAGCCGATGCGCGCACTGCTTCTCTGCATCATGCTGGCGCTCGTGGCCCAGCCGCTCGCGACCAAGCCCCTCGCCGCGCAGCGGAGCAGCCCGGCGCCGATCAAGTTCGGCAAGTGGGCGCTGCTGGCGGGGGCGATCGGGCTCAACTTTGCGGCGTCGCGCGAGCACGAGCGGGCTGACTCGGTGTTCGGCGACCTGACGGCGCGCTGCGTGCCGGACCCGACGCTGTGCGACGTGGGAGACGACGGCTCGTATCTGGACGCCGAGAGCGAGTTCCTCTACCAGACCTCGCTGGCGTACGACCGCCGCGCCCGCAACTTCCTCTTCGGAGGGCAGGGCGCGCTGCTGGGTGCGGCGGTGCTGTTCGTCTGGGAGTTCAGCCGGCCCAAGGACGACCCGGAGAACATTCCCTTCGAGCCGACGGTGAACTTTCTGCCGCACTCGACGGAGATTGGGGTGCGGGTGGCGTGGTAACTAGTGGGGAGTGGGAAGGAAGTGGGAAGTGGAACGGCCCCTCACCACTTCCCACTTCCAACTTGCTACTTGCGATGCCCTATCGCCCCGCCCGCCAGCCCGGCGATCACCGACGCGATCGTCGCCACGCCGATGGTCGGACCCGGGACGTCGCCCATGATGGCGCTGAGGCCCGAGCCGAGGAAGCCGCTCACCCCGCCGGCGATGGCGCCGCCGCTGGCCGACGCCATCCGGGCCGGCCGCATCGCTCCCTTGCTGAACATGAGCCCGGTGAACGCCGCGATCAGTGATCCCACGATCGGGTAGCTGCTCTGGATCGCGGGCATGAAGTGCCCCAGCACCACCATCGCCACCTGCAACAGCGTACCAACCAGCGTCGCCTTCGTGAGCGCGCCCTGCCCAAGGGCGCTCTGACCTGCCATTCGGCTCTCCATGGATCTCTCCGCGGTGAAAGATGATCCCCACTCCCCACTTCCCACTCCCCACTTGGCTGTCATCCGGTCCTGAAGAAATCCACCGCCCGCGGGTATCGCGCAAGGACCCGGGCCCGGAGCGGCTGGTTGGCGCTGCGCTGCAACGCGCTATCGCCCGCCAGGATCCGCTCCGCCTGTACCCGGGCTTCGGCCAGCAGGTCCTCGTCGTCCGGAAGCCGAGCCTGGCGCAACTCGAAGCCTCCTGACTGACGGGCCCCGATGAGGTCGCCCATCCCGCGCTCCCGCAGGTCCAGCTCCGCGATCTCGAAACCGTCATCGGTGGCGGCGAAGGCGCGCAGCCGCTCCGCCGGACGGTCGCCGGTCATCAGGATGCAGAAGCTCTCGTTGCCGCCTCGCCCCACTCGGCCTCGCAGCTGGTGCAGCTGCGCCAGCCCGAAGCGCTCGGGATGCTCGATCAGCATGACGGTGGCATTGGGCACGTCGATGCCCACTTCGATGACCGTCGTCGCCACCAGCACGTGGACCCCGCCCTCGCGGAACGCACGCATGGTGCGGTCGCGCTCATCGGTCTTGAGCCTGCCGTGCACCAGCCCCACCGTGAGCCCGGGCCAGCGCTGCGCCAGTTCCTCGGCCATGGTCGTGGCCGCCCGCAGATCCGCCCGCTCCGACTCCTCGATGACTGGCAGCACCACGTACGCCTGCCGTCCCGTCTCGCATTGCTCCCGCATGAAGTCGAGCACCCGCTCGCGCTGCGCCGCGGTCCGGAGCGCGGTGCGGACGCTGCCCCGTCCGGGAGGCCGCTGGCGCAGCACCGAAACATCGAGGTCGCCGTAGCGGGTGAGCGCGAGCGACCGCGGAATCGGCGTGGCGCTGAGCAGCAGGACGTCGGGCGCTGCTCCCTTCCCCACCAGCGCCGAGCGCTGCTCCACACCGAAGCGGTGCTGCTCATCGATGATCACCAGGCCCAGCCTCCGGAACTCGACGCTCTCCTGCACCAGCGCATGGGTACCGACCACGATGCGTGCGGCACCCTCGCGAATGCGCCGACGGGCGGCGCTCTTGGAGGAAGCGGTGAGCTTGCCCAGCAGCACCTCGGGCTTGATGCGGAGCGGCTGGAGCAACCGCTCCACGGTGCGCGCGTGTTGCTCCGACAGCAGCTCGGTGGGCGCCATGAGCGCCGCCTGATGATCGTTCTCCAGTGCCAGCAGCATGGCGAAGAGCGCGACCACGGTCTTGCCGGTGCCCACGTCGCCCATCAGCAGGCGATGCATCCGCCGCTCGGACGTCATGTCGCCCACGATCTCGTTGAGGGCGGTGCGCTGGTCACGGGTGAGCGTCCAGGGCAGCGACGCGCCCAGTGCGGTCGTGAGCTCCCCCGGCGGCTGATACAAGATGCCGCCGGAACGGGTGCGGCGGGCCAGCGCCCGGGCTCGCGACAGGGTGAGCTGAAGATCGAAGAGCTCGTCGAAGGCGAGTCGCCGCCGGCCATGCTCCGCCTCTTCCTGCGTGGCCGGCCGATGCACCAGGCGGTACGCCTCGGCCAGTCCCGGAAGGCGCAGTGATTGCCGAACAGATGCAGGCAGCTCGTCAGTCACCAGCGCGAGCGCCTGGTCGAGGTGGCGATCCACCAGCCCTCGAATCGCGCGGTGGCTCAGTCCCTCGGTGGCGGGATACACCGGCAGCACCCGGCCCGGCTCCAGCGGTGCCTCGGCGCCCGCGTCCGACAGGATCACATATTCGCGCGGCGCCATCTGCTTGCCGTGGTAGTGGCGGATCGGCCCCGACACCAGCAGCGTCTGTCCCACCGCGATGCTGCGGTCGAGAAACGCCTGACCCGGCCAGACGCACTCGAGCGCCCCGCTGGCGTCGCGGATCACTGCGCTGAAGATGCGAAGGCCCTTGCGGGTGGGCGTCACCGCCTTGGTGATGACGATGCCGGCGCAAGCAACCTCATCGCCCACCCGCACCCGTGCGAGTGGGGTGACGCTGGAGGCATCGACGTAGCGGTGCGGGATGTGGCGGAGCAGATCGCCGGCGGTGTGCACACCCAGCCGGGAGAAGGCGTCAGCTCGGCGCTCGCCCACGCCCTTGAGGAACTTGACCGGGGTATCCAGCCGGAGCGGCGGCATGGTCCGGCGTCGCTCAGGCGCCGTCGAGGAGTTGTTCGGCGTAGCGGGCGGCGTCGAAGGGCGCCAGGTCGTCGAGCGACTCGCCGGTGCCGACGAAGCGAATGGGAAGTCCCAGTTCGGTGCGGAGTGCCGCCACTGCACCGCCTCGCGCGCTGCCGTCGAGCTTGGTGACGATCACGCCGGTGGGGGAGACCGCCGCCTGGAAGAGCCGACCCTGCTGCACCGCGTTCTGGCCCACCGTGCCGTCGAGCACCAGCAGCGTCTCCTGCGGTGCGCCGGGGAGCCGGCGAGCGATGACGCGCACCACCTTGCGGAGCTCGTCCATCAGCCCTTCCTGGGTGTGGAGCCGCCCGGCGGTGTCGATCAGCACCGTATCGACGCCCCGTGCCACCGCGGCGTCGATGGCGTCGAACGCCACCGCTGCCGGGTCGCCGCCCGGTGCACCTGCCACCGCGGGCACGCCGAGCCGTTCGGCCCAGATCTCCAGCTGGCGAATGGCGCCTGCGCGATAGGTGTCGGCCGCCGCCAGCAGCACCGTGCGTCCCTCCTGCTGCTGGAGCCGCCGGGCCAGCTTGGCCACCGTGGTGGTCTTGCCCACACCGTTCACGCCCACGATCAGGTACACACTCGGCCCCGACTCGGCGCGCTCCAGTCCGCCAGGGTTGCCGGGCGATGACAGGAGGTCGCTGAGCCGAGTCACCAGGGCGGCGCGGAGGTCGACATCGGTCTTGACCTTGCCGTCACGGATCGCATTCTCGAGCGCCTGCACCAGCGCCATCGTGGCGGGCACGCCGAAATCGGCCTCCAGCAGCAGACGCTCGATCTCCTCGAGCTCATCGCCCTTGAGCCCGCGCACCAGCGCACCCACATCGGTGAGCGCAAAGCGCTTGATGCGCTGCCAGACGGAGAGCTGCTCGGAAGTGATTCTGAAAGAGGTCACGACATCAGTGGGGAGAGGGAAGTGGGAAGTGGGGAGTGGGAAGTGGGTGGAAGAATATAATTCCATCCACTCCCCACTCCCCACTTTCCACTTCCCACTCAGCGAAGCCCCATCCTACGCCGCCACCACCATTCCACCGCAAGGGCGGCGAGCGCCAGGCCGAAGAGCCAGAACTGCTCCCGCACCGATTCGCGAGGCGATGGCCTCGGCGCGCGGGCGGCGCGAGCGGCGATGGTGACCGGCCGCGGCAGGTACTCGCTGGAAAACGTCTCGACCGCCACCACCCCGGTGCCGCCCTCGCCCAGGCGATAGCGGTACTCCCCCGGCGGGAGCAGCACCTCGGCGCGGCCGGCGCCGTCGAAGCGCAGGGTGTCGGCTCGGCTCGAGTCTCCAAAGCTCCAGACCAGCGGCGCATCGCGCGGACTACCCTGCCCGGCCCACTCGAACACCAGCGGCCGGCCGCGCTCCACCACCGGTCTCGGCACGCGGGCGACGCCCCGCACCGAGTCAGTGCCGGCCAGCAGCCAGGTGGTGGTTGCCGCCACCCACGCGCGATACGCGTCCTCGCTGGCACCTCCGCGAAAGGCCCAGCGCCAGAACCCGTCCGCCGCGACCAGCGCACGCCGACGCCGGCCGTCGTCGCGAACAGTAACCACCGGGCGTTCCGCGCCACGCCGCCGCTCCTGGCCCTGCAGCACCACCACGTCTCCCTCGACGGGCTGGATCGGGGTGATCCTGGTGGCAGGCGGAAATGAGTCGAGCGGAAGACCCAGGAAGGCGGACGCGACCGGCGACACTTCGGCTGCGCCCAGGTACCAGTCGCCCGGCAGCAGCGCCTCGCCGTTCTCGCCACTGGGCCAGAGCCAGAGTCCGCGGGCACTGCTGCCTTCTGCCCAGCTGCCCTGCCGTCCCTTGAGCACCAGCAGGTCAGCGCCGCGCGCACTTCGCCGAACGGCTGCCTCGTCCACCGGCGCCAGCGATTCCATGGACCGCCACTGGTTGCGCTCCAGCTGCACGTATCCGCGCACCGGCAACTGCGCCACGTCGCGCAGGGCACGATAGAGTGTGCGCGCGTCCCAGTCGCCGGGAGAGGCGATGAGCACCACGCCAGGCGATTCCGTGACGATTACGCGATGGAGGCGCACGTCGGTGGCCGGCTCCGCGTCCGCCGCACCGGTGCGCCGCAGCGTGAGGACATGCTCTCCCGCCGAGAGGGCGCCCGAAGCCAGCGCAATCCGCGCGCGGCCGGAGCCACCCTGGTCCACGGCGGCGCGGCCGCGGGCGAGCACCCGTTCGCCCAGGGCCGCTTCGATCGGGATGCTGGTGGTATCGCCGCTGTGAAATCGCCGGACATCGATCTCCAGCACGATCGAGTCGCCGGCGGTTACGCGATCGGGGCCCGAGACCAGGGTCAGCGCGTCGTCGGCAACGCTGTCGCGGGGAAAGACGCGAACAGTGACGCGATCGACCAGGTCGGCGGGAAGGTCTCGCGCGTCCTCGAGCTCGCCATCGGTGAGCACCTCCACCGGTCGGTCGGACGCCGCCACGGCAACCAGCGCAGGACGCAGCAGCGAGCGGCCGAGGGTAGGCACCGAATCGCCCGGCTGGGCGCCGCCGTCGCCGAAGAACATCACTTCGCCAGTGGCGGCCGCGGAGTCCCGGGCCGTGGCCCACTGCCCGCCGGCGGCCTGCATCGAGAGCGAGCCGTCGAGCAGCACCAGCGGCGTCAGCCGTTCAGCCGGCGTGGGACAGGAGATGTTGAAGACGAGGAGAAGGAGCAGGGCCCACGCGAGCGCGCGGGCGATGAGCGGAACGCCGGCTCGGGGGCCGGCGCGCTCGAAGTAGAGATACGTGACTGCCGCGAGCGCGAGCCCGAGCAGTGCCGCCAGCAGGATCAGCATGCTCTTGAGCTACGGCCTCGCTGCCAGGCGTTTCAGGTCCGGCTCGCCGCCTGTGCCACGAGGGCGGGCTGGGCAGTGTCCGGCGCCGGCGACCCATCCAGCAGCCGCTGCAGCACCTCGCGCTCGGCCTCGAACGCGCCCCGCTTCGACTTCTCGACCGGAGCGCCGTTGCCGAGGTCCACCCGGCGCGAATCCTTGGCCACACCATTGACCCGGAACTCGTAGTGGAGGTGCGGCCCGCTGGCTAGGCCCGTGGATCCTACTTTGCCTATCTGCTGCCCCTGGGTCACCCGCGCGCCGACCCGGGTCTGGATCCGGCTCAGGTGGGCGTAGCGGGTGGTGATGCCATTGCGGTGGCGGATTTCCACCATGTTGCCGTAGCCGCCGTTGCGGCCAGCGCGGATCACGGTGCCGTCGCCCGCGGCCATCACCGGCGTGCCGGTGTTGGCGGCGTAATCGGTGCCCTCGTGCTTCCGGGTCCGGCCCAGCACCGGGTGGAACCGCGCCCGGGAGAAGTTGGACGAGATCCGGCGGAACTCCACGGGCGCACGCAGGAACGCGCGCTTCAGGGAATTGCCCTCGTCATCGAAGAAGTGGCCGTCAAAGCGGTAGGCCGGCAGGTCGCGCCCGTTGATGCTCAGCTCGCTGGCCAGCACCCGGCCGAACCGCACATCGCCTTCCTCCGACACCAGCCGCTCCATCACGACGTTGAAATGGTCGCCCGTGCGAGTGTCGCGAGTGAAGTCCACGGCCCACTGGTATACCTCGGCCAGGGCCCACGCGAGGTGTTCGCGCGCGCCGCCGCCCAGGATCGAATCGCCGACCTGGCGATCGAGAGCCTCATAGAGCGAGTGGTTGATAGTGCCCGAGACGGTGAACACCTGGGGCTCCCAGGCGATGGTCTCGACTTCAGTGTCCCATCCGCTCGCTGCCCGCACCATCAGCACCCGCTGTTCCGGGCTGGTCCGCACCGTCATGCGGTCGGGGATGGAGTCGGCGATGGGCTTCCGGAAATTGAACACCAGCCCTGCCCGGAGCCGCCGGGGGTCGAGCGCATCGGCGAGGCCGCTGAGATCAGCGGCGATGATGCCATTGCGTCCCAGCAATTCCGAGAGCGTCTCGCCGCGATGCAGCGTATCGGCTGATTCCACGTGGGTTGGCGGCGGAGGCGGCGGAGCCTCGGCGACGTGCACTACTTCGCGCACGCGCGGCCATGGCCAATTGCCCGACAATGAGAACATCGCGGCAGCGGCAACGACGGCCCCCGCCACCAGGATCCGGACCCGTGGCATCAATCCATCTGCCTGCGGATGAAGGTGGGAATTTCCATCTCGGGCATCTCGTGCGAAGTCGTGGAAGGAGTTACGCCGCCAGCCGGTGTGGACATCGGTGGGGCCTGCCGGGCCACGTTGCGCGCCGGAACTGGCGTCGGCGTGGTGATCACCGGCTGCGAAGCACGCTTCGTGCCAGGGAACGGCAGAACACTGGAGCCCGACGGACGCATCTGCGGCGTGTCGCTGCCGGTGACGATGCGGTCGAATCCGGTGGCGATGACAGTGACCCGTACCTCGCCGTGCATGGCGGGGTCGCGGCCGGCGCCGAAGATGATCTCGGCCTCATCGCCCACGGCGTCGTGGATGATGTCATTGATCTGGGTGACCTCGCCCAGGGTGAGGTCGTCACCGCCGATGATGTTGATCAGCACGCCGGTGGCGCCGGTGATCGAGACGTTGTCGAGCAGCGGGCTCGAGATGGCCTGCTGGGCCGCCTCCAGCGCGCGGGTCTCGCCCCGGCCGATGCCGGTGCCCATCAGCGCCGCGCCGCCGTTCTGCATGACGGTCCGCACGTCGGCGAAGTCGACGTTGATGATGCCGGTGGCGGTGATCAGGCTGGCAATGCCCTGAGTGGCGTGCAGCAGCACTTCATCGGCCTTCTTGAGCGCATCCTGGAAGGGGATGCCCTTCCCAACCACCGCGAGCAGCCGCTCGTTGGGCACCACGATCATGGTGTCCACGCTCTTCCGCAGCTCGCTGATGCCGGTCTCGGCCTGGCGCATCCGCTTCCGTCCCTCGAACAGGAACGGCTTGGTGACGATGCCCACGGTGAGGGCCCCGGCCTCGCGCGCCATCTGGGCGATGATCGGCGCCGCACCGGTGCCAGTGCCGCCGCCCATGCCGCAGGTCACGAACACCATGTCGGCGCCGGTGATGTGCGGCAGGACCTCATCCCGGTTCTCGTCGATCGCCTGGCGGCCGATCTCGGGCCGGGCCCCTGCGCCCAGGCCGCGGGTCAGCTTCTTGCCGATCTGGACCTTCACGTCGGAGCGGGACGTGACCAGGGCCTGGGAGTCGGTGTTCACCGAGATGAACTCGACCCCGGTGAGCCCGTCCTCGATCATGCGATTCACTGCGTTGCCGCCGCCGCCGCCGACGCCGACGACCTTCATCCGCGCGGTCTGCGCGCCACTTTCTTCGAGCTCAAATATCATTGGGTTCCCCCTCCTGCCACGATCAGAAGAAGTCCTGAAGCCAGCGTTTCACGGGCGCTATGTATTTGTCCACGCCGAGGCCGCGACGGCTCCCGACGCCAAAGCCACTGGTCCTGACCTGCCGAGCCCCGTAGAGCACCAGCCCCACGGGCACCGCGAACAGGGGTGATTCGACGCTGTCGGCCAGCCCCCGGAGGTGCTCGCCCGGGACGCCGGTCCGGGCCGGCATCGCGAAAACATCCCGGGCCAGCTCGACGATTCCGGGGGCCTGAGCGCCTCCCCCGGTCAGGACCACACCTGCCGGCAATTGCTGCCCGTAACCGGCCCGGGTGATCTCATCCAGCGCATACTCGAGGATTTCCTGCATGCGCATATGCATGATATGCGAAAGTACCCGACGATGCGCGTTGCGGGGTCCCTGGCCCGGTGTACTCGGGAGATCGATGAGGTCGGTATCGGGCACCAGCGGCTCGTAGGCGCTGCCGTAGCGCTCCTTGAGCCGCTCCGCCTCGATCTGGGTGACCTGGAGCCCGTGGACCAGGTCGCCGGTGACATGACCGCCGGCGCAGAGCAGCGAGGCGGTGTGACGGATCTTGCCGGCCTGGAACACCGAGACGTTGGTGGAGCCCCCGCCCAGCTCCACGATGGCGCAGCCCAGCTCGCGCTCGTCGGGCGTGAGTACCGCGAGCGACGCCGCCAGCGGCTCCAGCACGAACTCGCCCACATGGAAGCCGGCCCGCTCAACGCACTTGCGGAGGTTCTGTACCGCGCTGGTGAGGACGGTGACCAGGTACACCTCGGCCTCGAGCCGGGAGCCGGTCATGCCGATCGGATCGCTGATGCCGGCCTGCTGGTCGATCAGGTAGTCCTGGGGAATGGCGTGCAGCAGCTCGTGATCGCGGCCGAACGAGATGTTGCTGGCCATGTCGTTGACCCGGGCCACATCGCTGGTGCGGATCTCGTCGCCGGTGACGCTGACCATGCCATGCGAGCTGCGCCCCGCCACGTGCTCGCCCGCGATGCCGCAGTACACGGTGCCGACCTCGACGCCCGCCATCCGCTGGGCATCGCGCATCGCCTTGGCGATGGCGCGCGTGGTCTCCTCGATGTCGCGCACCACGCCCCGCCGGACGCCAGTGCTGCGCTCCAGGCCGACACCGAGGATCTTGGCGGCGGGATTGCGGGAGTCACCGGTCACTTCCGCGATGAGGGCGACGACCTTGCCCGAGCCGATGTCGAGCGCGGCAACGAGATTGTCAGGCGAAACGCTCATGCGTCCATCCCCCGCACCACCACGGTGCCGGGAAAACGGCCGTCCAGCTCGCTGAAATGCGCGCCCTTGCGCACGAGATCCGCCGCGACCGCTTGCACCGCTCGCATATCCTCCAGAGTGGCATCTGGCCGGAAGAGATACCGGCGTCCTCCCACGATGAGCATCACGTCCCCGTCCACCGCACGCGCCTCGGTGATGGCCCCGAACAGTCCCGGTGCGAATCGCTGCACCCGTCCCAGCAACCGGCCGGTGCCCGGATCGGCCGAGTCGGCGACCGGAAGATCGGCCGCGGCCCGTGATGGATCATACGGCAGCACCCGGCCCGCCGAATCCATGTATGCCAGCCGCCCTCGCACCGGCACCACAGCCACCGGCAGGCGTTCGGTCACATGCAGCACCAGCGTGCCCGGCAACCGCCGTTCCGCCCGGGCCGCAGTCACGCCGGGGATGCGGAGCGCCCGCTCGGCGATAGGGTCCAGCTCATCGAACACCGTGAACCGCTCGGGCAGGTGCAGCGAATCGAGCGCTGGGCCCGGGGCGCCGTACCGGAGCCCGACAAACTCGACTCGCCGCACCTGGAAGAACTCGATCCGCCGCCCCAGGGCCGGGAGGCCGAACCAGAGCGCTGCGCCGACCGCGACTGCCGCCGGCACCTGCCAGCGCCGCTTCATCGTTCCGCCAGGCTCTGCAGCAGCTCCGGACCGACTCGGGTGACATCGCCGGCGCCCAGGGTGATCACCACATCGCCCGGCTCGAGCAGCGAGGCCACGCGGCCGGTGAGATCGGCCCGCTCGGGGACGTAGTACACCAGCGACCGGCCGCCTGCGGCGGCATCCGCCACCAGCTTGCCGGTGACGCCCGCCACCGGCGACTCCCGCGCGGCATAGACATCCGTGACCACCACGATGTCGGCTGCCGCCAGGGCTTCACCCATGGCCGCTCCATGTTGTGCCGTGCGCGAATACAGATGCGGTTGAAAGACCGCCACCAGCCGACGCCCCGGGTACGCCTGCCGTGCCGCCGCCAAGGTGGCGACGAGTTCGGAGGGATGATGGGCGTAGTCGTCCACGATCGCCACGCCTCCGGCCTGACCCAGCCGCTCGAACCGCCGGCCGACGCCAGTGAACTGGTCCAGCGCGTCGAGCGCCCGCTCGACGGACCCACCCAGCGCCACCACCGCTCCAAGTGCGCCGGTGGCGTTGAGCACGTTGTGGCGACCCGGCACCCGAAGGCGCAGCGTCACCTGGCGGCCATCCGGCAGCGCGAGTTCTGCGCGACTGCCATCGGCATCGCCGTCAAACCGGCTCAGGCGCAGGTCGGCATCGTCGGCAAACCCGAACCGCCAGACCCGCGTGCTGCCCAGCCGGGACGCCAACTGCCGGGCGCCGGCGTCGTCCACCCCCACGAGAGCGGTCTCGGCCCGGCCGGCAAACTCCGCAAAGGCTGCTTCGAGGTTGGTGACCGACCCGTAGCACTCCAGGTGATCGGCCTCGACATTGTTGACGATGGCGACTGTCGGCTCGAGCGTCAGGAAGGCCTTGTCGTACTCGTCGGCCTCAACCACGAACAGCGCGTCGCCGTCCAGGCGGGCATTGCCGCCCCAGAGCCCCACCCTGCCGCCGGCCAGTCCTGTCGGTGCCAGCCCGGCGCCCGCCAGCGCCTGGGTGGCCATGACCGTTGTGGTGGTCTTGCCGTGGGTTCCGGCGGCGGCCACGACCGTGCGGCCATTGACCAGCGCCGCGAGCGCGTCCTTGCGCGGAATGACTGGAATGCCCAGCCGTCGCGCGTCTGCCAGTTCGGGATGGTCCGGCTTGATGGCCGCCGTGACCACCACTGCCCTGGCGCCCTGCACGTGGGCCGGGTCGTGACCCGCTACCACCAGCCCGCCGGCGGTTGCCACGTCGACCGTGCCGGCGAGATCGGTGTCGCATCCTGTGACAGCGACGCCACGCCTCAACGCCAGCAGCGCCAGCGCGCTCATGCCCGCGCCACCGACGCCCATGAAGTGGATCGGTCTCGGGTCGGCGGCTGTGAGAAAGTCCATCGGGCTCGGCTAATGTAAATAATTGCTTGGTGTTGGAAAAGCCTCAGCGATCCGGAAGCAGGGTCAGGAGGCGTTCCACGATGCTGTCCACGGCATCGGGCCGCCCCCGGCTCAAGGCGGCCGACGCCAGTCGCTGGCGCTGGCCGCCGTCAAGCATCAAGGGACCCAGGCTGGGGGCCAATCCATCGGTCACCAGCACCGATTGGGGCAGCATCCGGGCAGCGCCGGCCCGCTCCATCACCCTGGCGTTCCCGGTCTGGTGGTCGGCCGCGGCTGTGGGCAACGGCACCAGCACGCTGGGCAGGCCCCAGGCGCATATCTCGGCTACGGTCATCATCCCGGCGCGCGACACCACCAATTCGGCCACCGCATAACCGTCGGCCATCGGATCGAGGAAGTCGAGAACCTGAACGTGGGGCGGACGGTGCCGCCCGACAAACTCGCGATGGCTGCCCCGCCCCGTCACCCACAGCACCGTCCACCCCGAGGCACCACCGCCATCGAGCCACGCAGCCACCGCCCGGTTGAGCGCCAGCGAGCCCTGGCTGCCTCCGGTCACCAGCAGCACTCGTTCGGCTCCGTCGAGCCCGAACCGCGCCTGCGCCGCGATCCGACGTTCGGGATCGGGCCGCACTATCGGATTGCCGGTGTCGAAGACTTGGGTCTGGCGACCAGGGCGGAGACGTCCTGCCGCTTCCGGCACGCCGAGGTAGATGTGGCGCACGCGTCCGGCGAGCAACCGACTGGCAAGCCCGGGAAAGGCATTCTGCTCCTGGATCGCGCCGGGTAGCCCGCGTCGCACTCCCGCCCACACCACTGGTCCCGAGGCGTAGCCGCCGGTGCCGAGCACGGCCACCGGAGACTCCCGCTGGAAGAGCCGGTGGAGTTCCCGGAGCAGGCGCACGCCAACCACCGGCCAGCGGGCGTTGCGCCACCACTGTCGGCGGTAGATCGGCTCGCTGGGCAGGAGGTGGAAGCGAAAGTCCCGCGTGGGAAGCAGCCGCGCCTCGACGCCGCGCGCTGCACCAACCATGACCGGCTCCACGTCCGGCGCAGCGCGCCGGAGCGCGTCGGCGATGGCCAGCGCTGGCATGAGGTGCCCGCCGGTGCCGCCGCCGGCGATGAGCACGCGCCTCGGGCGCGTGGTCGCAGGGGTACGGTGCAAGGCGGATTGGGTTGCCGGCGCTGCCACCGGAGCGCTCATGCCGATGCCCTGCGCGACCGGGGCTGCTGCCGGGTGGACGGCACCGCACGAGGACGCCCCCGCATCCGCCCGATATTGATGAGGATCCCGGCGGCGAGCATGGCGATGACCTGGCTGGAGCGGCCCCACGACACGAAGGGAAGCGTGATGCCGGTGGTCGGCATCAGCTTGGTGTTCACCGCCATGTGGAGCACCGCCGACACCCCCACCAGCGCGGTAATCCCCACCGCGAGGTATTGGCCGAACGGCTCGGCGGCGGTCCGCGCGATCCTGAACCCCAGCCAGCAGAAGACGGCAAAGAGGGCCACGATGAAGCAGACGCCGATGAACCCCCACTCTTCGCCTATATGGCTGAACAGGAAGTCGGAGTAGGCGTAGGGCGTAAATCCCATCTTCTGCGAACCCTCACCCAGTCCCACCCCCACCAGCTGGCCCGAGCCGAAGCCGATCATCGCGTTGGTGATCTGCCAGGCGGCTTCGGACTGGTCGCCCCCGTTGAGGAAGGTGGTGAGCCGCGCCAGCCGGTAGGGCGCGCTCTGAATGAGCGTGAGCCCCAGCAGCAACCCGGCGCCGGTGAGCAGCACGAAGTGGCCCAGCTTGGCGCCAGCCACGAACAGCACGATCCCCCCCAGCATCACGAGCAGCACGGCCATCGACATGTTGGGCTCGAGCAGGACCAGCAGGAACACCAGCCCCAGGACCACGATGAACGGCATCACGCCCTTCTTGAACCCGCGTACCAGCTCACCCTTCTTGCTGGCCAGCATGGCGCACCACACCACCACCGACAGCCGCGCCAGTTCCGACGGCTGGAAATTGACCGGTCCCAGGTCGATCCACCGGCGGGCGCCGTTCCTGGTTGGAGCGATCGCTTCGGTGCCCGGCAGGACCGTGATGAGCAGCAGGACGAGCGTGCCCAGCAGCAGTGGCCACGCCATCTTGCGCCAGAGGTAGTAGTCCACCCGCGACGCGATAATGAGGAAGATGCCGCCGATGGCCGCCCCGGAGACCTGGGTGAGCGCGAAGGCGTAGTCCACATAGCGCCCATCCTTCGTGAGCATGCTGGACGCGCCGTACACCGCCACGATGCCGAACACCGCCAGCACCGCCACGATCATCAGCAGGAGGCGGGTTTCCCAGCGCATCTCGCCGGGATGGCGAATCGGTGGCGGCATTACATCTCCTCCACCAGCTGGCGGAAAGTGGTGCCCCGCTCTTCGTAGTTGTTGAACATGTCGTAGCTGGAGCAGGCGGGTGACAGCAGCACCGCATCGCCCGGCTGGGCCTCCCGCCTGGCCGCCGCGATCACATCCGTGAAGGTGTCGGCCCCGACCAGGCGGACCTGGCCATCGAGATCCTGCTCGATGATCGAGCGCGCCTCGCCGTACGCCACCACCGCGCGACAGCGATCCCTGAGCAGCGGCGCCAGCCTGCTGTACGGCTCACCCTTGTGCCGCCCGCCCAGCAGCAGCACGTAGGGCCGGTCGATGGCGGCGAGCGCCACCTCGGTCGAGGTGATGTTGGTGGACTTGGAGTCGTTGATCCAGAGCACGCCGCCCACTTCCCGGATCGGTTCGACCCGGTGCGGGATCGCCTCGAAGCTCGCCATCCCTCCGGCGACGGCGTCGAGGTCCACCCCCAGGGTGTCGGCCACGAGCAACACGGTCAGCGCATTGGCGACGTTGTGGTCGCCCAGCAGCGGCAGGTCATCCCGCGCGAGGATCGCGCGGTCTCCCAGCATCAGTCGGCCACCCAGCCGGTCGAACCAGGCGTCGGCGCGCCGCTGCAGCGAAAACCTGAGCACGCGCCCGGGCACCTCGGCGGCCAGCGCCAGCAACGGTTCGTCATCGCCATTCAGCACCGTGACCGAATCCGCACCGGCATTGCGCAGGAGCAGCATCTTGTCGCCGTAGTATTCGGCGAGACTGGCGTACCGGTCGAGGTGATTGGGCGCGAGGTTGGTGATGACGCCCACCGCCGGGCGCACCCGCGGCATGTCATGCAGCTGGAAACTCGAGAGCTCCAGCGCCAGCCACGCGGGGGCGCGCTCCGCCAGGGCAACGTCACAGACGGGCACTCCGATGTTGCCGGCCGGCTGGATATCGAGCCCTGCGTGCGCCAGCGCGCGCGCGGCAAGCGAGGTCGTGGTGGTCTTGCCATTGGTGCCGGTGATCGCGACGTACTCCGTGTGGGGCAGCTCGGTCAGTCCGAGTTCGGCCTCGGCGACAATCTCCCTGCCGCTGGTGCGGGCGTGCGCGAGCGGCGGCACGTCCGGCGGCACGCCTGGCGCCACCACCACGGCGGTGGCAGCACCGATGCGGGAAAGATCATGCCCGCCGAGCATCACGTCCGCGCCCGCCGCGCGCGCCGTCGAGGCCCACCGCTGGTGGGCGTCGGAGGTGCCGGTGTCCGAGACGTACACCGCAAGGCCACGGGCGCGGAGCAGGCGCGCGGCACTGACGCCGCTCCGGCCCAGGCCCACCACTGCGATTTCGCCTCCCCGGGCCCGCCACTCGCCGATCATTCAGCGCACCTTGAGTGTCGCGAATGCGACCAGCGCGCAGAGGATCCCGATGATGTAGAATCGGGTCACGACCGTCGTCTCGGCCCAGCCGAGCTTCTCGAAGTGGTGATGCAGTGGCGCCATCCGGAAGACCCGGTGCGCATCGGCGTATTCCTTGCCGCGGGTACGCTTGCGCCACCGGTACACCGACGTCTGCATCATCACCGACGTCGCCTCCGCCGCGAAGACGCCGCCGATGATCAGCAGCAGGAACTCCGCCTTGAGCACGATCGCCACTGTGCCGAGCGCGCCGCCGATGGCCAGGCTCCCCGTGTCACCCATGAAGACCTGGGCCGGATGGGCGTTGAACCAGAGGAAACCCAGACATGCCCCCATGAGCGCGGCACAGAAGATCGACAACTCTCCGGCGCCGGGCAGGTGAAACAGGAACAGGTATTCGGTCAGGTCCACCCGGCCCAGCAGGTAGGCAAACACCGCGAAGGCCAGCGCCGCGACGGCAGCCAGTCCGGCGGCGAGCCCGTCCAGTCCGTCGGTGAGGTTCACGGCGTTGCTGCTGCCGGTGATCACCAGCGTCACGAAGAGCACGAACAGCCACGGCGCGAAGTTGACCACGAGGTACTTGAAGAATGGCAGGGTCGTCGCCGTCGCCGGAAGGATCGTCTCCGGCGCCACTGGCCGGGCCAGCAGCAGCAGGCCGAGGCACAGGCCGAAGCCGCACTGCCCCGCCAGCTTCCACTTCGCGACCAGTCCGCGCGACTTGCCCTGCACGATCTTGAGATAATCGTCCAGAAAACCGATCGCTCCCATCCACAGGAGCGCCAGCAGCGCCACCAGCACGAAGCGGTTGTCGAGCTGGGCCCAGAGCAACGTCGGAATGACGGTGGCGAGCAGGATGATCAGCCCGCCCATGGTGGGCGTGCCCCGCTTGGCCTGGTGGCTGGCCGGTCCCTCGGCGCGAATCACCTGTCCCACCTTGTGCGCCCGCAGCCGGCGGATGACGCCCGGTCCCGCGATGAACGCGATCAGCAACGCCGTCACCACCGCGCCGGCCGCACGGAAGCTGATGTAGTTGAACAGATTGAAGAAGATGTGATTCTTGCCGAGCGGGGCGAGCAGGTAATAGAACATCAGGCCTCGGCGGCTGGGAGCGCGCGGTCGCGAAGGAGCGGAAGTATACGTTCGAGCGCCACGCCACGGGATGCCTTGAGCACGATCAGTTCGTCACCCGCGAGGTGGGGCGTGAGCACCGGCCCAAGTGCCGGCGGATCAGCGGCGGTGAGAAGCTCGCCGGTCAGCGCCTCGCGGCGGGCCTCGAGCGGTGCCACGAACGCGCCCACCGCCGCCAGCAGGTCCGGCTTGAGCGCGATCAGCTGCTCCGCCACCTCGGCATGGAGCACCGCGGACTCGTCGCCCAGTTCCCGCATCGTGCCGGCCACGAAGACCAGCCGGCGCCCCTCACGCATCGCTTTCGCGGTGGCGATGGCCGACGCGAACGATTGCGGGTTGGCGTTGTAGCAGTCATTGAGCACGGTCATCAGGCCCAGCTGGGTCAGCTCGGTCCGCCCAGGGGGCAGTTCGACCGCGCCCAGCGCGCGCGCAGCAGCATGCAGGTCGAGTCCGAGCTCCTCCGCCACCGCCCACGCCAGCATCGCGTTGGCGGCAAGGTGGCGGCCAGGATAGGGCAGCTGGACTGCCTCGTTGCCGGCCATGAAGCTGGCCCGCCCCCGCTGGTCGAGCGTGAGATCGCGCGCCTTGCGCTCGGCGGCGGAGATTCCGGCGGTGAGTACCCGGCGGGCCAGCTGGCGGGCGCCGTCCGCCAGCGCGGGCGGATCGGTCCCCACAATGGCGAGCGGCACGTCGCGCGCCAGTGCCAGCTTCTCCTGCAGCACGCCTTCGAGCGAACCGAATCCTTCGAGATGCCCGGCTCCGGCGTTGGTGATGACGGTGATGTCGGGCGCGATGATCTCGCGGTAACGCGCCACTTCGCCCGGCAGGTTGGCGCCGGCCTCGACCACGAGCGCCTCGGTGTCGGCCGGTGCCGACAGGATGGTGTACGGCACCCCCACCAGGTTGTTGAGATTGGCGTGAGTGGCGTGCACCTGGAACCGGGTCGCGAGCACCGCGCGGAGCATCTCCTTGGTGCTGGTCTTGCCGTTGGTGCCGGTGACCGCAACCACCGGCCCGCTGATCTCCTTGCGTCGAGCATGCGCCAGCGCACCATACGCCTCGAGCGGGGCCCCTACTTCGAACGTTGCCAGTCCGGGAATGGTCGGCGTTCCCCGCCGCACGAGCGCGGCGGCCGCACCGCGCGCCCGGGCGTCGGCCAGGTGATCGTGGCCGTCAAAGCGGTCGCCTGCCAGGGCGACGAACAGCGCCCCCGGCTGGAGCGTGCGGGTGTCGGTGGAGATCGACGTGAAGTCCTTGCCCTCAGGCAGCGCAATCCCAAGGGCATCCCGCACGAAGGGGCGGCTCCAGTGCCTCATTCGGCACCCGCCGCGCGGACGATCTCGCGCTCGTCGAACGGCTGCCTCTCGGTGCCGATGACCTGGTACGTCTCATGGCCCTTGCCGGCCAGGAGAATGGTGTCGCCCTCTCGTGCCTCTCCCAGCGCGCGCTCGATCGCCTCGCGCCGATCCACGATCGCAACCCGCGGCGCCGAGCCCATGCCCGCCTCGATGTCGGCGATGATCTGCGCCGGGTCCTCGGTGCGGGGATTGTCGCTGGTCACGATGGCGACGTCGGCATGCTCGGCGGCCACCCGCCCCATGATGGGCCGCTTGCCGCGATCCCGGTCTCCGCCGCAGCCGAACACCACGATCAGCCGGCGCGAGGTAAGCGGGTCGAGCGTGAGCAGCGCACGCTCCAGAGCGTCGGGTGTGTGGGCATAGTCGCGCAGGACCACGCATGGCCGCGTGGCGATGCGCTCCATGCGGCCCGGAACCTGGGGCGACTCGGAGAGCCGTGCGGCGATGGTGGACAGCGGAAGGTCGAGTGCCAGGCCCGCGCCGGCGGCCGCCAGCGCGTTGGCCACGTTGAAGTCGCCGAGCAGCGGCAGCGCTACCTCTGCGTTGCCGAAGCGCCCCGCGAGGCGGAATCTGCTTCCGCCGGCCTCGAGGCTGAGGTCGGCCGCACGCAGGTCGGCCGCGGCGGTGATGCCGAAGGTGATCGTCCGCGGTGCTCCCGCGCGGCTCCAGGCGGGATCGTCGGCGTTCAGCACGGCGGTGCCGCGAAGCCCGAGATAGTCGACCAGCCGCAGCTTCGCGTCACGGTAGCGGTCCATGGTCTCGTGATAGTCGAGGTGGTCGCGCGTGAGGTTGGTGAAGACGCCGGCTGCGAAGGTCAGGCCGTCCAGCCGGCGCTGGTCCAGCGAGTGCGAAGAGGCTTCCATCGCCACGTGGGTCGTGCCACGGTGCCGCAGCTCTGCCAGGGTCGCCATGAGGTCCACCGGGCCCGGTGTGGTGAGCGACCCGGCGGTCGAGGCCACGGCCGCGCCGGTGCCATCGAAGGCGCCCAGCGTTCCCAGACTGGCTGCGGTTCCGGACTGGTTCAGGATGTGCCGCACCAGGCCGGTCGTCGTGGTCTTGCCGTTGGTGCCCGTGATCCCGACCAGCACCAGGCTGGCGGCCGGGTTGCCGAACCACTCGCGTGCGAGCGTGACGGCAGCGCGAAAGCCGTCACGCACGATGAGTTCCGGCGCTCCCGACTCCATGGCGGTCTCGCCTGCGACCAGCACCGCACCGCGCTGGACTGCATCTGCGGCGAAGCGGTGCCCATCGAACTGGGTGCCACGCACCGCGATGTACAGGTCGCCCGGACGCACCATGCGGCTGTCCGTGCTGATGCCGCGGGGTTCGGGGCGCTGGTCCGGTGCACTGGCCAGCAGGTCCGCACGGGCGAGCGCTGCCAGCAGCTGATTGAGGGAAGGCGTGGACATCAGTCGTCGGCGTTGCCGAGGAGAAGCTCGACTGTGCTGCCCCGCGCTACCTGTCGGCCCGCTTCCGGTGACGTGCGAAGCGCCGATCCACCCCTGCCGCGCAGCCGTACCCGCAAGCCGTTCTGATGCAGCAACGCGACAGCCGCACGCACGCCCCTGCCGCCAACCTCGGGCACGACCGGACGCGACGGAGTGCTGTCGGTGGCGCGCTGCGGCCACGGAAGACCGACAATCACCGGCGGCTCGGGCGGCGGCGCCGGTGGATCCGGCAGCCGCACCACACCAGTGGATGCCAGCCGGTTCAGCTGCAGGGCATCATTGCGGGAGGCGAGCGCCTCTTCCAGGATCTCGCGGGTCAGCGGTGCCGCCGTCAGCCCGCCGAAGTAGCTGCCTTCACTGGGATTGTCGATCTTCACCACCGCCACCAGTTGGGGATCGTCGGCCGGCCAGATCGAGGCGAACGAGGCGGTATACTCGCCCGGCACGTAGCTGCCGCCCCGCGCTACCTGGGCCGTGCCGGTCTTGCCGATCAGTTCGTAGTTCTGGATCTGTCCCAGCTCGCCGGTGCCAGCCTCACCCACCGCGCCGCGCAGGTAGCGCCGCAGCGTCTGCGCCACCTCCACCGGGATGACGCGGCGCACCGGCTCGGGGTCGTGGCGGTACACCACCCGCCCGCCGGGCGCCTCGATCCGCTTCACCAGCGTCGGTGCGTACAGCGTGCCGCCATTGGCGATGACAGCGTACGCCGAGGCCAGCTGGACCGCGGTCACTGAAAAGCTATAGCCCCGCGACAGGCTCTCGAGGGTCAGCTCGGGCTCCCACGCAGCCGGCATCGGCAAGCTGCCCCGGGACTCCGCACCGGCGGGCACCACGCCGGTGTAGGTGCCGAAGCCGAAGTCCCGGAGCGCGGCGTACAGCTCCCTGGGCTCGAGTCGCCTGGCAAACTTGGCCATCCCGATATTGCTCGAGACTTCCACCGCGTGCGCCAGTGTGAGCGGCTCTTCCGACACGTGTTCGTCGGTGATGGTGTACGGCACCGCCAAGGGCGGGTCGATCCGCCACGTGCCGTTCTCGGCCGAGACGGTATCGGTGCTGTCCACCCTGTCCTCCCGAAGCAGCGCCGCGGCGGTGAAGAGCTTCACGGTGGAGCCTGGCTCGAACGGCGCGCTGAACGCGGCCGAACTGGGGCGCTCGCCCTCCTGCCGCGATGCCACCGCGAGCAGCTCGCCGCTGTTGGGGTCGAGAAAGACTATGTCGCCTGCCCTGGCATCCATCTGCACCAGCGCCTCGTCGAGCGCCCGCTCGGCAATCTCCTGCAGCCGTGCATCAATGGTGAGGTACACGTCGTGGCCGGGCACCGGATGACTGACCAGGCGCGAAGGCGACTCGAACCGCTGACCCCCGATGTCGCGCAGCACCACGGCCTCGCCCGGCGTTCCCCGGAGCAGCGAATCGAGTGCGCTCTCTATACCGGACTTGCCGATCTCCGCCTCGGGGTCGAAGACGCCCAGCATCGGCGCGGCGAAGTCGCCACCATAGCGCAGCCGCCGCTGCAGCGGCTCGAGATGCACGCCCGCGACGTCGCGCAAGGGCTGCACCTGCGATGCCGTGTACGGGCCGTGGCGATATACCGAGAGCCGTCCCGACGCGAGTTCGCGGGCGAGCCCCGCGGGCGCCTCCCCCAGTGCGCGGCCCACCACGCGCGCCGTGGCACGCGGGTCACGCACCTGTTCCGGCGCGATGGAGAGATGATACTGCTCCTGCGATACCACCAGCGGCTCGCCCGACCGGTCGTAGATGGTGCCGCGGCGGGCAGGCATGACCACGGTGGTGGTGCGCTGGCGTGCCGCGCGCTCGGCGAACTCGTCCCCGCGCACCAGCTGCAGCTGCGCGGCCCGGGCGAGGATGCTGAGCATGCCGAGACCGAGGCAGAACTGGATGAATCCGGTGCGAACGGCAGGCTTGGCCATCAGCGGGGCCGCGTGGTGTCGGGAGCGGGCAGTGGCAGGAAGGTTATCTCGGCGCCAGTGGCCGGGCGGAGCCCCAGGCGTTCGGCGGCACGGCCGATGGCCGCGCGCCCCGCAGCTTCGTTGATGCCACGCTGCAGGTCGGCGGCCACCGCCTCGAGCGCCTCACGGTCGCTCCGGGCGTTGTCGAGCTCGCGGGCGAGCTGATACGACCTGGTGCCGCGCGACAGGATGATCGTCGCGACCGCGAGGAACGCGAAGAGCCACAGCACCAGCCAGTGTCTACCCCTGATCTGCATCGGCTTTCCTGAAGATCCGAAGCCGGGCACTGCGCGCCCGGGGGTTGGCCGCGATCTCGTCGTCGCCCGCGGTGATGGCCTTGTGGGGTCGAGCCCGGCCCAGCGGCTTCCGGCCGCAGGTGCAGACCGGCTGGCGCGGGGGACAGATGCAACCCCGCTCCCATTCGCGGAAAAGTGTCTTGACGAGGCGGTCCTCGCCTGAATGATAGCTGATCACGGCCAGAGAACCGCCTGGCACAAGCGCCTCGAACATCGCTGGAAGCGCCCGGGCCAGGCCACCCAGCTCGTCGTTGACTGCGATGCGGAGAGCCTGGAACAGGCGGGCGAAATCACCGGGGCCCGATCGCGGCCCCAGCACGGCACGGATCGCATTCACGAAGTCGTCGCTGATCCGGTACTCGCCTCGCGCCCGGCGGCGTACCACTTCTCGGGCGAGACGGCGCGCGCGCCGTTCGTCGCCGTACTCCCGGAACACCCGCTCCAGCTCCGGCTCAGGAGCCGCGTTGAGCAGCTCGGCTGCGGTCTCGCCGGCCCGGCTCATGCGCATGTCGAGCATGGCACCGGGCCGGAAGGTGAAGCCGCGATCCTCCTGGTCCAGCTGTGCGCTGCTGACACCGAGGTCGAGCAGGACCAAGTCGGGACGGAAGTCAGCGATGGCCTCGAGCGCGCGGTCGGCGGCGTACGGCGATTCGAGGAAGGTCACGTTGCCGCCGCCCAGCCTGGCGCCGGCACGCTGCAGTGCCGACGGGTCGCGATCAATGGCCAGCAGCGTCACTCCGCGACCGAGCAGCGCCTCGGCGTGGCCGCCGTCGCCCACGGTGGCGTCCACTACGCGCGTGGCCCCCTGCGCTGCCGCGAGGACGGCGTCGAGCAGCACCGGGACGTGATAGGCGAGGGTCATGGCAGGTCCGGGATGCTGGAAACACAACACCCCGTCCGGCAGGGACGGGGTGAGGCGTTCATCGAGATGAACGGGGCTGACGGGGCTCGAACCCGCGACCTCCGCAGTGACAGTGCGGCACTCTAACCAAGCTGAGCTACAGCCCCAGCAAACAGGCGCGCAATGTAACTGCCGGGCGCGGGGGGCGGTAGCCCCCGCACCCCGGCGTTCAACCGCAGAAGGACGTAACCAGGGCCGTCGTGCGTTCCTTGTACTGGACGATGCTTCCTTCCAGCCTGCCCGCCTCCTCGGGACGCCCGGTCTTGGCCTTCTGAATGGACGGACCGGCCTCGGTCATCAGCGCGTCCATGCGGCGTGCAGTCTCGCACGACTTGCCGGCCACCGCCTGGTCATCCAGTTGCGCCGTCAGTTGCAGGTTTGCCACCGCGAGCAGGTACGCCATCGTCGGCGAGAACGGAGCGTCAGGCGCCAGCTCGACTCCCTTGCGGAGCATCTCGCCTGCCAGCTCGAAGTTGGCCGTGTCGCCCACGGCAGTGTCGGGCTGGATGTACTTCAGCGCCCCATTGGTCAGAATGCCGGCGGCCTGCGGCTTGGAAAAGTCGTCGCCGTTCCGGCTCACCACGTCGATGAACGGCATGGCTTCCTCGCCACGCCGGGCATTCACCAGCGCCTGGGCCGCCGACAGCGCGGCCGTGACGTTGGTGGAGTCGATGGCCAGCAACCGCTGCGCGGCGGCCAGCGTGCTGTCGGCCTGCCCGGTGTAGGTGTACCCCTTGATCACGTTGGCCAGCATCGTCGGGTTGTTGGGAAACTTCTGCGCCCCGATGGCCGCCCACTTGGCGAAGGTCGCTGTGTCAGCTGCCGTCGGCGCCGGCATCGTGTCCGAGAGCCGCTGCTCGGCTGCCGCCGCGATCTTGGCGAAGAACAGCGTGTCGGCGCGGAGCGAATCGACCGCGTACGCCTGTTCCAGCGCCTGCACCGCGCACTGGTAGTTGCCGGCGAAGAGACACGCGCTGCTCTTCAAGTCGTAGAGCTCGGCGTTGGTGGGATCGAGGCGCAGGCCCTCGTCCGCAACCTGAACGGCGGCATCGGACCGGCCGGCCGAGAGGAAGTAGCGGAACGCGCTCTGGCGCAGCTCCTGGTCGGTGGGCGCCGCCCGCAGCATGCTCTGCAGCATCGCCACCGCCTGCGTGGTGTCACCCTGCACCTCATGGATCGAGGCCAGCTGCCGCATGGCGATGACGCTGAGCGAATCGCCGGCGACCGCCGCCGAGAGATGCTCAACCTTCTGGGCGGTGTCGGTGGCAAGCTGGGCCAGGCAATAGTGCGCCAGGCCATTGGTCGGCATCCCCTTGAGAACCGATTCGGCCTTCTTGCGGGCATCAGCGGGCTTCTGGGCGCGAAGATTCATGCATTCGCGGGCGTCGGCCAGGTTCTCCAGGGCCGGCCTCAGCGCATCCGCTGCGGCCTCACCCATCGCCTGCGGCGTGCCGCTCTGCTGAATGCGCACCGTCACGCCGGCGTCATCGTTGGTGCCAGTCAGACGGGCCACCATGCTCCACTGGCCACTGGCCGGCTTCGACATCTGCGAGGTAACCAGCACCCGCCCGGCGATCTGCTGTGCCAGGGCGCGAGACAGCGCCGGCGTCAGCAACTGGTGCGGGTCATAGCCAAACTGCTCCAGCGCGGCGCTCATCATCGAGTCGCTGATGACGGAATAGGTGTTTCGGGGCGCAACCCGGGCCACACGATCACGCATGGCCTGGCCCACACCCACCGCCAGCGCACTGTCGGCGGTGGTGAAGACGTAGGGGGTCGCCACCATGATCCGGGTCAACGGTGTGGCGGATCGTCCGCCCCCGATGCGGGCACCCGAAGGGATGCCCTGCGCTACGACCGGCGCCGCGCCCAGCACCATCAGCATCGAAGCCAGTCCGAATTGGCGAATCTTCATTCCCTGTCCTCCAAGGCGTGGAGGGCCGAACCCGGCCCGATTGACTCGCTGCATGGGCGAAGAGGGATTCGAACCCCCGACATCCTGCGTGTAAGGCAGGCGCTCTGAACCAGCTGAGCTATTCGCCCGTCTGGCGCCTCATCCTCACTGAAATTACCCCAGGATGCAGGCTCCGTGCCGTGGTCCGTATCACGCTGTTACAATGCGATGGCCAACGGAAATAGCACGCAGTAGCCCACAACCAGCAGGACCGCCGCAGCCGACGGATGGCCCGCATTGAGGACGGCGTAACCCGCCACCAGCGTCAACGTGGCGATGGCCAGCAGCACGAGATTGCGGCGCCCGAAGAGCGCCGAGCGGCCCCGCGTAGTCACAGATGTACCTGTCATAAGGGCATCACGCTACTCACTCGGCGGGACTCGGTCAAGTTCTGCAAGGGCTTCCGGGGACGGTATTTCCCAGCCCTCGTCGAGCGCCTCCCGGCGCGGAAGGTCCTGGCGCCGCCGGAACCAGGCTGCTGCCATCACGGCTGCCGCCATCACCACCCAGAAGCCGCCGGCCACCATCCAGGTAAGCAGCCCATAGCGTCGGCGCACGTCTCGCCGCCAGGCTGCCGCAAACTGGCCCGGGTTGAGCCCGGTGCTGCGCCGGACAGCATCGCGCCAAGGTACACCCTGCCGCAACAGCTCCAGCAGTGGAGCCAGCGACCCCGTCGGGTGCCGTCGCGCCAGGTCGAGTACGGCGCTGGTCGCCAGTGCGTACGACGCCTCGGCAGCAGCGGGCCCGGCGCGGAGCGTGGAATCAAGCTGGTCGAGCTCGGGGACTGCGCCACGGAGTACCGAGACGTTGAGCGCGAGCCCGTCGAGGCGGGACCACTCTCCCGCCGCGTACGAGGCGTATCCCTCCTCGAACCAGCGAGGCATCCGGGTGCGGACCGCACGCCGGAGCGCAAGGTGGGCCAGTTCGTGGCGCAGGGTACCCGCGGGATCGCCGGCGTCGGTGCGGATGACTATCGTCCTGCTCCCCGGCAGGGCGACGCCCGCGCCCCATGCTGGCGCCCGGCCCCCGGTCATCCGCTGCAGCGCGTCTACATCCGGCACCACGATCAGCCGAATCGGGCCCGGGTCCTGGCGCCCCAGGCCGGGCCAGGTGGCGGGCATATCCGCGATTTCGCCGAGGGTGGTGGCCAGGCTCATTTGTTCGGGCCAGGCCACCACCGTTACCTGTCCTACGATGGCAACGTCCGGCCGGCCAGGATCGGTTCCCTGCAAGCCCAGCAGGAACAGGAGTAGGGTCAGGCGGACTGACGTCGCGGTATGTCCCCTCCGCTGGCGACCAGATCCAGCATCTCCTTGCAGCGCTTGCCATGGGGGCTGAGCCGGTTGGCCCGCCAGCCCTCGCCCCACGACTCGAGCGCTGCATCGCGGTCATCGGCGAGCCACTGGGCTCGCCCCAGTTCGTACCAGGCCTCGATCATGTTGGGCCCCAGCGCCAGCGTCTTCCGGAAGAAGCTCTGCGCATCGACGTACATCTCGCGCTCCAGATAGACCAGCCCGAGGTAGAAATGAGCGTATAGTGTGGCCTTGCGGTCGTTGTCCAGGCGGATGGCGCGCGAAAGGTGCTCGATGGCCTCGCCGAAGATCCGCTTCTTGAGGCAGATGTAGCCAACGTTGATCCGGGCGAGCGCGTTGGACGGCTCGCGCATGAGGACGCGGGAGAAGGTGGAGAGTGCCTCGTCGTACTGCTCCGCGTGCATCTGGGCCCAGCCAAGGAGCGATTGGGCCTCGGTTGCGTCGGGAGAGAGCGCCAGCGCCTTCTCCAGCACCTGGATGGCCGAGGCGTACTCGCCCAGCGAAATCAGGCTCCAGCCCTTCTCGATGAAGGTGGAGGCCCCGATATGGTCGGCATGCACCGCTGGAGCCGAGCCCGGGAGTCGCGGGCCGGCGTCGGCATCCGCGGCCGCCATGGTCTGCTTGTACCCGTCCACCAGCGTTCGGATGCTCTCCTTGATCTCGCCCATCTCGACCAGCGTCGCATCCACGTCCTTGAACAGGGCGATGATGTCGCGCTTCACCGCTTCGCGATCGGCCGCGCTCGCCGTCGCGGCCAGCCGGGTCTCGATGTCGGCGTAGCGCCGGCGGAAGTCGGCTGCGGCAGGCTCGGTCATCGGGCCAGCCGCTCCAGCTCGACCCGCTCGGTCGAGTTGAACAATCGGCGGGCGTTGAGCAGCAGCAGCACCCGCTCGCCCACGGTGGCAATTCCGGTGATGAACTCCGCCGCCAGGCCCCTCACCATCTCTGGCGGTGCGGCGATGACGCCGGCATCCACGCGCATCACCTCGCGCACTTCGTCCACGACGACCCCCACGCCTTCCCCACCCATGGTGATGACGACGATCCGGGTGTCGTCATCCACGGTGGCCGGCAGGCCGAGGCGCTTGCGGAGGTCCACCACCGGCAGGGCGGATCCATCGTGCTGGACCATCCCCTCGAGGAAGCCGGGAGCACCGGGCAGCGCCGACGGCTGCTGCCACCGGAGGATGCGCTCCACCTGCAGGATATCGAACGCGAACTCCTGGGTGCCGGTGCGGAACGCGACCAGCTGCACATCATCGCCCGTCATCGTCACAGCATTCCCTCCTCGGCCAGCCTGGCGCCGAGCAGTGAGAGGTCCAGCAGGGGGATGAGTGAGTCCTCGTACCGCAGCACCGCTCGCGACCAGGGCACTGCCCGGTCAACCGGCACCGCCATCGGGTCGCCCTCGATCACCAGGTCGGCGTGATCCACCTCGAGGCAGATTCGGCGGCCGTCGGCGTTCAGCACCACGGCCATGGGCGCCGTCGCGGGTTCGGCTCCGCCGGGCGCCAGCATCCGGGCGAGCGACAACACCGGCACCAACTGGCCCCGGAAGGTCGCGACGCCGACCAGCGACGCCTCTCGGGCCGGGACCGGCGCGACGCTGCCGGCGTCCGCCACCAGCTCGAGCTCGCGCACGGGAAGCCCGAAGGCACGGCCACCCGCATGGACCAGGAGGAACGATTCACTCACGCGGCCGCCATGCGGCTGAGCCGCTCGGCGAGAAACTCGCCGATCCCGGTGATCGACAACTGCACGTCAGCGCCGCCGGCGACCCGGGCGGCGTTGGGCATGCCGTACACTACCGACGTCTCGCGGTCCTGGGCCACGCCAAGTCCGCCCGCTTCACGGACGGCGCGCATGCCTTCCGCACCATCCTTGCCGATTCCGGTCAGCACCACCGCGATGGCGTGCCGTCCATAGCTGGCGGCGACACTGCGGAACAGCGGATCCGCTGCGGGGCGCACTCCCCAGACCGGCGCCGAGCGGTCGAGCAGGAGCGCCGGGCCGTCGCTCCGGCGCGCCACCGTCATATGGTAGTCACCAGGCGCCACGTATGCCGTGTCCTCCAGCAGCGGGGTCGCGTGCTCGGCTTCCACCACCCGAACCATGCTCTGCGCGGCGAGCCGCTCGGCGAGGGTGCGGGTGAACCGGGGTGGCATGTGCTGCACGATGAGCACCGCGGCGCCCAGGCCCGTGGGCAGCCGAGGCACCACCTCCATAAGGGCGCGGGGCCCGCCGGTAGAGGCAGCGATCGCTACCACCCGGCGAGCGCGGTCCGGCAGGACGCCAAAACCGCCCGACTGCATCGGCGGCCGATGGGGGCGCGCGAGCGGGGCCAGGCGGAAGAGTTCGGCATGCTGGGCCGCGCGCAGCGCCGTGAGCACCCGCTGCCCCAGCCGCTCGACATTCTCCCGGCTCCGTCCCTCATCCTTGGCGACGAGGTCAACGGCACCGAGTTCAAGCGCCCGAATGGCACCGGCGGTGCCCGGCCCCGCGTACGCGCTGACCACCACCACCGGCCGGGGGGCTTCGGACATGATGTACCCGATGGCAGCGAGCCCGTCGAGCTCCGGCATCTCGAGGTCCATCAGCACCAGGTCCGGCGCGAGCGCGTGCACCTTCTCGATCGCGTCCTGGCCGTTCCGCGCGGTGCCCGCGACGGTGAAGTCGCCCGACTGCTGCACCGCCTCCGCCAGCAGCCGGCGAAAGAACGGGCTGTCGTCGACGATCAGGACCGTGCGGGGGCTAGAGTTCGCGGTTGCCATGCGCCACCGAAGAGACTATCACGCTCCCGTCCGCAATGGTGAATGTTACCGTCCGGCCGAAGTCACCGCCTACCGCCTCGCCCATGATCGGAATCTCGTGCTGCAGCAGCACGGTGCGGGTAGCGACCAGATTGCGCTCGCCCATCTGGATGGTCCCGGGTGACGCCAGGTTGGCGAACATGCTCGCCCCACCGGCGAGCCGGGCCTGGATCCGGCGGCGGTCGGCGCCGAGCTCGGTCATCGCGGCGAGCATCGCCGGGATCGCGGTCTGCGGCACCCGCGCCGGGCGATGCGTGGTGGATCGTGCCAGCGCCGGCGTCGGGAGCAGCACATGCGCCAGGCCGCCCACGCGCGACACCGCATCGTGCAGCACGATGGCCACGCAGCTCCCCAGGCCGACCGTGACCAGCGTGGTGCCGGCGGTCGCGGCGCGAAGTTCGGCCACGCGCACGAAGAGCTTGCTCACGCGGCCCGCCGGTAGATGCGCTCGCGGGTGTCGATCAGGGTGAGCCGTTCGCGGGCGCTGCCGAGCAGGGTTTCCACTTTCCCCAGTACCAGCAGTCCCCCGGGCGAGAGGTGACCGGCAAAGGTCTCGAACAGACGCTCCTGCATCGGCCGATCGAAATAGATGACGACATTGCGGCAGCAGATGAGATCGTACACCGGCCGCAGCGGCTGCTCGCGGGCGAGGTCAAGCCGGGTCACATGCACCAGCCGCCGAAGTTCGGCTCGGACCTGTCGGCCGGTCGGTGTCTCGACGGTCCACCGCGTCACGAAGGCAGGTGGCGTCTCCTGGAATGCCTCGGCCCGGTACTCACCAGCTGCGGCGCGCTCCAGCGACGCGCGGTCGACATCGGTGGCGTCAATCTCCAGCCGCCCCAGCCAGTCGGCGTGCCCCGCGTTCGCCGCCAGCTCGGCGACGATCATCGCGATGGTGTATGGCTCTTCCCCCGATGCGCAGCCCGCGCTCCACACCCGCAGGGCGCCCTCGCGCCCCGACCACAATGCCGGCAGCGGACCGGTGCGAAGTGCGTCCCAGGTCTCCGGGTTCCGGTAGAAGCGGGTGACATTGATGGTGAGGGCATCCTGCAACCGGTGCAGCTCGTCCGCGTTCCGGTCCAGGAAGTCGAGATACTCGTCGTAGCTGGCCGCACCGCAGGCGCGCATCCGCACGGCGATGCGCCGGCGGAGGCACTTGTCCTTGTACACCTCGAGGGACATGCCCGACGCGGCGGAGAGGCGGCGGGTGAGCCGCTCGAACTCGACATCGCGGTCGGTCACGAGGCAGCATCCAGCAGGTCGAGATTGGCACGGGCCAGCTGATGGGCCGGGTTGAGTTCGGTGGCCCGGAGCCAGCGTTCGCGGGCGCGCACCGTCTCGCGCCGCTTGAAGGCGATGTTGCCCAGCTTGAAGTAGACGTCGTCGCCCAGGTCCGGCGCGAGCTTCAGCGCCCGCTCGTACGCGTCGGACGCCTCATCGTAGCGGCCCGAGCGATAGCAGATGTCGGCGAGGTTCTTCCACAGCTGCGGCAAGGCTGGCTCATCCTCGAGCGCGGCGCGCAGCAGGCGTTCCGCCTCCTCGACATGGCCGCCGGCCTCCAGCAATACAGCCAGCGCGTTCCTGAGGATGGCACTGCCCGGATGGGCCTCGACTCCGGCGCGGGCGGTCTCGCGTGCGGCGTCGGACCGGTCCGCAACCGCATGCGCCAACGAGGCGGCCCAGAACCAGACGGCCGGCACCGGGCGCTGTCCCAGGAGCTCCCGGGCGCGCTGCAGCCGCTCCAGCGCCTGGGCATGGTCACCGCGCTTGAGGGCAATGATGCCCCAGCCCAGCTGGATGCGCGGCTCGTCCCGGGCCCGGGCCGCCGCATCGGCATAGGCGGCCTCGGCCTCCTCCAGCCGGTCGAGACGTTCGAGCGCGTAGGCCAGGTTGTGAAGCGCCGCGGGCCGGGGGCCTCCCTTCTCGATCACCTCGCGCAGGATGTCGACCGCATCGGTCCAGCGCGCCTGGCACAGCGCGATCAGCCCCAGGTGAAAGGGCGCAGCGGCCTCAGAGGGGCGCAGGTCGGCCACCCGCCGGAACTCGCGTTCGGCTTCGTCCAGCATTCCGGTGCGGAAGAAGGCCACGCCGAGGTTGCGGTGCTCTTCGACCCTCGCATCGGTGGCACGCGGCGCGGACGACGCGGTCGATGAGCCGACCCGGTGCGCGAAGCCGGCGGTGATGAGGCCGTACAGGGCCTTGCCGGTCTCGAACTCCACCAGGCCCGACTCCTCCATGACCTGCCGGACATCGCGGGTGCCATCGAGCAGCGGCAGTATCTGGCTCTGCGCGGCGCTCAACGTGACATCCGACTCGGCCATCCGGTCGGGCTCGACCCGGAACTGCAAGTCAAAGGACGGAATCTTCCGCGTGATCAGTTCCCACTCGTCCACCCGTCGGGCTCCTTCGAGCAGCAGGCTCTCCGGGTTGATGGACACGAGGAAGTCCTCGCGTTCGGGCCGCACGCCGGCTTCGAAGTTGAAGGTCCCGCTGTTCCAGGTGAAGAGGAAATACACCGCCTCCTCGATCTGGACCCGCATGTAGTCCTCGAGCTCCTGGCGAGTGAGCGCGCCTGCTTCCACCAGCAGCTCGCCGATCTTCTGCTCCGGGGACTGCGCCTGCGCGTCCACGGCCCGCTGCAGCACCTCCGGCGCGAGCCGGCCGCTTCGCACCAGCAGGTCACCCAGGCGGTCGCGCCGGTTGACGATCGAGGCGTAGATCAGCCGGCCCTCATCGAAGTAGATGTAGCCGAAGTTCTGGCGATCGGCGATCGACAGGCATCCCGAGCGGCGCCCCAGCGTGAGCAGCTGGATGACGTCCGGCAAGCTGGCTTCCTTGAGGCTGCCCTTGATGGCCATCAGCGCCACTCCTCGATCAGGCGCGCCGGCACCTCGGGCCACTCCCAGACCATCTTCTCCCGGCTGCGTATGCCACCGGCCACCAGCGGCGTGACGCCATTGGTGCGGGGCTGCACCGTGCGACGGGCGGCGCCGGTGGAGGAGCCATCGAGCACCTCACGCGCCAGCACCGCGCTCGCTGCCACACCCTTCGCCTCGGCTGCCTGAAGTACGCGCTGGACCGTGCCAAGCGCCGCGCGGAACGACTCGGCCGGGCGGCTGCCGATAACCCCCGGCAGCTCGGGGTCCACCTGCTCGAGCCGGGCCGACAGGTGTCGCTCGGCAACGCGCTGGCGCAGGTCGCGGTCCGGCTGCGGCAACTCGACCACCAGGCCCCCCTCGAACCGGGTCAGCAGCCGAGGCGCCATGCCGGACAGCTCGGCCAGCGGCACGCCGGTGGTGAACACCATCTGCCGGCCGTGGTCATGGAACTCGTTGAACAGCAGGAAGAGTTCCTCCTGCGAGCGTTCCTTGTCCGCGAGCAGGTGGACATCGTCGATCAGCAGCGCATCGGCCCGGCGCCAGCGCGCCCGCCAGCGGGGGACCGCGTCCTGGTCGATCGCCGCGATCAGCTCCTCCACGAATTCGTGCGCCCCAACGCACGCGACCGTTAATCCCGCGGCCGCAAGCGCGTTGCCCACGCCATGCAGGACATGGGTCTTGCCATTGCCGCTGGCGGCGCTGATCAGCAGCGGGTTGTAGCGGGTGCCGGGCTCGGCCGCGACCGCGCGTGCGGCGCGCACCGCCACACGATTGGCCGGGCTTTCGAGCAGATCATCGAGCAGCCAGTGGGGTGACGGCGGCGAGGGCGGTTCGAGGCCCTCGCGCGCACGCTCCAGCAGGGAGGCGGCGGCCTCGACCCGGTCCGGGTCCCGCAGCGCCTGATCGCCAGCGAGGTCGGGTGCCACCCGCTCGAGGTCCTCCGCGATCTGCTGCAGCCGCCTCACGTCCGTCGCGAATGCGGCGAGCGCTCCGTCCGGATCCTGCGGCAGCGCGCCATTGTCCAGCAGTTTCTCGAGCCGGGTGGTGCGGAAGCCTTCGCCGCTCCAGCGCAGCACCGCTTCGGCCACGCGCGACCGCCACGACTCGACCTGCTGCGTCACCGTGCTCGCGATCTCCTGCAGGAAGTCGGTGAACTCATCCGTCCCGCCTTCCGCATCGTCGGCCGGCGCGCCTCCGCCCGCCGTGCCCTCGATAGCCTCGCCGGCCCGGCTCGCAGCGACATCCGCGATGCCCGCGAGCTCGGCCCGCGCCTCCGCCACCGAGAGCGGCCGGCCCGCGGCGGCCTGGGCGGCGCTGACCCGGTTCAAGGCGCCGAGCAGCTCGCGCACATTGTCGAGCGGGATCTCCGCAGCGGCCTCGAGCACGCCCGGCGCGAGCTCAAGGCCGCGCGCCTCGGCCTTGCGGCGGAGGATGGCTACGCGGGTTTCGTAGTCCGGCGCGCCGACGTCCACCACCAGCCCGCCACCGAAGCGGCGCAGCAGCCGGTCGTCCAGCGCCTCGATGTCGGCCGGGGGACGGTCGCTGGCGAGCACGATCTGGCCGCCCGAGGCCTGCATCGCATCCACCACGCGCAGCAACTCGCTCTGCATTTCGCGGCGACGCGCCAGTGCCTGGACGTCGTCCAGCAGCAGCAGGCCAAGCTCGGAGTAGCGACGGCGGTAGGCATCACCCTGCCCTGCGGTGATGGCCGCATGGAAAGCCTCGACGAAGTCGTCGAGTGTCAGGTAGCCGACGGCGAGGCCGGGATTGATGGCGAGTGCCGAGTGGCCGATGGCCGTGAGCAGGTGCGTCTTGCCCAGCCCCGGTGTGGCATAAATGAAGAGGGGGTTGTAGACCGCACCGGGAGACTCCGCCACGGCACGGGCAGCGGTGGCCGCCAGGCGGTTGCCGGAGCCGACCACGAACTCCTCGAAGCGGAGCCCCGGATGCAGCTTCTGGTTCACGCCGGCGCCCCTGCCGCGAGGCGACGAAGCACCGACTCGGAGATGCCCTTCAGCGTCTCGAAGACGCCGCTCCCGTGCAGGGCATCGGCGCCGAAGCTTTGCACGCCGCGGAAGTTCAGCGCCTCATCGAGCGCGTCGCTGGAGAGCACCAGGTCGGCCGGCAGGTCCTGCTTGTTGTACTGCAGCACGACCGGGAGGTCACGCACATCGACGCCCTGTTCCAGCAGGTTTTCCTGGAGATTCTGGAGGCTCTCGAGATTGTCGTCGAAGCGGCGGGCCTGGCTGTCGGCCACGAACACCACCCCGTCGGCTCCCTGGAGCACCAGCTTCCGGGTGGCGTTGTAGTAGCTCTGGCCCGGCACGGTGTACAGCTGGAACCTGGTGGTGAACCCCGAGATCGAGCCGAGGTCGAGGGGCAGGAAATCGAAGAAGAGCGTGCGGTCGCCGTGGGTCGCGAGCGAGACCATGCGGCCACGCCGGTTCTCCGGCACCCGCCCGAAGATGTACTGCAAGTTGGTCGTCTTGCCGGACCTGCCCGGGCCGTAATAGACGATCTTGCAGGTGATCTCGCGGGTGGTGAAGTTGACGAGCGACATGTCAGCGTCCAAAGAGCGCGTGGAGGCTGGCGTTCAGCTCCCGCTCGAAGTTCTCGGCCAGCACCGGCGCCTGGGTGGTCTCGGGCGGCGCGACGGCCACAAGTTCGCGCACCAGTTCGTCCCAGAAGAGCTGCACCAGCCCGACGCTGGTCTCGCTGCCGAATACGACCAGGCCGACCCACCGGCCACGTGGCGTGTCGAATCCCGACAGCAGCATGCCCTGCTCACTGCCCTGGTGCACCAGCGCACCGAAACCCCGCTGGTCCATGAGCCGGGCCACCTCGGTGGTCGAGGCGACGATGCCAGCACCGAGCGCCGCCGCCGCCATCACGTCCAGCGAGCGGGTGAATCCGTGCTGGGCCACCACCTGCCCCGCCGACGTCATCAACAGCACCACACGGGCTTCGCTCTCCGCGAGGAAGTGTTCCAGCGGCGGACCCACCCAGGGCTCGAGGGTGCGCATCAGCCGAGCCCCTGCGCGACGTCGAGCATTTCCAGCCGGGCCAGGCCCAGGTTGGCATCGGCCTGGGTCACTGCGACCACCAGCAGTTCTGCGGCGGCGGCAGGCACGGCGAGCAGGTTGCCGCGCTCCGCATGCAGGTGCAGCACCCGTGGTGCCTCCAGCCCGGCTTCGGCGGTGGTGCGCGCCAGTCGACCCGCAAGACTCGCCGCCAGCGCTGCGACTGCCCGGCCATCCACGCCATCCATCAGCGACTCGGCCACAACCAGTCCGTCGGCCATGGAGACGAGCATCGCGCCCCGCACGCCGCGCACCGCGCTGATACGCCCAAGTTCGGTTTCGTAGCGACTCACGAGGCCCGCTCCAGCCAGCGTCGCGCAGCAGCAGCGGCGCGATCGGCGATGACGGCCAGCCGGCCGGCGGTGACGCTCGCATCGCGCGCCGCGAGGAGTACAGTGTCGGGTGATGGCGCCGCGAGGTGCAGGTTGCCAGGCCCGCACTCGGCCGACAATCGCTGCCAGTTGCCGAGATCCAGCAGGCGCGCGGCCCGCACCGCCTCTCGCGACACACCGGAGAGGTGCGCCGCCACAGCATCGGCGACATCGCGACCGTCGCGATCGCGCAGGCCGCCGCCCAACCGCAGCCCGTTCACGTCGAGCAGCAGGAGACCGTCACGGGCGCCCTCGAATCCCTCGAACAGTTCTGACTCGGCCGGCAAGTCGTCGTCGGCCTCCTCCTCGAGCTCGAACGGCAGCCCTTTGCGCTGCCGGGGCATCGGCGCGCGGGGCTCGCTGGAGCGGGCGGACACGGGCGCCGGCGTCTCCTCGGCGCCCGTGGGGGCCGCACCATCCAGCGTGGCGCGCACGGTGGCGATTGCCCGGGCGAGTCCCGGCTCGTCGCTGCGTGCGCGGGCCATCTCCAGGTGACGCAGCGCGCGGGGCAGGTCACCCGCACGGTAGTAGAGGAATCCGAGGCCCTTGTGGGCGCCGAGATGGCTGGGATCCCGCTGCAACGCATCCATCCACGCATCGAACGCCGCTTCACCGTCGCCGAGGTCGCTATGGATCCTGGCCGCAAGATCGCGGGCATCGGCGAGTTCGGGATAACGCGCCATGCCGGACTCGGCCACACGCAGTGCGGCCTGGAACTGTCCCCGCCGGCGCAGAGTCTCCCCCAGGTCGAGGAAGACCAGGCTCGCCGGATCGGCAACCAGTTCCGCGGTCATGGCGCGGATCGATTCACTCATGCGCGTTCCTCATGGCTCGGCCCAGCATCCGCGCCGCCGCGCGGAGTTCGCTGACCCAGCCCCCCTTCGCATCTTCATCGGCAGGCCGCATCGGCAGCCTGCTCCACGCATCCCAACTGTCCACCGCTTCCTCGAAGCGTCCGTCGCCGGCCAGCGCCATGCCAAGCAGGCGGCGCGAAGTGGCATCGCCGGGCGCCAGCCGAAGCGCCTGCTCGAGGGCCGCCGCGGCATCGGCCGGCCGGCCGGCCGCGAGCAGCACCCGTCCCAGCATCAGGTACAGCGACGGGTGCTCGCCCACCGACATGGCAGCGGCCTCCTGCACGGCTGCAAGGGCCTGCTGGGTATTGTCGGCGATCAGGTACGCTTCCGCCCGCGCCAGCAGGTCGGCCACGTCGCCGCTCTCCGCCTCGGGTTCCGGCAGTGCCCTGGGATCGTCGACCGCCACCACGCCTGCGGCGGCGAGGCCGAACAGGGTCCGCGCCACCTCGAACTCGGAACGCGCGACGTGCTCGGCCACCGCGCGGATGTTGCGCTCGCCATCCACCGCCGCGAGCACTTCCCATTCGGCCGGGAGCAGGTCCATCGGTGCGGCATCGTGCTCGTCCGGCGCAATCAGGCGGGGCACCACATCGAGGTGGGGAATGCGGGCCTCGATCCGGCTCCACTCGTCGATGCGCCGGGCCGCTTCCATCAGCAGCGCCTCGGTGGGAATGCGCACCACCGCCTGCGCCGGCACATCCTCCAACGGCGCTTCGCTGAATGAGAAGTGGCCTTCGGCCCAGTTCATCAGCTCGAAGATCACTTCCTCCACCTGCCCCCGGACGTGGCGGTCCAGGTCGCGCTGGCTGATGGCACCGATGCTCACCAGCACCTCACCCAGCCGGCGCCCGTCGCCGGTGGCCTGCATGTCGCGAGCCCGCGCGAGGTCCGAGTCGGAAACCTTGCCGACCCGCAGCAGCAGCGCGCCGAGCGGGTGCGGATTGCTCTCGATCTCGGCGGCGACCACCTTGCCGCCATCGAAGTACACGGTGCCGCCATTCTGTCGCAGCTCGGAGCGCACCCGCAGGATGCCCGACTTCCGCGCCAGGTCGAGCAGCTGGAACACATCGTGAATGCCGAGCTCGCGAAGCGGTCCCTCGATCGGCATGGCTCAGGCCTCCCGATCAGCGAGGATGTGCTCGAGGTCGCGGGCTGAACGCGCACGCGAGCGCGCCTCGCCCGCCAGTGCCCCGCCCGGCTCCAGCTGGATCACGCGGTCCCAGGCTTCGACCGCCGCACGAAACTGGCGCACCCGGGCCAGCGCCGCCGCGCGATGGAAGAGCGCCAGCACATGGTCGGGCACGAAACGGAGCACCCGATCGAACGCCTCGAGCGCCGGGCCGGTGCGACCGTCGTCGAGCAGCGCGCGCCCCAGCAGCGCGAGGGCGTCGAAGTCGTAGGGATCGGTCTCGAGCACCGGCACCAGGAATGACACCGCTGCCCTGGGCGACTCGGTGCGGCGCAGCAGGTCGCCCAGCGACAGCTGCGCGGGCGAGTAGGTCGGCAGCAGCTGCAACGAGCGCTCGTAGGCCGCTCGCGCTGCGGTAAAGTTCTCCCGGGTCTCCTCCAGCCCGCCCAGTTCGCGCCACACCTGCACCAGGCCGGCATCGATCCGCAACGCCAGCTGGCATGCCTCGAGCGCGGCTTCGGTGTCGCCCATGCGCGCAGCGATGGTGGCCTGCAGCTGATAGAGCTCCGGCCGTCCCGGCGCCACTTCCAGCGCATGGCGAACCAGCCGAAGCGCGCTTCGCTCGTCATCGACCGCGAGATGCGCCCGGGCGCAGGCCACCAGCGCCTCCGGATCACGCGGCCGCAGCCGCTCCAGGCGCGCGGCGAGTTCCACGGCCTCCGCTCCCCGATCGAGCGCGGCCAGCGACCGGATCTCACCCAGCAGCGCGTCGCCGTCGTCGGGAAGGGCCGCCCGTGCATCGCGGAATCGCTCCAGTGCCTCCCCGTGGAGCCCGCGCCGGGCAAAGATGTCGCCCATGAGGGTTGCCACCCGCCCTGGATCGGCACCGCGGGCACGCGCGCGCCCAAGTTCTGCCGTCGCCAGCTCGAGCAGTCCCTTGGCGACATAGTCGCGCGCCAGCGCGAGCGGGTCGTCGGCCGACACCTCGGCCGATGCGGGCCGGGCCGCGGGCGCGAGGTCAGTGAACAACTCCTCCAGCGCTTCGGGGTCAAACGCAAACTCGCCTGCCAGCTGCTCTCCCCCGACGTCGCCCGCCAATTCCGGCATCACGCCGATGGTGGGATCCTCGTACTGCAAGTCGAGCGCGAGCGTGTACTTCTGGGCGACATAGAACGGCTCCAGCTCGAGTGCCCGGCGGGTCTCCCGCAGCGCGCCGTCGTAGTCGCCGACCTGGCTCAGGGTGAAGCTCAGGTTGTAATGCGCGGACGCGAGGTCGCCGTCCGCCTCGACCGCGCGCTGGAACGCGGTGCGTGCTTCGGCGTAGCGCTGCAGCTCCATGAGCACGAGACCGACGCCGTTCCAGGCCAGGGCATTCGCCGGCTGGTCGGCCAGCACCCCACGGTAGTGCTCCAGCGCCGCCTGCAGTTCGTGGCGCTGGAGGTGGAGCAACGCGACGTTGAGCCGCACCGCGGGCGGCAGCCGCCCGGCCTGCAGCGCCCGACGGAAGGTCGCCAGCGCGAGGTCGCCCTCGCCGTGCGCGGCATGCAGCACGGCCAGGTTGTTCCACGCGATGGCATAGCCGGGATCCAGATCCACCGCGCGCAGGTATGACTCCTCGGCCGCCTCGCGCTGGCCCAGCTGCTGGAGGCAGACGCCGCGCTCGCTCCAGAGCTTGGGGGAATCGGGATCCTGGCGCGTCAGTTCGTCGTAGCGCTCCAGGGCGGAGGGCAGTTCGCGCCGGAGCAGCTCGACCTCGGCCATGGCCTGCAGCACCAGACGGCGGTCCTCGCCCGCGTCCAGCGCGAGCCGATACTCGCGCAGCGCCTCGACCAGGTAGCCCTTCTGGCGGAAGGCGAGCCCGAGGTTGAAGTGCGCGAGTGCCGCATCCGGCACCGGCAGCGGCGCGTCACCCACCGAGTCGCTGTCGTCGCGCGGGTGGGACAGTGAGCCGAGCGACAGGTTGGCTTGCGCACGGCTGAGTGACGGATTGAGCGCGATGGCGCGCCTGGCTGCGGCACGGGCCTCGTCGTGGCGCCCCATGTCGCCCAGCACGAATGCCAGCAGGTAATGGGCGTCGGCGTATTCGGGGTTCCGGGCGATGGCGGCTTCGAGCTCAGCCAGCGCCGGTTCGTTCAATCCCCGATTGTAGAGTGCCTCGCCGTGGGAGAACCGGGCGACCGCGCTGTCGGGCTCGACCCGACAGGCCTTGGCGAACCACTCGGTGGCGTGCTCCACCCGGCCTCGCGCATGCTCGGCCCGGCCCAGCTGGAGCATGGCGGCGGTGTCGTTGGGCCGGTGCGCCAGCAGCGCCTCGTACTCGGCGATGGCAAGGTCGAAGTCGTGGAGGGACGCGTAGGTGCGGGCGAGTTCCCAGCGGGCGTCACGGTTATCCGGCGCCTGGCGCAAGCGGTCCTGCAAGTCCGCGACCTGGCGCTCGAAGTGGCCATTCTCGCGCCAGGCGATCTCGAGGTTGGTGCGCGCCACCGCCATGCGGGGATCCAGCTCGAGCGCCCGCTGGAATTCGGCGATGGCCTCGGCTGCCATCCCCTTCTGGTGGTATAGCACGCCGAGGTTGTTGTGCGCGCCCGCGTCCGCCGCGTCGATCCGTCGCGCAAACGACCGGAGCGCCGCAAGATCTCGTTCGGACAACACGGGCGCCGGCATTGCGTGCGCCCCTAGGGAAGGCGAATGGCGTCGAAGATGGCGCGCAGCGACGGCAGGTCCGGCAGCAGCAGGAAATGGCCCTCGAAGCGGTCCTTCCCGCCTCCCACCTGGAACGACGTCTCCACGCAGAAGACGAACTCGCGCTCGGACCCGAAGTTCAGGTAGGCGCTGGTGAGGATGGCGGCGCACTGGTCCACTTCGAGCGAGGGGACCGACGGCACGAGCATCATGCCCATGAAATCGCTGAGCGCGTTCATGTAGGCACTGACCAGGATGTTGCCGACTTCCTTGAGGCCCGACTGCTCCATGGCACCAAACTCGGTGGTGGTGCCCTCCGGCCGTCCCAGCAGGGTGTCGCAAAGCTGGCGAGCCGAGCTGTCCGGGAAGAGGATCATGGTGCGGCCGGTGAGGTCACCCATCATCTGCATCAGCACGGCCGCCATGACCTGGTCCGGCGGGCCCAGCAGCTCGGCCACTTCCTCGAGGGCACGCACATTGACCTCGGGTACGCTGATCATGATGGTGCGATGCGTCATCTGCGAGAGCGCGGTCGCGGCGTGTCCCGCCCCGATGTTCGCGACTTCCCGCAGGGCGTCCATCTGCAACGCCTTCAGGTCCCGGACGTCATCCATGCGATCCCCGGTTCAGACCAGTGCGGCGGCGTCGAGAATCAGCGCCGGCGCTCCGTCCGCGAGAATGGTGGCCCCTCCGAGGAACGGCGGCAGTCCGTCCGGTGCCTCGAAGGGTTCAACGACGATGTCCTGCTGGCCCAGCAGCCGGTCCACCACGAGGGCGGCGCGCCGTTCGCCAACTTCCAGTATGATGCCCGGCCGCCGCGCCGGCGCCTTCCCCTCGATGCCAACTTCCCGCCGGAGGTGCACCGTCGGGATCGCCTGCTCCCGCACCACCATGGCTTCGCGGTCGCGTACCGCCGACACCTGCCGGGCATCGAACTCCACTGTCTCGGCGACGAACGCGATGGGCACGGCGTAGCGCTCGTCGCCCACGCCCGCCAGCAGTGCGCGCACGATGGCCAGTGTCAGCGGTACACGAAGGGTCCAGGTGGTTCCCTTCCCCTGCTCGCTGGTGACGGACAGCGTCCCGCCCAGTGCCCGCGCCCGGGTCACGGCGATGTCGATGCCCACGCCTCGGCCTGAGACCCCACTTACCCGTGTCGCCGTGCTGAAGCCGGCGCGGGCGAGGATACGCAACAGCAGGTCGTCGCTGAGCACCGTGACGTCCGGGCCGATCGAGCCATCGCGTCGGCCCCGCGCCAGGATGGCGGCGCGATCGATGCCACGACCATCATCGTTGACCCGGATCGCCACCGTGTTTCGCTCGCGCGTGGCGCTGAGCTGAAGCCTGCCCTCGGCCGGCTTCCCGGCGGCGATGCGATCGGCCGGCGACTCGATGCCGTGGTCCAGCGCGTTCCGGATGAGATGGAGCAGCGGCTCCCCGATCTCGTCCAGCACCGCGCGATCGAGCTCGATGCTCCCGCCTTCCGCGTCGATCCGGACCTGCTTGCCCAGTTCGCGCGCGAGATCGCGGGCAACCCGGGGAAATCGGTCGAAGACTTCGGCCACAGGACTCATGCGCGCCGCCAGCACTTCGGCCTGGAGCGCGCTCACCAGCCGCGCAATGCGTTCCGACGTCTCGCCCAACGCCTCCTCGCCGCTCCGTCCTGCGATATCCGCGAGCCGGTTGCGGGCGACGACCAGTTCGCCCACATGCTTCATGAGGGCATCGAGGCGACCGAGGTCCACCCGAATCTGACGGCGGGCCGCTACTGCACCGCCCTGGACGGCGTCGCCCACCAGCACCTGCTCGACATCTCCCGCGGCGCGGATGGCGGCTTCGACCATCCCGTCGTCGAGGTCGCCCGTCAGGCGGAACGTGAAACGTCCGTCGAAGTCGTCGCGCTCGAACATGTGCGCGCCGGGCCGGACGTCCTGCACCCGGCCCAGCGCTTCGGCCCGACGCAGCGCGAGCAGCGCGCGACCGCCCCGGAGGGGCGCCATGGGCCGGATCATCACCTCCACCAGCCGTGACTTGAGTGGCGTGACCTCCGCCTGCCCAGCCTGGTCCTCTGCGGCGTCGGTCCCGGATGCTGCGCCAGCCGCCGCATCGAGCTCGGTCAGCAGCGCTGCATGCTCGCTCTCGTCTTCCGCTTCACCCCGGCCCACCCGCCCGACCGCAGTGGTCAGGCCGTCGACCGCGGAGAAGAGCAGCTGCACCACCTCGGGCGTCGGAGCCACCCGTCCGCCGCGGACCGCGTCCAGCAGGCTTTCGGTGCGATGGGCCAGCGACGCCACCGTGTCGTGCCCCATCGTCGCGGCCATGCCCTTGATGGTGTGGATGGCGCGGAAGAGGTTCCCCACCGGCTCGGTGGCCGCCAGGTCCCGTTCCCACTCGAGCAAGGACTGGTTGCACCCGGCGAGGTGCTCGCGGCTTTCGGCCAGGAAGAGCGCAGCGTACTTCGACAGGTCCATCGGATCAGCCGAGAACGCGCTGGACGGCCTCGAGCACGCGGGAAGGCTGGAATGGCTTCACGACAAAATCCTTGGCGCCGGCCTGAATGGCTTCCACCACAAGGGCCTGCTGACCCATGGCGCTGCACATCAGGATGCGCGCGGAAGGATCTTCCTTGCAGATCTCGCGCACGGCGTCGATGCCGCCCATATCCGGCATCACGATGTCCATGGTGACGAGATCGGGCCGGAGGTTGCGATACTGCTGCACCGCCTGCACGCCTGATTCCGCCTCGCCCACGATCTCGAAACCCGCCTGCGACAGGATGTCGCTGATCATGGTCCGCATGAAGATCGCGTCGTCGCAGACCAGCACCGAGTGACCCACCGGCCACCTCCATCGATTTGCGGGGTCGAGTTCCGTCGTGATAGCGTCAGCCGCAGTGGCGTCAGCTGCCGAATACCGGGCCAACCAGCGCGTCCAGGTTGAGCAGGATGAAGTGTTCGTCGTCCCGGCGGGCGACCGCGCTGACCACTGCCGGGTCTACCCCAGGCAGCCGAGCCTGGTCGGCCACTGACCCCGGCGCCAGCTCCACGAAGTCGCGTACTTCCCCCACCGCGAGGCCCAGGGTCCTCCCCTGAACCACCAGGACCAGCAATGCTCCCTCTTCGCCATTCCTCTGCTGTCCCAGCAGGCGGAAGCCATCGAGCACGGTGAGCAGGCTTCCCCGGACGTTGACCAGCCCGCTGACACTGTCGGGAACACCGGGAATCCTGGTCGCGGGGAGCGCCGGCAGGATCTCTCGCACAATTCCTGCCGGGGCGGCGCACAGCAGCGTCCCGACGCGGAATATGACGGCGTGCAACGCTGGGGAGTCAGCCATCTCTAGTAAAGAACCGAAGATACCGAAGGGGGGTGCTTTGGGCAACAAGATCCGAGTCACCCAGCAGCCGTAGCGCCGGCCCCAGGTCAGGGGGCCAATCTGCTTGAAATTCAAGCAGTTCGCCTGTTGTTGGATGGCGAAATGCGAGGGCCGCAGCGTGCAGCGCCTGGCGGGGAGTGGCCCGCTCCACCCGGTCGGCCAGGGCTCGTCCTGCGCCCCCGATCCGGCGGCTTCCGCCCAGGCCGTAGACCGGGTCGCCGACGACCGGATGCCCGATGTGGGCGAGGTGCACCCGGATCTGGTGGGTGCGCCCGGTGTGCAACTCCAGCCGGACCAGGTCGGCGACCGCGAACCGGGCGACCACCGCAGCATCGGTCCGGGCGGGTCGCCCGGTCGTGACCACCGCCATGCGCTTGCGGTCGCGTTCGTGGCGGGCGACGGGCGCGTCGATGGTGACGCGGTCCTCATCGAGGTGGCCCCAGGCCAGCGCGGCGTAAGTGCGCCGGACCTTTCGCGCCGCGATGGCGTGGCTCAGCCGGCGGTGCGCTTCATCGGTGCGAGCGACGACCATGAGGCCCGAGGTATCGCGATCGAGCCGGTGCACGATGCCCGGGCGTCCAGCGGCGCCGCCGGCGAGCGTGAGGCCGCGGGCCACCAGCGCATTGACGAGGGTGTCATCCCAGTGCCCCGGCGCCGGGTGCACTACCAGGTTCGCCGGCTTGTTGATCACGGCGAGCTGCTCGTCCTCGTAGACGATTTCGAGCGGAATGTGGGTCGGGACCAGCCGGCGAGGCGCGGGATCATCGGGCACGGAGACCCGCACTTCCTCACCCCGGGCGAGGACCCGCGAGGCGCGGACATCGGCGCCATTGACCTGCACCGCATGATCAGCCACCAGCCGTGCGGCCTGGGTCCGGGACAGCTGCAACTGGTCGGCGAGGAAACGGTCCACCCGCTCCGTCACCTCGGATAACACGGAGAAGCGGATGTCGGGCACAGGATGCCCGTCCGGCTCAGGAAGGGAGGGACGCGGCGGAGGCCCGGCGAACGTCCTCGCGCCAGAGCGAGAGCGCGAGTGCGATGGCCCCGCAGCTCACGGCGATGTCGGCGATGTTGAATGTGGGCCAGCGCAGGGTGTTGATACCGATGTCGATGAAGTCGGTCACGCCCTGGGAGGTGCGGATGCGGTCCAGCAGGTTGCCGATGGCGCCGCCGGCCACGAGTCCCAGCGCCAGCTGGCGAAAGCGGTCGCCCGACGGCGTGCTGCGCGAGAAGCGGTCGAGGAGCACTACCGCGACGATGGCGATGACCAGGAAGATCCAGCGCGAGTAGGGGCCGAGGTGGAGCCCGAAGGCCGCACCGCGATTGAAGACCAGGTGGAACCGCACCCAGTCGCCGATCACCTCGATGGTGTGGCCCCCCGCCAGCTGCGCCTCCGCCACGTACTTGGTGACGGCATCCAGCGCCAGCACGACGGCACCCGCAAGGAAGAAGACCCGGCGGTCAGCGCCGCTTGGCATCCTCTTCCTTTTCCTTGCACGAGATGCAGAGCCGCGCATGCGGCAGGGCGTCCAGCCGCTCGAAGCTGATGGGCTGGCCGCAGGAATGGCAGAGCCCGAACTTCTCCGGCGTCGAGTAGAACCGGCGCAGGGCCTCGTTCACGTGCCAGAGGTACCGGCCCTCCTGCGACGCGAACAGGAACTGCTTCTCGCGCTCCATGGCATCGGTGCCCTGATCCGCCATGTGGAACGAGTAGGAGGACAAGTCACCATCGGCGCCCTGCAACGAGGTGTTGAACGACTCGTCGTAGTAGCCCAGTTCCTTCATGACGCGCGCGCGCTCCTCACGAAGCCGCTTTTCCAGGTGCGCCATATTCTTCTTGTTCATTCCCATCCGCCGCGTTGGGTGTCGATGTCGTGTCCGAATCGAAGCGCATCAGGCCGATTCGCGCGCTCGCCCCGTCCAGGTCCAGTTGCTGCTCGATATCCGGCTGGGGCGCGCGTGCGCCCGGGTGAACCTTGCGTGCCAGCACCTCGCCGGCGATCGCCTCCAGGTGTGGTCCCAATGCCTCGGCCAACGGCGCATCTGCGTCGAGGTACAACTCGATGCGGGTAGTGAATTCGTACCCGGCCTCACGCCGGAGCCGCTGCACCCGGCTGACCACCTCGCGAGCGAGACCCTCGCCCCGCAGCTCGTCATCGAGCACCGGATCGAGCGCCGCCACAAAGGGACCCTCGCTGGCAACCAGCCATTCACTGGCGACCTCGCGCTCGATGTTCACATCGCCCGGCTCCAGCGTCACCTGCTCGCCGTCTACGTCCAGAACGGCCGTGGTTCCCGCTTCCAGCGCGCGCAACGCGTCGGGGTCGAGCCCGGTGGCGGCGGCGGCGATCTTCGGCGTCCGATTGCCGAACCGCTTGCCCAGAGCCCGGAAATTGGGCCGGGCCCGAAGCCGCACGAGCTCCGCATCAGACGCCGCGACTACCACCTGCCGCACATTCACCTCGGCGGCCAGCACCGGGAGCAGCGCGTCGAACGCGGGTCCCTGCACCGAGGCGGGGACCGCTGCCTGCAGGGCGCGCAGCGGCTGGCGCACCCGGACGTCGCCCGCCTCCCGCGCGGCGCGGGCCAGTGAGGCGAGCCTTCGGACGGCGTCCATCGCCGTTTCCAGCCCCAGGTCCCGCGATCCGGCCTCGGGGAATCGTGAAAGATGCACTGATTGCCCGGAAATTTCACGGTGGACCCAGTCGGACACGAACGGGGCCGCCGGAGCGAGGACGCGGGCCACGGTCTCCAGGCAGCGATGCAGCGTGCGCGCCGCCGCCGGATCCGCCTCGGCATCCGGAGCCCAGAACCGGGGCCGATTGGTGCGGACATACCAGTTGGCGAGGTCGTCCACCACGAAATCCATGATGGCGCGGGTCCCGGTGGTGACGTCGTACTCGCTCCACGCGCGCTCCACGGTCTCCACCATGCCGGCCAGCCGGCTCAGGATCCAGCGGTCGGCGAGGGTCTCCTCGCCGCTTCCATCCGGCGGGACCTCGCCGACATACCGGCGGAAGAACTCGTAGACGTTCTTGAGTCGGTCGAAGAATCCGCCCGCCACTTCGGGAATGGCCCGGGTATCGAACCGTTTGGGCAGCCAGACCTGGCTGGAGGCCAGCAGGTACACCCGGATGGTATCGGCCCCGAACGACGCGATCGCCTCCCAGGGATCGACCGTATTGCCCCGGCTCTTTGACATCTTCGTGCCATCGGCATCGAGCACCAGTTCGTTGACGATGACATTCCGGTACGCCGGGGCGTCGAACGCGCCGGTCGCGATGGCCAGCAGCGAGTAGAACCAGCCGCGGGTCTGGTCCACACCCTCGCAGATGAAGTCCGCCGGAAAGTGACGCTCGAACTCGCGCTGGTGCTCGAAGGGGTAGTGCCACTGGGCATACGGCATCGAACCCGAGTCGAACCAGGTGTCGATGACTTCGGCCGTCCGGCGCATGAGCCCGCCGCAGCTGCAGCCCCATTCGTAAGTGTCGACATGCGGCTTGTGGGGATCGAAGTCGTCCGGCAAGGGACGACCCCAGCGCTCGGCCAGCCGGGCATAGCTGTCGATTACCTCCACGTGGGAAGCGTCCTGGTCGCAAACCCACACCGGCAGCGGCGTGCCCCAGTAGCGGTCGCGTGACAGCGCCCAGTCCACGTTGTTCTCCAGCCACTCCCCGAAGCGGCCGGCGCCCACCTCGGGCGGATGCCATCCCACCGCGCTGTTGATCTCGAGCATGCGCTCGCGCACCGCAGTCGTGCGCACGAACCAGGAGTCGCGGGCGTAGTAGATGAGCGGGCTCTGGCAGCGCCAGCAGTGGGGGTAGCTGTGCTCGTACGGCGACGTGAGGTGCCAGCGACCGTCGCGCTTGAGCCGCTGGATGATGAGGTCGTTGGTCTCCTTCGCGGTTACCAGACGGCCTTCGATCTCGGGCCAGGTGGTACCGACGAAGGTCCCGTCGGCCGCGACCGGACGCACGAAGGCGAGCCCGTGCTCCTGACCGGCGGTGAAGTCATCGGCGCCGAAGGCCGGAGCCATGTGCACCAGGCCGGAGCCATCCTCGGCGGTGACGAACGGCGCCGCCACCACCAGCCGCGCACGACGATCTGCCGGAAGCTCGACCACGTCGAGCGGCCGCTGGTACTCCAGGCCCACCAGCTCACGGCCAGGGAACGTGCGCACCGCACCCAGCTGGGCGAACGTGGGCGCTTCCTTGGCGGACGAGGACGCCAGCGACGCACGTGCGGTCGCAAGGATCAGCACGCGGTCGCCCACCCGATACTCGCCGTACTCGAGGTCGGGATGGACCGCCACGGCCACGTTGGACAGCAGGGTCCAGGGCGTGGTGGTCCATACCAGCAGTTCACGTCCGCTGCCGTCCGCCAGCGCGAAGGTGAGGTACACCGAGTTGGTGGTGACCGTCTGGTAGCCCTGCGCCAACTCGTGACTCGAGAGGACGGTGCCGCAACGGGGGCAGTACGGCAGCACCCGGTGGCCCCGGTACAGCAGGTCCCGCTGATGGAGCCGGTGCAGCAGCCACCACACCGTCTCGATGTACTCGTTGCTGTACGTGATGTACGGATGCTCGTAGTCGAGCCAGTAGCCGATCCGGTCGGAGAGCTGCTCCCAGTCCTCCTTGTAGCGGAAAACGCTGGCGCGCGCGCGGCGGTTGAACTCCTCCACGCCAAACTGCTCGATGTCGCGCTTGCCGGAGAGCTTGAGCTCCTTCTCGATCTCGATCTCCACCGGGAGGCCGTGGGTGTCCCAGCCCGCGATGCGGGTGACCGGGTGGCCCTGCATGGCCTGGAACCGGCAGATCAGGTCCTTGATGGTGCGGGAGAAAACGTGATGGATGCCGGGACGTCCGTTGGCGGTAGGCGGCCCCTCGTAAAACACGAACGGGACGCCGTCTCGCACGGCTTCCTGCGAGCGCTGGAACACGCGCTCGGCGCGCCAGGTCTCGAGCTGGGCGCGCTCGCGCGCGTCGGCGGTGCCCTCGGGCCAGGGGGAGAATGCCATCCGGCTCAGCCCCTGGCCTGGGTCTCCAGCACGTCGATCTCGGCCAGCTGGCGCGCCACCAGCGCGCGCAGCGCCGCGATGTAGCCGGCGAACTGGCGCTCGGCCTGTTCGATCCGCTCGTTAATGCCCTGCTCCGTCCGGCGCGCCTCCTCCAGCAATCGCTCCGCATCGCGCTGGGCATCCTTGAGCACGGCATCCCGGCCATGATCCGCCGCCGTGCGAGCTTCCTCGCGCAGCTGCTGCGCCGCCACGAGCGCCTCGTTCATGGCACGCTCACGCTCCCGGAACACCTTGAGCTGCTCCTGGGCGCCGCGCAGGCGTTCCTCCATCTGCACCTTGTCGCGGAGCGCCCCTTCCAGTTCGTCCGCGACCCGGCGGACAAACTCATCCACCTCGCCCGGGGCGAGGCCGCGAAATACCCGGCCGAATTGCTGGGACCGGATATCGTGGGGCGAGAGGCGAAATGCGGCGTCGCTCATGCACGTGCTCCCAGGAGCGCCGAGCCGAGGCGGATGATGGTCGCACCTTCCTCCACTGCGACCCCGTAATCGTCGGACATGCCCATCGAAAGTTCCTCCAGCATGCGGCCGGGCCGCGCATGGCGATCCCGGAGTTCCCGGAGCAGGGCGAAGGTGCGCCGCTGCTCGGCTTCGTCGGCGTCAAATGCCGCCATCGTCATCAAGCCCCGCACCGCGAGCCGCTCACTTCGGTCCGTCGCGTCGAGGAGCGTCGCCAGGCTGCCGGGCTCCACGCCTCCCTTCTGGGGCTCGCCGGAGCAGTTGACCTGCAGCAGCACCGACTGAGGCCCGTCGGTCACTCGTCGATCCAGCTCCGAGGCCAGTTCGGGCGAATCCACCGAGTGCACCATGGCGAATCGGCCGACCACATGGCGGGCCTTGTTGCGCTGGAGCGAACCGATCAGGTGCCACTCCACCTTTACGTCGCCCACCTCGTCCTGCTTGCGGAGCGCTTCCTGCACCCGGTTCTCGCCCACCATCGTGAGGCCGGCCGCGACGGCGGCATGCACGGCCTCCGGGCCGTGGCCCTTGGTCACCGCCATGACCATCACCGACTGCCGCCCACCGCTCCGGGCCTGGCGATCGGCGATCTCGGCCCGGACACGCGCGAGGCGCTCCGGAAGTGCATCGAACGCCATAACCTTCAAAAATAACCGGTTGCGACGATGTCTTCTATGGCTGGAAGCGCAACTGCTGCGCCGCCTCCACCAGGTTCGGATCGGGATTGATCTCCACCGCGCGATCGATGTTGACCAGCATCGAGTCGCGCATCCCCAGATGCTGATAGGCGAAGGCGAGCGTGGTGAATGGCAGCGCGAGCACGTTTGCCTGCATCTCGGCGGTAGGCTCGAGGCGAGGCGGGCGTCCCTGCAGGAGACCTGCATAGCGATACGTTTCCCAGGCCAGTTCGCGGGTCATGGGCACGTCGATCGGAACCGGTCCCAGCACCGAGCCGACAAGGCCGGGCTCGGTAGTATCCGGCACCGTCGGCTGGATCCAGAACGCGAGCCCCCGTTGCACGGCGTGGCTGGTGAGCCCGCCGAACCCGCGACCCGCCGTGGCAGACCAGGTGATGGGGCGCCGACCGAGGTTGGCCTGCAGCACCCGCAGAGTCACGATGTCGCGCGGCTGGTCCAGCTCGCCCGGCGCATAGCGTCGCTGGAACGATCCGAAGTCCACCACGAAATTTCCGGCGTAGAGCTCCTGCAGCGTCGAGATCTGGAATGCCGCCGCGATCGCCTCGTCGGTCATCGCGTGGACCGGCGTGCTGGGCTTGGGGATGATCCGGTCCCGCCAGATGGCCGGTAGCGCGGCGCTGTCCACGTCGCGAAGCGGGTTGTCCCGAAGCTGGCGGACATACCAGTCGGTGTTGGCCAGCGCCAGGCACACGATCGTCACGTCCTGCCGGATGCCTTCGACTTCCTGGGCCCACCAAAGCGGGAACGTATCGTTGTCGCCGTAGGTGAAGAGGATGCCATACGGAGGGGCCGAATTGAGCAGGTTGTAGGCGACGTCTGCAGCGAGCCGGGCGTCGGGACCGTGCCGCCGAGACGCCGCCGGCGCATTGAGCACGACGGGCACCAGCGCCACAGCGAAGGCGGCCGGCGCGAGGCGGCGCAGCAGCGGCTGTGGCTCGGCCATCAGCCGGCGCGCCAGCGCCGCGAGCCCCATCCCGGCCCAGAGCCCCCAGGTCACGAAGCTCACCACGAAGAAGTAGTCGCGCTCCCGAACCTCATGCTGCTCCGCGTTGGGAAAGCTTTCGTAGCCCAGGCTGAAACCAGGCTTGAAGTTCATGTAGGCCATGAGGCCGATGCCGGTCACCAGGAAGAGCGTGAACAGCATCCACCAGCCCGGCCGGTCTGCGCGACGCTGTAGCCGGGCTCCACTCAGGCCGAGCCCGAAGAACAGCGCCGTGGCGATGATGCCGATGCGATCCCCCAGTACCCTGCCCCACTGCCAGTTGAAGTACTGGATGTAATTGAGGATCTGGAGACCAATGATGGTGATGGACCGGCCGGGATTATCGGGGCCGTGCATGACGGTCGGGTCGTCGAGCGGGGTGCGCACCGGATACTGCGCGCGCCGGATCACGGCGAGCAATGCATCCCAGGTGCTCGGGTCCGCTTCGTTGATCATCGGCGCCTGGCCGGCGCGCAGGTACAGGAAGAGGTACGGGGTGATGCCGATCGCGGCGATCGCGAGCGCCGCAAGCCCGAATCGCGTTGCGCCGCTCGTCATCGCGAACACCAGCGCGGCGGCAAAGCAGAACGCACCCACACCGGTGAGGGTGGTGTTGCCCAGGCCGGTGCCCAGCAGCAGTGCCCAGATGCCGGCGAACACGGCCAGCTGGGCCCACTCGCGGCGGGCGCCCGCCGCATCGGCGGCGGGCGCCTCGCGAAGCGTCGCCCAGATGAACATGATTGCCGCTGGTCCCACCAGCAGCGCGAGCAGGTGATTGCCCATCGAGACGCCGCAGATGTACACCGCCAGCAGGAGCATCCTCGTCGCGGATGCTTCGCCCCGCTTCTGGCGCCAGAGCAGGCAGAGCCAGCACACTACCGCGATCGAGAGCGTCGCGACGGCGTAGACCTCGGTCTCGTTGGAGTTCTGCCAATTGGTGAACGTGAACGCCCCGATGATGGCGCCGGCGGCCGCACCGCCGATACGCAGCATCCGGCCTGCCGGATCGGGCACGTCACGGAAGGCCGTCGCGAGGGCCTGGTGCACCACCAGGAAGAAGAAGCCGGCCCCTGCGGCGCTCAGCACCGCGGTGAACAGGTTGGTGCGCCAGGCGAACTCGCCGAAGGGAAAGAACGTGCCCCAGACGTGCGCCATCATCACGAAGAGCGGCGTCCCCGGCGGATGCGGAATGCCGAGGATCTTCGCGCTGGCGATGAGTTCGCCCGCATCCCAGAAGGTGACGGTCGGCGCCAGCGTGAAGACGAAGCCCAGGAGCACGACCAGCGCCACGGCAACGGCGAGGCGAATCGGGGGACGGAATTCGGAGGAGTCGGTCATCGGCTCGCGAGGGCGTGGGCCACCGCGAGCGCGTCGCGGGTGGCTGCAGGGTGATGAACCCGGAAGATCCGGGCCCCGCGCTCGAAACAGAGGGCACAGCTGGCGGCAGTGGCAACATCGCGGTCGGCCACCGCTCTGCCTGTCACAGCGCCGAGAAATCGCTTGCGCGAGGGTCCGACCAGGATCGGGCGGCCCAGCGCGAGCAAGGCGTCAAGCTGGTCGGCGAGCACGAGGTTGTGTGCTTCCGCCTTGCCGAAGCCGAAACCTGGGTCCACCACAATGCAATCCGCCGGCACACCGGCGTCAGTGGCGCGCCCAACCGCGTGGCCCAGTTCGGCGAGCACCTCGGCCACCACGTCCTCGAAGTGGGCTCCCTCGAGAGCAGCAAGTGCCAGGGGCTCACCCCGCGAGTGCATCAACACCAGGCCAGCGCCGGCATCCCGCACCACGTCCGCCAAGGCGGCATCGTGGCGAAGCCCTGTGACATCGTTGATGAGATGCGCACCAGCGGCGAGAGCGTCGCGCGCCACGGTTGCCTTCATGGTGTCCACCGAGAGCACCACGTCCGGCATCGCCTCGCGCAGCGCCGCGACAACCGGGACCACCCTGCGCGCTTCCTCATCGGCAGGCACCAGCACAGTCCGTCCCGGCCGGGTGCTCTCGCCACCGATGTCGAGCAGGTCGGCGCCCTGCGCCACCAGATCCTGCGCCCGGGCGACCGCGGCGTCGACCGTGGGTAGCAGACCGCCATCACTGAAGCTGTCGGGCGTCACGTTGAGGATGCCCATCACCAGGGGCGCCGCAAGATCCAGCTCCCGGGCCCGCACTCGCCAGCGTGCCGGCGGCTCTGGAGCCATCGCCAGTCCGACGGCCTCCGCCAGCGGCGCCAGCGGAGCCGGCACGGTCCATGGCCGGGCCAGGGCGCTCAGCCGAGCGCGGCTGCCGCTCAGCACCGCCCAGTCGTCACCAGTCACGACGTCGATTCCGAGCGAGCCGGCATGGCGCACCAGCGCCAGCAGCACGTCGGCGTCCACGTCCTGGACGTGAAACGCCGCCCCGGCCGCACCAGCGGCGGTCGAGGCGGCGAGTCCCGGCTCCCATCCGTGGGAGCGAAGGGTGTCCGACAGCGAGCGAGCGGAACGCCCGCTCACCGGAACGACGATCACGCGCCGGCGGGCTCGGCCGGTGGAATCCCGAGGATGGGCGCACGGGCCGGCGCCGGCGCTTCCGCCTTGGGCGGCTGCGCCTGGCGCGGTTCGGCCGGCGGCTCCGGCGGACGGGGCGGCAGCGTGCCACCCCGCATCAGAGTCATGACATCATCATGGTCGATGGTCTCGCGCTCAAGCAGTGCCGCGGCCACCGCTTCGAGCAGCCCGCGGTGCTGGGTCAGCAACTCATGCGCCCGCATGTACGCCGCGTCCAGCAAGGCCTTGACCTCTTCATCCACGATCCGGGCGGTGTGCTCCGAGATCTCCCGCCGAGTCGCGAACTCGCGGCCGAGGAAGATCTCCTGCTCCCGGTCGCCCACCGCCATCAGGCCCACCCGCTCGCTCATGCCGAACGTCGTGACCATCTGACGCGCGATGTTGGTGGCCATCTGGATGTCGGTGCCCGCTCCGGTCGTGACCTTCTCGGCGCCGAACTCCAGCTCCTCCGCGACCCGTCCACCAAAGCTGATTGCCAGCCGGCCCACGAGGAACTCGCGGGTGTGGCCGTAGCGGTCCTTGTCCGGCAGCGAGTACATGAGGCCCAGCGCACGGCCGCGGGGAACGATGGTGACCTTGTGCACCGGATCGGCACCGGCGGTGTGCAGCGCGACCACCGTGTGCCCGGCCTCATGGAACGCGGTGAGCCGGCGGTCTTCCTCCGACAGGACCAGGCTCCGGCGCTCCAGGCCCAGGGTGACCTTGTCCTTGGCGTCCTCGAAATCCTGCATGTCGACCAGCGACTTGTTGCGCCGGGCGGCGAGGACCGCCGATTCGTTGACCAGATTGGCGAGGTCGGCCCCCGCCATCCCCGGCGTGCTCTTGGCGATGATGTCCAGCTTGACGTCGGGCGCCAGCGGGATCTTCCGGGTGTGCACCCGGAGGATACCCTCGCGGCCCTTCACGTCGGGCGCGTCCACCACGATCTGGCGGTCGAACCGGCCGGGCCGGAGCAGCGCCGGATCGAGCACGTCCGGACGGTTGGTCGCGGCGAGCAGGATCACGCCGTCATTGGACTCGAAGCCGTCCATCTCGACGAGGAGTTGATTGAGGGTCTGCTCCCGCTCGTCGTGGCCGCCACCAAGCCCGGCGCCTCGGTGCCGGCCCACGGCATCGATCTCATCGATGAAAATGATGCAGGGGGCGTGCGCCTTGCCCTGCTCGAAGAGGTCGCGCACGCGCGACGCGCCCACGCCGACGAACATCTCGACGAAGTCGGAACCGGACATCGAGAAGAACGGACGGCCGGCCTCGCCCGCGACCGCCTTGGCGAGGAGGGTCTTGCCGGTGCCCGGCGGGCCCACCAGCAGCGCGCCCTTGGGCAGCCGTCCACCCAGCCGGGTGAATTTCTGCGGGTCCTTCAGGAACTCGATGATCTCCTGCAGCTCGACCTTGGCTTCGTCGGCACCCGCCACGTCGGCGAAGGTGATCTTGGGGGTGTCGCCGGTGAGCATCTTCGCCTTGGACTTTCCAAACGCGAAGGCCCGGCTGCCGCCCGCCTGCAGCTGGCGCAGGAAGAAGACCCACAGGCCGATGATGACGATCCACGGCAGCGCGTTCACCAGGATGGTGGTCAGCGCCCCCCGCTGCTCCCGCGCCGAGATCACCACGCCCTCGGCCTCGAGCCGGCCAACGAACTCCTCGCTGTCAGCCACCGGAAGCATCAGCTTGAACCCGGTCACCGAGCGTCCGTTGAGGGTCAGCGGCGCGCGGAACTCGCCCTCGATGTAGCTGCCATCGAAGATCTCGACCGCCTTGACGTTGTGGGCGTCGAGCTGCTGGCTGAACTGGGTATAGGTCATCTCCTCGACCCCGGTGCGCTTGTTGTTCAGCAACTGGAACAACGCCAGCGCAAAGAGGCCGACCAGCACCCACATCGCCAGATTCTTGCTCACGTTGCCCCAGCCAGCGCGTGGCGGGCGGGGCGGTGTGCGATCTGCCATCTATGCCTGCGACTCCAGATCCCCAATGAAGGGCAAATGTCGGAAACTCTCGGCGTGGTCCAGGCCATAACCCACCAGGAACGCCGGCGGCGCATCGAACCCGACGAACCGGAGTTCGGCCGGCGGATCGGGCGCCACATGCTTGTCCAGCAACGCGCAGATAGCGAGGCTCTTCGGGTCGCGCTGCTTGAGCAGTTCGACCAATCGCGCCAGCGTGCGGCCACTGTCAATGATATCCTCCACCAGGAGGATATGTTTCCCGGCCAGCTGCGTCCCGGGATCATAAAGGAGACGCACGGTACCGCTCGACACCGTCCCGCTGCCGTACGAACTTGCCACCAGAAAATCGAGCTGCAGCGGCCGCTCGATCTTCCGCACGAGGTCGCTCAGGAAGATGACGCTGCCCTTGAGCAATCCCAGCACCAGCAATTCCCCATCCGGATACGCCGCGGTGATGTCCCGCCCCAGCTCGGCGACCCGGCGTGCGATGGTCTCCTCGTCGAAGACGATCGAGCGCATGGCGCGGCCGCCGGTACGGCGCAAAACCTCAGTCGTTCGCGGCATCGATCCGCCAAGCCTCCTCGCCCGGGCGCGGCAACGCCACCTCCGCTCGCACGACGCCCGGCACCCAGGCCGGCACGCCATCCACCATCACTACCGGCACGGCCGGGCGCTCCGCGCGGAGAATCCGCGCCTCCTGAAGCAGCCGTACCAACGGTCGATGCCCCACGCCACCCAGTGGCCGCATCCGGTCTCCTGGCCGAGGCCCGCGAACAGCCAGCAGCCCATCGCCAAACCACGCGGAAAAACCCGCACGGTCGGCCTCCTTCGGCGCTGCCTCCCGGCACAACCGGAACTTCCACCTGCCCCAGTCGGCCGATGGCGGCGCAAGCTCACGCTGCACCTCGGACCCGGACTGCGCCGGTGCCTGGCCGATCCGCAGCCGGCCAAAATCGAGGCTCGCGCGCCAGATGCCGCCCAGCGGGACCCACGCGCCGCTCTGACCACCCCGGGCCAGCTCCACCACGCGTTCCGCGCGCCGGTGCCCGATGACGTGCCCAGCCCTCCGCGCCAGCGTGCGAACAAGCATGCCAGCCAAACCGGAATCATACCCCGCGAGCGGGACCGCAGCAACGGAAACCCCAGCGACATCGACGCTTGGATCGAGCCCCGGCAGCGCGTCGACTACCGCCTCCCAAGCCCGGCGAGCACGGCCGGCATCGTCGCTGGCGAGTCCAAGGCGTTCCACAACATCGGGCAGGCGCCGCTCCACGATCGGGAACACCGCTGTCCGCAACCAGGACCGAAGGTGCCGCAGGTCCCGATTGGCAGGGTCCTCCCAGCTTTCGAGCCCCCGCAGGTGCAGGTACCGGGCCAGTTCACTCCGCCGGAACGGCAGAAGTGGCCTTGTAAGAGCGCCATCGCGCGCGCCCATCGCCGCCAGTCCGGCGGGGCCCGAACCCCTGAGGAGCCGCATCAGCACAGTCTCGGCCTGGTCGTCGGCGTGATGCCCGAGCATGATGGTCCCGGCGCCGGCGGACCGCCGCATCGCCTCGAGTGCCCCCATCCGCGCGCGCCGCGCCTCGGTCTCCCCAGCATCAGCGCCCAACTCGAGCCGGATGAACTCAAAGGGAATGCCCAGCGACTCGGCCGTCCGCTGCACCATCGCAGCGACGTCACCGCTCTCCGCCGCGATCCCGTGGTCCACGTGGGCCACGACCAGCGCGAGTCCGTGCCGGCCGCGCGACCGTTGCAGCAGGTCGAGCAACGCCATCGAGTCGGGCCCGCCCGAGGCGGCGACCAGGCTGGTCCCCGGCGCCAGCCCGAGGCTCTCAAGGTTGCGCAGGAATGGCTCGAGCAGCGGCATACGTCAAAACTACCGCCGGCGACGGCATGACGGAGCGGCCAACGCTGAATCGGTGGACTCGGCTGCTGGCCGAGGCGATGGCGCGCACCGAGGACGGCATTGACACCATCCGACGCGTGGTGGGAAGCACGCTGGCTCCCTCGGGACCTCCACGACCCCTGCTCTACCGGAGCTTTGGCACTACGCAGGGCGTGCGGGTCATCGGGCGCGTGGTGCGCGACGCCGAGGATCGCCCGGCTGGCGCCGGCGACGGGCCGATGCGCAATCTGCTCGCGGCGGTGCGCCGCTTCGAGAGCGAGGAGGTACGAGGCGCGACGGTTCGGATCCAGTATGGCGATCGAACGGCCATGATGACGACCGATGCCGAGGGGTACTTCGATGGCTGGCTGGAAGGCCCCCAGCCGCTGCCCGGCGCGCGGTGGCAGCCAGTGTCCGCAGATGTCGTCGCGCCGGAAGGCGCGGGCGCGGGCGGTCTGGCGTTGGTCCCTCCGGCCAGCGCGCGAGTCTCGGTCATCAGTGACCTCGATGACACCGTGATCCGGACGGGGGTGGGCAACCTGTTCCAGCTGGCGGCGTCCACGCTGCTTGCCAACGCCCGCACACGCCTGCCCTTTCCCGGTGTGGCCGAGCTTTACCGCGCGCTGGCCGACGGCGCCGGAGGGAACGAGGGCAACCCGATCAGCTACGTGTCCAGCGGACCGTGGCACCTGCATGACGTGGTGGTGGAGTTTCTCGACGCCCGAAAGATTCCCCTGGGGCCGGTGCAATTGCGCGACTGGGGCACCGACCGCGAGCGGGTGCTCGGCGGAGGCCATCGGATTCACAAGCTGGCGGCGATCGACCGGGTGGCGGCGGCGTGGCCCAACCTCCCGATGATCCTGGTGGGCGACAGCGGCCAGCACGATCCTGAGGTATACATCGAGGCTCTGAAGCGCTACGGCGAACGAGTGCGCGCGATCTACATCCGTGACGTCACCGGGCCGGAGCGCCGCGCGGCGGTGGTGCGGTTGTGTGATACCGCCGCCGAGCTCGGTGCCGAGATGCTGCTGGCTCCGGGCACGGCGTCGGTCGCTGCGCATGCCGCCTCTCGGGGGTGGATTGCGCCGGATCAGCTGGCGAGCATCCGGGAAAGCGCTGGCTGACGGTCGTCGCGAGAAAACTCAGATCTCGCTGTGGTTGTGAGCTTCCACAAACCAGAGGTACTTGTCGAGCCCCCGCACGATGTCGACAAACATGTCGGACGTGCCCAGGTCCCCTGCCTTGTCGGCGGTATCGGCCGCCTTGCGCGCCGCTTTCGCGGTAGCGGCGATACGGTCGGCCACGGCATCGACGAAGGCTGAGCCGGCGGTGATGCCGGAGGGGAACTCCTCGAGTGACGATGCGGTGGCCGCCATTCGGGTGGTGCCCTCCGCTTCGCCGCCCAGCTGCACCGCCCGCTCGGCGATTTCGTCGGCGTAGTCGGCGGCCTCGGATGCAATCTCGTCGAACAGCTTGTGGAGCCCGATGAAGTTGGGGCCCTTCACGTTCCAGTGCGCCTGCTTTGCGTGCTGACGAAGGTCCACCATGTCCGCCAGGCGGGCATTGAGGAGGGTGATCATCTTCGTCCGGGTGGCCTTGGCTATGTCATTGCGCGTCGGCATGGCGAATTCTCCAGTTGGTCGACGGCTAAAGCCGCCGCTCGGCTCTGCCGCTGAAGCGGCGTTGGTACGAAGAAGTAACGTACGAAGTCGCTTTAGCGATAGAGCCGAGAAGCGGCTTCAGCCGCTGGCTACGCTAGCGAATCGGATGTCCCGCGTCGAAGTCGTAGAGCGTGAGCTGCCGCAGCCGATAGTACGCCAGCCAGTGTGCCCGCAGCGCCTGCACGTACTGGTTGAGGGCCTGGTCCTTCTCGGCCTGGGCGACGTACAGGTTGTCGATGTCAATCCGGCCAATCACGTACCGATTGTAGGCCACTTCGAATCGCTTGGCAGCCACCGTGTCGGCCTTGGCGGACAATGCCAGTCCCCGCCGGGCCTGCAGCAGTTGTCGCGCCGCGAAATGCGCCTCCTGCTGTACCTGCGCCAGGGCAAGTTCCCCCTCGCTTTCGGTGCGCTCCAGCTCCGCCTCCGCCGCCCGGATCTCGCCGCTGCGTGCGCCCCATTGGATCAGCGGAATCTCGACGCTGATGGTTGCCTGGCGCGCCTCGAGCAGGTTGCGGTAGGCAAAGTCGAACTCCGACGCCGTGGCATTGAAGCCGAGGCTGGCCTGCACTGTCGCCCCGAAACCGTTCTCGAGCCTGGCGGCGCCCACAGCGCGCCGGGCCTGCAGCGCTTGCAGGCGGACCTGACTCACGGTTGAGCGATTGGCCAGCGCCTGCGATACCGCCAGCGCCGTGTCGATCGTGAACTCCGGCACCTGTACCGGCACGACCAGCTCGACCGGCGCATCCACCGGCAGGTCGAGCGCCAGCCGCAGTGCCGCCATGGCGCGGTCGTACTCCAGCCTGGCGCCATCGACCGACGTGCGCGCGCGGAGCAGCGCCAGCTCACTCTGCAGCAGGTCGTTCTCGCCGATCTTGCCGACCTGGTAGCGACCCTCGTTCAGGCGATAGAGGGTGTCATTCACCGCCGCATTGGTTTCGGCGTTGGCGAGCGTGCTCCGGGCCGAATACGCGTCGAAGAACTTCGACGTCACGTCGAGCGCGATGTTCTCCATCGCCTCGAAATAGCCCCGCTCGGCGACCTCGTTCCGCACCGGCTGTTCCCGCCGGTCAAGCGCGTACGTGTTGGGCCGAAACAGCTCCTGGCGAATTCCGAAGGAGACGGGAGTGGACGACCAGGTCCGCAGCGTCTCGGTGCCGCTGACCTGCAGCGTGGCGAGGGACGAGGAAACGAAGAAGTCGCCGCCGGTCGGCAGCCGCTGGGTGATGGTCGCCGAGAGCTCCGCCTCGGTCTGGTTCTGGGAACGGAAGAGCGTGGTGCCGTCCGGCTGGAGCACGGGAATGATGGCCCGGTTGTAGCGCGGCACGGTGCCACCGATCGAGAGCTGCGGCAGGAAGCGCGCCCCGAAGGCGTCGTCGCGGAAGCGCGCGGCGTCCCGGGTGGCCCGGGCAGCGACGCCTGCCCTCCCTTCGCCCTGCGCCAGTTCGATGGCGCGCCCGAGTGTCAGGGAGTCCTGCGCAGCGGCCCCGGCCGGCAGCACCAGCACAACGAGGACGCAGGCCAGCAGCGCACGGCGGAGAACGGTCATTGGCTCACTCGTAACGGAGGCAGGCCACCGGGTCCTGCCGGGCGGCGCGATAGGCGGGAATAATCCCGAAACCGACGCCCACGGCGAACGAAACGCCGAAGGCGACAATCACCGACGGGTATGACACCAGCGTGGTGATGCCGGCGAAGCGCTCGATGCCGGCGCTGAAGAGGGCGCCCAGGATGATGCCGGCGACGCCGCCGGCCACGCTGATCAGCACCGCTTCGCTCAGGAACTGCATCAGGATTTCCTGCTGGGTGGCACCCACGGCACGGCGCACGCCAATCTCCCGGATGCGCTCCAGCACCGACGCCAGCATGATGTTCATGATGCCGATGCCGCCGACCACGAGGGAGATGGATGCGATGGCGCCGAGGACCACGTTGAAGATGGCCTTGGTGCGCTGCTGCTGTTTCAGCAGCAGCTCCGGCACCGTCACCTCGAAGTCGATCACGTCGTTGTGGCGGCGTTCGAGCATCCGCCGGGTGACGCCCGCCACGGCCGACACGTATTCCGGCGCCGAGACCCGGGCGATGATCCGGTCCAGCTGGTTCCGGTTGGTCCGCTCCGCCCGCTCTTCTTCCGACTCGTTCTCGGTGTCCTCACCACTGGCGAACGAGGGACGAGCCGCAAGTTCGATGTCCCGCTGGGTGATGCGGGCGCGGTCCCGGAACCGCAGCAGCATGGTGGTCACCGGGACGTAGATGTCCATGTTGGCGTCACGGATGCCCAGGTCGGCCACGGATTCGTCGCTGACGCGGCGGTCGGCGAGGACCCCGATCACGGTGAGCCAGACGTTCCCCACCTTGAGCGGGCGCCCAATCGGGTCCTCGGTGGTGAAGAACCGGCTCCGGACACCGTAGCCGATGATCGCGACGGGAAGCCCGCGCTCCGCCTGCGGCGGGCTGAACCAGTCGCCGCGATCCAGCTCGAGGTTGAACAGGGTGAAATAGTCGGGATCGACGCCGACCAGCTTGCCTGACCGGTGCCGGCCCTCGCGGGTGACGTCGGTGTTGAGGACGATCTCGGCGCTGACCAGGTCCACTTCGGGGAGCTGTGCCCGCATCGCGTGCGCATCCTCATACGTCAGGCCAGGCGAGTAGCGCTTGACCTCCTTCGCCGACGCTTCCTGCACCTCACCCTCGGACTGCTCCACCAGCGGCGACACCATGACGTTGTTGGCGCCGAGCAGGACCATCTGTTCGAGGATTTCGCGCTCGGCGCCCTTGCCGATGGCAAGCATCGCGATGACCGACGCGACCCCGAAGAGGATGCCGAGGGACGTGAGCCCGGCACGCAGCCGGTTGTGACCGACCGCCTCGAGCGCGGTCCGGCCGCTGAAGGCAATGTGCGAAAGCAGGACGGCAAATCGTGCAGCACCCGACTGGGAGGCCACTCCCTCAGCTCGGCGTCGCTGCGGCAGCGCTGTCCGGCATCGCGCGCAGGGTGTCACTGGGCGGGACGTCGGCCGGTGCCTCCGGCGGCGTCGGAACCGCCGGCGTGGTATCTGTGCCAGCGGTGGAGCCAGGCAGCCGCTCGACCTTGAGGTCCGCCGCGTCGGCCGGGGGCGCCAGGAGCACGCGATCGCCTTCCTCGAGTCCTCGCAGGATCACGACCTGGTCGTCGTTGGTGGCACCAGTCTCGACCTCCTGCTTCACCACCCGGCCGCCGTCGCGGTGGTACACCACCGGGATGCCGTTGTCGCTGTCCACCGCCTCGAGCGACACGTACAGCGCATCGGGGACCCGCAACGTCGTCACCGTGTTGCCGGTCGTCATGCCGGGGCGCAGTGTGGTGTCGGCCCCGGTGATGGCGATCTGCACCTCGAAAACCTTGGCATCCGTGTTGGGCCGCTGCTCACCCATGTTGGCCACCGAGGTGACCTTTCCCACCAGCTGCTTCGACGGGTCCGCGTCCAGCGTGATCGTGGCCTCCTGCCCCTCGGCGACCTTTCGGACATCGATTTCGTTGACGTAGGTGATCGATTCCATCCGGGAGAGGTCCGGAAGAGTGGCGACGGCAGGATCCCACGCTGAGACCTGCGAGCCGGCCGTCCGCTTCTTGCCGTTCCATTCCTTGGCGTAGATCACCATGCCATCGGAGGGCGCCCGGATGCTGAATTGCCCCATGACCGACTGGACCGCCGCGACCTTGTTCCGCTGGCGTTCGACGTCGGCGCCGACTTCACGCATCTTCGCTTCCGCCTGGGCGGTCTTGGTTTCGTAGTCCAGCCGCGCCTGCGTCAGGGCCCGGTCCGCCCGCTCGAGATCGATCTCGGCCTGGCGCTGGATGGTGGGGGCCTCGTAGCGGGCCTGCTCCTTCGCCAGCCGCTTCTCCTCGAGGGCCAGTTCCTTGGACCGGATGTCCTCGCGCGCGGTGGAGAGATTCAGGGTTGAGTCCAGCATCGCCTGCTCGTACACCGCTTCGGCCTTCTGCAGGGCGAGCGTGAACTCCTGGAGCTTGGGGGCCAGGGTCGAGCGGTCGAGTTCGGCGACGATGTCGCCTGCCTTGACCGTGGTGCCCTCGGGCACGATCGAGAGGATCTTCATCTGGAAGGCTTCGGCGAGCCGCGCATCTGGCGGGGCGGTGATCTCGACGAAGTTCTGGGCCCGCAGTTCACCCGAGGTGGTCACCGTGACCTCGAAATCGCCTCGCTCGACGGTGGTGACCAATTCACCGTCGGCGGTCGCGGCTTCTCCGGTGAGGAGCCACCCCCCGAGAACGACAACAAGAGCGGCGCCGGCGATGATACGCCAGCCGGGTTTCCGCCAGTTCATGACCAGTTCCTTGTGGGGGATGCCTTGAATGTGGGGACGGGGTCCCTCAGGTGCCAGCCCGCGCGCCCAATATGTGATGCCCGCAACCCTCAGACGGTTGCACGCTGTCAGGGTTTCAAGGTGCGCGGCGCTGGAGCGGTGTGGGAGGGATCTAGAATCAGGATGAGGTGCCGAGCACAACTTCGCGCTCCACCACGAGATGCTGAAGGGTATCCTGGCCATAAGTACCGCGGTGGAGGCCCCACCACACGCGGTCGTGCCAGCGAAACCGGTGCAGTGCGTGGCGAATCGGCTCCCGGCCCAGGCGCCGATAGCCGAAGTGTCGTTCGTACCACGCGATCGATGCGGGGTCGGCGCTCCAGGTGTGGATCGACTGGGCGCCCTCGTCCCACATGCGTTGCATTCGGGCCTGCTGAAGCAGGCTCCCGACCCCGCGTTCCCTGGCAGCCCGCGACACCGTGATGATTACGGTCTTGGCAGCATGCTCCGCACGGTTGTACCAGGCCCAGCAGCAGAACCCGAGCACCTCGCCGCCGTCCACGGCCACCAGGCTGTTGGTGTCCAGCCGGATCTCCGCGATGCGGTTCCGGACCATCAGCAGTGCATCCGCGGGATAATCCGAGTCGGCGAGGGGGTCGTCGCCGAGAAGATGCAGGTGATAGCCGCGGAGGCAGGCGAAGAGCCCGTCGAGGTCCTGCCCCAGCGGGCTGCGAATCTCGATCACGGTTCGGCCGAGAGTGCGGCGCTCCGGCGAATCTGGGCGGCGGCGTGCTGCAGCTTCCGGTTGACCCGCAGAACCGGATCGAGCAGGCCCAGGCGCTCGAGCAGGACGTGCCCGCGGGTCCGGGCCAGGAGGCGCCGGAGAGCTGCGGCGACGTCAGGCGGAACCCGGCCTTCAAGCGCCGCGCGATACTGATGCAGCGCATGTGCGTGCCTGAACGGTGGGAGCGCGTCGATGGCGGCAGCGAGCGTGTCGTCGCCTTCGAGCAGCGCGAAGCCTTCCAGCCCGCCAACCGCTGACAGGAGAATCCGTGTCCGCACGCACTTGATGCACCGGGAGCAGTTCGGGAGTTCGTTCGGCTGACACCAGCAGACCCGAAGGTGGGCACGCGCCAGTGGCTCCCGGGCGATCGCTGCGATCTTGGCCGCTCGGAGGAACTCCTCGCCATAGTGCTCGACCTCGAGCCCGGCGCCGCTCCAGAGCGGATCGAGGTCCCAGTGCGATCCCCAGGGTCGGGCCAGGGTTCGCGCGTACGAGGACGAGATCACCAGGCGCCCGACCGAAGCGGGAAGTACGTGGCCAATGGCGGCCAGCGCTCCTCCGTGATCGCGTCCCCATCGCTCGCTCTGAAACAGGGGGTGCTGGCGCAGGTTGGTGCGAACGACGGCGGACCCGGCGCCAACTGCCTCCGCGACCTGGCCCGTCATCTCGCGCATTTGTGTGATGCGGCCGGCGTCGGTCAGGCGAACGTCGAACCCCTGCACCAGCACCAGCAGGTTCGGCTTGTGGGAGCCCCGCAGCAGGGAGTGAAACGAGTCCACCCCTCCGCTGAAGCAGAGCGCGGTTTCGGCCGGGCTCCGCTCGCGTACGGGTGCAGCCACCGCGGGGACCTGCGGCTGCAGCACGGGATAGTTCCACCAGCGATGCACCATCGCCATTACCGCCGGCAAGTGGCTCACAAAGTCTTCCGCCAGCGGAGCTTGCGATACCAGTCTCCGCCCCGCGGCCAGCGACGGGATGAGAAAGGCGCTGACCAGCGCCTCGGGGGCCGGCGTCAGCTCGAGTTCCTCACTCTCGAACCACACATCCACGTCGTCGACCCGCGCGGTGATGCGCCACGCACTTCCGGTCCATTCAGCGGCGGGAATGCCCACCACCACGTCCGGCAACTTGCTTCTGAGCATGATTCAGGCGGGGGTTGAAGTAACAGCGCGCGTGTGCGCGCGCGGGAGTGCCGCAGCATCGCGAAGGGGCGTCGCGACGGGCGCGATTCCCAGCCGGCGCCGAACGTCAGTGCTGGATGCGACAGGCCGCTCCAGCGTCCTGGCCAGGTGCACCACCCGCTCGACCAGCACGCGATTGGTGGCGAGCTCCGTCCTTGCGCCGTCGTACCAGATGTTGTCCTCCAATCCGACCCGGACGCCGTCGCCCAGTAGCAGCCCCATGGTGTTGGCAGTCAGCTGCTGGCGGCCAATGCCGGCCAGGCACCAGATCGCGCCCGGTGGAAGCGCGGAGAGGATGGCAGCCAGCTGAGCCGGCGTCGCCTGCGCACTGGCGATGTTGCCGAGCAGGATGTTGAAGTAGAACGGCGGCTCGATCAGGCCCTTGTCTATCAGCACGTTGGCGAAGTTCACCATCCCGACATCGAAGACTTCCAGTTCGGGCTTGATGCCGCGCTCCAGCATGGCGCCGGCGAGGCGCCGCACCATATCGGGCGAATTGATGCTCGGCTGGCCGCTGAAGTTCAGCGACGCGAGGGTGAGGCTGCCCATGTCGGGCCGGAGGTCGCCGGTCAGCAACAGTGGGTCGGAACGCTGCGCGAACTCTCCGAAATTCCGCCCTGACAGCGACACACAGATCGTGACGTCCGGGCTGTGTTCGCGGATGCCGGCGATCTGGCGGGCGTAGATCTCGCGCGAGTAGTGAGGTACGCCGAGCTCGTCGCGTGCGTGGAGATGCACCAGGTTCACGCCGGCGTCGATGCAGCCGCGGACGTCGGCGATGATCTCGGCGGGGGTCAGCGGGACGTGAGGCGTCATCTCGCGGGTCGGCACCATGCCTGTGGGGCAGAAGTTGATGATGGCGCCTTCCGGCGGGACGGAACCGGTCATCGTGCGCTCCGAAGGCGCAGCACAGTGCGTCCGCGGAGCCGGCGCGAGGCGCGCCATAACCGGCGCGCCGCGCCTCCAGCGCGGTTGACGAGGTGTCGTCCCAGCCGGACCCGATGGGCCGTGCGGCTCCGTCGCAGCAACCGTCGCGCGGCGACCCCGACATCGGGCGGCAGACCCCGCTCGATCATGCGCTGATAGAACGCAAACATTACGGGATCGTTGATTCGCTGGAGTCGGTCCAGCCGCTGGGCGATGGGCACCCGATGGTCGAACACGGTGGAGTGCGACAACTCTCCCTGCGCCAGCAGCCCGAGCTGGGTGCGAAGGCACTTCTCGCAGCGCCCGCAGTTGAGCGCTGCGTCCCGATTCTCCCAGCACACCCGCAGGTGCTGCCGCACCAGCGGGTGCCGGGCGACCGCGGCGAGCTTCTGTTCCCGGTCACATTCCGCGCCCACATGCTCCACTCGCAGGCTTCCGCTGCTCCACCAGCGATCCAGAGCCCAGTGTGAGCCCCATCCGCCGCGATGGGTGAGCGGGTTGGATGAGGAAATGAGGACCGAGGTCACATGGCCCGACAGCAGGTGTCCCACGGCGGCCAATGCCCCTCCATGGGTGCGTCCCCAGTGCAGGCTGGTGAGTTCAGGATGCTGCCGCAGGTTGGTGCGGACCCGGATCACGCGCTGGCCAGTGCTCGCGGCGACGTCACGCAGGAGCCGTTCGCACGCGTCGGCCCGCGGTGTGTCGATGAGTGGGACGTCAAAGCCGTGCACGAACACCAGGTCATCAACATGGCGGCCAGAAGCCAGAAGCGAGTGGAAGGAATCCAGCCCGCCGCTGAAGAAGAGCGCGGCTCTGGGTCCCCGCGATCCCGACACGGCTCCAAGTGTCGTGTGATAGGTGGGCTGCCGTTTCGGGTATCGCCACCACTGATGCGCCAGTTCGACAACCTGCCGCGTGTTTGCCACGAATTCGGGGCAGGCCCGGCCGGCCACCGCCAGCGGCCGACGGAGCCCCAGTGACGGGATCAGAAAGGCCGCGACGAAGGCCTCGATCGAGGGTACCAGGACTATATCGGGCGACTCGAACCAGACATCGGCGCCGCCAACCCGCGCGGTAACGCGCGAGCCAGTGGCCGTTGCCTGGGCGCGGGGGCGCTCCAGGTGCAAAGGATCGTGCAAGCGAAGCCTCTTGACGGAGTGTCAGGCTGCAACAGGCAAGAGGCGCGCCGCTGAAATGAGAGTGGGGAGTGGGGAGTGGGGAGTGGGAAGTGGGAAGTGAAAAGTGGGAAGTGGAAGTGGGGAGTGGGGAGTAGCAGGGGCGGGACTCGAACCCGCGACCCCGGCATTATGAGTGCCGTGCTCTAACCAGCTGAGCTACCCTGCCTTGGGAGCGGCAATCCTAGCAAGCTGATGCCTGGCCTGCAAGCCACTTCCCACTTCCCACTCCCCACTTGGTCGGATTACTGCGGGGGCGTTGTAATCCGGTATAGGTGCTCCCCTGGCCGGACCATGCCGTACACCTCGCGCGCGATCCGCTCCTGCACCTTCGGGTCGGTCTCCAGACTTTTCTTCAGCTTCTCCAGCGAGTCAATCGCCACCTCGAGCCGCGCCGCCGAGTCCCGCTCGGCCTTCAGCCGGCGCTGCAGCGTGCGGTGGTCCCACCAGCTGTACTCCCCACCCTGCACCGCGAAGATGCCCATCAGCACCAGGATGGCGAGGACCGCCCACGCGCGGCTGCTCACAGGGCGTAGAGGTCCCGCCCGGGATAGGTGGCGAGCTCGCCCAGCTCCTCCTGGATCCGGAGCAGCTGGTTGTACTTGGCGGTCCGGTCAGTCCGGCTGGCGCTGCCGGTCTTGATCTGGCCCGCGCCGGTGGCCACCGCCAGGTCGGCGATGAAGGTGTCCTCGGTCTCGCCCGAGCGATGCGAAATGATGACGCCATAGCCGCTGCTCTTGGCCAGCTCGATGGCCTGCAGCGTCTCAGTCAGCGTACCAATCTGGTTGACCTTGATCAGGATCGCGTTGGCGATGCCTTCCTCGATGCCCCGGCCGAGCAGATTGACGTTGGTGCAGAAGAGGTCGTCACCCACCAGCTGCGCCTGCTCATGCATCCGCTCCGTCAGCCTGGCCCAGCCGGCCCAGTCGCTCTCGGCCAGTCCGTCCTCGATCGAGACGATCGGATACCGCTTCACCCAGTCCTCGTACAACCCGACCATCTCCTCGGCGCTGCGCCGGCTGCCATCACCCTTCTTGAAGACGTAGGCGTCGCCCTCGTACAGCTCGCTCGCCGCCACATCCAGCGCGATGCCGACATCCTGTCCCGGCACGTAGCCGGCACGCTCGATCGCCTTCATCACCACGTCCAGCGCCGCTTCATTCGACGGCAGCATCGGCGCGAAGCCACCTTCGTCGCCCACTGCGGTCGAGAGCTTCATCTCGCCCAGAACCTTCTTCAGCGCGTGGAACACCTCGACACCCATGCGGAGGCCGTCACTGAAGTTGTCGGTGCCCACCGGCACCACCATGAACTCCTGGGCGTCGACGTTGTTGTTGGCGTGGGCGCCGCCGTTGAGGATGTTCATCATCGGGACCGGGAGGATCCGCGCCATGGGACCGCCCAGGTAGCGATAGAGCGGGAGCCCGGTTTCCTGGGCCGCCGCGCGGGCCGTCGCCAGGGAAGCCGCCAGGATCGCGTTGGCGCCCAGCCGTCCCTTGTTGGGGGTGTCGTCGGCATCCATCATCTCGGCATCGACCAGCATCTGGTCGGTCGCCTCCATCCCCTCCAGCCGCGGTCCAATGACTTCGTTGACGTTCCGGACAGCGTCGAGCACGCCCTTCCCGCCGTAGCGCGACTCATCCCCATCGCGGAGCTCGGCTGCTTCGTTCTCACCGGTCGAGGCCCCGCTCGGCACGGCCGCGCGGCCAGTGGCCCCGCTGGCGAGGGTGACTTCGGCTTCGACCGTGGGGTTGCCCCGGCTGTCGAGGATTTCGCGGGCGTGGACGTCGATGATCGTGGACATGCGGCTCGGGGTTGGAGTCCGGCGGAAGTTAGGCAAACCGGGGGGAGGATGGCAGCCGGGCGATTACTCGGCCAGCATGCCGGCCCGGACCTTCCCCAGCACTTCGTCGCGATTCTCGTAGCTGAGCCCCGAGGTCGGCACTGGTGGGGCAAGCTTCACCCGAACGCGGCCGGGATGCACCCACCAGCCGCCGGGAGGCAGCACATCGCGGGTGCCCTGAATCAGCACCGGCACCACCGGGGCGCCGGCAGCTATCGCGAGGACGAAAGGGCCCTTCTTGAACTCCCGGAGCGATCCGTCGCGACTGCGGGTACCCTCGGCGAACACGATGGCCGAGAGTCCGCCTCGAATGGCGAGCGCCGCGGCATCGTACGCCGCGAACGCATCGCGCAGGTTGGTGCGGTCGATGGGGATCTGGCCGCTGGCGCGGACCGCGCGCCCGAAGAAGGGCACCGACAGCAGCTCCTTCTTTGCGACAAAGCGCACCGACCCGGGGAGCACGGCGAACAGCACCCAGATGTCCGCGAACGACACGTGATTGCTCGCGTAGACGTACGACGTCCCGGGAACCAGATGCTCCAGGCCCTTCACGTCCACCGGCACCCGGTTGACCCGGAGCAACCGGCGCCCCCAGTTGCGCGCGGCGCGATCGTAGATCCCGCCCTCCCGGTGCCGAATCCCCACGAGCGCGGCCACGATCACCTGCAGTCCGTGCCAGAAGGTGAGAACCACGAGCGACGTCACGTACCGGACGACCCGAAGCGCCTTCACCGGAAGTGATCGAAGCCGGTGGCGCGGATGCGCTCGCCCCGGAGCAGCAATCGCACGCCGCTCCCGCGCTCGACCGTCCCCACCTGGGTGATGCCGTGTCCGGTGGCGTGCTCGAACTCGCGTACCCCGGCATCTCCGAATGCGGGAGGCATGGCCACCAGCAGCTCGTAGTCTTCCCCTCCCCGCGCTGCGTAGAGCGCGGCGTCGGTGGCCGCTGCAAACGCGGCCGCCGCCGCGTCCGGTTGCACGGGGACGCGCTCCAGGGTGAGCGTTGCCGACACATCCGATGCCGCCGCGAGGTGCCGCACATCAGCGGCGAGGCCGTCGCTCAGGTCGAGCATCGCGGTGGCGCCATGGGCCGCGAGCCAGCGGCCGGCCTCCACACGGAGCGGTGGATGGGCAAACACCTGGCGTGCGCCGTCAGGAGGCACCCGGCCGTCCAGCCATGCGTCGAGAGCGGCACGGGCGCCGCCGAGGGTGCCCGTGACCCAGAGCCGGTCGCCGGGCGAGGCGCCCGACCGGAGCACTGGCCGCACCGCCCGCCCCAGCACCGTGACCGTCACGGTCCAGTCGCGGGCCCGGACGAGGTCACCGCCAACCACCTTGGCGCCGGCGGCGCGCGCCACCGCGCCCACGCCCCGCATCACGCCGCTGATCTCGCTCTCGGGCGTCGTGGCGGGAAGCGCGAGTGCGGTGAGGATCGCGACCGGCATGGCGCCCTGCGCGGAGATGTCGGAGAGCGCCGCCGCTGCCGAGCGCCAGCCGATCTCCTCGGCGCTGAGCCAGTCGCGCTGGAAGTGGACGTGCTCGACACTGGCATCAGTGCTGGCAACCAACGTCCCGTCGCCCGCAGGGATCTCGCCCGAGTCATCGCCCAGCCCGCCGGCAGCATCGCCCAGCGCCTCCACGATGCCGCGGATGCGATCGAACTCGGGACCCTCGGCCATTCGCGTCACCGGAGTGCCTCGCGCGAGAAGCGCACAACGCCGCCGGCCGCGGCAATCCAGATATGTTCGGCATCCACCGCCACATCGCGGGCGTCTCCGGGAATGTCGCCATCGAGCACGGGCCGCACGACCGGGAGGCCCAGCCGCGCCCACCCTGCGCCGCGTTCACCGGCGAGCCACACTCCATCCCCATCCACGGTGAGGGCGCGCAGCCGGCCCAGCTGATTCTCGTAGTCCACCCCTGCCTGCCAGTGATTGGAGGAGTCGCGCCAGATCACCCGCGTGGGCGTCAGCCCGAGGAGCGAGCGCCCCATCCACGCCATTGCGATCACCGGTTCGGCAAACTCGAGCCCCTGCATCCCCGCCGGGCGCTGAAGTTCGCCTTCGCGCCCGAGGGTGAGCACGAGGCCGTCCTCCGTGCCGATCCACGTGGTATCCGCGTTCATCGCGATCGCATAGGCGACGCGGTTGAGGGTCGGCGCCACCCGGAGCGGAATCAACGAGTCGAGGGTATAGCGCACGGCACCACCTTCACTTGCGACGCCGAGCCAGCCCTGCCGGGTCGTGACATCAAACACGTTGCGATCAGGCAGGCCCCGAGTGTCGTCGAGCAGTTCCACCCTGCCGCTCTGCAGCTCAATCTGGGCTGCACCCTGATCGGTGGCAGCCCAGAGCGTGGAGTCGGCGCCGATCAGCTTGCGAGCGGTGTTGAAGGGGAGCCCGGTGGCCGAGGGACCTGTGAGGTACCGGACCTCGCGCAAGTCGGATGAGAGGAACGTGAGCGCCGCATCGTTGATGGCGGTGCGCTCGCTCATGGCCCATACCCCACCCGGCACCGCGAAGAGCGCGGACACCGAGGGCCCCGCAACGCCGAAGGCGAGCGGTTCCGGCACCGCGGAGCCCTCGGGCAGGAAGAACAAGCCGACGCCCGAAGTGCCGAGGTACCAGCCCATCCGGTCCAGGCTGGGAGCCACCGAGGTGAAGCGCGCCTGTCGAAGCCGTGCATCCGTCAGCACACCCGCCGACAATCCCGCCACTGCCGGATGGTCGCGCAGGAAACCCTCGACGGAGTGCGGTGCGATCGGTTGCTGCGGCGCCGAGGCTGGAACCGGCGACAGCCCGCCGCGCGGGAGTTCGAGCCAGCCTTCACGGGTGCGCATGAGCAGGCCGCCGGCGGGATTGGCGAGGTCGAACGCGATGGCGAACACGCCCGCGGGCA
>DASTUF010000069.1:0-37050 GCA_035759745.1 Gemmatimonadales bacterium
GGCTGCGCGCTCACCAGGAACTCCCGCGCCCGCTCCTCATCTTCCCACACCTGCTCCGCCAGCGCCGTCATCCGCGCCAGCCGCTCCAGCCGGGCGCTCTCGTCCGCCGTGAGCCGCTCTCGGCGGTGCAGGGTGGTCTTCGGCACGATGGCGTACTTGAGCGCCGCCGCCGTGAAGCGATCGCCAGCCACGTGCCCCACCACGGCCTCCAGCGCGCCCACCGGCAGGCCGCCCTCCACCGCCTGCCGCAGCTGGCGCACGGTGCGGATGCGGCGACCCAATACCCGCTGCCCACCCATCATCCGGGCAACGACGGTGGCGCTGACAGGGGCGGAAGTAATCGGTTCCATATGGAACAGTATACCGTCCCATGTGGTACAAATCAAGGTTCGGCGGTTTCACCACGAAGGCACGAAGGGCACGAAGGGCTCCGGAATAACCACAGAGCCACAGAGGACACGGAGATATCGCGCTTGTGTTTTTGTGGGTGTGCCGCGGTCGACGTTACCTCGGAATAGCACCCACAACAAACAGCAGTTCTCCGTGAATCTCCGTGCGCTCTGTGTCTCTGTGGTTGATGTTGCTTTTCTTCGTGCCCTTCGCGCCTTCGTGGTGAAACCGCCCGAGTCATACGGTTCGTCGGTAGGCGGCCAGATTGCTTCGCCGCCTGCGGCGGCTCGCAATGACGCAAGGCCCCTAGCTGCTCGCCCGCACCAGCCGGTCCCGAACCCCCGCCCAGTCCACATCGGCCGGAGGCGTTTCCACCAGCACCACCTGGCAGCCGAGGTCGTCCAGTGCGTGGAGCGCGGCGTAGAGCCGGGCGGCGTAGGCCACCGGATCGATCGGCATCCGCATCGGGTGCGCCACATCCCACGTCGGATCCCCCAGGATGAGCGCGCCGGAGAGCTGCCCCTTGTGCAGCGCGAGGTGCGCCGGCCACGACGCCGCATCGGTGAGCACCACCTTGGCGCGCGGCGCGTAATGCCGCTCGGTCATGCCCGGCGAGAGCCGAGCGGCGCCCGGCGCCACCACCGGCGGTCCCGCGATGGCGCCGATGGCCGACTCCAACTCCGCCTGCGAGACCATTCCCGGCCGGAGCAGGCGAGGTGTGTCCCCGCTCAGGTCCAGCACGGTGCTCTCGATGCCCACCGCGGTGGGTCCGCCGTCGAGCACGAGGTCCACCCTATCCGCCAGGGTCTTGAGCACGTGCTCGGCTGACGTGGGTGACAATTCGGTGAAACGATTGGCACTCGGCGCTGCCACCGGGAGCTTCGCGGCCTGGATCAGCGCCAGCGCCACCGGGTGCGCCGGAACCCGGATTGCGACCGCCCCCAGACCGGCGGTGACGGCATCAGGCACCAGCAGTCGCTTGGGAAGCACCAGCGTCAGCGGTCCCGGCCAGAACCGCTCAGCCAGAACTGACGCCTGTTCTGGCCAGGTGGTCACCAGTTCCCGCGCCTTTTCGGCATCGGCCACGTGCACGATCAACGGATTGAAGTCGGGCCTGCCCTTGGCCGCGAAGATCCGGCGTACGGCCGTCTCGTCCAGGGCGTTGGCTCCCAGCCCGTACACGGTCTCGGTGGGAAAGGCCACCAGCCCTCCCGCGCGAAGCACCGCGGCCGCCTCGGCGATGGCGGCCGGGTCGGGCGCCTTCGGCGTCACGGTCAGGACGCGCGCCGTCATTCGTCGCCCTTCACTGACCGCCGTTTGGACTTGATCTCGCTTCGCCGGCGCTTCGCCTCGAGGCGCCTCGCCTTTTCCGCGCGGGGAACGCCGCTCTTCTTTCGCTTCTTCGGCACCACCAGCGCCCGAGCCACCACCTCGCGCAGCCGCTCGGTGGCCGATTCCTTGTTCTGCAGCTGGCTCCGTCGGTCGGACGCCACCAGCCGAAGCTTTCCCTCGGAGTCGAGCCGAGTCTTCAGCCTCATCATGAGCCACTCGCGCTGGTCATCATTCAGCGCTCGCGAGCCCGCCACGTCCCACACCACTTCCACCCGCGATGCGGAGGTATTGACGTGCTGGCCCCCCGGGCCACCCGATCGGGTGGCACGGTAGTCCAACTCGGAGAGCGGGATGGACAGCTGGTCGTTGACCTCGAGCACAGTGGGCGCCGGCATGCTGAACGCTAACGAGACTTCGTCAGCGGAGCTACGCTATCGGGCGCTTCGCGCAGCGGGGCTTCGCCAGCGGAGCTACGCTAGCGGACATCCCGCTGACGCAGTCCCGCTGACGTAGTCCCGCTGGCGGAGCCCCGTTAGCTTTCCGCCATGACGGATCTCGCCACTCTCGCCGGGCACCTCCGCTCGTACGGACGGGTGCTGCTAGGCTATTCCGGCGGGGTGGATTCGTCCTTGCTGGCAGTTGCCGCCCGTCGCGCGCTGGATGACGGTGACTTCGTCGCGGCGATCGGTCGCAGTGCATCCTATCCCGACGTGCAGTACCGCCAGGCGCTGGACCTCGCCGCGCAGTTCGACATCCCGCTGCTCGAGGTCGATACCGGCGAGATGGCGGATCCGCGCTACCTCGCCAACGCCCCCAGCCGCTGCTACTTCTGCAAGACCGAACTCTGGACCCGGCTGGGCGAGGTCGCTGTTGAACAGCGCTTTGACGTCGTTATCGACGGGACCAACGCAAGTGACCTGGGCGACCATCGTCCGGGGCTGCGCGCCGCGCAGGAGCGCCGGGTCCGCTCGCCCCTGGCCGAGCTGGGCTGGACCAAGGCCGACGTGCGGACCGCGGCGCGTGACCTGGGCATCCCCATCTGGGACGCGCCCGCGGCGCCCTGCCTCTCCAGTCGCATCCGCTACGGCGTCCGTGTGACTCCGGAGCGGCTGGCCCAGGTTGAGCAGGCAGAGGCACTGGTGCGCGCCGCCGGCGTCCGCGGCAATCTCCGCGTGCGCCACCTCGGTGATTCCGCCCGGGTGGAAGTCGATTCCGGCGAGGTGGCGATGCTGCGTGATCTCTGGTCTGAACTCGAACCCGAACTGCTGACGCTCGGCTTCGGCGCGGTGACGCTCGATCCGGCGGGGTATCGTCGGGGCGCGTTGCTCGAGTTGGCGGGGCAGGGGCAGGCGTGAGGCTCTTCGCCGCCCTGCCGCTCCCTGCCAGCGCGCGGCGCGAGTTCGCGCGGATGCTGGCCGAGCTTCGCGGCGCCGACTGGCCGGTGCGCTGGGTGCGCGACGACCTGGCACACGTGACGCTCAAGTTCTTCGGCGAAGTCCTGCCCGCGCGGCGAGTAGTCATCGAGGAAGCGCTGAGCCAGGCGGTGGCCGGCACCGGACCGATGATGCTTCGCTTCGATGCGCTGGGGGCGTTTCCCACTTTCCGCCGGCCGCGGGTGGTGTGGCTGGGGCTGGAAGCGCCGCCGGCGCTCGAGTTGCTGAAGGACCGGGTGGAGCGCGCCGCCGAAGGAATCGGCTTCCAGCCGGAAGGGGTTCCGTTCCGGGCCCACGTGACGCTGGGCCGGGTGCGCGAAGGCCAGCGGCTCCCTCCCGGTGCACTGGAGCAATGGCCCGCCGCTCCGTTTGAACCGTTCATGGTCGATCAAGCCGTGCTCTACGAGAGCACCCTCACGCCGCAGGGCGCCGAGTATGCCCAGCGCCTCACCATTCCCCTGGCGACATGATCGGCTGCCTCACAGCTCCCTTCAAGATGCTCGCGTTCCTGGTGCTGATCGCGGCGCTGGTGCTCGGCTTTCTCTATCGCGACCGTCTGGGTGACTGGGGCCGCGAGGCCTGGCGCGACTTCCGCCATCAACCGGAAGCGGTTGCAGTGGTCGGTGCACCTTCTGAGGACGCGCTGGCGTCGGCTCGGCGCAAGATCGAAGAGCTGGGAGATGCCGATTCGGTGGTGCTGGGTGCCGACGAGGTAGCCTCGCTGCTTCGAAACGGACTCGATCCGTACACCCGGGGTACGATGGACTCGCTCAGCGTGCGGCTGCGCGATGGTGCGATCGCCGCCACAGCCAAGGTGCAGACGTCGCGGCTGCCCAGCGGGATGCTGGGTCCCTTCGGCGTGGCACTCCGCGACTACGAACCGATCACCGCCGAGGGCTCCCTCCATGTGAGGGTTCCGGGAGAGGGGCTGTGGCAGGTGGACCGGATCTCGTTCCGCGACATCCCGCTCCCGCGCGACGCGGTTCCCGCCATCATGCAGCACGTCTCGGGCGATTCCACCCGTTCGGTGCGGGTGCAGTTGCCGGAGGCAGTGCGCGGAATTCGGCTGCGCGCGGATGGTGTCACCCTCTACAGCGACGCACGATGAGCAACCGGATCCTCATTGTGGACGACGAGCCCGGCATCCGCCAGGCGGTCAAGCAGGTGCTGGAGTATGAGGACATGGAGGTCCGCACGGCCGGCTCCGGCGGTGAGGCGATCACCCTGTACTCCGAGTTTCGCCCGCAGGTGGTGTTCCTCGATGTGAAGATGGCGGGACTCGACGGGCTGGAGACACTGGGCCGGCTGCGGGACCTCGATCCCGGTGCTGTGGTGGTGATGATCTCCGGTCACGGAACCATCACCACCGCAGTGCAGGCCACCCAGCGGGGAGCATTCGACTTCCTGGAGAAGCCGCTCGATGCCGACCGCCTGCTGGTGACGGTGCGCAACGCGCTGGCCCACGCCGAGCTGGTGGGCGAGAACAGCCGCCTCCGCGACACGGTCCTCAAGCGCTACGAGATGGTGGGAGCGAGCGGTGCGCTGGCAGAGACCCGCGCCTTGATTGCCAGAGTCGGTCCCACCAATGCCAGGGTGCTGATCACCGGAGAGAATGGATCCGGCAAGGAGCTGGTGGCGCGAGCGCTCCACGAGACGTCGCCTCGGCGCAATCGCCCGTTTGTTGAGGTCAACTGCGCCGCGATCCCGTCCGAGCTTATCGAGAGCGAGCTCTTCGGTCACATGAAAGGTTCGTTCACCGGCGCGTTCGCCGATCGCAGTGGCAAGTTCGAGCAGGCGGATGGCGGCACCCTTTTCCTCGATGAGGTGGGCGACATGGCGCTACCGGCCCAGGCCAAGCTCCTCCGGGTGCTGCAGGAGGGCGTGGTGACCCGGATCGGCGGCTCCAAGTCGATCGAGGTGGATGTCAGGGTGCTCGCGGCCACCAACAAGGACCTGGGTGAGGAAATCGCCGAGAGCCGGTTCCGCGAGGACCTGCTGTACCGCCTCAACGTGGTGGAGATCGCGGTGCCGGCGCTGCGCGAGCGGCTGGAGGACATTCCGGCGCTGGTCGAGCACTTCACCCGGCAGGTGGCGGTGGGTGCGGGACTGGCGGGACGGAAGTTCAGCCCCGAAGCGGTGCGGCGGCTGCAGTCACGGTCCTGGGGTGGCAACATTCGGGAATTGCGGAACGCGGTCGAGCGGCTGCTGATCCTCGCGCCCGAAAAGGTGGTGCAGCCCGATGACGTGGACCGGATACTGCCTGGCGGGGGCGACGACGTCGGGATCCCCGGCAGTGTACCGGGTGAGCCACATACCTTCGAGACCTTCAAGCAGGAAGCGGAGAAGAACTTCCTGGTGCAGAAGCTGCGAGAGAACGACTGGAACGTCTCGGAGACGGCGCGCGCGCTCAAGATGCCGCGCTCCAATCTCTACAAGAAGATCGAACGCTACAGCCTGCGCCGGGAGAACTGATGGCGGATCAGCCGCGCGACTGGGACAAGGAAATGGCGGAGATCGACAAACTGATCTCCAGGGAGCCTGTCGCACCGAAGGCTGGGTCGATCCCCACCCAGCGCGCTGGTGCACCGCCGTCGCTCCCCACACCGGGTCGTCCCGGTCCCGACGTTCCTGCGCGTGCGCCCCGGAAGCGCGAGCGTGCCGCGACCTGGGTGTGGGTGGTGCTCGCCGCCGCGCTGGCGGTGCTGCTGGTGCTCTGGCCCCGGGCCAATGACTGCGGGCTGGGCCTGCTCTATTACCTTGCGGGTGTCGCCGCGCTGCTGATCACAGGGTTGTTCGGCGCGCGAGCTGCCTGGCGCCGCCACCAGGGCCTGGCTCACACGCTTTCGCTTCTGGCAATCGGCGGAGCCCTCGTACTGGCCGCGCAGGAAATCCTTCCGCGCACCGGCTATGCCCGCGACGCGGCCCGCTGGACCTGTCCCGCCGCCACTCCGGCGCCGCAGCCGTCATCGCTCCCTACGCCCTAGGCCCTACGCCCTACGCCCAAGAGACCATGGCCAAGACCTTCAAGAACTTCATCGCCGGCGAGTGGGTCGAGCCCCGGAACGGCGCCTACTTCGAGAACCGCAATCCGGCCAACGAGTCGGACCTGATCGGCCGCTTTCCCGACTCGGGCCGAGCTGATCTCGAGGCCGCTGTGCGCAGCGCCAGGCGCGGGTTCGAACTGTGGCGACGCACGCCGGCGCCGGCGCGGGGCGATGTCCTTCGGCGGGTGGGTGACCTGCTGGTGGAGCGGAAGGAGAAGCTGGCCGATGCCATGACCCGCGAGATGGGCAAGGTGCTGGCGGAGACCCGGGGCGACGTACAGGAAGGAATTGATACCGCATTCTACGCCGCCACCGAGGGCAGGCGGCTCTTCGGGCACGTGGTCCCCAGCGAACTGGCCAACAAGTGGGCCATGACCTACCGGCGCCCCATCGGGGTCACCGGCCTCATCACCCCCTTCAACTTCCCGCTGGCGATTCCCACCTGGAAGATGTTCCCCGCGCTGCTCTGCGGGAACAGCGTCGTCATCAAGCCGTCGGAAGACGTGCCCCACACGGTGCATCTGCTGGTCGAGATCCTGCTCGAGGCCGGGTTGCCGCCCGAGGTGGTGCAGCTGGTTCATGGCCGGGGCGAGAGCGTGGGCAGCGCGCTGGTGGAGCATCCTGACGTCCCGGTGATCTCGTTCACCGGCTCCACTGCCACCGGTGCAATCATCGGCGAGACCTGCGGCCGGATGCACAAGCGGCTCTCGCTGGAGATGGGCGGCAAGAATGCCATGATCGTGATGGACGACGCCGACCTCGACCTGGCACTCGACGGGATCCTCTGGGGCGCTTTTGGCACCACAGGCCAGCGCTGCACCGCGACCAGCCGGCTGATCGTCCACCGGAAGGTCCACGACCGGTTCGTGGCCCGGGTGGCCGATGCGGCGGCGGCGCTGCGCCTGGGCGACGGTCGCCAGGACAAGACCGACGTGGGGCCGCTGATCCACGAGGAGGCCCGCCGCAAGGTGGAGCACTATATAGGCGTGGCCGAGGAGCAGGGGGCCGAGCTGGTGACGGGAGGCAAGCGCCCGGGCGGAAAGCGGCTGGGCGGTGGATACTTCTTCCAGCCGACCGTTTATACCGGTGTGAAGGCCGGCAGCCGGCTGGAGCAGGAGGAGATCTTCGGCCCGGTGCTGAGCGTGGTTCGCGTCGGGTCGTACGAGGAAGCGGCGAAGGTCAACAACGGGGTGAAGTACGGCTTGTCGAGCTCGATCTACACCTCCAATGTCAACACCGCGTTCCGTGCGCTCCAGGACCTGGACAACGGCATCACCTATGTCAACGCGCCGACCATCGGTGCCGAGGCGCACCTGCCGTTCGGCGGGGTCAAGGCCACCGGCAATGGCCACCGCGAGGGCGGCTGGGAAGTGTTCGAGTTCTATTCCGAGACCAAGGTCTGCTACGTCGACTTCTCGGGTGCGCTGCAGCGCGCACAGATCGACAATTACGATTGACAACGCTGCGGACGGCAGGATAAGGTTCCGGCAGTTCGCCCCACAGCGTCACGAGGTTTCATTGCATGCGGCCCATGCAGGTCGGCGGCGGTAAGCGCGGCCCTTCGCTCGACGACAGTTCGCTCGATCAGTACCTGCGTGAGATCAGCCGCTACCCGCTGATCAAGCAGGAGGAAGAGGTGCGCCTCGCCCAGTGCATCCGCACCGGCGACGAGGAAGCGCTCGACAAGCTGGTCCGCAGCAACCTCCGCTTCGTGGTGTCGGTCGCCAAGAAGTACCAGAACCAGGGGGTCTCGCTTTCCGACCTGATCAACGAGGGCAACCTCGGCCTGATCCGGGCGGCCCACAAGTTCGACGAGACCAAGGGCATCAAGTTCATTTCCTATGCGGTATGGTGGATCCGGCAGGCCATTCTCCAGGCCCTGGCGGAGCAGAGCCGCATCGTCCGGGTGCCGCTCAACCGGGCCGGCACCCTCCACCGGATCGGGCGCCGCTCCTCGGCGCTGGTCCAGGAACTGGGCCGGGAACCCACCGCCTCCGAGATCGCCGAGGGGATGGACATCTCGATGGAGGAAGTCGAGAAGACCCTCTCGATCTCCCAAACCCACCTCTCGCTCGACGCGCCCCTCACTCCCGGCGAGGACAACCGGCTACTCGACTACCTCCCGGACACCCAGAATCCCGGGCCCGATTCAGAAACCTTCGAGCACGCCCTCACCGAGTCGATCGAGGAAGTGCTGTCCACCCTCAAGGAGCGCGAGGCCAAGATCCTGCGCCTCTACTTCGGGCTGGACGGCCCCGAGCCCATGACGCTCGAGGAAATCGGGAGCCTGCTGGGCATCACCCGGGAACGGGTGCGCCAGATCAAGGAAAAGGCGCTGTCGCGCCTCCGGCACGTGAGCCGGGCGCGGGCGCTGGAAAGCTTTCTCGCCTGATGGCCGCCGCCAGCTCCTTCGACATCTCCACCGGCGCGGATCTCCAGGAAGTCGACAACGCCGTCAATCAGGCGTCCAAGGAGATCTCCCAGCGCTACGACTTCAAGGGCACCCACTGCACCATCGAGTTCGACCGCGAGAAGGCGCTGATCAAGCTCGCGGCGGATGACGACTTCCGCATGGATGCGCTCCTCGACGTGCTCAAGGGCCGGCTGATCAAGCGGGGCGTCCCGATCAAGAACGTCAAGATCGGTGACCCGGAACCCGCGACCGGCCAGAGCGTGCGCCGCACGGTGACGCTCACCCAGGGCATCCCCGCCGACGTCGCGAAGAAGATCCAGCAGGCGGTGCGGCAGGGCGGCTACAAGAAGGTGCAAGCCAGCATCCAGGGAGACGAGCTCCGGGTCACCAGCCCGTCGCGCGACGAGTTGCAGGCCGTGATGGCCGCGCTGCGGGCGGAGGACTTCGGCGTGGAGCTGAGCTTTGGCAACTACCGCGGTTGATCGGCGGCGCCGGATCGGCGCCCTTCCAGTGGTGCTCGCCGTCGCATTCGTTTCCATCGCAAGCTGCATCCGGCCCGACAGCAGTTCGCCCGCACCAGAGAGCGATCCGCTGGTCATCCGGACCCGACGCCCGGCCAGCGGCGCACCTCCGGCCACTCCACCAGACAACGCTCCCGCGCGCCCATCTGCCAGCGGCCAGCCGCTGCCAGCCCTGCCGGCCAGCTCGCCACCCATGGATGTCGGCCTGGTGGTCGACAGCGAATCGGCCACTATCGGCGGCGGCTCGGCCATCGACCTGGTCGCCGCTCCCGGCGGGTGGTCGATCCGGCTGGCCGCAGGCGCGCCGGCCCGGGTCACGGCGCGACGGAATGAAGTAGTCGTTGGCGGCTCACCCCGCGGCAACACCCTCGACATTCACAGCACCGGCCAGGGAAGCATCCGGGTCAACGGCAGGGACTATCGCGGTCGGGTGCGGATCAGCGCCGAGGGCGGCGAGCTGACCGTCGTCAACACGCTGACGCTGGACGAGTATCTGGTGGGTGTCGTCGCCGCCGAGCTGGGGCGTCGGCCGGTCAGCGACTGGGAGGCAGTCGCGGCCCAGGCCATCGTGTCGCGCACCTACGCGCTCCGCAGCCGTGGCCGCTGGCGCGAGGAAGGGTTCGACGTGCGGGCGACCGTCTCTGATCAGGTCTACGGCGGTGTCGGGGCCGAGGATCCGGTGGCGTCCGAAGCCGTGGCGGCCACCGCCGGGCTCGCCATCACCTGGAATGGCAAGCCGATCGACGCATTCTTCTTCTCGACCTGCGGCGGTCACACCGAGCGCGGCACCGAAGTCTTCCGAGGCGCCGACGGCCCCTACCTCCGCGGTGGCTCCGACCTGGCACCCGACGGCACCGCCTACTGCAGCCTCTCGCCCCGCTACCGGTGGCGCGAGGAATTCACCGGCGACGCCTTGCGCCAGGCGTTGCGCCGGTATCTTCCGGCAGCGGTCGGCACACCGCCGGCGCGGGTCACTCGCATTCGCGATGTAGCTATCACTTCGCGCACGGAGTCGGGGCGGGCGCGCACGCTGGCGGTGGCGCTGCCCGGCAGCACGGTGGACGTGCCCAGCAACCAGATCCGTTCGGTGCTGCGGCCCGCGTCCGGTGAGATTCTGCGCAGCACCCTGATCCAGCTGGGCGTGCGGCGCGACGGCGACGAAGTGACCCATCTGGTGGTAGAGGGCTCGGGCAACGGCCACGGCGTGGGATTCTGCCAGTGGGGCGCGATGGGCCGAGCCAGGGCGGGGCAGAGCTACGCGGAAATCATCGAGGCGTACTATCCAGGCACCCGCATCGAGCGGGTCTACTGAGGCGAGGAGGGCACGTGAGCGATCCGCTGCGGGTAGGCATCGTCGGCGGTGGTGCCATCGTCCAGGTGGCGCACCTTCCCACGCTGCGCAAGATCAAGGATGTGGAAGTCGCGGCCATCTGTGACACCGACATGCCCAAGGCGCGCGCCATCGCCGACCGGTTCGGAGTCGCCAACGCGTTCGACGACATGGCGGAAATGCTGGGCTACGAAGCGCTCGATGCCGTTGTGGTGTGCACGCCCAATCATCTCCACGAATCCCACATCCTCGCCGGCCTTGGCGCCGGACTCCACGTGCTGGTGGAGAAGCCGCTGGCCACCGACCTCAAGAGCGTGGAGAAGATCGTCAAGGCGGCGGGCAAGGCGGAGGGCGTGCTGATGGTGGGGATGAACCACCGCTACCGGCCCGACGCCCAGGCGGTGCGCAGCTTCGTGCAGAGTGGCGAGCTGGGCGACATCGCCAGCGTGCGTGGCAGCTGGCATGTATTCCGGCCGGGCCGGGCGCAGCTGGGCTGGCGGCAGAAGCCCGAGCTGTCGGGCGGCGGTGCGATTCTCGACCTGGGTGTGTCGGTGCTGGACCTCGCCTTCTGGCTGGCGGGCAACCCGAAGCCGGCGCGGGTGAGCGCGTCGCTCGACTTCGGAGGCGGGAGCAACAAGGTGGAGCAGTCAGGCAGCGCGTTCGTGGTGTGCGAGAACGGCTGCTCGATTTTCGTGGACGTGACCTGGCGCCATGTCGGGGCCGGTGAGCGGTTCGGCGTAGGGGTGCGGGGCTCGAAGGGCACGGCGGCGATCAGCCCGCTCACGGTGTGGAAGGACCTCAACGGCGTGGCGTCGGATGTCTCGCCCACCGGGGCGGTAGGGCGGGAGAACCCGTTTACTGTGTCGTACCGCGCCGAGTGGGCTCATTTCCTGGCGGTGGTACGGGGCCAGACGCCGGCGCCGTCGCTGGAGGAGCACCTGACGCTGCACCGGGTGCTGGACGCGATCTACGAGTCGGCCAGCAAGGGGAAGGATGTGGCGGTGGCGGGGTAGGGGGCTTTAGCCCCGGCCGCAGCGCGCAATCGATCGGCGGCATCGATGTTCCAATCTACATCCACTCACTCCTCCAGCTCCTAATCCGCATGGTCGTCGCTTGCCGCGTTGGAGGTCGCGGGCGAATCAAGGAGCGAGCTGAAAACCGTACAGCCCACTTCGGAATGGACCGAGTGTGATCCGAACCCACGCAAACAATCGGTCGAGCGGTCACGACGATCCCGGCGGTGTGCGATGTCGCCGCCGCCGGATGTAGGCTGCCACGTCGCTGGCTATCCCGAAGACCACCGCGGCCATGCCGGCTGCACCGAGCCAGCTGAACGCAGCACCCGCGGGATCAAGTCCCAGCGCCGCGACGCCGAACACAATCAACGTACTCGAGAGTACCCGGCGACGCGCTTCCTCAGCGTGCGGGTTCCGCCACAATTCTCGCAGATACGAGGCTGAGTGCAGTGTGTAACCAGCAAGCAGCGCGATGACGACTAATTTTCCGCCTGACACAGACTTGCCTCGCTTGTACTGTAGATTTGGGGACGAGGCGCGACGTGAGCTTGGAATGGCATTCAACGCTCGCATCGCCGAAGGCGACGCTCGCCGAGCAGCAGCATCAGCCGCGACGACAGGAGACTCGCCTAATGGCCGGGAACCACCCTCCCACCCGTCCTGTGTATCCCCGCCTCCACGAACAGTTCGAACAGATCCGCATCCAGCCGTCCCTGCTTCACGTCGTCACCGAGCACATCCAGCGCCCGCGCCACCGGGACCGCCTTCTTGTAGGGGCGGTCCGCTGCGGTGAGCGCATCGAAGATGTCGGCGATGGTCATCATCCGGGTCTGGATGGGAATCTCGGCGCCGACCAGTCCGCGGGGATATCCGCTGCCATCCAGCTTCTCGTGATGCCCGTGCGCGATGTTGGGTACACCCATCAGGTCGCTGGTCCAGGGGATGTTGCGCAGAAAGTCAAAGGTGTGCGTCACATGCCGCCGCATTTCCACCCACTCATCGTCATCCAGGGACCCCTGACGCACCGCCAGTGACTGAAGTTCGTCGACCGTCAGGAACGGCAGAGGCTGCCCCTCCGGTCCGATGTAGCTTGCGCGCTCGAACTCGTCCAGCCCCGGCTCGTCCGGCGACGGGAGCACGGTGGGCTCGTTGGCCCGGTGCACCGCCCGGATGAATCGCTCGAGCCGGGTGCGCTCCCGCGTGAGCCGGTCCTTGAGCGTGGCGAGGTACGCGTCATACCCGTCGCGCCCGTTGCGCTCCAGCCACTCGGCCCGCTCCCGCTCGTAACGAAGCTCGGCCGATCGCATCAGGAACATGTGCCGCTGCTCCACCTGCAGCAGCGCCGCGGGGTGCAGCTTCTTCGCCTTCACCAGCACCTTCTCGCGCACACCCACCTTGCCGAAGTCGTGCAGCAGCCCGGCATAGCGCAGCTCACGCATCTGGTCCCGCGAAAACCGGATCGGCGCGAACGGCCCGCGCTCCACCCGGTCCACCACGTCGGCCAGGTCGCAGGTCATGGTGGCCACCCGCTCGGAATGCCCCGACGTGGCCGGGTCCCGGTGCTCGATCGCGGTCACCGATGCCTTCACGAACCCCTCAAACAGTCGCTCGATCGACTGGTGCAACTGGGCATTCTCGAGCGACACCGCCGCCTGGCCCGCCAGCGCGCGCGCCATCGCCACCGTCCGTTCGTCGAACGGCTCGGCCCGCTGCTCGATGTCGTCCCGGTCGCGGAACCCGTCGCATCCCTCCGGCTTTCGGTTGACCAGCTGCAGCACCCCGATGGTTTCGCCCGAATGATTCGGCATCGGAATCACCAGCACCGAACGGGTCCGGTAGCCGGAGCGGTCGTCGAAGGAGCGGTTGAATTGATAGGGGGCGTCAGCCTGCAGCTGGTACACGTCGTCCACCACCAGTGGCCGGCCGCTCCTGGCCGAGTGGCCCGCCAGGGAGCTGTCATCCATGGGGATGGTGAAGCGCTCCAGCCGCAGGTCGGGTCGGCTCTCGGTGCGGCTTACCCGAAACGAAAGCCGGCGGGCGCCGCTGTCATCCTGCTCAACCAGGTAGAGGCTGGCGCCATCCGCCCGCGTCACCTTGAGCGCGTGGGAGATGATGAGGTCCAGCAGCGCGTCGTGGTCGCGCTGGGTCAGGAGCCGGATGCCGATAGCGGTCAGGTCGGTGACTTCGCTCGACCGGTGAAACGTCTCGCTGCGGGCATCCCTGGCCGTCAGCCGGGCCGCCGACTCCCGCAGGGCGGCCCGGAGCGCGATGAGCAGCCGCCTGGGTCCAACCGGCGGAGCAAGGTAGGCGCTCAACAGCGACTCGGGGACATTCTCCGGTACGTCGTCCGCTCCGGGGACACCCAGCATGATGGCGGTGGCACCGGAGTGCACCAGTGGGGCGAGCTGCTCGGCACCGGGCATCCCCGGCTGGCTCTGGTCCAGCACCAGCACGGTCGGCCGGGTGATCGGCGGAAGCAACGCGGTATCGCCGAGCGGCGCCACTTCGATCTGCTCTCGTGCCAGTACACCGGCCACTGGCGGATCGGGTCGCCAGTCGCCAGCACAAAGGAGCAGCAGTTGGGGCGCGGACCCGGCGGAATCGCCGGACAGCGCAGCGGTCATGGAGTTCCGAGTCTCTGCAGCCCGTTGCGGGCCTCGGTGTAGTCGGGGGCAAGGTCGAGCGCCTGCTGGTAGAACGTCCTGGCCTGGTCGGCCTCGTTCCTGGACTCGTGCATCAGTCCGCGGCCGTACAGCGTGAGCGCCTCGGTGGGGAGAGCACGGGAGGGGCCCGCGGGCAGTTCCGAGAGCTTGGTGCCGGCCACCAGGCTGGCGGCGACCGAGCGGATCATGTCGTACAGCTGGCGCCGGTCGCGAAGTTCCGGCGCCGGGCCCGCCACCTTGAGGATGTCACCGGTCTCGGCGTCGATCAGGCGGGCATCGATCCGAAACCGGCCGTAGTGGTCGATGAACGCGCCGGTGATGACGTAGCGTGCGCCCAGCTGCTTCCCCAGCCGCGCCGCGGTGGTGGCATCCACGCTACCGCGCGCGGCGAGATCCAGGCCGCGCAACGCCTCGGTCGCCGCCGAGCCCTCGGCCAGCCGGAGGTCGGGATGGCGGGCGAGTTCACTGGCCACCATCGCCGGAATGGCAAGCTGGAGTGCCTCGAAGTTCTCGCGGTCCTGACCGAATGAACCACCGTTGGCGAACGGCAGGACAAGAACCGAGGATTCCTGCGCGACTGCACCCCCGGCAACCAGGAGCGAGAGGGAGCCTGCCAGCAGCAGCGATCGCAGCATGATGACTCCTTGCCGGAATCAAAGAGGAAATGAGTCGCCTTCGACTGCGGCGTCCACCACGAGCGTCCCGCCCAGCTTCACGGCGTGCTCGCGTGCGGCATCGACCTGCCGGTCCACGGCGTTGTCGTCATGCTCCGGCTCGTGATGGAACAGCACCAGGCGACGCGCACCGGCTTCCAGCGCGAGTTCCACCGCCTGCTGCGGAGTCGAGTGGCCCCAGCCGGCGCGGGCATCGATCATGTGCTCCGCGTACATGGCATCATGCACCAGGACGTCCACACCGCGAAGGCTCGCCACCAGTTGGTCCCGCCAATCGGCGCTGACCGGGTAGTTGCCGCCGTCGCCCAGTTCATTGTCAGTCACGTAGGCAAGTTTGCGGCCATCCCCGCGCGCGGCCAGCACGAATCCCAGCGTCACACCGGGGTGGCGCAGCCGCATCGCTTCCACGTCGAAGCCGTCAATGTCAAAGCTACCTGGCGCAAGATCATGCACCTCGATTTCCGCGGCGAAGGCGCGGAGCGGCACCGGAAACACCATCGGTTCCATCTGGCGCCGCAGAATGTTCTCTATCGGCACGCCATCCTGCGGCGCACCCCAGACCCGCACCTCGACGCCGGGCACACTCAGCGGCTTGAAGAAGGGAATGCCCTGGATGTGGTCCCAGTGGGTATGGGTCAGCAGCAGCTCGACCCGGCCCGGCGGAGTGTCGCGCAGCATCAGCTCGTGGCCCAGCACCCGCAGCCCGCTGCCGGCATCGAGCACCACCATGCTGCGGTCGTCGCGCTCGAGGGCCACGCACGGGGTGTTGCCGCCGTAGCGGATGGTCGTGGGGCCCGGCGTCGGGATCGATCCCCGGACGCCCCAGAAGGTCACGCGTGTCGTCATCCGGACCGGCGCCGCAGGTGGGGAAGCATGCACCAACTTCGCGCCGGACCCTGCCAGCGCTCCACGGCCCCGCTCACCGGCCGCCGGTGAGTAGCCTCACGAGCGGCGCGCTGCAAGCATCAGGGAGTGCCGGTCCTTGAGGACGATCTGCCTCCGGGAGACCTCGATGACGCCGCGGTCCACCAGGTTCCGCATGGTGCGCGAGACGGTCTCCCGGCTGGAGCCGATCATCTGGGCGATGGTGTGGTGGGTCAGCCGGCGGGTGATACGGTCGGCGTTTTCCTCCTCGGCCATCCGGAGAAGCAGGTTGGCGACCCGCCCGTTCACGTCCAGCAGCACCAGGCTCGCTATCTTCTCGTCCGCCCGCCGCAGCCGCCGCGAAAGCTCCCGCAGTAGCGCGATGGCCACGTGAGGCGACTGCTTGAGGCGGGCATGGAAGTCCTCTCGCCGCAGCACCAGCAGGCTCGACTCCTCCATGGCGATGACGTGGGCCGAACGCGGCTCCTCATCGATGACCGCCATCTCGCCGAAGAACGACCCGGGCCCCAGCACCGTGAGGATCACCTCCCGGCCGTCTTCGGCGATGAGCACGACCTTCACCTGGCCGTCGGCCACCAGGTACATGGCATCGCCCGGGTCGTCCTCGAAGACGATGACGCTGCCCTTGGGGTAGCCCCGCTCGCGGCACAATTCGCTGAAGGCCTGGAGATCGGCGTCGCTCAGGCCCTCGAACAGGGGGACCTTCCGCAGAACCTCTACCGGTGAAATGGCCAAGCGCACCTCGGCTCGAGAGAGGTATGGCAGTGCAAGTGGTTGTCGGGAAACTGCTTGCGTATTCGACCCATGTCAATCGTGGCCCCGGCCCTTGAATCCGCCCCCTCTGAGCCGCTAGATTTGAGGGCTGTCCCGATGTCACAAGCGCCTCCGGAGTCCTTATGGGGGCGCGACTTGCAAGAAGGTAGAGGAACCGGTGAAGCCCGATATTCATCCCCAGTACCGCCAGGTGACGGTCGTCTGCGCCTGCGGCAACAGTTTCGAGACCCGCTCGACCGCCGAGAGCATCCACGTGGAAGTCTGCGCTCAGTGCCATCCGTTCTACACCGGCAAGCAGCGCCTGGTGGATACGGCCGGCCGGGTGGACCGTTTCCGCCGGAAGTACGAGGGCACCAAGGCGTAAGCGGTGGACGCTCGACTCCGCCAGGCGTTGCAGCGGGCGGAGGAAGTCGCCGACGCGCTGGCAGACCCTGCGGTAACCCGGGACTCCGCGCGACTTCGCACGCTGGGCCGGGAGCACACCCGGCTGGCGCCGGTGGTCCGCGGTGCGGAGCGGCTGGCGCGTTTGCGGCTGGAGCAGGCACAGGCTCGGGAGTTGGCCGCGGAGGCCGACCCCGAGCTTGTTGCGTTGGCGGAGGCCGACCTCGAGCGCCTGGCGACGGCGATCGCCGCTCAGGAGGCGGAACTGCACGACCTGTTGCTGCCAAGGGATCCGCACGACGACCGTGACGCGATCCTCGAGCTTCGGGCCGGTACCGGCGGCGATGAGGCCGCGCTGTTCACCGGCGACCTCTATCGCATGTATGAGCGGTATGCCTCGCGCCACGGGCTGAGGTGGGAGCCGATGTCGGTCACCGACGGCAACATGGGTGGCCTCAAGGAAGCCATCGTGGCGGTGCGCGGTGCCGAGGCGTTCGGGCTGCTCCGACGCGAGAGCGGGGTGCACCGGGTACAGCGGGTACCCAGCACCGAGACCCAGGGCCGCATCCACACGTCCGCGGCGACCGTCGCGGTGCTTCCGGAAGCCGAGGAAGTGGACGTGAAGATAGATCCCAACGAACTTCGGATCGACGTGTTCCGTTCGTCCGGCCCCGGCGGCCAGAGCGTCAACACCACCGACAGCGCGGTGCGGATCACCCACATCCCCAGCGGAATCGTGGTGCAGCAGCAGGATCAGAAGTCCCAGCTGCAGAACAAGCTCAAGGCGATGGAAGTACTCCGCGCCCGCCTGCTCGACCGCATGATCGCGGAGCAGGAGGCGGCGCGCTCTCACGAGCGTCGCGCCATGGTGGGCACCGGCGACCGCTCGGCCAAGATCCGCACCTACAACTTCCCCCAGAGCCGCGTCACTGACCACCGCATCAATCTCTCGGTGCACAACCTCACCGAGGTGCTCAACGGCGATCTCGATGCCATCCTGGATGCGCTCCGGATGGCCAGCCGCGAGGAGCAGTTTGGTGAAGGTTGAGTCGGGCGTCGCCATACCCGCGCTACTGGCGGAGGCCACCACGCTGCTGATGGCGCGGAACCCCGACACCGCGCGCAGGACCGCCGCGCGCATTCTGGGCGACCTCCTCGGCACCACACCCGCCGAGCTGCGACTCGATCGCACCCGCACCGTCTGTCCGGAGCAGGCCGAGCGATTCCTGGAGCAGGTGCGGCAGGTCGCTGCCGGTGCTCCGCTCGAGCACGTGACCGGCGTTGCCGGATTCCGCCACCTGGAGCTGCGGAGTGATGCTCGGGGGCTGATTCCCCGGCCCGAGACCGAGGGGCTGGTAGGGCTGGTGCTGGAGCGGATTCAGCGCGGAACCGTTGCGGACATCGGCACCGGCAGCGGCGCCATCGCGCTGGCGCTTGCCGCGGAGGGCGCCTTTGATGTCGTCGTAGGGGTGGACAGCTCGGCCGATGCACTGGCACTTGCTCGCGAGAACGCGGGCAGGACCGGTCTCGGGATCGAGCTGGTTGAGGGGCACCTTGCATCGCCGCTGGCTGCCGGACGGTTCGACGCGGTGGTGAGCAATCCCCCCTATCTTACGGCTTCCGAGTACTCGGCCCTCGAGCCCGCCGTGCGGGAGTACGAGCCGCGGGCGGCGCTGGAGAGCGGTGTCGATGGGCTGGCGGCGACGCGCGAGCTGCTGGACGACGCGCGCCGCGTCCTTCGCCCCGGAGGCTGGCTGGCGCTGGAGATCGACGCGACGCGGGGCGACCGTACGCGGACCCTGGCCGAGGAGCTCGGCTGGCATGGTGCCGCGATTCATCTGGACCTGTTCGGACGCGAGCGCTACCTGCTCGCGCAAAGGAGTGTGCGGTGATCTGGGACAAGGCGCAGGACCTCGGGAGGCTCATCGGCCAGTCGGACGAGTACAAGGCGTTGCGTCGTGCCGAGTCGGCATTGCGCGAGGACAAGGACACGGTGGCCAAGCTCGAGCGGATCCAGACGCTCGCCCGCGATGTGGATCAGCTGCTGGCCCAGGGCCAGATGCCGACGCCCGAGGTGTCCGAGTCCTACGAGACCGCCGTGCGGGACCTGGAAGTCAGCGCCACCGGTCAGGCCTACGCCGTGGCGCGCTCCAACTTTGACAAGCTGATGGCCAAGGTGAACGAGCAGATTTCCGCCGGCATGGAGAAGGGCGCCCAGAGCAACATCATCACCCTCTCGTGAGCCGCGGACTCTTTCTGGTACTGGAAGGGCCCGAGGGCGCCGGCAAGAGCACGCTCGCCCGGGCACTGGTGGAGCGGATGCGGGCGCTGGGGCTCGATCCCGTGGCGGTTCGCGAGCCGGGAGGCACCGGCCCGGCCGAGCACGCGCGCGCCGCCCTGCTCGATCCCGCTTCGGAAATGGAACCCCAGACAGAACTGTTGTTCTTTACAGCCGCACGGGCACACCTCGTGCAGTCGGTTATCCGGCCGGCGCTCGCAGCAGGCCGGATTGTGGTGTCCGACCGCCATGTCCTCTCCACGCTGGCCTATCAGGGGGCCGGGAGCGGGCTGGATGAGGCGCAGATCCGCCAGGTCAACGCTTTCGCTACCCAGGGCCTGGAACCGGACCTCACGCTGGTCCTCGACGTGCCGCCGGCGACGGGCCGGTCGCGCCAGCAGCGCGAAGGCAAGGCGGCCGACCGGATCGAGGCCCACGACGACGCGTTTCACGATCGTGTGGCCGAGGCGTACCGGCGTGCCTCAGGACCAGGCATCCACCACATCGATGCCGCCGGCAGCCCGGACGAGGTGCTCGACCAGGCGTGGCGCGTGCTGCACCAGGCGCGCCCGGACGCCTTTCCGGCCGAGGGCCGTTAGCTTTCCACGGAGGGGCGGGACAGTCCGCCGCCGCAAGGCCAAGGGGTGACGTGCCATGAATCATCGTTGGAGTATCATCAGCGCCGTGGTGCTCGTGTCGTTCGCGAGTGGCGGATTCCTGCTGGAGCGCAGCGCCACCGAGGGCGAGCCGGCGTTTGAAGAAACCTTGTTCGAGAAGGTGCGGAGCCACGTTTCGCATTACTACGTGGATTCGCTCACCGACAGCGACCTGTACCGCAAGGCTGCGGACGGCATGCTGGTCGAGCTGAAGGATCCGTATTCCGAGTTGCTGATGGGCGACGATTTCAAGGCGCTCACCGAGCAGACCACCGGCAACTACGCCGGCCTCGGCATCCAGATCGACGTGCGCGACGGCTGGATCACCATCGTGGCGCCGCTTCCCGATACGCCGGCCGAGCGGGCGGGGCTGGAGTCGGGCGACCAGATCGTTGAAGTGAACGGCGAGTCCACTCAGGACTGGTCGAGCGAGAAGGCGGTCAGCACCCTGCGGGGCGAGCCGCGCAGCAGGGTGAAAATTGTGGTGCGCCGCCCCGGCGTGAGCGCCACGATCCCGTTCGAACTGGCGCGCGCGCGAATCCACCAGAAGTCGGTGCCCGAGGGCACGCTCTACGACGGCGGCATCGGGCTGATCGAGCTCAATCCGGTGGCGGAGACGTCGGCCCGCGAGCTGCTCGATGAGATCGAGCGGATGCGCGGGCTGGGCATGCGCGAGCTGATCCTCGACCTGCGGCGGAATCCCGGCGGGCTGCTGGTGCAGGGCGTCGCGGTGGCCGACCTGTTCCTTGACCCGGGCGACGAGATCGTCTCGACCCGGGGCAGGGCGCCCAACTCGACCCGCACGTTCACCGACGAGGGGCCGCAGCCATGGCCCGACCTCCCGGTCGTGGTCCTGGTCAACTACTACTCGGCGAGTGCCGCCGAGATCATCGCCGGAGCACTGCAGGACCATGACCGCGCGGTGGTGATCGGGACGCCCACGTTCGGCAAGGGTCTGGTGCAGACGCTGTACGAGCTGGACCAGGGCGTCGCGCTCAAGCTGACCACCGCGCGGTGGTTCACACCCAGCGGCCGCACCATCCAGCGCGAGGCCGACTCCAACGAAACCGAGCTGGCGGCGATGCCCGATTCAGCCGGCGACGAGGCCGATTCCACGATCTCCAACCGGCCGATCTTCCACACCGATGCCGGGCGGGTCGTGCGTGGCGGTGGCGGCATCGTCCCGGATGTGGTCGTCCGGCCGGACACGCTCACTGTGGGCGAGCGCGCCTTCATCGACCAGTTGGGCAACAAGGTCGCTGAATACCGCGACGTGCTGGTGACCTACGCACTCGAGGTGAAGGGTGCCAATCGGGTCGACTCGGAGGATTTCGAGGTGACGCCGGCGATGACAGCGGACGTGCTCCGGCGGCTGCGGGCCAAGGGCGTCACCATGAGCGATAGCGTGTTCAACAGCGGCGCGACTCTGGTACAGGAACACGTGGGCTATGAGGTCGCCCGCTATGTCTTCGGGCGGAGCGGCGAGCTGCGGCGGCGGGCCGCGGATGATCTCCAGCTGCAGCGCGCCCTCGCGATGCTGCGCGAGGCGGACTCGCCGGCGGAACTGATGACCCACGCCACGGCGAGTGCCGCCCGGACGTCAGGACGCTGACGAAACAGATAGTCATCATCGGCGCCGGCCGGATGGGCGCCGGGATCGGCGTCGCGCTGGAACAGGCTGGACGCGACGTGACGCTGCTCGCGAGGACGCAGCGAGCAGCGGTGGGTCCGCTTGCTGTCATAGCGCCAGAGGCGGCGTGGGCCGAGCCGCTGGCCCGGGCCGACACGCTGATCATCGCCACGCCGGATGACGCCATTGCCTCGGTGGCAGAGCGGCTGTCAGGCTTCAGGCTGCAGGGCCATTCCGTCGTACTTCATCTCTCCGGTCTGCTGGATCATCACTCCCTCGATGCGCTATCCGATGCGAGCGCCGGGCTGGGCTCGCTCCACCCACTCATGGCTGTGCCGGATCCATTGCGCGGGCCCGAGCTGCTGCGCGGTGCCTGGGCAGCCGTGGAGGGTAGCGGACCCGCAGCAATCGAGCGTGCCGGCGAACTGGCGCGCGCCGTGGGGATGGAGCCGGTGCAGCTGCCGCCCGGCGCCAAGCCTGCCTATCACGCCGCCGCCACCATCGCTTCGAATTACACGGTCACGCTCTACGACATGGCGGTCCGTACCGCCATTGCCGCCGGCATCGCGCCCGACGCTGCATCGGTGATGTACCTGCCGCTGGTGAAGGGAACCGTGGCGAACCTGGGCAACGTTGCTCCGGCGGCCGCGCTCACCGGCGCCATTCGCCGGGGCGACGCCGAGAGCGTGCGCAGCCACCTCGCCGCGCTGGGCGACGGGCTGGAAGCGGAGTGCTATCGGGTATTGGGGCTGGCGACGCTGGAGCTGGCGGTGAGGGCAGGGCTGGCACCAGAGGCGGCGGAGCGGGTGCGACGGGAGTTGAGAGTTGAGAGTTGAGAGTGGACGCCCGATGTCGCCTGGAGGCGGCGTGCGGGCCTATCGCCCAAGGCGGACGAAGTCCGCCGCCCGCCGAGCCGCCGGAAGGCGACATCGGCGCTAACGAGCGTTATCGCTTACCGCTGGTCAATAATCCTTACACCGTCCGGCACCGTGAACGCGAAGGCTTCTTCGGAAATCCGGTCGTTGGTGCGGAGATGACTCAGTGTAATGGTGCGGGTGCCGCCGCGGCGCTCGGAGATCTCGAGCTTGCGGGGCAGGGCATCCGCGCGATCGAGCCAGACGATGGCCTTGCTGAACGGCATGTCCGCCGAGCGGGGAATCAGCTCAACGACGTCGGCCATGCGGCCTCCCACCGGTTCGCTCCGCAGGTAGCGGATCCGGTAGCGCTCGCGAGGACGATCAAGAATCCAGGAGAGGACGTTGAGCCCGTGCACCGGGCCCGACGGGAGCGGCATTCGGATGACCTGTCCCGGGGCGGTACTGGGAGTGTAGACCCAGACCTGGCGGCCATCGACGATGATGGCGTCGCCGGCCGGATCGCTGAAGCGCATGGCCAGGAGATTCTGGCCCGCCTGCACCAGTGAGCCCTTGCTGTCGAAGGTGCCGATCAGCGAGTCGGCGATGCGCTGCTCGAACTCGGCCCGCAATGACCCCAGCGACGCATACACCTGCGCCGCGCGGCCCACGATGGCGCCGCCATCCTGCGCCTCGAGTGGTGCCGCAAGGATCGCGGTCGCCATCAGTGCCGGGAACAGTTTCCTGGCAACATTCATGAGCATCAGACTCCAGCCGGCTCCGCCACGCGCCGCCCGATCGCCTCGGCGATGGGACGGGCCTCCCGCATCAACTGCCTGAACTGCGCCGGGTCGAGACTCTGCGCGCCGTCGGACAGCGCGCGCTCCGGGTGCGGATGCACCTCGACCAGCAGTCCGTCGGCACCGGCGGCCACAGCCGCCCGGGCCATCGGGATCACCATCTCGCGGTGGCCCGTGCCGTGGCTCGGGTCCGCGATGATGGGCAGATGCGAGAGCGCGTGCACAACGGGCACGGCACTCAGGTCGAACAGGTTGCGGGTTGCCGGATCGAATCCCCGGACACCGCGTTCACACAGGATCACGTCGTTGTTGCCTTCCGCCAGGAGATACTCCGCTGACAGCAGCAGCTCCTGGATCGTGGCCGACAGCCCCCGCTTGAGGAGTACCGGCTTGCCACACCGCCCCGCTTTGCGGAGCAGCGAGTAGTTCTGCATGTTCCGCGCCCCGATCTGGATGATGTCGGCCACTTCAGCCACATGATCCACCCCCTCGGGGTCCATCGCCTCGGTCACGATCAGCAGCCCGGTCTCCGCCCGTGCCCGCGCCAGCAGCGAGAGGCCGTCGCGGCCCATCCCCTGGAACGAATAGGGCGACGACCGGGGCTTGTATGCCCCTGCCCGAAGCACCGTCGCGCCGGCGTCGCGGACGGCGACAGCCGCCTCCAGGATCTGTTCCTCGCTCTCCACTGAGCAGGGCCCCGCCATCACCACCACGTCGTCTCCACCCACCGCCAGCCCACCCGCCAGCCGCACCACGGTGGATTCCGGTCGCCATTCCCGCGAGACCTGCTTGTACGGCTGGGTGACATGGATGATGTCCGTCACTCCGGCCAGCGCGGCCAGGCGTGAACCATCCACCCGGCCGTCGTTGCCCACGACGCCCACCGTGGTGCGCTGGCGGCCTGGCATCGGGCGCGCCTGGTAGCCCAGCGCCTCGATGACCTCCACAACGGCGTTGATCTCTGCTTCAGACGCGCCGTGGCGCATCACCACCAGCATGCGGACCCTCCGGTTAGCAAGCAATATGCCGGTTGAGCCGGCATCCGTTGCGTGTGACAGGTATCACTTTGCAGGGCGTAAGGCCTGGGGCGTGGGGCGTAAGGTGATGGCCCAGTGCCCTGAACCCCACGCCTCACGCCCCACGCCCCACGCCAATCAAGCCGCATGCTCCCCCAGCCGTACGCCCACAATGGTGGACACACCCGGCTCCTGCATCGTCACACCGTACACCGCATCGGCCGATTGCATGGTACGGGGATTGTGGGTGATGACGATGAACTGGGTGTCCTGCTTGAACTCCTCCAGCAGGCGGGTGAAGCGTCCCACGTTGGAATCATCCAGCGGGGCGTCCACCTCGTCCATCAGGCAGAAGGGGCTCGGCTTGGTCAGGTAGATGCTGAACAGCAGCGAGACCGCGACCAGCGTACGCTCGCCGGACGAAAGCAGGTGGATCCGCTGGGTGCGCTTGCCACGGGGCGCCGCGTGGATCTCGATCTCGCTTTCCAGCGGCTCGTCCGGATTGGTGAGCCGCAGCTCGCACTCGCCCCCGCCGAACAGGGTCATGAAGACATGCTGGAAGTGCTGCTGGACCGCCTCGAAGGTGCGCAGGAACAGCTCTCTCGCCGTCCCGTCGATCTCCCGAATCGCCTGCAGCAGTGACTGACGGGCAGCAACGAGGTCGTCCCGCTGGGTGACCAGGAACTCGAGCCGCTTCTGCTCCTCGGCGTGCTCTTCCATGGCCAGCGGGTTCACCGGGCCGATCGACTCCAGCGCCTCGACAATCCGGGAGTTCTCCTCCTCCAGAGCCGGTAGTTCGAGGTCCAGCAGGGTGAATCCTTCCAGCAGCCGGTCCAGCGGCTTCTTCCATTCCGCCTCGACCCGCTCGGTCACCCGGCGCCGCTCGGCCTGCAGTTCACTGTGCCGCAGTTCGAGCCCGTGGTGCTCTTCGCTCCAGGTCTCGATGGCGCCGCGGGCCGACTCGACCGTCTGCTCGGCCTGTGTCAGCGCGGCGCTCGCCTCCGCCAGCTCGCGCTCGGCACGCGTGGCTTCCTGCTCGAGCTCCCGAAGCGCTGTCTGCTCGGCGCTCCTGGCTTCTTCCATGCGGCCGCGCTCCTCACCCAGCCGGGCGATCTCCGCCTCCAGCGTGGTGAGCTCCTCCGCCAGTCGTGCGGCGGTGCCACTGGCCTCGACCCGTGCGTGCTCCGCGCGCTCGACCCGCTCGGCTGCCGCCCGGTGCCGAGCGGCCACGTGCGCTTCGCGCACCTGCGACTGCACCCGGGCATCGCGGGTCGTCTCCTGGGCCGACTCGAGACCGGCAAATGCTTCAGTAGCACTGGTCAGCGTCGCTTCACGCTCCGCCCGGACCCGCACGCCATCCCCCAGCGCCGCGTCGAGTTCCGCCATCCGGGCTTCGGCCGTGCTCTGGCGCTCGGCGACGCGCGCCAGCTGCTGCTCGGCGTCGCCCGACTCGCGGGTGAGGTTCGACAGCACGCGGATCGCATCCTCCCGCTGCGCTGCCGCCGATCGCTCTGCATCGCGCGCATGCTGCAGGGCCTCGACACCGGCGGCCAGCTCGCGCTCGGCCGTAGCGAGCCCTGCGGTCGCCTCCGCGAGGGCCTCTTCGGCCGCATGCAGCTCGGCCTCGCTCTGCTCCTGCCGAGTTGTCAGCTGCGCCAACTCGGCGCGACGCTGCAGCGGACCGCTGGGCGTGCCGGCACCCGACAGGAAAATGGCGCCACTGGCGCGCCGGAGTACCCGGCCTCCCGCATCCAGTGCATGCGAGCCTGCGAGTGCCGCCCGAACCCACGCCCGGGCTGGTTCCTGCACCTCGAGACGCGCATCAAGCTCGGCGTCGGCGTACTGCGCCGGCCCCGGATTCTGCGGCAACAGCACCAGGGCGCCGGGCAGCGCATGGGCATGCCATGCGCGCACCACGTCCACGGCGGCTTCGTCGCGCACCAGCACGGCGTGCATCCACTCGCCCAGAAGCCGTTCCGCCAGTTCGGCGTCGTCGGCGCTGGTGGAGATGAAGTCACTCAACACGCCAAGCACGCCGCCATCGAAGCGCTGTCGTTCCTCCAGCAGTTTCGCGGCCGCGGGCGCCAGCCCGACCCGCTCGCGCTCGAGTTCCTCGATCGCGTGCCGGCGGGCGGCGAGCTGGGTGAGCGCCTCTTCCGCCTTGCGGCGGGTCGCGCGGCAGGCGGCCTCGGCCTCGCGCGCGCCTGCCACCCGATGCCTCAGGCGCTCCACGTCGGAACCAGCTCTGCGAGCCTCGTAGGCGTCGATACCTGAACGCTCCACGAAGTGGTCGCGCTTACGCTGGGCGATGATCAGTTCGGACGCGAGGGACGCCTGCAGGGCGTCGGCACGGGAACGCCGCTCGCGGAGCGAGCCAAGCTCGCCCTCGAGGGCCACGCGCTCGCCTTCGTGCGCATGGAGCTGCTGCACCAGCGCCTGCATCGCCTGCTCCGCGGCGCGCACCGCGTTCCGTGCCTCAGCCAGCATTCCGCGACTGGATTCCTCGTCGCGGGTGCGCAGGTCGAGCTCGCCCTGGATCTGGTTGTGCTCGGCGCCCGACTGATCGCGCTCCGCGCGTGCGGCACGCTCCTCCTCGGAAGCGTGGGCTGCGCGGGCCTCCTGCTGGGTCCGCTCCTCGGACGCACGAGCCTGCCGCTCGGTGAGGTGGCTCAGGCGCTCACGGGCAAGGTTGAGCTCGCCGTCCAGACGACCCAGCTCGATCCGCGCAGCGGCCAGCCGCTCCACGATCTCACTGCGACCTGCTTCCCGGCTGGCTCGCGCCTCGACCGCTCGGGCGCGCTCATGCTCCTTCTGGTGCAGCGCCTCGCGCTCGCCCGGCAGCAGGGTGGTCAGTTCCCCATGCCGCCGTTCCATCTCGGCGGCGTCCTCGGTCATCCGGTCCAGCAGTCGCCGAGCCAGCGTGAGCTGCACGGCGAACTTTTCCTCGGTGAGCCGGGCGTGGCGCTCGGTCTTGCCCTTCTGCCGGGCAAGGCTCCTCAGCTGGGACTGGACCTCGGCAATGAGATCCTCGACCCGCTGAAGGTCCAGAGCGGTCTCGTCCAGCCTGCGCTCGGTGCTGTGCTTCCGGTCGCGGTACAACCCGATGCCTGCGGCCTCCTCGAACAGCGACCGCCGCTCGTCGGCCCGATCCGATAGCAGCAGGTCAATCATTTTCGCTTCGATGACCACGCCGGCGTCGCTGCCCAGCCCGGTGCCGCGCAGCAGGTCCTGGATATCACGCAGCCGAACGTTGTCGCCGTTGAGGAGGTAATCGCTCTGGCCCGAGCGCGAAAGCCGCCGGGTGATCACCACTTCCTGGTAGGCGATCGGCAGTTCGCCATCCTCGTTGTCGAGGTAGAGCGAGACTTCGGTCACGTTCACCGGCCGCCGTCCCGCCGCGCCCTGGAAGATCACGTCCTCCATCTTGCCGCCGCGCAGCAAGCGGGCCGACTGCTCACCCAGGACCCAGCGTACGGCGTCCGATACGTTGGACTTGCCGCAGCCGTTGGGACCGACAATGGCGGTGACGCCGCCCTCGAAGGAGAGCGTCACCGAATCGGCGAATGACTTGAAGCCCGAGAGTTCGATGCGCGACAGTTTCATGCGAGCGCTTCCGGGAGGCGCGGGATGGGACTCAGGGCGCCGTTGTGGGCGCGTCAATCACGAAGTAGGGCATGCCGAGCGAGCGGCCAGCGGCCTCGGCCTCCTCGCGGGAGCCGAAGGGGCCCAGCACCACCCGATAGCCGGTGTTCTCGCCCGAGGGCTGCAGTACCGAGGCGTCGAGGTCGGCTGCGCCGAGCTTGTCGGCGAGGGCCTGGGCCCACTCGGGATTCTGGGAACTGCTGACCTGAAGAAAAACCCGCTCGCCGGATGCCGAGTCCGCTGGAGCAGCGGAGTCGGCGGCGCCGGCTTCGTCAGTTCCGTCGGCACTGGCGTCGGCACCGTCCGGTCCCCAGGTGACGCTCACCCAGGCGTCGTCGGCAGCGTTGGCGACTCGCCCGGTCTCGGGGAATCCCGCATCGGTGAGCGAGCGAGCCACGACATCGTCGCCATCGGCGGTGACCACGAGATTGGGTGATGTGAGCAACGGAAACTGGTCATCCCAGGCGGTCGGCAGTTCTCCCACGAGCGAGTCCGCGTCGAGGTCGACGACCCAGGCGGAATTTCCACCGGCGGCGCCCACCAGCAGCCAGCGGCCGAAGTTGCCGGCGCGGAGTGCGACGCCCTCACCCGGGAGATTGATCCGGCCACGGACCTTGCTCGAAAACCGGTCCACCGTGACCAACTCGCCGTCCCGTGCCAGCACGTAGATCCGGTGGCCCGACGGCGAGAACGCCACGTCGATCGCACCCTCGACGTCCACCGCGGTTGGGGGATCGTCGTTGGAGGGCTGGTAGAGGAGCAGGGCGGTGTCGGCAGCGACGGCGGCCAGGTCTCCCCAGCTCGACAGCGCCAACCGGCCTGCGGCGATCGGTACCACGCGCAGCGTATCCGACGGCCGCAGCACTTCCAGCGCCGGCGCCGAGGTGTCAACGCCGATGAGGCGCCCCTCGGCGCCTGCGGTCAGATAGTCGGGCATGCCGGCGAACGCGTGGGCGTAGCGCTGGGGCGTCCGCCGGCCGGCCTCGAAGGCGCGCCCAGCGGTATCCACGGTATAGAGGCTCCCGTCAGCGCCGATGGCGCCCAGGGCCACGTCCTCATCCAGGGTGCGGCTGCGGCGGCTCTCGAGACCGAGCGCCACCAGGTTGCCGCGGGTGTCCCTGAGGACCACCTGAGCTGGGGTTATGGAGCTGCCGATGACGGCATCGATGGCGGGGAGCCGATTGCGGGCCTCCCAGTCGGCGATCGTCAGCCCGGGGAGGTCATACACAACCGCATCCCCGCCGCTCCGGTCCAGCCGGACCAGGCGAGAGGGCGGGGTGCGATCGACGGCCGCAGGGGCCTGCTCCGGTGGGTCGGCGGCGTCGCCGCAGCCCACGAGCAGCAGGAGCCACGCACCGGCAATGAGGAATTGGCGGGTCACGGCCCGGAAAATAGGCCGGTGGGGTCCACAGATGAAGTAGATGCCAAAAAGATGAAGCTGATGGTTGGGTGCACTGCCAATCATCAGCTTCATCGATTCCCATCTATTTCATCGGTGGACCTAGAACGTCGGCCCCAGGCTCAGGGTCCAGAGACCGCCATCGTACCCGGGCCGGTTGATCGGGAAGGACCAGTCCAGCCGCAGCACCACGAAGCCCAGCACGTTCATCCGGGCCGATGCCCCGACCGTATGCAGCGGCACGCGCACCAGGGGGTTGGTCTCGGTGCCATCGTGGCTCCAGCGAATGTCGCTGTCGGCATCCCACGCGAACCCCACGTCATAGAACAGCGCGCCCTCGATGACCGGGAATCCCATCGGCAACGACTTGATGATCTGCGGCGTGATGATGGGAAAGCGGAGCTCGGTGCTCGCGCTCGCCAGCGACGTGCCCACCAGCCGGTCGAGCTCGATGCAGCCGGTGGCGGTGCCCTGGTCATCGCCGTCACGGCACTCGTTCCGGCGATAGGAGCCGGAGGTGTGGCCCCGAAGCAGGTCGGTCACTCCCAGGAAAAGCTGGAATTGGTCGGCGTCCCGGCCGGAACGGCCGAAGTAGAACACTCGCGTGGCCAGCACCACCGGCCCGGCGATGCGGTCGTACCGCCGGTAGTCGCCGAGGGCCTGGGTGAACTTCCACGTGCCGATGTTCTGCGACACCTCGAAGCGCCACCGGCGTCCATAGAACGGGCCGGTGTATCCGAAGAGCGTATTGTCATGCACCAGCGCCAGCGCCGGCTGGATGTAGTTGGCGCTGGGGCGGCCGACGGTAAAGAGCGCGGGATCCCGGGTCAGGAAACCGGTGTTCGGGTCGTACGGCTCGAGGATCTGCAGATCATCGTCCTGGACGTTGTTGAACCGCAACGACAGTTCGGCCCGGCGGAACCGGTTGAAGGGGTACGCCGCCTGCACGAACGCCTGCCGCAGGACAATGCGACGGATGTGGGTGATGAACGTGTTTTCGCTCGGCGACGGCTGGCCGGTGACGATCTCGCTGGGCTGGAGGTAGAAATACGGTTCCTGCTGGACCCCGGCGGCCCAGTTGAATCGGCGCGACAGGTCCACGTACGCAGCGAGGAGTTGCGACTCCACCAGGCTGCCGTTCACGTAGCCGGCGAAGACCATCTGCTTGTTGCCCAGCATGTCGCTCAGCTGCACGGCGCTGCCACCGAACACGCCGCGCCCGAAGTTGTCGCGGGTGTACCCTATCGAGGGGCGGGCCACGTAGTCCACCGAGAAGTGGGTCTCGTACGGCCGCACCGAGAACTCGGTCGTGTCGGGCAGGTTGAGCGAGGCCGAGTCCAGCAGCGCCTGGATCGAGACCGGACCGGCCGCGACCTGCGTGGTGTCACCGTTGCGATCGAGCTCTCCCGCGGCACGAAAACCGGAACGGGAGCGATACAGTGAGCCGCCGGCACCCACGCCCGGCGCTGCCGGTGCTGCCGGCGCCGTGGTATCGGGCGCGGCCACAGGTGCGCCCGCCGTTGTGCTGGCCATCGCCGCGGCCACCATGGCCGGCATCGGCTGCCACGGATCGCGCTTCAGCGACCGCGGATTATCCAGCGCATAGACATCGTACTTGCCTCGCTCGTAGTAGACGAACGCGAGGCGGTCCGCCTGGCTGGCCCACGACAGCACCGGGCTCAGTGAGGTGATGCCGGAGACGCCAGTGTAGAAATCGGTGAGCTGGTAGACCTGTGAGTCGCCGAAGTCGTAGAGGTAGATGTTGCTGACGCCGTCGCGATCGGACACGAACGCCAGTGACTTGCCGTCGGGGGCCCACTGCGGGCTGGTATTGCGACCCGCATCCATGTGATCCAGCACCCGGATGGCCTGGCTCGCCACATCGTAGGTGGCGATCCGCCAGTTGCCGATGGCCAGGGTGCCGAAGTCGGTGCCGGGGCCGCGATCGGTGGAGAAGGCGATGGTGCTGCCATCGGGTGACCAGACCGGATGGAACTCGGCGTACTTGTCGTTGGTGAGCCGCTGGAGATCGGTCCCGTCACGGTTGACCACGAACAGGTCCGAGATGCCCCCGGTGTAGCCGGTGAACACGATCCGCGCTCCGTCCGGGCTCCACGATGGGGTCGTGGCGGCGTCAACGTCCACCTTCAGCCGGCCGACCTGCTTGTTGCGCTCGACGTCGATGATGAGGATCTCGTCGCGGGGACCGCGCTTCGCCGTCAAGGCAACGAAGCGGCCATCGGGTGAGAACGCGACCGACGAATTGATGAACCGGAAGGTCTCGTAGTTGCTGTCGAAGGTGCTCTTGAACAGCCGCCCCAGCCGCTTGCCGGTCCGCCCGTCGGCCAGGTACACGTCGACGAAGTAGAAGTCGGCCTCGCTGAAGTACGCCACCCGCGAGCCATCGGGCGAGAAGGCGGGTGCGAGGTGGAGCGTGCCGTCGGACCGCTCCTCGGTGAGAAGGGTGTCCGCGATCGCCGAAGCCTTGGGCCGGTTGCCGATCTCCGGCAGGTACTTCCGGAACACCGCGTCCCGCCACTGCTCCGAGAGCTGCTTCGGGGTCAACCCGATGGTGCGTTCGATGGCCGGGCCGAGGCCGGCAACCCGCGAGCTGGTGAGAATCGCGCCCACCGCCTCGTCGCCCCACCGCTCACCGATGTAGGCCAGCAGCGCATGGCCGAAGCGGTAGGGGAAGACCCGGGGATCATTGGTCAGCTGATCGATGGTCGGAAGCTTGTTCTCGAGCGCGGCATCCCGGAGCCACATAGCGGTGTTGGCGTCGATCGGGCCGATGGAGAGGTACTCCGCCATGCCCTCCACGAACCAGAGCGGTGGATTGACCGCGATCAGGGTGCCCAGCCCGCTGCCCGCCTTGCCGCCGGACCAGACGTCGTACTGGAACTGGTGCACCATCTCGTGCGCCAGGACGTGCTCGTTCTCGGCGTAGGAGCCGGTCAGCGGGAAGATGTTGCGGTGCTTGAGAAAGTCGGTGAAGCCGCCGGTGCCTTCGCCCACCTCGCCGGCGGTGGCGTTGGTCTGCTGGAAATCGGAGTGTGAGGCGTAGACGATGATCGGCTTGCGTTCGCGGAACCGGTGATTGAGCACCTGCGACAGCCGCGCGTACGAGCGCTCCGCCATGCGCGCAATGTCGAACGCGGCCTCTCGCTCGCGTTCGTAGAAGTACACGTCGAAGTGCTCGGTCTCGATGACCTTGAAGCCGAATTTCTCGTACTGGACCTTGTTCTGGCCGAAGTACTGGGCGGCAAGCGGCGCCGGCCGGAGCGCGGCCAGGGACAGGCAGGTCAATGCGGCAAGCGCAGCAGCGCGGCGCGGATTCATGGCATCCTCTCAGGGCGAGCTGATCAGCAGCTCCGGGGCATCGCTCCAGAGGCGCTCCAGCTGGTAGAACGAGCGCGCTTCCGGATGAAACAGGTGGACCACGAAGTCCACGAAATCGAGCAGCACCCAGCGGCCGCCCAGGCCTTCAACATGGTGCGGCCGGTACCCGCGCCGGCCCAGCTTCTCAATCACCGATTCGGCAATGCCGCGGACGTGGGCATCCGACGTGCCCGACGCGATCACGAACCAGTCAGTTGCATCATAGATGCCGCGCAGGTCGAGCACCACCATCTCGTTAGCCTTGAGGTCCTCGATGGCGTCGAGCGCCTGACGCACACCTTCAGGCAGGCGGGATCGCGCCGTCATGCCTCGGACCCCGGCGCGCCATCCTCGACCTGGTAGAACACGCCCCAGGCGCCTTCGCCGACATGGGTGCCGAGGACGGCCGTAGCAACCGACACCAGCACATCCCGTGGCTGCCACGCGGCCAGCAGGGCGGTCCGCATCCGCTCCGCCTGCTCCGGCGCGTTGGCGTGCGCCACCCCGAACCGCACCCGGGTGGGGCGGGGCACCAGCCGCTTCTCCAGCAGTGAGAGCACCCGCGGAACCAGCCGTTCCTGCCCCCGCACCCGGTCCACCGGAACCACCCGGCCGTGATCATCCAGCGACAGGATCGGCTTCACATCCAGCATGCCGCCGAGCCACGCCTTGCCGCGGCTCACCCGCCCCGACCGGATCAGGTTGTCGTACCGGTCGACGGTAAGGAACATCCCCGACTGGCGCCGCACCCGGTGCAGCTCCGCGGCGATGGCGTCGGCCTTCCAGCCGGACTCGGCCAACTCGGCGCCGCGGAGCGCCAGCATTCCGACGCCGAGGGAGGCGCTGCCACTATCCACCAGGTGCACCCCGTCGAGCTGGCTGGCCTTGAGCGCAGCCATCGCCGACTGATAGGTGCCTGACAGCGTCGCCGAGAGGAGCACCGCGACTACTTCGTGGGCTTCCTGACGACCATTCCGGAATGCCCGGACGAACTCACCCGGCGCCGGCTGAGAGGTGGTGGGGAGTTCTGCGCTGGCCGCCAGCTTCCGGTAGAACTCGTCCGGCTTGATGTCTACCCGGTCGCGCAGGGTCTGCTCGCCCCAGATCACCTGCAGCGGCACCAGCGCGATCTGGTGCCGGTCCAGCACTGCGTCGCTGAGGTCGGCCGAACTGTCCGCAATCACCGCGACGCCGCGCCGCTCATCGTGGGCCAGCCGCGCATGCTGGGCGCGCATGTCGTCGGCCTTGGTGGTTTCCACGTTTCCCCACCGTGCCGCATACGTAAAGACGGCCTCGGGGGTGTCCGTGTGCACATGGATCTTGAGGATGTCCCCTGCGGAGATAGCCACGATCGAGCCGCCGAAACGATGCATTGCGGCACGCACGTCGTTGGCCGGCGGGAGCACATCGCCCCGGACCAGGATCTCGGTGCAGTAGCGGTAGTCGCGATCGCTGGCCACCTCGGCGAGCGCCGCAGGCATCAGCGCATCGGCGTCCACCGCGGTCATGTCCGCCGGCAGGATGGGATCGCCCTCGATGTACCGAACCACCCCCTCGACCATTCGCACGAAGCCCTTGCCACCGGCATCCACTACGCCGGCTTCCTTGAGCACCGCCATCAGTTCCGGGGTGCGGGCCAGGGCAACTTCTCCCTCGGCCAGCAGCATGCGCATGAACTCGGAGATGTCGTCGGTAGCCCGGGCAGCGCGCTCGGCCGCAGCGGCCGATTCCCGGGCCACCGTGAGGATCGTGCCTTCGCGGGGGTCGTCGAGTGAGGTGTGGAGCTGGTCGGCGCCCTGGCTGAGCGCGCGGGCAATATCGGTGGGCGACGCCTTGTCGAGCTGGCTCAGGCCGTCGGCAAATCCCAGGAGGAAGTGCGCCAGCATCATTCCGGAGTTGCCCCTGGCGCCGAGCACGGCCGCCCGTGCGGCGGTGCGGGCGGTCTCCGCAAGCGACGCGTCGCCGAGCGCCTGGAGGGCGTCGGCGACGGCACGGAGGGTCAGGCTGAAGTTGGTGCCGGTGTCCCCGTCGGGCACCGGAAATACATTGATGCGATTGATTTCCTCGCGTCCGGCGGCAACCCAGTCGGCCGCGGCATTCAGCGATCGAGCGAGGCGGGGACCGTCCACATACGAGATGCCGACGGTCATCAGCTTACTCCGCCGGAACGACCGTCACCCGCACTTCGGCTGGCACTTCGGGATGGATGCGTACGGCCACGACGTGCTCGCCCAGGGTCTTGATCGGATGTGGCAGCTCGATCTTGCGCCGATCCACCTCGATGCCGCTGGCCTTGAGCTTCTCGGCGATGTCGGACGCGGTCACCGAACCGAACAGCTTGCCTTCCTCGCCGGCCTGTCCGGTCAGGGTCAGCGGCGTCTCGCGCAGGCGGGCCGCGAACTCCTCGGCGCCGGACTTCTCGGTGGCGAGCCGGGCCGAGCGTGCCCGGGTCTCCGCTTCAATGCGCTTGCGGTTACCCGCGGTGGCTTCGTAAGCGAGGCCCTGCGGCAGCAGGTAATTGCGGGCGTAACCCGGCCGCACCCGCACGAGCTCGCCAGCCTTGCCCAGCGACGTGACGTCGTCACGCAGAATTACTTCGATCATCGAACCCCTCCGGTTGCGGCACCGCCGAGGCGCCGTCTGAAATCTATCCAGCTGTCGGCGATGCCGAGCAGCGCCAGTCCCGAGCCCGCGATGGGCCAGACCACGATGGCCACGATGGCCAGGATGAACGTCACGTGGCGGGGCGTCCGGCTCGCGGCCGCGACGTACACGGCCAGCCCCCGCGCCACATAGAGTACCACTACCACTGCCAGCAGGTTGGCGCCCCAGCGATACAGCTCCAGCCCGGCGACTCCCGCCTGGGCTCGGCCCAGGACCAGTGCCAGGCCGAGGATCAGCAGCCACACCGCGTGATCGCTGAAGCGGAACGCCCGAAACCGGGCCGCCAGGGGCGGCAGCGGTTGGGACGCCACCCGCTCGTGCCAGCGCCATGCGAGCGCGAGCCCACCGATCGCCTGGAGCGCGATCACGGCCGCCAGGTAATGCGCGATGGTCGCCGAACTGTCGCCCAGCGCGCGGAGCTGCTGCACCAGTTCGGGGCTGAAACCCCTCGCCGCGAACGCTGCCGCCTGCGCTTCGAACGACCGGCCAACCGTCTCCGCGAATTCCGCTTCCACCGCCGGCCACGGCTGGCCCAGCAGGGCGGAACCGGCCAGCGCCAACAGGAATCCGCCAGCGGCCGCCAGGACCGCCCGTCCCGCCGGCGGTCCCGGCCTCCACTCGGCCAGGGCCACGAACAGCCCGCCCGACAGCACCGCGACCGCGGCCGCGAACCCGGCCGAGGGTCCGGCCATGGACCGGCTCCAGAGGATCGCCAGCACCAGGCTCACGCCCAGCCAGAGCCAGTGCCGCAGCCCCCGGGGACGCGCCGCGAGGAGCAGCAACGCCAGCGGTGTGAACACGAACACCGGCGAGGCCACCACCACGAATCCGGCGAGCAGGAGGAGCAGGCCCCACCCGCGCGCGGGCTGAGGCGTTGCTCCGCCAGGGATCGTCAGCCGACGTGTCCCTTCACGTAGGGCAACAGCGCGACCTGACGCGCCCGCTTGATGGCGGTGGAGATCTGCCGCTGGTGCCGCGCGCATGCGCCCGACAACCGGCTGGGCAGGATCTTGCCGCGCTCGGTCAGGAACCGCTGCAGCGTCCGCTCATCCTTGAAATCGACGATACGCACACCCGACTCACAGATGGCGCAGGTTTTCTGTGGGCGCTTCATTCGTCATCCTCCTCGTCCGACTTGCCGGTCACGACCGGCACGGCCTGGGCGCCCTCGTGCACCACCACCAGGTGACGGAGCACTCCGTCATCCAGCTTGATGGCGCGCTCGAACTCGGGCAGCGCCGACGGCTCGGCGTCGAACCGGGCCACGGCGTAGGAGCCGGTTTCCTTCTTCTGGATGGGATAGGCCAGCGTGCGCTTGCCCCAGTGGTCCACCGTCGGGGCATCGACGCCGTCCTTGCGGATCAGGGCGTGGAACTTCTCGAGCTTCTCGTTGATGGCCGATTCCTCGAGCGTGCTGTCGAAGATATAGACCACCTCGTACTGATGGGTCATGTCACCTTCCTTCGGACTGGTGCCCCGGGCCTGGTGCGGGCGCCGGGGAGGATGATTGTGAGCCGCGAAATATAGGGGCGCCGGGGCCGACGCGGTAGGCGGGGGGTGATGGCGTTACTCCCCTCGCGAGTAAGCTCGCTGCTCGGCGAGCCTCGCCTGGCGGCGAGGCGGTGCGCCGGGCGGCCTTCCGGGAACCCCCAGCGTCGCCGGGGGCGACGCTCGCCGAGCAGCGGCTTCAGCCGCGAGGCATTGCCTGGGTGCCGCGCCTGGTGCTCCCGCGCGGGCTACTCCTCCCTGATAAACACCTGCGTCCTGCGGGTCTGGCTGCTGCCATCGGCAGCCCGGACCGTTACCAACAGGGTGTAGCGACCCTCGTCCAGGCGGCGGGTGTCGAGTTCGCGGCGGAAGCGCTGGACTGCACCGGT
>DASTUF010000070.1:0-25088 GCA_035759745.1 Gemmatimonadales bacterium
CCCGGAACGAGGCTGCGGCGATGGCGTAGGCGACCGGGTCAGCGCCCATGGTGAGGCCGCCGACACCAGTGGCGTCCCATCCCGCCTCACGGATGGCCTGGAGGCCTGCGTCGCCAACCAGCACCTGACCCTCGGCGCTCATCGTGGTGCGGCGGCAATCGATGTAGTAAGTCGAGCGCGCACCCGAGGCGAGTACGAAGCTCCCCATCTCGACACTGCGCTCGAGCAGGAGTGCTTCCAGCCGGGTCACGAGCGCCCGAAGATGGTGGACAGAAAGCCCGCCTTCTTCTGGCCCGCGTCCCGGGCGGCCGTGCAGAAGTCGGTAGTAAACTCGTCCACCGTAGCAGGACGTACCGAGAGATCTCGCGCCAGGCCGCGCATGACTACGGCCTCCAGCTGGGGCGAAAAGCGCAGTCCGCGCACGGCCTGGTTCAGCGGAACCGGGTTCGTCGTTAGTAGTTGCTGGAACAACTCCCTGGGACTTTTGCCGGGGAAGGGAAGCACTCCCGTCAGCAGGGAATAGGCGATCGTCGCCAGGCTGTACACGTCGGCCTGCTCGCCGACCAGCTCGCCCGAAAGTGTCTCCGGCGCCACGTACTGGATGGTGCCCACGAAGAAGCCCGCTCGGGTGAGCCGCTCTTCGGGTGCCACCTCGGCATCGCGGGCGATGCCGAAGTCCAGCAGCTTGGCTTCCTGGGTGGCCGGGTTGTACATGATGTTGGCCGGCTTCAGGTCCCGGTGGATGATCCCCACCGCGTGCGACGCCGACAGCGCGGCACCTATCTGCTCGACGATGTTGGCGGCGACCGTGGGCGCCAGGTTGCCGGCCCGCTGCACGAAATTCGCGAGAGGTTCGCCCTCGGCCCACTCCAGCGCCAGGTAGTGCACCCCCTCGTCCTCGCCGTTGTCGAGGGTCCGGACGATCTTGGGATGGTTGACGCGCTTGCCGAACTCCGCCTCGCGATGGAAGCGCTTCACCGCCACCGGATCCTGGGCCAGCCGGGGGCGCAGCACCTTGACCGCGGCAGTGCCACGATCGGGGTGCTCCGCGCGGTAGACGGTAGCCGTGCCCCCTTCGCCTATGTGCCGGACAAGCCGGTAACCGGCGATGGTACGACCCAGATGGTTCTCGCTCATCGCTGGCCAAGCTAAGGCTTGGAGGAAGCGCCAGCAAGCGCGCACTTGGCTTGACGCCCCCGGTTCAGGCGCGGTAGTGTATGGCTGCCCACCCAGCGGCCGAGTCCTTCCCACGTTCCAGGACGAACGTATGCCTCGCATCTGCTACGCGCTGCTCGCTGTCGGATTGCTCGCGGGTTGCGGCTCCTGGTCCCGCGTCGGGGCCGAGGCCGAGCGGCCGGCAGGAGAAGAGCTTACCGATATTCTCGACACCCGCGCCCTGTACGACCGCATTGGTCGGCTCTCGGGTGACGAACCGCTGCCCTTCGTCGGCGAAGTCGCATTCGCTGCCAGCACAGGTGATTCGGTGCTGGCGCTGCTCGGCCTCTCGCTCCAGAACCGCGCGCTCAGCTTCCAGCGTGAGGGCGAAGGCTTCGTGGCCCGCTACCACGTGGATGTCAGTTTCACGCCGCCGACCGGCGCGCCGGTGACGCTCCGGCGGGACGAGGTGGTGCGGGTGGCTTCGTTTCAGGAGACCCAGCGCAGCGACGAGAGCATCATCTTCCAGCAGGCCTTCACCATGCCGCCGGGCACGTATCAACTGTCGGTCTCGCTGCGAGACCCCGCCAGCGGCAGCAGCTCGACGGCGGAGAAGTCGGTGGAGGCGCCTGATTTCGCTCCCGGCACCACGACCGCTCCGCTCCTGGTGTACGAGGCACGCGGCCGCGGCCGCCTGGAGGACACGCTGACGCTGGTGCTCAACCCCCGCGGCTCGGTCCTGTTCGGCTCGGACACGCTGCTTGCCTACATCGAAGGGTATGCGTTTCCCGGTCCGGCCAGCGTTCCGGTCGAGATCCGGGATGAGCGTGACAGTATCATCCTGCGCGAGTCGCTCCGGTTCGAGGGTGGTTCGCCCGTGGAGAGCCAGGTGCTCAAGTTCAGACCCGACAGCACTGCGCTTGGCGTGCTGCGCGTCGCGGTAGGCGAGGGCACGACCGAGCGGAGCAGCACCGCGCTGGTGTCGTTCTCGCATGCGTGGGTAGTGACGAACTACGTGGAAATGACGGAGCTGCTCCGGTACTTCGGCGAGGACCGGATGCTCGACTCCATCCGCAACGCCAGTTCGGCTCAGCGGCCCGAGCTATGGTCGGTGTTCTGGCAGGAGTCCGATCCCGACCCCTCCACGCCCGAGAACGAAGCGATCAACAACTACTTCGCGCGGCTCACCCTCGCGAACCAGCGCTTCCGCGGTGAGGGCGTGCCGGGATGGCGGACCGACCGCGGCGAGGTGTTCATCACCCTGGGCGAGCCGGACGAGACCTTCGAGAACTCCCCGGGGCAGGTGGGTGGCCGGGTGCTGCGGTGGAACTACCTCAACCTGCGCGCCAGCTTCTTCTTCGTGGACGAGACCAGCTTCGGGCGCTTCCGGCTGACGCCGTCCTCGCGATCCGAACTGGAGCGCATCCGGGCCCGGTTGCGGCGCGCGGCCGACTAGGCCGCGAGTTGAGCGTTGAGAGTTATGAGTCACGAGACGGAGGTTGACTCTCGACTCTCAACTCTCAACTCTTGACTCCCATGCCAAACTCCCGACCCCATCTTTACCTTATAGACGGCTACGCCCTCCTGTACCGGGCGTTTTTTGCCTTGATCTCGCGGCCGCTGCGCAACTCGCGCGGCGAGAACACCTCGGCCGTCTGGGGCGTCGTCAACTTCCTTCTCAGGCTCCAGCAGAAGTACAGGCCGGACTACGTCGGCTGGGTTCACGACATGGGCACGTCGTTCCGGGAGGAGCGGTACCCGGAGTACAAGTCGACCCGCGAGAAGCTGGACGAGGAGCTCCAGGCCGATTTCGACCGTGCGGTGGAGCGCACCGGCGAGCTGCTCGCGGCGCTGGGCATCCCGCTCCTGGGCGTGCCGGGCTACGAGGCGGACGACGTGATCGGCACGCTGGCCACGCAGGCGGCGGGGCAGGGGCTCACCGCGGTGATCGTATCGGGCGACAAGGATTTCTACCAGCTGATCGGGCCCGGGGTCGCGCTGCTCAATCCGGGACGGGGCGGCCCGGCCGGCGTGGATGAGACCTGGGTGGACGAGTCCAATGCGGCGGAGCGTCTGGGCGTGCCCCCCTCACAGGTGATCGACTACCTGGCGCTTGTGGGCGACACCAGCGACAACGTGCCGGGCGTGAAGGGCATCGGCGCGAAGGGCGCCCAGCAGCTGCTCACCGAGTACGGCGACCTCGAGTCGCTGCTGGCGCGCGCGGCCGACATCCCCGGCAAGCGTGCCCGCGAGGCACTCCTCAACCAGGCCGAAAGCGCCCGCCTCTCGCAGGAACTGGTCACCATCCAGCGCAACGTGCCGATTGCGCTGGACCTCGACGCGATGGCGCCACGTGAGCCCGATCGGCGGCGGCTGGTGGCGCTGCTCAGCGAGCTGGAGTTCTACTCGCTGGTGAAGCGGTTCGAGACTACCGGTCACGAGGCTGAACAGGGCGGGGAAGAGGTGCCTGGCGGTCAAGCTGTGCAGGGCGGTTGCGACGTAGTGACCCTGGACAATGTCGCCGAGCTGCCGGCCCTGGTGGAGCGACTGCGGGCGGCGCCGATGGTAGCGCTTGATACCGAGACTTCGTCGCTCGAGCCCCGCAGGGCCGACCTGATCGGGCTCTCCTTCGCCATCTCGCCGTCGGAGGCGTGGTATCTGCCATTCGGTCACCGGGCACCGGCGGCGACGCTGATGGACGCAGCGGATACTCCTGCGGTGGTCACCAATCTTCCGCCGCTGCTCGATCCCGCGCTCGCCGGTGTGCGCGACCTGCTCACCGATCCCGCAGTGCCCAAGGCCGGTCACAACATCAAGTACGACTGGCAGGTGCTGCGCCGGGCCGGGGTCGAGCTGGCGGGCGTCGCGTACGACTCCATGCTGGCGAGTTTCGTCATCGATCCCGGCAAGCGTTCGCATGCGATCGACACGCTGGCGCTCGAGCATTTCGGCTCCCGGATGACGACGTACCAGGAACTGGTGGGGAAGGGGAAAGCCGAGATCGCGTTCGCCGAAGTGACGGTTGCCCGGGCCGCGGCGTACTGCGGTGCCGACAGCGCCACGGTGCTGTCGCTCCGCGAGGCGATGGCTGATCAGCTGGCCGCGACCAGCATGGAGCGGCTGCTGGCCGAGGTGGAGATGCCGCTGGTGCCGGTGCTGGTGGACATGGAGTGGGACGGGATTCGGATCGACCAGCCGCTGTTCGCCCAGCTGGCACAAGAGCTGGGCGACGACCTCGCCCGGCTGGAGCGCGAGATCGGCGAGCTCGCCGGCGTGGAGCTCAACATCAACTCGCCCCGGCAGCTGGCGCAGGTGCTGTTCGAGAAGGAAGGCATGCCGGTGCTGAAGAAGACCAAGACCGGTCCCAGCACTGACGCCGATGTGCTGGAGCAGCTCGCCGAGATGGGACACACGCTGCCCCGGCGGATCCTGGAATACCGTGAACTGCAGAAGCTCAAGAGCACCTACGTGGATACCCTGCCCGCCACCGTCAATCCGGAGACCGGCCGCATTCATACCAGCTTCAACCAGACCGGTGCCGCCACCGGGCGGCTCTCCTCCAGCGATCCCAACCTGCAGAACATTCCCGTCCGCACGCCCCGGGGCGAGGCCATTCGCCGCGGCTTCATTCCTGCCGATGGGTGCGTCTTCCTGGTGGCCGACTACTCCCAGATCGAGCTGCGGCTGATGGCGCACCTCTCAGGTGATGAAGCGTTCGTTGAAGCGTTCCGACAGGGCGGTGACATCCACCGGCAGACGGCATCGGTGATCTTTGGCGTCCCGGTGGACGAGGTGACCTCGGAGATGCGCGGCCGGGCCAAGACCATCAATTTCGCGACCATCTACGGCCAGGGAGCCTTCTCGCTGGCGCGGGCGCTGGGCATCGCCCAGGACGAAGCCAAGGCGTTCATTCAGGACTACTTCACTCGCTTCGCCGGGGTGAGGACATTCCTCACGGCCCAGGTGGAGCTGGCGCGCCAGCAGGGATTTGTCGAGACCATCTCCGGCCGGCGCCGGTACATTCCGGAGATCAAGGACCGCAATTTCAACGTGCGCGCATACGGTGAGCGGCTGGCGCAGAACTCGCCCCTCCAGGGTTCGGCTGCGGACTTGATCAAGCTGGCCATGTCGGCCATTCATCGCGCGCTCGCCGCCGAGCGGCTTTCCAGCAGGATGCTGCTGCAGGTGCACGACGAACTGGTCTTCGAGGTGCCCGGCCCCGAGCTCGACCGGATGAGCGAACTGGTGCGCGACTGCATGGAATCCGCCGCCGCCTTGCGGGTGCCGCTGGTGGTGGATATCGGCACCGGCCCCAACTGGCTCGACGCCAAACACTGAGAGGCATGATGGTTGTTGCGGTACTCCTGCTGCTGACGTTGCTCACCGGAGGTGCCCTGTTCACTGTCGCGCACGGTCAGTCGTACCCCCCCGTGCCTACGTCGCGAATCCGGGTTTTCGTTGATTGCCCCCAGACCAGGTGCGATCTGGACTACTTCCGGCGGGAGATCGCCTTCGTGGACTACGTCCGCGATCGCAACGATGCCCAGGTGCACGTGCTGGTCACCGAGGAATCCACCGGTGGCGGGGGCAACGCCTACACCGCGTCATTCATCGGCCTGGGCCGGTTCGCCGGACGGGTGGACACCCTCAGTTTCTTTGCGCCCGACGCGGCCACGGATGACGAAGTGCGCTTCGGGCTGGCCCGGATTTTCAGGCTCGGGCTGGTTTCCTTCGTCGCGGGCACGCCTGAAGCCGACCGCATTACCATCAGCTACGAGGCACCATCGGACGACGCGGCGCGCCCCGCCACACCCACAGCGGATCCGTGGAATTTCTGGGTCTTCGAGGTGGATGGCGAGACCTATCTCAGCGGCGAGTCGAGCTACCGCAACGTGGATCTCGGTGGGGGCATCTCTGCGCGGCGCACCACCGACGCACTCAAGCTCGGGCTCTCCCTCGACGGCAATTACGAACGCAGCAGCTTCGACCTGGACAGCGTCACCACGGTCACCAGCACCCAGGAGAGTTACGGGGCCAGCGCCTTCGCGGTGAAGAGCCTGGGTCCGCATTGGGGGGCCCGGGCGTCGGTCGGGGCCAACCGGTCGTCCCACGACAACCGGAAACTGGGACTGCGTGCGGGTGCCGGGCTCGAGTACGATGTCTTCCCGTACACCGAGTCGGCTCGGCGGCTGCTGACCGTGCGCTACGAGATCGGCGCCAATCATTTCGGGTACGACGAGGCAACCATCTTCGGCGTGATGGACGAGACCGTGCTGGACCACGAGCTGGAGGTCTCACTGGACGCCATCCAGCCATGGGGAGAGACCGGCATCGGCTTGCGGGGCCGCCAGTATCTGGACGACCTGGGCAAGACGTCGTTGCGGTTCTTCGGTGATGTCGAGGTGCGGGTCGTGCGGGGGCTCTCGCTCGAGCTGGATGGCAGCATCTCGCGCATTCGCGACCAGCGCTACCTTCCGGCAGGGGGCCTGACGCCGGAGGAGATCCTGCTCCGGCAGCGGGACGTGGCCACCGACTATCGCTACGAGGTCTCGTTGGGATTCAGCTACAGCTTCGGGTCGATCTACAACAACGTGGTCAACCGGAGATTCGGCGATGGAGACATATCCTTCTGACGCTGCGCCCGCCGAGGCGCCGCGCTATCGCAGCAGCGACCCGGCGGGCGTCGAGACACCGTGGGCGTCGCTCGACGCGCTGCTGGACGCGCTCGAAGCCGGCCAGCTCGATGCGGACGACTACGTGTACGACCGCACCCGCCAGGCCTGGCAGCGCATCCAGCGGCATGACGGCCTCGTGGCGGCCTGGGACCAGCGCATGGGCTACCGGCCGCCCGAGGAACGGCGGCTGATCAGTTCGGCTCGCCGCCAGTCCGCCGGCTTCCCTTCTCTCCTGCCCGACGGCGTTACGCCGGTCGGGGTCCCGGCGCTCGACCGCGCCGAAGCGCACCGACGCGCCACCCGTGCCCCGGAAGATATGCCCGAAGTCCGGCGCACCGTCGCGGCCCTGGAAGTGTTGTTCGTGACGGTGGTGCTGGGGCTGCTGGCGGTGGGGCTGGTGCTGGGGCTGCGAGGCGTCGGAGCCATGCTGGAGTAGAAGCACTGAGTTGAGAGTCAAGAGTTGAGAGTCAAGAGTCAGGTCTCAACTCTTAACTCTCGACTCTTGACTCTTGACTCTCCGCCCTCCCGGCCACCAGTTCCACTCCCCTGCCAGCTGCATGAACGCAGGCACCAGCACCATCCGGATGATGGTCGCGTCCAGCAGCACCGCCACGGCGAGCCCGAAGCCGAGGAACTGCATCACCAGCACCTGCGCGAAAGCGAAGGCACCGAAGACAATGATCATGATCAGCGCGGCGCTGGTGATGACGCTGGCGGTGGCGCTCAGGCCTTCCATCGTGGCTTCATCATTGCGGCCGGTACGATCGAACGCCTCCTTGATCCGGCTCAGCAGGAACACCTCGTAGTCCATGCTCAACCCGAACACCACCGCGAACACCAGCACCGGCACCACCACGAAGATCGCGGAGGTGGCGCCGTCGAGTCCGAACAACTGGGCGCCGATGCCGTACTGGAACACCAGCACGATCAGGCCGAAGGTGGCGCTGACCGAGAGGCTGTTCATCACCACTGCCTTGACCGGTACCAGCACCGACCGGAACGCGATGGCGAGGAGCACCGCGCTCGCGGCGAGCACCAGCGCCACCAGCATCGGGAATCGCTCCATCATGTCGTCCTGGAAGTCGAGCGCGCTGGCGGTGTAGCCCCCCACCCGGATGGTGGCGTTGCGCAGCTGGCGCGGCGGACTGGCCGAGATGGCCCTGATCCGGCGCACGAGATCCTGGGTGCTGGTGAGCGACGTGGTGTCGGAAGGGATCACGTCCAGCAGGGCAACCCGGGTATCCTCGCTCAGGTAGCTGTCCAGGAACTCACCGTAGGACGCACGGGCGCTGTCCAGCTCGCTGTAGAAGGCCGACAGCGTGAGGATCGAGCGCGAGTCGCCCAGATCCACCGGGCTCCGCACATCGCGCACCCGCGGATCGGCCCGGAACGAGTCGGAAAGCGCGAGGAGCCCGCGGAGCGAGGCAGCGCTCACGGCTGACTTTCCGTCGGGCACCTCCACCACCACCCGCACCGGCTGCACGTACCCCGCCACGCCCATTTCGGTAAGCATGTCGAGCCCCTGCCCGGCCTCGGTGCTCGAGGGCCACCAGTGCCGGGCCGGGAGCCCGATCCGGATGAGGAACAAGGGCGCCGTCAGCAGCGCGATCCCCATCCCGCCCAGCAGCAGCGCGCGCCGGGGATGGCGGTGCAGGCCGCGGGCCCACTTCTCCCACGCCTGCGGCGAGTGGTACCACGTGAGCCGTCGGGCGAGCCACTTGGGCCGGTCGATGTCGCGGCCGATGATCGCCAGCAGCGCCGGCAGCAGCGTGGTCGAGAGCAGCACGGCGGCCGCCACCACCACCAGTCCGCCCAGTCCCACGCTGCGGGTCTCGATCAGCGGCGTGAAGAGCAGCGCGCCGAAGCCGACCACCACGGTCATCCCCGACGTCACGACTGCCGCGCCCGCGGTCAGCACGGTGTTCACCGCCGCTTCCCGGCGCCGGTTACCGCGGCGCAGCTCTTCCCGGAAGCGGGTCACCATCAGCAGCGAATAGTCGATGCCGACGCCGAGGCCGATCATGGTCGTCATGTTGAGGACGAAGATCGACATAGGCGTGACCTGGGTCAGCAGCCCGATGACCGTGAGCGACACCGCGATGGCGAGCAGCCCGATGACCAGCGGCAGGGCAGCGGCGACCAGCGCCCCGAAGGCGAGGATGAGGACGACCAGCGTGAGTGGCAGCAGCCGGGTCTCGAGTCGAGTGCTGTCTTCGGCGCTCACGGTTCGGATGTCGAGGTCGAGCGGCGATCGCCCGGTGACGTGGGCCTGGTACTGGCTGCCGTCAGGAAGCGACGCGATGGTGCGGTGCACCACGTCCCGGGCCGGCAGCACCAGCGCCGCCACGGTGTCGCTTTCCGTAACGGTCAGTGCGACCACCAGGAAAGTTCCCCGATGGTCGGCGGAGATGAACGTGCTGTCGCCGGTCACCGGCCAGCTGGCAACGGCCCGGACCCAGGGCTGCGCCTCGAGCGCCTGGATGAGGCTGTCGAGCACCACTTGCGGACGTCCCGAATCGAACGGCGCGGGACCCTCGAGGGTCACCGCGAAGAAATCGCTCAGCGGGCGGTTGAACCGATCCCGCAGCATCCCGTCGGCGACGGTCGCCTCGGTGGCCTGATTGCTGCCACCGCGGATGTTGAGGAGATGAGGAGTGGCGGGCGCGCGCAGCAGCGCCACTGCTCCCAGCAGCATCCAGACGACCAGGACAGCCCAGCGCCAGCGCACCAGCGCATGGGCGAATGCTCGCATCACTGGAAAAGCGATCTCCTCGTGAGGGCCGCGGGGGGTCCGGGGGGCCCGGGACGCGCAATGTTAGGCCCTACCCCCCTCTGGCGCCAGCGCGACGGCCCGTCCCTTGCTATGCTTAGGGGCCAGCCAACATGAATCGATACATACTTCCCGTTGTCACGCTGTCACTTGCGGTCATCGTGCTCGTTGACCGCGTGCAGCATGTGCGCGATCTGCGCCACACTCTGGCGTCCACCGGCGGTGAAACCACGGCGGTGGCACCGGCCCGTGCCAACCAGCCGGTCGCCAGCGATCGCGCCGAGGTGGGCCGAGCGGGTGCCACCGCCCCGGCGATGGACCGGCTGGCCCGCTTGGCCGCCCGGCAGCACCTGGCGGCGGTGGCAGGCTACGCCTATCTCGACTCGCTGCTCGCGTCCACCGACTCGGTGGTGCGGCGCTGGCCGGACCCCACCTCGGGGCCCCTTCGGGTGGCCATCGTGGAGGGCGGTGCGGACGGCTACCGTCCACGTATGGCGACGTTCGTCCGTCGTGCCCTGGCGCTCTGGGAAGAAACCGACGCTGGTGTGCAATTCGAGACGGTGACCGACACGGCGGCTGCCGATATCGTGATTCGCTGGATCGATCGCTTCCCCTTTGACCGCGCCGGCCAGACCGACATCACCTGGGACCGCGCCGGCCGGGTGCGGCACGCCGCAGTCTCGCTGGCGATTCGCACGAGCACCGGCCTCCGGCTGCCCGACGCCTCGCTCTTCGCCGTGGCGGTCCACGAGACCGGCCACGCGATCGGACTGCCCCACTCGGCCGATTCTGCCGACGTGATGTTCCCGGCGACCAGGGTGGGCGTCCTGACGCCGCGCGACCGGCGCACCGCGCAGGTGCTCTACGCGCTGCCGATCGGCCCCGTCACGGACACCATCCGCTAGCATGACTCCTTTCCGCCTGCTTCCGCTGCTCGGCGTCCTGGCCCTGGCTCCTGGCCTGGGCCTGGCGCTGCCGTCGAGGCTCGCGGCGGACGATGCCCCCGACTTCAAGGCCGTGGACGCCGCGGTGCGCCGGGGCATCAGCCGGGGAGTGTATCCCGGCGCGGTCATTGTCATCGGGCGGAGCGACAAGCTGCTGCATGCCGAGCGCTATGGCCGGCTCACCTGGGACCCCCACTCGTCCCGGCCTCGCAGCGATTCCACGCTTTGGGACCTTGCGTCACTGACGAAGGTGGTCGCCGCCGGTGCCGCGATGCGGCTGATCGACCAGGGGCTCCTCGATCTCGATGCGCCGGTGCGCACCTACGTCAGCGAGTTTACCGGCGGGATGCGCGACCAGGTCACCGTCAGGATGCTGCTGAATCACACCAGCGGGCTGCGTCCCTACATCCCCTTCTGGCGCACGGCGTCCTCGCGCGACGAGGCGCTGACCCAGCTCTTTGCCGACCCGCTGCGGCGGACGCCCGGCACCGCCGCCGAGTACAGCGACCTCAATGCGATACTGATGGGTCTGGTGCTGGAACGAGCCAGTGGCACGCCGCTCGACTCGCTGTTTCGGCGGGAAGTGCTGGACCCGCTGGCGATGCACCAGACGTGGTTCCGGCCCGAGGCATCGCTCTGGCAGCGGGTGGCGCCCAGCTTCATGGAGAACGACGCGCCGGTCTTCGGCGTACCCAGCGACCAGAATGCAGTGCTGCTGGGTGGTGTCTCCGCCCATGCCGGGCTCTTCGCGACCGGTCGCGACCTCGCGCGCTATGCCCAGGCGTGGCTCCGCGGAGGCACCACGTCCGAGGGTGAGACCTGGGTGCGAAGCGAGACCGTCCAGGAATTCCTTACCGGCTCCCCCCACGCCGGCACCCGCCTGCTGGGCTGGGACTCGCCGGACCCGGAGTACGAGCCGCCTTCCGTGTTCGGGCGTCTGCTGAGTCCGCTGGCCTACGGGCACACCGGCTGGTCCGGGACCGAGATGTGGATCGACCCCGCGCGCGACCTCTTCGTGGTGTTCCTCACCAACCGCAGCTTCGATCCCCGCGCGCGCAACTCCCTCCGCGCGCTGCGTGACGTACGAGCCGCCGTATCCGACGCAGTTGCGCGCGCCGTGCCGGTCATTCGGGGATAGCGGAACCTTCGGTCAGCGGGACTTCGTCAGCGGGAGGTTTTCATTCGCTGGCGCAGCCCCGCTCTCCCGCTGGCGCGGCCCCGCCCCCGCCGTTATCGTCCGATATGACTGCTTCCTCCGCGGACACGGTCCGGAAGGCGCTTCGCGGCGTCAAGGATCCGGAGCTCGGCCTCAACATTGTGGACATCGGGCTGGTGTACGACGTTGCCGTGAGTGACGCCGGCGATGCCCATATTCAGATGACGCTGACGTCTCCTGGCTGCCCGGCCGGCGCCGAGATCGTTCAGGATGTGAAGAATGTGGTAGGCGACCTGGAAGGAATTGAATCGGTGGAAGTCGAGCTGGTCTGGGAGCCGTTCTGGACTCCCGACAAGATGGATCCCCGGGTCAAGGCCTTCATGGGCTTTTAGCCGCAGCCAGCAGCTTCTCGCCCACCAGTTCGCGCTGCCAGCGGCGCATTCCTTCTACTCCCGACAGATCAGTTGTGCCCGGCTCCAGGCGGGCAATTCCCTCGAGAATTCCGTTGGGTGCCAGGACCCCGGGCGCCAGCCCGATCCGCGTCGCCTCCGAGTTTCGCACCGCCTTCATCCTGTCCAGACGCTCCTCGTACGCCGGGTCCGGCACCCTCCGGGGTGGGCGAATCCGCTGGGGCAGGTCCGCGTCCGGAATGGCGCGGGCGCGCTCCAGCGCGGCCAGCACCTCGTTTCCGCGCCGTTCGAAGAGCTCGCGTCCCACCCCGCGCACCTGTCCCAGCGCCGCCATCGTCGCCGGCGGATCGATGGCCATCGCCATCATGGGTTCGTTGTTGATGATGCGGAAGGCGGCGCGGTCGAGTCGGCGGGCGGTGGCATCCCGCCACAGGAAGAGCTCACGCAGGATGGCGAGCTGCCTGGGCCTGAGCGCCTTGGCGCCCTTCATCCGCAGCCATGGCGCTTCAGGCTCAGCCGTGGACCACTCGACCTTCTCCAGCAGGGCGAACTCCTCCTCGGCCCATGACAGCCGTTCCATCGCCTCCAGACGGGCGCGCAGGATGTCTCGCAGCTCGGGGAGATAATGGGTGTCCGACGCGGCGTAGCGCAGCATCGGTTCCGTCAGCGGACGGGCGGACCAGTCGGCCCGCTGGAACCGCTTGTCCAGCGTGACACCGAGATACTTCTCCAGCAGTGCCGCCAGCCCGATGCCCGGCTCATTGAGCAACTGGGCCGCCACGCGGGTGTCGAAGAGATGGGTGGCGCGGAACCCGAACTCGCGCTCCAGCAGACGCAGGTCGTAATCGGCGTCGTGGAACACCACCTCGATCGAGGGATCAGCCAGCAGCTCGCCGAAGTCCGCCAGGCTCGAAATCGCCAGTGGATCCACCACCGCTGTCACGTCCCGGATGGACAGCTGAAGCAGGTAGACCCGGTCGACATAGCGGTGAAAGCTGGCGGCCTCGGTATCTACGGCGAGGAGGGGTGAACCGCGGAGGCGGGACAGCAGGCTCTGGAGCCCCGCGTCGTCCTCGATCAGTTGGACCGGCCCGAGTGGGCGCGAAGGGGCGGGGGAAGTCGTCATCGGGCGAAAGGTGGCCGGATCAGCCACGGCATGCCAGTTTTAGCCCCATTTTCGGGGCACTGTCGTGATGTAGTCGCGTCACTGTCGTATTAATCAACTGTTGTCCGGATCTTCTCCACCGCCTCAGCAATCTCGTCGAGTGCCTTGGCCAAGGCCTTGAAGTAGTCGGTGTCGAGCTTCGGGGCATCGCCCATGGCGGTCGCCAGCTGGACCTGGCGGGTCAATCGGGCGGCGTGGCGGATGTAGTCGGTGCTGGGTGCCATTCTGCTGTTCCGAGTCAGTGGTAGAGTGGGAAGTGGGAAGTACTACTCTAACACGTCCGGCTACCTGCTTCCCACTGCTTTCCACTTCCCACTCCCCACTTCCCACTTCCCACTCTCGACTCCGCAGGCGTTCCCCTGCATCTTCTCGGCATGGACATCGACCTCCTTATCTATCCCGACCTCTGCGATTCCTTCGGCCACCTGAACCAGGCGTCGTACCTGACCCTGTTCGAGCGGGCGCGCTGGGAGGCGATGGCGCGCGGGCCGGGCATGGACTTCTTCCAGAAGGCGGGCGTGTGGCCGGCAGTGCGGAAGGCGGGCATCGACTACCTCGCCCAGGCATTTCCCGGCGACACGCTCCGGTTCCATCACACGCTCACCCACCTCGGCCGTACCAGCCTGACACTGCGCCAGACCGCCCGACGGGTGTCCGACGATCAGTTGATCGCCACCGCCGAGTTCACTTTTGTCTGCCTCGGAACCGATGGGCGGCCAGTGCCGGTGCCCCGCCCATTCTCCGATCTCTTCTCGTCGTCGGCTGAAGCGGGGGAAGTCCGGCGCATCACGGTGCATGGTGTGAACCTCGCGGTGGACCAGGCTGGTGACGGTCCCGCCCTGCTGCTGATCCACGGCTATCCGCTCAACCGGACGCTCTGGCGCCACCAGCTCGGCGCATTTCCCGGCTGGCGCACGATCGCACCGGACCTTCGTGGCATGGGTGAGTCGGACGCTCCGGATCTCGGCTACAGCATGGCGACGTACGCCGATGACCTGGTCGCGCTGCTCGACTCGATCGGTGTGGACCATGCGGTGATCTGCGGACTCTCGATGGGCGGGTACATCGCGATGGAGATCCTGCAACGACACCGGCAGCGGGTGCGCGGCCTGGTGCTCATGGATACCCGGATGGAGGCCGACAGCAGCGAGGGCCGGAAGGGACGCGATGCGGCGGCGCAGGCCGCGCGGGACAAGGGTGCGACCGCCATCGCCGAGGCGATGCTGCCCAAACTCTTTGCCAGCCCGGATCCGGATCGGGTGGGCAAGGTCTGGGACGAGGTCCGGCAGATGGTGCTGTCGACGCCTGTTCCCGGCATCGTCGGTGCGCTCTCCGCGATGCGCGATCGCCCCGACAGCACCGGCCTGCTGCCGATGCTCGAAGATCTCCCCGCGCTGGTCGTCGTGGGTGAGGAAGACCGCATCACGCCGCCCGATGCGGCGCGCAGGATGGCGGAGCTGTTGCCGATGGGTCGACTGGAGGTGATCAGCGGGGCAGGACACCTGCCACCGCTCGAACGCCCGGATGATGTCACCCGGGCGTTGGCTGGATTCCTGGCTTCGTTCAGTCCCGTCTCGGCGGTCCCGGCGGGTCGTCCGAGTTGAAGATCTCGCGATTCTTCTCGATGTAGGAGACGAGATTGGGCGGCACGTCCTCTTCGGGGAAGATGGCCGAAACCGGGCATTCCGGTTCGCAGGCGCCGCAGTCGATGCACTCGTCGGGCTGGATGTAGAGCTGATCCTCACCTTCGTAGATGCAGTCCACCGGACAGACATCCACGCACGCGCGGTCCTTCACTCCAATGCACGCTTCGGTGATCACGTACGGCATTTCGGTCCAGCCTCCTCGACGATGGAATAGCGGGGGACAGGCCGCCAGTCGCGGCAACCTGCGCCAACAATTAGGGCTACAACGAATCCCGCGCAAGGGGTAGCCTCGGACTGCACCACGGCGCTCATTACTTTCCCCGCATGCTGCACCCGCCGCGCCGCCTGTCTGAACTTTTCTTCATGCTTCTCGTCCTCCTCGGTGGCGGCCGGCTGGCAGCGCAGGCGTGCCCCGACAGACCGGTCACCGCGCTGGTGCTGTCCGGCGGGGGTGCCAAGGGGCTGGCGCATGTCGGCGTGCTCCAGACACTCGACAGCCTCGGCATCAGGCCCGACATGGTTGTGGGCGCGAGCATGGGATCCCTGGTGGGCGCGATGTACGCCAGCGGCTACTCCGCGCACGTGATTGATTCGCTAACCCGCTCTCTTCCGATCTCCACCCTGTTCCGTCCCTTTCAGCCGGTGGCGCCGCGCGCGCTGCGGCGGCTGCAGCCCGTGGTGGTATGGGAGCAAGGCGACCGGGGTTTCACCCTCCAGAGCGCGGTGATCCGGGAGCCGCAGGCCAATGCCCTGCTCAACGCGGCGCTGCTCAGGGGCAACCTGCTCGCCCGGGGGGACTTCAGCCGGCTGCCGATCCCCTTTCGCGCCGTCGCTACCGACCTCACCAACAGGCAGGTGGTGGTCCTCGAGGGAGGCGACCTCGCGCGCGCGGTGCGGGCAAGCATCGCGATTCCGCTCATCTTTGTGCCGGAACTGATCGACGGCCGCTTCCTGGCCGACGGTGGGCTGAGCGACAACATCCCGATTGCCGCTGCCCGTGCCGCAGGCGCCGAACGAGTTATCGTGAGCGACGCCACCGAGCGCCGGCCCGACACGCTCAATCTCTATTCCCCGTTCGTCGTCGCCGAGCGCCTGCTCGGCTTCCTCTTCGAGCAGTCCGATTCGCTGGGTCCGGACGACCTCTACATCCGTCCCAACGTACGCGGATTCGAGAGCCTGGACTTCAGCGAGCAAACAGTTGCCGAGTTGATCGACGTGGGGCGATCGGCGGCGGACTCAACGCTGGCAGGGATGCAGTGTGCCACGGCTTCGACGCCGCCTGCGGCGCCGGCATTGCCAACCGGCCCGGCCAGCGTGGCAGTGCCGGGCGCGGGGCGCGCCGAAGCTGCGCGTATCACCTCCCTGCTGGGACTGGCCGATAGCGACACGCTCGACGTGGAGGTACTTCGCAATCTGCTCCGCCGACTGGGTGAGTCGGACCAGTACACGGCGCTCTGGCTGACCCCCACCGGTTCCGGTGACAGCGTGGCGTTCAGCGTGGTGCCCGAGCGCTCAGCCGAACGCACGGCGGCGATAGGGGCCATGTACGACAGCGATATAGGTGGCCGCGCCTGGGCGGGCGTCGTGGACCACCAGCTGGGTGCGGGACTCGAGTCGAGCGTGCTCTTCGCGTTCGGAACCCTGGAGAAGGAGCTCGCCTTCAGCCTCAGGCGGCCGAGTCAGTGGCTGGGCGAACTGCTGACGCCCTTCGCCTCGCTCCGGCTGGCGGCGGCGGACGTGCGGACATTCGCCGCGGGAGGCGATCCGCTGGACAAACTGCGCACCCGCGAACTGCAGGGGCTGCTCGGGGTCGAGCGCGACATGGGAGAGCGATCGACGGTGACCATTGCGGGTTCTGGTCGCTACTGGCGCAACGACGATGGCAGCACTGACACTGCGCTTGGGGCCATGGCATCTCTCACCGCGTACGATGACGCCGGGGCGCCCTTCGTCACCGCCGAGGGCGAGTGGACCTCGGCATTCCAGCGGGTGACGATGGAGGCCACGCCCACGCTGGTCTATCGGCGGCTGAGGATTCGGCCTCGCATAAGGGCCGGCTGGGGCGACAGCCTACCGGCGCAACTCACCCTGCCGCTGGGCGGCACCGACGGCATGCCGGCGTTCCACCTGGGTGAGCTGAGGGGCGACCGCGAGGTGCTGGTCGGGCTGGGCCTGGGGCTACGGGTGCTGGGCCCGATCGAGATCCGCGCCGAGGGGATGGCGGGTCGCATCGCGCAGGGTGGTCAATTGCTGAGCGATGACAACTGGCACGCCGGCGCGCGGATCGGCCTGGGCGCCGATACACCGCTGGGACCGATGCGAGTGGATTACGAGGTCACCGGAGGGTGGCGGGATGCGTTGCGGGTGCGGATGGGCCGGAGTTTTTGATAGGGCGTAGTCAACCACGGAGCCACGGAGCTCACGGAGTTTCACAGAGAACTGCAAGTTGCTGTGGGTGCCATTCCGACGCATCGAAGCCTGACCGCACGCCCACAAAAACAGAAACTCGATATCTCCGTGTGCTCTGTGGCTCCGTGGTGATTTCGGACCCCCTCGTGCCCTTCGTGACTTCGCAGTGAATCAACGAAACCGCAGCCTGGTCACAGCAGTCCGGTGAGGGGTGTGGCATAGGTGGCCGTTCGGGTCTCCGGCGGGCCGTAGCGGCCGTCGGCCGCGTGGAGCCGGTTCCATTCCTCGCGCAGGCAGTAAGGATCGAGGCCGTGGGGTCGGTCCACCGCGAGCACGCCGTCGAGGTGATCCATTTCGTGCTGGATAAGCTCGGCGCGGTCACCCTCGAGGTCATCCTCGTGCCAGGTCCCCTTTACGTCCTGGTAGCGCACCCGGATGCGCCACGCGCGCGAGACCCGCACCAGCAGGTTGGGGAACGAGAAGCAGTCATCCCAGACCGAGAAGTCCTCGTTGCCGATGTCCACGATTTCCGGGTTGATCAGCACCCACGGCTTGTCCATCTCCACATAGATCATTCGCATCGGCGCCCCGATCTGGGGTGCGGCGATGGCCCGCCCGCTACCAAACCGGCTCTGCCAGTCCCGCAGGGTTTCGCGCATGTCGTCCAGGATTACCCGGACAGCCGTGGAGCCGGGCTTCTCGACCGGATCACACTGGGTGCGAAGGATCGGATCGCCCAGAAGGCGTATTCTATGGATGGTCATGCGGCCAATCTTGTGATTTCGGTCGTCCTCGGCAAGCATGGCATTATTAGTAGTAGCGACAACTACTATTTACCACAGAGACACAGAGCACACGGAGCTTCACCGAGAACGGCGGGTTGCTGTGGGTGCAAATCCAACGCATCGAAGCCTGACCGCACGCCCACAAACACAGAAGCTCGATATCTCCGTGTTCTCTGTGACTCCGTGGTTCACTCGATCTTTCCTGTTCGCCACGCCTTCGGTAAATCGTTGAAGGAACCTAACTTGAAGATTCACACCAAAAACGCCCTACGAACTTGCCAATTGCGACTCTTTCACTTAACATTGGCACCTATGCAGCAATCCGCCCTCCACGTCGCCGAGCAGCTTCCTCCGGGCCTCAAGGGCCCGCGGGTTGACGTGCTCCTTGAGCTCAAGCGCTCGGGGCAGCTCTGCGCCAAGGATCTGGCGCGGCGGATGGGCCTGTCGCTGACCGCTGTGCGGCACCACCTCAAGGAGCTGGAGGCGGGCGGGCTGATCAGCTACGAGCGCCAGAATCGTGTGGGAGTGGGGGCGCCGGGGTTCGTGTACAGCCTCACGCCCGCGGGCGAGGCGCTGTTTCCCCAGCGCTACAAGGAGACCCTGACCCAGCTGCTCGACAGCGTGGTCGCGGTCGAGGGGCGCGAGGCCGCGGTACGGTTCCTCGAGGCCCACTTCGAGCAGTTGGCAGCCCGGCTCGCCCCGCAACTGGAGGGCGCCACCCCGGTCGAGCGGATGGCCATCATCACTCGCGCACGCACCGAGGACGGCTACATGGCGGAGGGGGCGGCCACCTTCTGCTGCGGAACGCTGACCGAGCACCACTGCGCCATTCGCGCGGTCTCGGAACGGTTCCCGGAAATCTGCACCGCCGAGCAGCGCTTCCTGGAGCGGACGCTGGGCGGGCACGTCGAGCGCCGGCAGCATGTGCTGCAGGGCGACGGCGCCTGTTCGTACGCGGTCCGCTTTGCCCACAATGGGGAGCAGGACGTCACCGTAGAGGAGTCCGAATGAGTTCGTCCGTCGAGACGCTGGTCAATCGCGAATACAAGTACGGCTTCGTCACCGACATCGAGTCGGACGTGACGCCCAAGGGGCTCAGCGAGGACGTCATCCGGCTTATCTCGGAGAAGAAGCAGGAGCCGGCCTGGCTGCTCGAGTGGCGGCTCAAGGCCTACCGGGGCTGGCTCAAGATGACCGAGCCGCGGTGGCCCAACGTCAAGTACAACCCGATCGACTACCAGTCGATCAGCTACTACGCGGCACCCCGCACCGCCAAACCACTCGGCTCGCTGGATGAAGTGGACCCCAAGCTGCTGGAGACCTACCAGAAGCTGGGCATTCCCCTCACCGAGCAGAAGATCCTGGCCGGCGTGGCAGTGGACGCCATCTTCGACTCGGTCTCGGTGGGCACCACCTACCGCGCCAAGCTGGCGGAGCAGGGCATCATCTTCTGCTCCTTCGGCGAGGCGGCGCGCGAGCACCCCGACCTGGTCCGTAAGTACCTCGGCTCGGTGGTCCCCGCTTCCGACAACTTCTTCGCGGCGCTCAACTCGGCGGTGTTCAGCGACGGCTCCTTCGTGTTCATCCCGAAGGGCGTGAAGTGCCCGCTGGAGCTGTCCACCTACTTCCGGATCAACGCGGCCGATACCGGACAGTTCGAGCGGACCCTGATCGTGGCGGAGGAAGGCGCCTCGGTGAGCTACCTCGAGGGCTGCACCGCGCCCAAGCGGGACGAGAACCAGCTGCACGCGGCGGTGGTCGAGCTGGTGGCACTGGACGGCGCGTCCATCAAGTACTCCACGGTGCAGAACTGGTACGCCGGGGACGACGAGGGCGTGGGCGGCATCTACAACTTCGTCACCAAGCGGGGCAAGGCGGCGGCCAACGCCAAGATTTCCTGGACCCAGGTGGAGACCGGCTCGGCCATCACCTGGAAGTATCCCAGCGTCATCCTGCAGGGCGACAACTCGGTGGGCGAGTTCTACTCGGTGGCGGTGGCCAATGGCCGCCAGCAGGCCGACACCGGCACCAAGATGATCCACCTGGGCCGGAACACCCGCTCCACGATCGTGTCCAAGGGCATCAGCGCCGGCCGGGGCCAGAACAGCTACCGCGGCCAGGTGAAGATCATGCCCAAGGCCGAGGGGGCGCGGAACTACACCCAGTGCGACTCGATGCTGATCGGGAACCAGTGCGGCGCGCACACGTTCCCCTACATCGACGTGCAGAATCCCACCGCGGCGGTGGAGCACGAAGCCAGCACCTCGAAGATCGGCGAGGACCAGATCTTCTACTGCAAGCAGCGCGGCCTCAACACCGAGAACGCGATCAGCATGATCGTCAACGGCTTCTGCAAGGAAGTATTCAAGGAACTGCCGATGGAGTTCGCGGTGGAAGCGCAGAAGCTGCTGGGGGTAAGTCTGGAAGGCAGCGTAGGGTAAGCGACAGGCGTGAGGCGCGAGGCGTGGGGCATGAGGCCTCACGCCCCAGGCCCCACGCCCCACGCCATTCAATCAGGAGCTATACAGTTGCTTCAAATCACCGACGTCCACGCCAGCGCGGGCGAGAACCAGATCCTCAAGGGCATCAGCCTCACAGTCAATCCGGGCGAGGTGCACGCCATCATGGGCCCCAACGGCTCGGGCAAGAGCACGCTGGCCCAGGTCCTGGCGGGGCATCCGGCCTATGAGGTCACCGGCGGGAGCGTCACGTACCAGGGTGAGGATCTGCTCGAACTGGAGCCGGAGGAGCGGGCCCAGAAGGGCATTTTCCTCGCCTTCCAGTATCCGGTCGAGATCCCCGGGGTCTCCAACGCCTACTTCCTGCGTGCCGCCTACAACGAGCTGCGCAAGTCGCGGGGCGAGGAGGAGGCCGACCCGATCGACTTCATGGACGTCCTCGAGCAGAAGCTCAAGCTGGTCGAGTGGGGTCCCGAGATCATGAGCCGAGCCGTGAACAGCGGCTTCTCCGGTGGCGAGAAGAAGCGCAACGAGATCCTCCAGATGGCGGTGCTCGAGCCCACCCTCGCCATCCTGGACGAGACCGACTCGGGTCTCGACATCGACGCGCTGCGGATTGTGGCGGGCGGAGTCAACAAGCTCCGGAGCCCCGAGCGCTCGTTCATCGTGGTGACCCACTACCAGCGGCTGCTCAACTACATCGTGCCCGACTACGTGCACGTGCTGTCCGACGGCCGGATCGTGAAGTCGGGTGGCAAGGAGCTGGCGATGGAGCTCGAGGCGCGGGGCTACGAATGGGTGGCGGAGCACGCCACTGCGGGAGCCGGCGCGTGACCGCAGCTCCGTACCTCCCCGAATTCGAGGCCTTCGCGGCCAACGGCGGCGCCAGCCCAGCCTGGCTGGCTCCTCTCCGCAAGCAGGCCTTCGGGCGCTTCACCGAGGTGGGGTTCCCGACCTCCAGGGACGAGGAGTGGCGCTTCACCCCGGTCGCGCCGATCGCCAGGCGGCAGTTCTCGGCGCCGCCGGCTGCGTCGGTCTCCGCAGCCGAACTCGAGCCGTTCATCTTCGGCCACCCCGAGTGGCCTCGACTGGTGTTCGTGAACGGCCGGTATGACGCCGGCCTGTCGCACCTGCCCGGTCTGGCCGCCGGCGTCCGCTGCGGACCACTGGCCGAGGCGCTCTCGGCGGACCCGTCGCTCGAGGCACACCTCGCCCGACATGCGCCGGTGGAGCAGAGCGCCTTCACCGCGCTCAACACCGCGTTCCTCCGCGAAGGCGCCTTTGTGCACGTGCCGGCCGGCGTGCAGCTCGACGCCCCGATCAACGTGCTCTTCGTGAGCACGCGCGAGGCGGCCGACTCGGTCACCCATCCCAGGAACCTCTTCCTGGTGGATCAGGAGGCGCGTGCCTCCATGGTGGAGAGTTATGTGACCCTGGCACCGGGGGCGACCTACTTCACCAATGCTGTGACCGAAGTGGTGTCGGGGCCCGGCGCCTGGACCGAGCACACCCGGATCCAGCGGGAAAGCGAATCGGCGTTTCACGTGGGGCTGACCCACGTCGAGCAGGACCGCGACAGTCACTATCGGTCGTTCACCCTGGCCATGGGCGGCGCTCTGGCCCGGCACAACCTGCACGTCCGGCTCAACGCGCCCAACGTCGAGACCCTGATGTACGGGCTCTACCTCACCCGCGGCGAGCAGCTGGTGGACAACCACACCGCCATCTACCATGACCACCCCGACTGCCGCAGCTGGGAGGTCTACAAGGGTGTGCTGCAGGACAAGTCGCACGCGGTGTTCAACGGCAAGGTGTTCGTGCAGCCGGAAGCGCAGCGCACTGACGCCAAGCAGACCAACCGCAACCTGCTCCTCTCTCGCGGCGCCAGGGTGGACACCAAGCCGCAGCTGGAGATCTTCGCCGACGACGTGAAGTGCACCCACGGCGCCACGGTGGGCCAGCTGGATGAGGTCGCGATGTTCTACGCCCGGAGCCGGGGCATCCCGGCGCAGGCCGCGCGACGGCTGTTGACCCACGCCTTCGCGGCGGAAGTGGTGGCCGAGGTGGCGCTGCAGCCGGTGCGGGAAGAGCTGGAGCGGCTGGTGCACGAGCGGCTCAACCTGCTCTCGGAGTGAGCATGGCCACGGCGACGGTCGGCTCGGCGGCTCGGCGGCTCGGCGGTCTGGAAACGCACCGCGGGGACTTTCCCATTCTCGCTACTCGCCGGAACGGCAAGCCGCTGGTGTACCTCGACAGTGCCGCCACCAGCCAGAAGCCGATGGCGGTGCTCGAGGCCGAGCGGCGGTTCTACGAGACCACCAACGCCAACATCCATCGCGGCGTATATCATCTGAGCGCCGAGGCCACCCGGCTGTATGATGAGGCCCGCGAGCGGCTGGCGCGCTACCTCGGTGCCGAGCACCCGCACGAGGTGATCTTCACCCGCGGTACCACCGAGGGCATCAACCTGGTGGCGCAAAGCTGGGGCCGGGCCAACCTCAAGCCGGGCGACGAGATCCTTCTCACCGAGATGGAGCACCACTCCAACATCGTGCCCTGGCAGCTGGTGGCGGAGCAGACCGGAGCGGTGGTGAAGGCGGCGCCGATCACCGACCGGGGCGAGCTGGACCTCGACGCGTTCACGACGCTGCTAGGCGGCCGCACCAGGGTGGTGGGTATCGGCCACGTCTCGAACGCCCTTGGCACCATCAATCCGGTGCGCGAAGTGGCGGACCTGGCCCATGGCGTCGGAGCGGTGGTGATGGTGGATGGCGCCCAGTCAGCGCCGCACCTGCCGGTGGATGTGAAGGCGCTGGGCGCTGATTTCTTCGCCTGCTCCAGCCACAAGATGCTGGGCCCCACCGGCATGGGTGCGCTGTATGGCCGCACCGAGTTGCTGGATGCGATGCCGCCCTGGATGGGCGGCGGCGACATGATTGACCAGGTGACGTTCGACCGGACCACCTTCGCGCCGTTGCCGGCCAAGTTCGAGGCAGGGACGCCCAACATCGCGGGTGCCATCGGATTCGGGGCCGCGGCGGAGTACATCCAGGGCATTGGCCGGGAAGCGATCACCGCCCACGAGCACGCGCTGCTGGAGTACGCCACCGCAGCGGTGGCCGATGTGCCGGGGCTCAAGGTGATCGGTACCGCGGAGCACAAGGCGTCGGTGTTGTCGTTCGTGATGGACGGGATCCATCCGCATGACATCGGCACCATCCTGGACAACGACAACGTCTGCATCCGCGCCGGGCATCACTGCGCCCAGCCGTTGATGCGCCGACTGGGTGTGCCGGCCACCGCGCGGGCCTCGTTCGCGCTCTACAACAACGAGGCCGACGCCGATGCGCTGGTGAAGGCGCTCCATCGGGCCCGGGAGCTGTTCGGCTGATGGCCACGATGAACGAGCTGTACCAGAACGTCATCCTGGATCACAACCGGACGCCCAGGAACTTCCGGCAGATGGCGGATGCCACCGGCCACGCCGAAGGGCGCAATCCGCTCTGCGGTGACCAGCTGGATGTCTGGATCAAGGAAGACAGCGCCGGGAAGATTGAGGACGTGAGCTTCGAGGGCTCCGGCTGTGCCATCAGCAAGGCCAGCGCCTCGCTCATGACCCAGGCGGTGAAGGGGAAGACCCGCGACGAGGCGCTGGCGCTGTTCGAGCGGTTCCACGCACTGGTGACCGGCCGGGGCAAGGATCAGGAAAAGCTGGGCAAGCTGGAAGTGTTCAGCGGCGTCGCCGAATTCCCGGTGCGGGTCAAGTGCGCCAGCCTGAGCTGGCACACGATGAAGGCGGCGCTGGAGCGGAAGGAAGCGGTGACAACCGAATAACAGTGTGGAAGTATGAAAGTATGGGAGTATTTGGCAGTGTGACACACTTCCACACTTCCACACTCAACAACGACCTTTCATTACCAACGGAGTTTTGTCATGCCTTACCCGCCGGCCCTGGTGGCCCCGATGCGTCAAGAGATGACCGACATGGGCGCCTCCGAGCTCATCACTCCCGCCGAGGTTGATGCCATCCTGGCCGACCACCGCGGAACCACGCTGGTGTTCGTGAACTCGGTGTGCGGTTGCGCCGCGGGCAATGCGCGCCCGGCGCTGGCCGAAGCGCTGAAGCACGACACCACGCCTGACCGGATCGTGACCGTGTTCGCGGGCCAGGATGTCGACGCCACTGCGCGGGCCCGGCAGTACTTCGCCGAGTACCAGCCGTCGTCGCCGTCGGTGGCGCTGCTCCGGGATGGCGAAGTGGTGCACTTCGTCCACCGGCATGAGATCGAGGGCCGTCATCCGCAGGCGATCGCGGAGAACCTGACCAACGCTTTCGACAAGTACTGTGGCGCAGTCGCCTGAGGCGGGGTTTGCCTACCACAAGAACCGGCAGGAGCTCCACGGCATCACGGTGGTGGTCACCGGGGTGTCGGGCACGACCTGGGTGGGACGGTTCCACGAGCAGAACGACGAGGGCGTGGTGCTGAAGGACGTCGGCATCCACGACGGCTCCG
>DASTUF010000071.1:0-5011 GCA_035759745.1 Gemmatimonadales bacterium
CATCGAGGAGGACCTCACCACCGGTCGGCGCGCCTTCCGGTTTGTGCATGGGCCCATCTTCGCCAACGTGCTGCTGGCCGACGAGATCAACCGGACGCCGCCCAAGACCCAGGCGGCGTTGCTGCAGGCGATGCAGGAGCATCGGGTCACGGCCGGCGGGACCACGTACGCCCTGCCCGATCCCTTCTTCGTGCTGGCCACCCAGAACCCCATCGAGCAGGAGGGCACCTATCCGTTGCCCGAGGCCCAGCTCGATCGGTTCATGCTGGAATTGCGGGTCAGCTATCCCAGCCAGGAAGAGGAAGAGTCGATAGTCGAGCGCACCACCGGCGAGGCGCACGAGCCGGTGCAGCCCGCGCTCGACGCCGAGACAGTGATAGCGATGCAGGGACTGGTGCGGCGGATTCCGGTGTCGCGCGGGCTGATCCACTCGGCGGTGACCCTCGCGCGAATCACCCGGCCCGGCGACGACGCGGCGCCGACGTTCATCCGCGAGTATGTGGAATGGGGCGCGGGGCCGAGGGCCAGCCAGTACCTGGTGCTGGCGGCCAAGGCGCGGGCGGCGATGGATGGCCGCCCGATGGCGGACCTGGAGGACGTAAAGACCGTGGCGCCGTCGGTGCTGCGCCACCGGGTGGTGACCAACTTCGCCGCGGAAGCGGCGGGGAGGAGCAGCGAGAGCCTGGTGGTGGAGCTGATCGAGAGTGGAAAGTGGGCGTAGCGCGATATTCAGCGGCTCAAGCCGCTGCTCGGCACTACGGCTGAAGCCGCTGGGGGCGACGATCTACCAGGGGCGTCGTCACCACGCCGCTTCACCGGCAGGGCCGAGAGGCGGCTTTAGCCGTCGCGACCTTCACCCCTCGATGCGAAACAGTTGCAGTTCCCACTCGCGCCAATCGTGATCCGTTACCGGGCACAGCTGGGCGAAGAAATCGCCCGCGATCGAAATGGATCTGTCGGCGCTAGGGCACTCCAGACCAACGCGTCCTAGAAGTTCGGTATCGCGGTAGACATCGGCAAACGCCGAGTCATTCTCCTCCCGGATCACCCAGATCCTTCCATCGCCATCCCGCTGCAGCCCGGCTCGGCTGAACGTCGGCAGCACTTCCACGTCCAGCGAATCCAGCTTGCGGGCCACCTGCGGCGGGATCATTGGCTTTCCATCCGGGCCGCGGAAGAACTTCCGACTCTCCCACACCTCCCGGTCCCGCTCCAGCTCACGTTCGGTTCTCAGCCTCGGCTCGGTGGACCGCTGGACCGAATCGACCAATCGGCCAAGGTCATCGTAAAACAGCAGCCGGTCTTGCATCGGGTCGCCCACGACCACGCCTCCGGACCACGTAGACACCGGAGGGCCGTCGATCTCGAAAGCGCGCAGCGATCTCGATGCCCGTGCGAATGCAGAATCCTCGGGACCAAGCAACACCCGAAACGTATCCGCACGGTCGAGCGGCACCCGGACTAGCATCGGACCGTCATTCGCTGGACCGAGATAGACGTCGAGCGAGTCATGCGCCAGCTTTGCCAGCCTGGAACCGATCGGCAAGCGCACCATGCTTCGAGGACGGACGCTGCGATCGTACATGACCGCCCGCAACTGCTCAAGGTTCACGGCGACTACGCCGGCGGTAACAAACTCCAGATTGATCGCCTGGTTGAGTTCCAGCGGCCCCTGTCCTGAGTTTCGGGCTTGCCCGACCAGATTGCCGGCGCTATCGACGACGACGAAGACTGGCGGGCCAGGTCGCCGATCGAGGCGAAACGCCACCTCACCACCGGTCGATACTCCGATCCCGGCGGCGAATTCCGGGACGAGTGAGTCGGGAAGCTCCACTCCCATCCGCTGAAGCGTCGGCATGTTCGCCAACGGCACATCGGAAGCAACCTCGGCTTCGCTGCAGCCGACCAGAAGGATGGCACTGAGCGCCAGCCAGCGTTCAAGATTCACGTGTGCTCCTCGGTGCGAGAGGGCGGCCCGCAGGCCGCCCGCGACGGCCCCGAATGCCGCCTCAACTCAGCGGCTCAAGCCGCTGCTCGGCGCTACGGCTGAAGCCGCTGGGGACGACGATGTGCCAGGGGCGTCGTCACCACGCCGCTTCAGCGGCAGAGCCGAGCGGCGGCTTCAGCCGTCGACAACGAGAGGCGGCTTTAGCCGTCGACAACGAAAGGCGGCTTTAGCCGTCGACAACGAGCGGCGGCTTCAGCCGTCGAGCACGACTCACGAAATCACGCAGGAACATACGTCAGCCTGATCACATCCTCGCCCATCCGATCAATAGTCATAAGGCGGAGCGGCGGCCGGGGGCCGGCGAAGTATGGTTTGCCGTGACCCAGCACAACGGGGTGCAGGTAGATGCGATACTCATCGATCAGGCCAAGTTCGGTGAGGCTCTGCGCCAGCTCCGGGCCAGCCACTTCGATCTCCCCGCTGCGCCCGGCCTTCAGCTCACGGATCGCGCCCTCGAGATCATCCCCAAGCAGCGTGGCGTTGGGGCCGACCGAACTCAACGAGCGCGAGACGACCCATTTCGGCTGGTTCCGCCACGCCGTCGCGAAGGCGAGCTCCTCCGCATCCCATTCAGGATGCTCGTCGTCCCAGTAACGCATGACCTCATACATCTGGCGGCCGTACACACTGCCCGTCTGCCCCTGAGCCTCCTCGATGAAGTGGCGGAAGAGCACGGGGCCTGGCGCAAATGCCGTATGGTCGACGTAGCCGTCCAGGGACTGGTTCATTCCGAACACGAGCTTGGCCATCGCACTTCCTTTCACCTTTCACTTCTCACTTCTCACTCCTCACTTCTCACTTGCCCCCACCACCGTGAACCGCTGCGTCCTCGAAAACCGCTCGCCCCCCTCCGGCCGCAGCTCCGCCGTCAGCACATAGCGCCCCGGTTCCAGCCGTTCGAGCCCGATCGACCGGCGCAGCACCAACTGGGTGCCGCTCGGCAATTCGTCGGAGCGCAGCTCCAGCACCTCGTCGTCCTCATCCGTTGCCGGCGCAATCCTGATCCGCACATCGACCAGCTGGCCGGGACGAAGTCCATCCGCCAGCATCAGCAGCTCCAGGTTGTCGCTCTGCCGGTAGCCGTGCATCGCCCCCAGCGGGAACCCGCCGCCCGGCGCCGGCCACCGCAGTTCCGTGGCCCAGGTGCCCAGCATCAGCGCACTCACCGCCGGCCGCCCCGGCTCGAGCGACGGCACGGCGACCGGCACCTCCAGCGTGAACGAGCCCGCCTCGGGATCGGCGCTGGTCATCAGCGCCCGGACTTCGTACTCGCCTGGTGGAGCGCGCATTTCGAGGTAGCCCACCACCCACTGGTCCGGCGTGAGCCGGCGGCGGCCGTCGAAGAACTGGGTCGTGTCCAGCGTCACCGGCGCGCCACCATCCTTCGGCATTGCCACCACCCGCAAACGCATCGGCAACGTACGCCGCCCGCTCAGCTCGACCGGGGTGAGCGATGTACCTGGCACCCCAAAGGCAATCACCAGCCGCGCCGGCAGCGCCACGCCGTAGCTCCGTACCCTGGCATTAAGGTCGCGGGCGAACGTGTGGGGCTGGGCATCGGTGAGCACGGCGAGCGCAAGTCGATCGACCGACTCACGGACGATCGCCCGCTCTCGGCGCTTGCCGTGAATCGGCCGCCAGTCGCCAAGCCATTCCGCGTACGCAGAGTCGTACCGGGCCACCTTCCAGGCGTGCCCGTCCAGCCACACACCTCCCGGCACCAACTTGAAATCAGCGTTCGCGCAGAAGCGCCGCGGCGATATCAGGAGACTGAAAAACGGCCTGAAGTGGACGATGAGCCCCCGATTGGCCCCGGCATCGTACACCCAGGACTGGATTGGGCACGTATTGATTGATTCCGAGATGGACCGCAGAATATGCGCAGGTGAACCATGCCTTACGTACACCACACCGCGATCGTCGACATCGTTCCGCCCGCTGCGATACGGCATTGCCTTGTTGTAGTCGCGGTCGAGGTCCCGCACCGGAAACTCATCCAGGGCAAAGCGAATCCGTCGTTCATGTTCTCCTAGTCGCTCGCCGGCTGATCGGAACGCCGACGCAGCGCGCCCACCCCAGAAGGCCTTTGCCCATCCCGGCAAATCCGCCGGGCCAAGACTGTCGAACGCTGCCAGCTCCGCGTCCGTGGCAATCCACGCCACATCCTCCCTGTACGCAGCCCGCCCAGCGGAATCGCCTGCGCGGGCCAGGCCCAGCATCCAGGAGTCATAGCCTTCATCCAGACGGCCCAGCGCCAGCAGCCCGCGCGCCCGCAGCAGGAGCGCCAGCGCGCTGTCGCCTCCGACGTGGAGATACCGGTCTGCGGCCACGACGGCGCTGTCTGCCTCGCCCCGTCGCAATTCAAGTTCTGTCCATCGAAGCAGCAATCCGGCGTCCGAGTGAGCCAGGCCGGCAGCATGCCTCACGAGGGCGAGATCCTCCCCGCCCGACTCGCGGGACAGCCGCCTGAGCTCCGGGTTCGCCAGCAGGGCAGCCGCCGCGGCGTGGCTGGAGTCCCGCTCGAGCGCGCGCCGAAGCGCCACTACGGCGCCCTCGGCATACGAATGACCGATAATGTGATGGGGACGGGCCTTGGCGATCTTACCCAGCCGAGCCAGGCCAAACTTGGCGCGGCCGGCGAGGTACCAGGCCTCGGCCGGGCTCGAGCGCTCATACTGTGCGGGGGAGAGCTCCGAAAGGGCGCGATCGAACGCAGCGGCATCTTGGCACGCCTCGCCCAACTCGATCTCCGCGCGCGCCACGTCCAGCAGCGAGGTGCTCGAATCAGGCAGCCCTGCCGCGCAGTCTGCTGCCGCTGCGTGCACTGCCTGCGCATGCAGCGGCTCGGCGAATACCACCAGCACCAGGCTTGCCGCCGTCAACAGCAACAGCGACCGAATGCAGACGCGAGCCGAGGGACCGCTCATATGCAGCGCTTCACCCACCAAACCTCCTCAACGACCCCTCCACCCGCTCGACCCACTCCGGCTCCAGCTCCACCGC
>DASTUF010000072.1:0-3384 GCA_035759745.1 Gemmatimonadales bacterium
GCCGGGCCAGGGTTCAACTGCCGGATGAGCGATCGCAGCGGCGGCGGGCGCGGGCGCAGCGGGCGCCTGCGGCGCAGCGGTCGGCGGTGCCGAAGCGGGAGCCGTTGGCGCAGCGGCATCAGGGGCGGCGCGTGTGCCGCCTGCAGGAGCGCCGCTCTCGAGGAAGGCCACCACATCGTTGCGGGTGACCCGGCCGGCCATGCCCGTGCCGGGAATGGTGGCGATGTCGAGGTTGTGCTCGGCGGCCATCTTGCGCACCAGCGGGGTGGACTTCCGCCGGAGGCGTTCCTCGGCGGATTCGGCGCCGTTGGGCTTCGGTGTGTCAGCCGGCGGAGCGGGTGTTGCGGCAGCGGGAGCCGGAGGAGCAGCGGGTTTCGCCGCAGCGGGGGCCGGTGCGGCCGGCGCCGTGGGTTCGGGCGTGTCAGCGGGCGGCACGCGTGCCGCCCCTGATGCCGGAGCCGCCGTGGCGGCTCCGGCTGCGGTCTCGATCCGGGCCACAACTGTCTGGATCGCGACGGTCTCGCCCTCCTGCACCAGGATCTCGGCGAGGGTGCCGGCGGTGGGAGCCGGGATCTCGGCGTCCACCTTGTCGGTGGAGATCTCGAAGATGGGCTCGTCGCGCTTGACGGTGTCGCCCACCTTCTTGAGCCACTTGGACAGCGTGCCCTCGGCGATGGATTCACCCATCTGGGGCATGATGACGTCGATTCGAGACATGACTAGGGGTCAGGGATCAGGGGTCAGGGATCAGGGGCCATGGATCAGGAATCCGGGATCAGGGCCTCGCGCATGGGCGCAATCTAACCCTCCAGCCCCTGACCCCTAGTCCCTGACCCCTAGTAGCTTGCCAGCCACCTTGCCGCGCGCACCACGTCGGACGTCTGGGGCAGGACGAAGTCCTCCAGCGCGGGGGCATACGGCAGCGGGACATCGTGCGCGGTGACCCGCCGCACCGGCGCGTCGAGCCACTCGAACGCCAGCTCGTTGATCCGGGCGGTGATCTCTCCCGCGACGCCACCCGTGGCGGTGTCCTCGTGCAGCACCAGCACGCGGTTGGTCTTCTTCACGGTCGCGACGATCGCATCGGTGTCCATCGGCAGCAGCGTGCGCAGGTCGATCACCTCCACCGACAGGCCGTCTTCCTGCTCCAGCTGCTCGGCGGCTTCCAGCGCCTTCCACACCGTGGCGGCGTAGGTGATGATCGAGAGGTCCTTCCCCTCCCGCGCGGTGCGTGCCTTGCCGATGGGCACCACGTGGTCGCCTTCGGGCAAGGTCTCGCGAATCCGGCGATAGAGGTGCTTGTGCTCGAAGAAGAGCACGCAGTCCTCGTCCCGGATGGCGGACTTGATCAGCCCCTTGGCGTCGGACGGCGTCGAGGGATAGACGATTTTAAGCCCGGGAGTGTGAAGGAACGCCGCCTCGGGATTCTGGGAGTGAAACGGCCCGCCCCGCACGTACCCGCCCGACGGGCCTCGCACCACCATGGGACACGGCAGGAACGCACGATACCGGGCGGTGGCCACGTAGTTGGTGAGCATATCGTAGCCGTTGGAGACGAAGTCGATGAACTGCATCTCGCAGACCGGCCGCATGCCCATGTGCGCCGCCCCCGCCGCCGCGCCGACGATCGCAGCTTCGCTGATGGGCGTGTCGATGACCCGCCGGTCGCCGAAGCGGTCCATCAGCCCCTCGGTGACCTTGAAGGCGCCACCGTAAGCGCCAATGTCCTCACCCAGGCAGAAGACGTTGGGGTCACGCTCCATCTCCTCGAACAGGCCCTGGCGGATGGCCTCGAGAAACGTGGATCCGGTGGCCGGCGCAGTCTCAGTTGCCATTGAATGTGCCCCACCCTTCCGCTCGCTCGTTGCGCTCAACCGCACTCTTCACATCCTGCCGGAACCAGAGCTCGGGAGCCTCCGGCGGATCGGCATAGACGCCGATGAGTGCATCACGCGCCTCGGGCATGGGCGACTGCTCGGCCACGTCGGTGGCGGCGTCCACTTCCTGCCGTACCCGGTCGTCGGTTCCGGCGATCTCGGTTACCGGAAAGTCGAAATCCCGCTGCAACACGCGGGAATACCGGTCCAGAGGATCATTGTCCGACGCCCAGCGTTCGATCTCGCCGCCAGGCACGTATGACTGGTTGTCGTGCTCGGCATGCCCCTTTCGCCGGTAGGTCAGCAGCTCCACCAGGGTGGTGCCCTCCCCCGCCCGGGCGCGGTCCACCGCCTCGCGGGTGGCCTGATAGACCGCCAGGATGTCGTTGCCGTCGGCCTGGATGCCGGGAATGCCGTAGCCGGGGGCCTTGTCCACGAATTGCTTCGCGGCGGTCTGCTTGCGGGTGGGCGTGGAGTAGGCGTAGCCGTTGTTCTCGATCACCACCACCAGCGGGCAGCGCTGCACCGCGGCGAGGTTGATGCCCTCGTGGAACGCGCCGGTGGAGGTGGCGCCGTCGCCCACGTAGACCAGCCCGACCCGGTCCTCGCCCCTGAGCTTGAAGCTGAGGGTCACGCCGGCCATGACCGGGACCATGTCGCCCAGGTGGGAGATCTGGCCGATGAACCCGCGTTCGGTATCGCCGAAGTGGATGTTGAGCTCTCGGCCGCGGGTGGGGCTGTCACCCTTCGCCATGTACTGGCGGAGGATCTCGACCGGCGTTGCACCCTTCACCAGCATGGAGCCGAGGTTCCGGATCAGCGGTGAGAGCACATCGCGCTTCTCCAGGGCGAAGGCGCTGCCCACAGCGTCGGCTTCCTGCCCCAGGGAACGAAAGAGCCCTCCCACCACCTTGGTCTGGCGATAGAGGGCGACGAGTCGGTCCTCGAGGGTGCGGGTGAGCCGCATCCAGTAGTACAGCTCGAGTAGTTGTTCTCGGGTGAGGCCGGAAGGGAGTTGTGTTGTCGCGGTGCGGGTGGCCACGATGGACGCCCAGAAGGTTGAGACGGACCGCTGCAGCACCGGGACGGCCCCGGCCTGCGCGAAACCTAATCAAGTCGAACTGAAAACGGCGACCGTGCCTTCGCGGCCAGGGCGGTCCCGCCTGCCCTGGCCGCCTGGCACCACGCCCGAACAGGAGCGCTATTCCTTGTCGACTACAAAGAGTCCCGAGCCGCTGGTCGCCGCACCGCTGCCCCACGTGCCTTCGAGGTGATCGTCATTACCGCTGATGGTGCCCGAGATCGAATAGGTGGCGTCGCCAACTATATAGGTGTATGTCCCGGTAACCACATTGCCGGTCAGTTCCCAGGTGCCGAGCGCCTCAGGATCGTCGCCGAGGCCGTCGATTACGCCCAAGGTGCCATCCCCCTCGAAGAACAAGGTGAAATCCTGCCCGGTGCTCGAGGTGCCGTTGCCGTATGTCCCGACCCACTTGCCCTCGATGTC
>DASTUF010000073.1:0-4212 GCA_035759745.1 Gemmatimonadales bacterium
TGATGGCGCTGGACGGCGGTGATCCGGAGATATCGTCCCGGTTGGGGACCACGAAGTTGAGGGTGTACGACCCGGCCGGGCCCGAGATGCCGAGCGTCACGAAGGTTGCGAGTCCGGACGCATTGGTGGTGCCGGTGAAGACCCCCGAGAGCGTGGCTCCGCCGGGACCGGACGCTATCTGGGCCTGCACCGAAATGCCGGATGTGTTGACCGGGTTGCCGTTGGCGTCGGCCAGCTGCACCCTGGGCTGGGTGACGAATGGTGTACCGCTGGACGCGGTGGACGAGGGCTGGCGCTCGATGATGAGGCGGCCGGCCGAGCCGACGGTGGCAGTAGCGCTGAAAGTGATGGGCGAACCGTCGAGGCCCGCGGCAGTCGCGATGGTGGTCTGTTCGCCTGCGGTGGCCCCGAGAGTGCGACGCACCGCTGAGCGGCCGTCGGCTCCGGAGGTCACCGTGGTGGCGCTGACCGCTCCGCCGCCGGTGATGGTCCAGGTGACGGTCACGCCCGCTACCGGATTGTTGCTGGCGTCCGTGGCACGCACCACCAGCGAGTCGTCGAGTGCGGTGCCGGCGGTGGCCGTCTGGTCGTCGCCCGACACCAATGACAGGGTGGAGGCCGAGGAGGCGCCAGCGTTGGCACTGAAGGTGACCTGCACCGTGCTGGGGGTCCCATTGCCGACGGGCTTGGCCAGCACCTGCTGGGCGCCGGCGCCAGTGCCAAGGGTCCAGGCGGTACCGGCCAGGCCATTGGCATCGGTGCGGGCGTCGGCCGGCGAGACGCTGCCGCCGCCGGCAATGACCTCGAAGCTGACGCTCTGCGATGGAACAGGGCGACCTTCGCGGTCGACCACCTTCACCACCAGGGAGTCGGGCAACGCAGAGCCCACCGTCGCCGACTGATTATTCCCCCGCATTATGGAGATGGCGGCCGGCGTGCCTTCGTCCGGCAACACCAGGTCGTCACCGCCGCAGGCCGCCACCACCAGCGCCACCCCCACCACCATCGCCAACTTCAGTCCGGACAAAGCAGTAGCTCCGTTCGACAATTGCTGAATCAGGTACCCTGGACGGAAAGCGCAACCGGCCCCTCCGGGGAGGGGCCGGCTGTTCTGATAAGATACCGCTGGGGAGCGACGGCGCGAGTGTCAGTGCTGGTAGGCGATGCCTATGTTGAGCGCCGCGATCCGCTCGGAGTACCCGTCGGGCTCGTTGCCGAAACGGTACCCGTTGAAATCGAGGGTGGGCACCAGGAAGATCCGGCGGCCGAGGCGGATATCGTACCCCACACCCAGCTGGCCAGCGAAGCCACCATCGGAGGAGGTGAAGCCGAAGTCGTCCTCGATCTCGGATCCGGCGTATCCCAGCCCGCCCTTGAGGAAGAGTCCGCTGCGGGCCCAGGGGTAGAACTGGGCGATGAGCATGGCGGCGCCGACCGTCTCGGTGATGCCATTGGCGTCGTTGACCCAGCCGCTGAGCTCGCCACCGAGGCGCACGTGCTCGTTGATGGTTCCGCCGAGCCGCAGCGCACCGGTCGGTTCGGTGCGAGCGTCGCTCCAGCCAATTCCGTCGTCATCGAAGTTGACTTGCTCGGTCCCGGCGCCGAGCGCCAGCACGCCCCAGAAGCCATGGCGCTCGTCCCGATCGACGGCGCGGATCCCCCGACGTTCCTGCTGGGCCGAGAGGGGGATGGACGCCATCAGCAGCAGGGCCAGCGCGACAAAGACACCGCGAGGCAGAGAACGCATGGGAATTCTCCAAACCGGATAAAAGGTGGTGAAATGGAGTGACTGCTGGTCACAAGGCAAGAGCCGGGCCGGAGGCCGCCACAGCAGCTATCTTGTTGAGATCTCGCAAGCTACGGCAAATCGCCACGCGCCAGCCGTCGCGCCTCGCGTCACCTGACCCGGACACGCATGCCTGCCCGCCGAATTCCGATCCTTCCCGTGGTACTGCTCACCGGAGCAACTGCGATCTTCATCGCCCTGGGCGCCTGGCAGCTGAGCCGGCTGGGCGAACGCCGCGCGGCGAACGCGCAGACGCTGGCGCAGCGCACGCTTCCAACGCTGTCCCTCAACACCGAACCGGGTGTCGCGCCCCAGCGGCGGGTGACGGCGAGTGGCCGATGGGACTATGCGCACGAGGTGGTGCTGCGGGGGCAGACCCGACGTGACGCACCAGGGGTGGTCATCGCCACCCCATTGGTCCTCGGCGAGCAGGGCGCGGTGCTGGTGGTGCGGGGATTCGCGCGCTCGGCGGATGCGATGTCGGTGGCGCTGGACTCGCTGCGGGAGGGTGAGCGCGGCTCGATTCGCGGCATCGCGCTCGCGCTCGAGTCGCGCCCCGACAGCGGCGTGCCGCTCGCCCGGAATGGGCTCACGACCTGGAGCAGGCTGGACAGTGCCGCGGTGGCGAACCGGGTACCGTATCCGCTGCTGGGGGTGTTCGTGGTGGCGGAGGGCGACTCGGCGAGCCAGGGATGGCCCCGGCGGGTGGAGCCACCGCCGATCAGCGATGGCCCCCATTTGAGCTATGCGCTGCAGTGGTTCGGATTTGCCCTGGTGACGGTGGTCGGCGGAGGCTTCTGGCTACGAAAGCGCAACGAAACCGCAACCGCAGACTTAAACTGCAACCGCAGATGACGCAGATTGTGACCGCGGATTGTTCGCCGCATTGATGGCCGCCGACGCTCCCACAAAACCACCGTGAGTTTTGTGGGCGCGGCAACGGAGTCAGGCCGCCACGGGACAATCGGTCTGCAAATCTGTGTCATCTGCGGTTGCGGTTTCGCCTGCGGTTGCAGTTGTCACTCCCTGGCCGCCACGGCCTCGGCGGCGCGGAGGGCGCGGATGACATTGCCGCCGGCGAGCTTGGCCAGATCCTCATCGGACCAGCCGCGCTGGATCAGCTCGGCGAAGAGCGCGGGGAAAGTCGACACGTCTTCCAGACCCACGGGGGTTTCGGTGATGCCGTCGAAGTCGCTGCCGATGCCTACATGATCGATGCCCGCGACGTCGCGGACGTGCTCGATGTGGTCGGCGACATCGTCGATGGTGGCTTTCGGGCGAGGATGCTCGGCGCGCCACTCCTGCATCTTCGCGCGGCGCTCGGTGGAGTCGGAGAGCGAACGCAGCGAACGCCAGAACGCGTTGCCCGCCGCTTCGTGTTCCATGATCGCCGTCGAGATGAACCCCGGCACGAAGGTGACCATCACGACGCCGCCGTTGGCGGGCAGCCGCTTGAGGATCGAGTCGGGCACGTTGCGCACGTGGTCGGTGAGTGCGCGGGCCGACGAGTGCGAGAAGATCACCGGCGCCCTGGTCACGTCGAGCGCGTCGCTCATGGTGCCGGGCGACACATGGGAGAGGTCAACCAGCATCCCCAGGCGATTCATTTCGCGCACGACCTCTCGACCGAAATCGGTGAGGCCACCATGGGTTGCGCTGTCGGCCGCGGCATCGGCCCAGTCGAGCGTGACGTTGTGGGTGAGGGTCAGGTACCGCGCGCCGAGGTCGTAGTACGCCCGAAGGGCGCCGAGCGAGTTCTCGATGACGTGGCCGCCCTCCATGCCCAGCAGTGATGCGATCTTCTTCTCCCGGAACGCCTTTTCGATGTCATCCGCGGAATACGCCGGCACCAGCAACTCGGGATAGCGGGCGATCATGCGACGGGCTATGTCGAACTCCTCCAGCTGCATCCTCGCAAACCCGCTGTCCCTGACCTCGCCCGGCACATAGATGGACCAGAACTGGGCCCCGACGAGACCTTCGCGGAGACGCGCGAGATCGGTATGCCCCGGTGTGGTCGTCCGGAGGTCGTACGCCTCCACATCCATGGGATGCTCCCGCTGAGTACGGATCTCCCACGGGAGGTCGTTGTGGCCATCCACGAGCGGATGGCTTTCAAGCAGCCGGCGCGCGTGGGCCAGGGCGTCGGCGTCGGACTGGGCGTGGAGCGTTGCCGGCAGGGCAGCGCCAGCGAGGACGAGAGCGAGTACCAGGAGGCGGATCATAGAGAGTGGGAAGTGGGAAGTGGGAAGTGGATACTGGTCAGGCAGTTTCACGGAGCCGGCGCGCATGAATCACGTCGCGGCCGATCTGGGTCAGCTCGGGGCGCTGGGCGAACTCGGGACAAATGGTCTGGTCGAATTCGTAGGGCCCGCCATGCTCCGCGTCAGTCCAGGGGAAGGTCCGGCAGACGTGAGGATAATACC
>DASTUF010000074.1:0-23586 GCA_035759745.1 Gemmatimonadales bacterium
GGTCGTGGTGCGCGCCGAGACGTTGCTGGCCCGGCACCCCACCAGCAAGTACATCCCCGAGGCGCAGGTCCTGATGGGGCGCGCCTACTCGAATCTCAACGACTGCCCCAAGGCGCTCGCCGCCCTCGGCGCGGGGCTGCCGTCTGTCACCGACTCGACCCTCAGGGCCAAGGGGCTGCAGGCGTTTGCCCGCTGCGAGGCGCGCGCCGGCCGCCATGCCAGTGCGGCCGTTGCCTGGACCGAGGCCCGATCGCTCGGCGCCGAGTTGTCGGACAGCAGCCGGGCGGCGCTCGCCGCTTCGCTCAGGGAGTCGGGCAGGGCCTCGGCCGCGGTCGCGGAACTGCGCGGGCTCGATTCCGGCTTCGTCAACGATCGGTTGCTGGCGCTGGCCGCCGATGGCCAGTCCGATCGGCTCAACTCCCTGCTCGATTCGCTCGCCGCTGCCGGGGATTCCACCGTTCGGTGGGACCCGCTCTTCGCTGCCCTTGCCAGCCACGATCCCCGCGCTGCAAGTGCGCTGGTTGATCGCGCGGTGACGGCCACTGGGGTACGGCCGGCCAATGCGGCGACCTGGATCCTGGACGACGCTCGGCGAATCGAGGAGGTGGATCATCTCGCGGCTGTCCGGCGCTACCGGCAAGTGGAAGCCGCCGATAGCGCCAGCGAAGCAGGAACGGCGGCCCGCGCCGCGCGTGCCCGCCTGCTCGCGCAGGATGCGGCCACGGTGGCGGACCTCGTACCCATCGCAGCCCTGCTGTCGGCTGACAGCGGTGCGTCGGCTTCCTTCCAGGGGCAGCAACTCTCCGTGCGGCTTGGCATCGTCCAGGAAGCGGACAGCGCCCTTGCAGCGCGGTCGCCGAAATCCGACATGCGAGGGTTTCTGTCGGCCGAAGTGGCTCGCGATCAACTGCACGCGCCCGCCCTGGCGGCGCATCTCTTCCGGCGCGTGTCGGAGGCCTGGCCGGCGTCGCCCTACGCGGCCAAGGCACTGCTTGCCGGCTTGCTCCTCACGCCGGGCGACACCGCAGCACGCACCGCGCTCGACTCGCTCTACCCGCAGAATCCGTACGTCATCGCCGTGCGTGGGGGCGATCCCCCGAGTCTGCAAGCGCTCGAGGACTCGCTGGCAGCGTACTCCGCTCAGCTGATGGCGGCGCGGGACTCGGTGGCTCCGGCCCGGCGCGTTGCACCTGGGCGGCGGGAGACGCCTGCCGGCGGGCGACAGCGGCCGGCGGAGCCGCTGTGAACGCGCCGCTCGCGCGCACGCTGTTCAATCAAACCTTCCAGAACCCGCTCATTCTCGCTGCCGGTACCGCCGGCTATGGCACCGAGCTGTCCGGTGTCATGAACCTCGACCGCCTGGGCGGCATTGTCGTCAAGGCGGTCTCGCGCGAGCCTCGCGCCGGCAATGCTCCGCCCCGCGTGGGTGAGTTCCATGGCGGCATGCTCAATTCGGTTGGGCTCGCCAATCCCGGCCTGGCCGAGGTGCGAAGCGCTCACTTGCCAGCGCTCCTCGATGCCGTTCGCCAATGTCGCGTGCTGGTCAACGTGGTCGGGTTCACGGTGCAGGAGTACGCCGACGTGGTGGCGGGACTCGAGCAACTCGAGGGTATCACCGCGTACGAGCTGAATCTCTCCTGTCCCAACACCAGCGCCGGGGGGATGGAGTTCGGCGCCGATGCATCGTCGGTCCGGGCGGTTGTGGCGGCATGCCGCGCCGTCACCCGGCGGCCGCTGTCGGTGAAGCTGTCCCCTGCCTTGCCCGACATCCCGGCCATGGCCCTCGCCGCGCGCGACGCCGGTGCCGACGCCATCTCGGTGCTGAACACGCTGCCCGGCTTCCTGTACGACCAGGGTTCAGCGCCGCGTCTCGGAAACGGGAACGGGGGCGTCAGCGGCCCGCTGCTGCTGCCGGCCGGGCTGTTGGCGGTCCGCCGCGTGGTCGAACGCACCGGCCTCCCCGTCATCGGCACCGGAGGTGTTCGCTCGGCGGCCGACGTCTCCGCCTATCTGGAGGCCGGCGCTACGCTGGTCGGGATCGGTACCGCCGCGCTGGCCGATCCGCGCCTGCCCGAACGCATCATTCGCGAGCTGGAGCGTGCATGGCCGAGGTAATCGTTGCGCTGGATCTGAAGTCTCGCGCCGAGGCCGAGGCGGCGGTGGACCAGCTGCCCGGACTCGCCTGGGTCAAGGTGGGATCGATCCTGATGACCCGCGAAGGCACGCCCCTGGTCCGGTCGCTGGTCGACCGGGGACTCAAGGTCTTTCTCGACCTCAAGTGGCACGACATCCCCAACACCGTCGTGGGTGCGGTGGCCCAGGCCCGGGACATGGGCGTCTCGATGGCCACCGTCCACACGCTGGGCGGACCGCGGATGATGGAAGCTGCGGCAACGGCGGGAGGCGACGACCTGGCGGTGGTAGGGGTGACGGTCCTGACCAGCCACACCGAGGCAGACTATCAGTCGCTGATCGGGCGGAAGGACATCAACCTGACCGAAGAAGTGGTCCGGTTGGCGGAAGAGGCCCGCTGGGCCGGCCTGGCAGGAGTGGTCTGCTCGCCCCGGGAAGCGGCCCTGGTCCGGGCGGCCCTGGGCGCCCGGGCTCTGGTGGTGGTGCCAGGTATCCGGCGGCACCGGGATCCGGCCGGCGACCAGGCCCGGACGGCCACCCCCCGCGAGGCCCGCGCCGCCGGGGCCACCCATCTGGTAGTCGGGCGGCCCATCCTGGCGGCCGATGACCCGGCAGCGGCGTTCGAGGAAATTCGCACCGTCGCTGGGTGAGGCAACTCGCGCCCCTTGCCCAACTTGGCTGGCGCTAGTATAATCCCAAGCTGGCCTTTAATACGGCTGTCCAACGGCAACTTTCAGGTGTTTCAGGAGATGGCGTGAAGGTTCGTTCGAGCGTCAAACCGATCTGCGAGCACTGCAAGGTGATCAAGCGGCAGGGAGTTATCCGCATCATCTGCAAGCGCAATCCCAAGCACAAGCAGCGGCAGGGCTGACCATGGCACGAATCGCTGGCGTCGATCTGCCGCGCGAGAAGCGCGTCGAGATCGGGCTCACGTACATCTTCGGCATCGGGCGCTCTACCGCGGCCCGGATCCTCTCGGAAACCGGCATCGGCGTCGACACGCGGGTGCGGGACTTGTCGGACGCGGAAGTGGCGCGGCTTCGGCAGTACATCGAGCGCACCGTCAAGGTCGAGGGCGCATTGCGCACCGAGACCGCCATGAACGTCAAGCGCCTGATGGACATCGGCAGCTATCGTGGCATCCGGCACCGCCGGGGCCTCCCCGTGCGCGGGCAGCGGACGCACACCAACGCCCGGACCAAGAAGGGCCCCCGTCGGGCCATCGCGGGCAAGAAGAAGGTGACCAAGTAGTAATGACTGCACCCGCCAAGCCGACGTCGAGCGCCAAGCGCGCGAAGAAGGTGGTCGACAGCGAGGGCGTGGCCCACGTCTGTGCCACGTTCAACAACGTCCTGATCACCATCACCGACATGCAGGGCAACACCCTTACCTGGGGCACCGCCGGCAAGGCGGGCTTCAAGGGCTCCAAGAAGAGCACGCCGTTCGCCGCCACGGTGGCGTCGGAAGCCTGTGCCCGCGAGGCCATGAACATGGGCCTGCGCCGGGTGCACGTGCGGGTCCAGGGCCCCGGCAGTGGTCGCGAGTCGGCCATCCAGGCGCTGGCCTCGGCCGGTCTCAAGGTGCTCTCCATTCGCGACGTCACGCCCATTCCCCACAACGGCTGCCGTCCTCCGAAGAAGCGGCGGGTCTGATCCATGTCACGCTATACCGACGCCAATTGCAAGCTCTGCCGCCGCGAGGGAGTCAAGCTGTTCCTCAAGGGCGCCAAGTGCCTGACCGAGAAGTGCCCGGTCGAGCGCCGCGCGTATCCGCCGGGGCAGCACGGCCCCGCCGGCAGCGGCCGCAACCGGAAGACCTCCGAGTACTCCAAGCAGCTGCGTGAAAAGCAGAAGGTGAAGCGCATCTATGGACTCACCGAGTCCCAGTTTCGCAACACCTTCGAGCGAGCCACGCTGCAGCCGGGCGTGAAAGGCACCAACCTGCTGGTCGCGCTCGAGACCCGGCTGGACAACATCGTCTACCGGATCGGCGCCGCCGCCAGCCGCAAGGCGGCCCGGCAGCTGATTCGCCACGGCCATGTCCAGGTCAACGGCGAGCGGGTCGACATTCCGTCCTTCCGGGTCGCGATCGGCCAGGAAGTCCGCGTCGCGCCGGCCAGCAAGGAGCTGGTTGCGGTCAAGCTGGCGCAGGAGCTCGCTTCCCGGGGCAGCCCGGTGAAGTGGCTCAGCATCGATAACGACAACGTGTCTGGCCGGCTCACCGAGCTGCCCACCCGCGATGCCATCCCCGTGAACGCGCAGGAGCAGCTCATTGTCGAGCTGTACTCGAAGTGATCATGAGCATTGACCTGACCGGACTGGTCCGCCCGCACACGGTCGAGATGACCAAGCGCGAGGACAATCCCAACGTCGCGGAGTTCCGCCTGCAGCCTCTCGAGCGCGGCTTCGGCCACACGCTCGGCAATGCGCTGCGCCGGATGCTCCTTTCTTCGCTCCGCGGCACCGCCGTCTGGGGCTTCCGCATGGACGGTGTGGTGCACGAGCACTCCACCGTGCAGGGCGTCCTCGAGGACGTCCACCAGATAGTGCAGCGGCTCAAGTCGCTGACCCTGGTGCTGGCGGAGGACGTGGACGAGGCCGTCCTGCACATCCGGCGCGAGGGCGCGGGCCCGGTCCACGCCCGCGACATCCAGGAGCACGGCTCGGTTTCGGTGGTCAACCCCGATCACCTGCTGTTCACGCTCCAGGACGACCGCGACGTCAGCGTCGAACTGCACGTGAACAAGGGCCGGGGCTACGTCGAGTCGCAGTTCCACCCCGCTGATCGCTCGCTGCCGGTGGACCTGATCCGCATTGACGCCATCTACAATCCGGTGCGCCGCGCCAACTTTGCCGTGGCCGAGACCCGCGTGGGTCAGCGCACCGACTATGACCGGCTGACCGTGTCGGTCGAGACCAACGGGACCATCTCGCCCGAGGACGCCGTGGCTTACGCCGCTGCCCTCGCGCAGGAGCACTTCCGGCACTTCGTCGACTTCGGCAAGGTGCCCGAGGGTCGCGAGGAGCCGGTGGTGGTCGCCGGCGCTCCCACCGAGGGCAGCCTCTCGGCGCGGCTCGCCACTCCCATCGACGACCTCGGCCTGTCGGTCCGGTCGCTCAACTCGCTCAAGAACTCGGGCGTGCGCAGCCTCCGCGACCTGGTCGAGTACTCGGTGGACGACCTGCTCAAGGTCAAGAACGTGGGCGACAAGGCAGTGGATGAGATCGCGTCGCTGCTGCGCCGCGAACAGCTCAACTTCGGCATGTCCTTCGAGGACGCCGAGAACGGCGAACTGCGCGTGGTCAACACCGGCCGCTCGCCCGACGATGTCGTGAGCGCCAGCACGGAGGAGGCGCCGTAATGCGGCACCGTTCCAAGGGGCGCCAGCTTTCCCGTACCTCGAGCCACCGGCGCGCGCTGCTCAACAACATGGCCACCAGCCTGTTCGCCCATGGGCGCGTGGTGACCACCGAGGCCAAGGCCAAGGAGCTACGGCCCTTCGCCGAGAAGCTCATTACCCTCGCTCGCCGGGGCGACCTGCACGCCATGCGCCTGGTCGAGCGCAACATCAAGGATCGCGCGGTGCGCGAGCGCTTGTTCAAGGACATCGGTCCCCGGTTCGCCTCGCGGCCCGGCGGCTACACCCGCATCCTCAAGATGGGGCACCGCCCTGGCGATGGCGCCGATGTCGCCCGGATTGAGTTGCTGGATGCCTGACGCCGCCGCGTCTCTCGACGCGATGACGTGGCTGGATATGCGAAAGGGGACCCGGCTGGGTCCCCTTTTTTCAACCGGCCTTGACTACCTTGCCGCTCTTGATGCAGCGGGTGCACACCCGCACACGCTTCGGTGCGCCCTCGACCATCACCCGGACCGTCTGGAGGTTGGGATACCAGCGCCGGTTGGTGCGGTTGTTGGCGTGGCTCACGTTGTGGCCGGTGGCCGGCCCCTTGGCGCACACGGAACAGACCCGTGCCATAGATTCCACCCTGCAGTAGCGGTTCGACGACAGTTTGCAATTCGACGATGCCGGCCGTCACGAATGACGTTGCCGTGAAGCCCGTAAGTGTAATCAACTCGATGTCCTGACGCAACTTCTGACCGGACGCGTACGTGCCCAAGGCCCTCATTACCGGTGTCACCGGCCAGGACGGATCCTACCTCGCGGAACTGCTGTTGTCGAAGGGGTACGAAGTCGTGGGAATGGTCCGCCGGACCAGCCACCACAGCTATGAGCGGATCGAGCACCTGCTGGACCAGGTCGAGATAGTCGCGGCGGACCTCCTGGATCAGCACTCCCTGACCCAGGTGTTGCAGGAGACCCGGCCTGACGAGGTCTACAATCTCGCCGCCCAGAGCTACGTCCCCACCTCATGGACCCAGCCGGTGCTCACTGGCGAGTTCACCGCCCTCGGCGTGACCCGGATCCTCGAGGCCATCCGGCTGGTGCATCCCGCTGCGCGATTCTACCAGGCCAGCTCGTCGGAGATGTTCGGGCGGGTCCAGGAGACGCCCCAGCGAGAGGGCACCCCGTTCTATCCCCGCTCGCCCTACGGAGTCGCCAAGGTCTATGGCCACTGGATCACCGTCAACTACCGCGAGAGCTACGGCATCTACGCGGTGAGCGGGATTCTCTTCAACCACGAGAGCCCGCGCCGGGGCATCGAATTCGTCACCCGCAAAGTCACCGACGGCGTGGCCCGCATCAAGCTCGGCCTGGCGAAGGAACTGCGCCTCGGCAACCTCGACGCACGCCGGGACTGGGGCTTCGCCGGCGACTATGTGGATGCCATGTGGCGCATGCTGCAGCAGCCGGAGGCCGAGGACTACGTGGTCGGCACCGGCACCGCCCACAGCGTGCGCGACCTGGTCCAGGCAGCGTTCAAGCACGTCGGGCTCGACTGGGATAAGTACGTGGTGCAGGACCCGCGGTACATGCGTCCTGCCGAGGTGGATGTGCTGCTCGCCGACCCCCGCAAGGCGGAGCAGCGGCTGGGCTGGAAGCCCACGGTGGACTTCCCGGAGCTGGTGGCCATGATGGTGGACGCCGACATCGCCCGGCTCTCGCGCGGGCGCTGACGCGATGCGAATCCTCGTCACCGGTGCGGATGGATTCGTCGGGGGCTGCCTGCTCCCCCGGCTCGCCGCCGCTGGTCACGAGGTGATCGCCACCGCCCGTCCCGCGTCCGACGGACACCGGGCCGAGGCGGCATCCTGGATCCCGCTCGAGCTGGATGATCCCGAGTCCATCGCAGGTGCGCTGGCTGAGCCGGTGGATGCGATCGTGCACCTCGCCGCCGTGGCGTCGAATGCCGAGGCGCGGCGTGACCCGGGACGGGCCTGGAGCGTCAATGCTGCCGGGACCGCGCGGCTCGCGGCCGCAGCCGCGGCCCTCAAGGACGCAGGCGGCCATGACCCGCTCTTCCTGCTGGTGTCGTCCGGTGAAGTGTACGGGAGCGGCCCGCCGGTACCCCGGCGTGAGGACGAGCCGGTGCGTCCGCAGTCGCCCTATGCGGCGAGCAAGGCGGGAGCGGAACTGGCTGTGCTCGAGACCGGCAGGCGCACCGGCCTGCGGGTGATCGTGGTGCGGCCATTTCAGCACACCGGCCCGGCGCAGTCCAACCGGTACGTGGTGCCTGCGCTTGCCCGTCGGTTGCTCGAAGCCAGGGCAGCGGGGCAGCGCACCGTGCGCACCGGCAGCCTGGAGCCGGTGCGCGACATCCTGGATGTACGCGACGTGGTGGATGCCTATCTTCTGCTGCTGGAACGGGGCGTTCCCGGCACCATCTACAACGTGGCGCGCGGAGAAGGCGTGGCGCTGCGCGATCTCTTCGACCGCCTCGCCGCGCTCGCAGGTGTCGATGCCCGGCCTGAACCCGACCCGGCGCTGATGCGGACAGCCGATGTGCCCTGGCTGGTGGGCGACCCCAGCCTGCTGCACGCCGCCACTGGCTGGCGGCCGGCCCTGACCCTGGAACAGACACTCAAAGACGTGGTTGATGCCCAAGCGCACTGACATCGAGTCCATCCTGCTGATCGGCTCCGGCCCCATCGTGATCGGGCAGGGCGCCGAGTTCGACTATTCCGGCACCCAGGCGGTGCGTGCCCTCCGGGAGGAGGGTTACCGCGTGGTGCTGGTCAACTCGAACCCGGCCACGATCATGACCGACCCCGAGCTGGCCGACCGGACCTATATCGAGCCGGTCACGCCGGAGTGGGTGGCCAAGGTCATCGAGCGCGAGCGCCCGGACGCGCTGCTGCCCACCATGGGCGGGCAGACCGCGCTCAACTGCGCGATGGAGCTGCATCGCAACGGCACGCTCGAGAAGTTTGGCGTCGAGCTGATCGGCGCCAGCGAGCGCGCCATCCGGATCGGTGAAGATCGCGACGAGTTTGCCGCGGCCATGCGGCGTATCGGTCTCGCCACGCCGGAAGGCCGTACGGTGACGAGCTATGAGCAGGCGATGGAGGCCGTGGCCGAGACCGGGTATCCCGCGATCATACGGCCGTCGTTCACGCTGGGCGGCACCGGCGGCGGCATCGCGTGGAACCGCGACGAGTTCGAGGCCATGGTGCGGCGCGGGCTCGACCTGTCGCCGGTGGGCTCGGTGCTGGTGGAGCGGAGCATCATCGGCTGGAAGGAATACGAACTCGAGGTGATGCGCGACGGCCGGGATAACGTCGTCATCGTCTGCTCCATCGAGAACTTCGACCCGATGGGAGTGCACACCGGCGACTCAATCACGGTGGCGCCGGCGATGACGCTCTCCGATCGCGAATACCAGCAGATGCGCGACTCCTCCATCGCCATCATTCGCGAAGTGGGCGTGGCCGCCGGCGGCTGCAACATCCAGTTCGCGGTCAACCCCGCGACCGGGGAGCAGCTGGTCATCGAGATGAACCCGCGGGTCTCCCGCAGCAGCGCGCTCGCGTCCAAGGCCACCGGGTTCCCGATCGCGCGCATCGGTGCCAAGGTGGCGGTGGGCTACAGCCTGGACGAGCTGCCCAACGACATCACCCGCACCACGCCGGCGTCGTTCGAGCCGGTGCTGGACTATGTCGTGGTCAAGGTGCCGCGCTTCAATTTCGAGAAGTTCCCCAAGGCCGAACCCACGCTCACCACCCAGATGAAGGCGGTGGGCGAGGTCATGGCCATCGGCCGCACGTTCAAGGAGGCTTTCCAGAAGGCGCTCCGCGGCCTCGAGATCGACCGTCCCGGCTGGAGCGCCGCCGAATCGCTGCAGGACGACCGGCTGCCCGATGCCACGCGCGAATCCGTGCTCGCCGCGATCCGCACACCGACGCCGGAACGGGTGTTCCAGCTCAAGCGGGCCATGGACCTCGACGTGCCCTTGCCCGAACTGGCCGAGCGCACCGGGATCGACCCTTGGTTCCTGGCCCAGCTGAGGGAGCTGGTCGACGCCGAGCGCGACTGGGTCGCCTCGGGCCAGGAAGCTTCACTGGGTGAAGGTCGCGAGGCCGCTGCGGCGATGCGCCGCATGAAGCGGTTCGGATTCTCCGACCGGCAACTGGCGCTGCTGGGCGGCGAGAGCGAGGCCGCGGTTCGGCTCCGGCGGCAGGCGCTGGGTGTGCGTCCTGCCTACAAGACGGTGGACACCTGTGCCGGCGAGTTTCCGTCGTCCACGCCGTATCTCTACTCCTCGTACGACGAGGAGAACGAGGCGGCCCCCGACGGCGACCGTACCGTGATCATCCTTGGTTCGGGACCCAACCGCATCGGCCAGGGCGTGGAGTTCGATTACTGCTGCGTCCGCGCGGCGCTCGCGCTCCGCGACCTGGGCTACCGCACGGTGATGGTCAACTCCAATCCGGAGACCGTCTCCACCGACTTCGACATCTCCGACGTGCTGTATTTCGAGCCGCTCACCCTCGAGGACGTGCTCGAGATCGTCGAGCTGGAGCAGCCGCTCGGCGTGATCGTCCAGCTCGGTGGCCAGACCCCGCTGCGCCTCGCCCGGGGACTGGAGCAGGCCGGTGTCCGCATTCTCGGCACCTCGCCCGAGGCCATCGATGTGGCGGAGGACCGGGGCCGCTTCGAGCGCGTAGCCAACGAACTGGGCGTGCGGCAGCCGCCCGCAGGAGTCGCGTTCTCCGTCGGCGAGGCGGTGGATGTGGCCAGCCGCGTGGGCTACCCCGTCCTGGTGCGGCCGTCCTATGTGCTCGGCGGCCGCGCGATGGAGATCGTGTACGACGAGCCGTCGCTGACGTCCTGGTTTGCCCGGGCGGCGCGGGTGGCGCCGGAGCACCCGGTGCTCATCGACCGGTTCCTGGAGGACGCATTCGAGGCTGATGTCGACGCCATTTCCGACGGCACCCGGTGTGTCATCGGCGGCGTCATGCAGCACATCGAGGATGCGGGCGTGCACTCGGGCGACTCGGCCTGCGTGCTGCCACCATACCTGCTGTCCGAGGCGCAGGTTGCCACCATGCGGGAGTACACCCGCGCCTTCGCGCTCAAGCTTGGCGTGGTCGGGCTGCTGAACGTCCAGTACGCCATCAAGGACGGCGTGGTCCATGTGCTGGAGGTCAACCCGCGTGCCTCGCGCACCGTGCCCTTCGTCTCGAAGACCACCGGCGTCTCGCTCGCCAGTCTCGCGGCGGCGGTGGCCGTGGGCAAGACCCTGGATGAGCTGGGGCTGGCCGACGACGTGGTGCAGCCCTACGTCGCGGTGAAGGAAGCCGTGTTCCCGTTCAGCAAGTTTCCGGGCGTGGACCTGGTGCTGGGACCCGAGATGCGGTCCACCGGCGAGGTCATGGGCATCGCCGATTCGTTCGGGATGGCCTTTGCCAAGGCCCAGGCCAGCGCCGACGGCGCGCTGCCTCTCGATGGCGCAGTATTCATCACCGTCAATGACCACGACAAGGACAGCGTGATCCCGATCGCGCGCCGGTTTCACGGGCTGGGCTTCAAGGTGTACGCCACCGAGGGCACCGCTCGGCACCTCCGGGTGCGCGGGGTGCCGGCGGAGCGGGTGCTCAAGGTGCACGAGGGCCGCCCCAACGCCATCGACCTGCTGCTGTCGGGCAAGATCCACCTGCTGGTGAACACCCCGCTGGGCAAGCTGACCCAGCAGGACGACTACGCGATTCGCCGGGCGGCACTGCAGCAGCGGGTGCCGTATACCACCACCCTGTCGGCGGCGTCGGCGGCGTGTGACGCGATCATCGCCCTCAAGAGCCGCGCTGGCGAGGTGCGCTCCCTGCAGGAATGGCACGAGATGGCACGCGAGATGAGCGAGGAGTGGGCCGGATGAGCTACTTCGCGCATGAGTCGAGCTACATCGACGACGGTGCCGAGATAGGTGATGACACGAAGATCTGGCACTTCTGCCATGTCATGCCGGGGGCGCGGATCGGCACTGGCTGTTCTGTCGGCCAGAATGTCGTGGTGATGGGGGGCACCCGGATCGGCAACAACGTCCGCATCCAGAACAACGTGTCGATCTACGAGGGTGTGGAGCTGGAGGACGACGTCTTCTGCGGGCCGAGCTGCGTGTTCACCAACGTGATCAACCCCCGTAGCCATGTGTCGCGGAAGCACGAGTACCGCCGTACCCTGGTGCGCCGGGGCGCCACCATCGGCGCCAATGCGACCGTGGTCTGCGGGGTGACGCTGGAGGAGTACGCCTTCATCGGAGCCGGCGCGGTAGTGACCAGCGATGTCCCGGCCTACGCGCTGATGGTGGGCGTCCCCGCAAAGCGGGTCGGCTGGATGTGCCAGTGCGGCGAGCGGCTGCAGGTCGTTGGCGGCGCGGCGACCTGCGCTGCCTGCGGGTCATCCTACCGGGAGCGGGAGGGGAAGCTGGAACCTCGATAGTGCGGGGAGTGCCCAATACTCCCATACTCGGTTATTTTGCAAGGCTTTAGCCACCCTTGACCCGGGCCCATTGAACGTACCGCTGCTGGATCTCGTTGCGCAGCACCGAAGCATTGCGCATGAAGTGATGCCGGCGGTCCAGGCTGTCCTGGATCGGCAGGCATTCATCATGGGCGCCGAGGTGTCCCAGCTGGAGGAGCGCATCGCCGAGCTGTCGCGTGCGCCGCACGGCGTGGCCTGTGCCAGCGGCACCGACGCGCTGCTCCTGCCGCTCAAGGCGCTGAACCTCGCCCCCGGCGACGAGGTCATCTGCCCCTCGTTCACCTTCTTCGCCACCGCGGGTGCGGTGCACAACGCCGGCGGCACGCCGGTGTTCGTGGACATCGATCCCGTCACCTTCAACCTCGATCCTCAGCTGGTCGAGGCTGCCATCACGCCCCGCACCCGCGCCATCGTCGCTGTCCACCTGTTTGGCCAGATGGCGGCGGTGGAGCGGCTCGCCGGGTTGGCGGAGCGCCACGACATCGCGCTGATCGAGGATGCGGCGCAGGCCATCGGCGCCCGCCGCAAGGTGGGTGACGGATGGAGCGTGGCGGGGTCGGTGGGCTGGGCCGGAACGCTGTCGTTCTTTCCCAGCAAGAACCTGGGAGCGTGGGGCGACGGCGGGATGATCCTGACCAGCGACGACGCCCTTGCGGAGCGACTGCGCCGGCTGCGACTCCACGGCGGCGCCAAGCAGTATCACCATGAGGAAGTCGGCTTCAACAGCCGGCTGGATACGCTGCAGGCCGCGGTGCTGCTGGCCAAGCTGCCCCACCTCGCCGACTGGAGCGAAGGCCGGCGCCGCGTGGCCGCGCGCTACGACGCGCTGCTCGCCGACCTTCCCCAGGTGCGGACGCCCCAGGTGGATCCAGCCAACGAGCCGATCTTCCATCAGTACACCATCCGGGCCGAGCGGCGGGACGGCCTCCGCGAGTTCCTGCGGCAGCGCGAGATCGGCTGCGCCGTGTACTACCCCGTGGGTCTGCACCTGCAGCCCTGCTTTGCGCACCTCGGCATGAGCCGGGGCAGCCTGCCGGAGACCGAGCGCGCCATGGATGAGGTGCTCGCGCTCCCGGTATTCCCCGAGCTGTCCGCGGCCCAGCAGGATGCCGTGGTGGACGCGATCCGCGCGTTCTATCGCCAGCCATGACTTCAGGAGAGGCCTCGGGCATGTTCGTCACCAAGCCGCATATCCGCGACCGCCGGGTGCGGTTCGCCCTGGTGGGATGCGGGCGGATCTCGGCCAATCACATCGAGGCGCTGCAGAAGCACACCGACAACGCCGAACTCGTGGCCGTCTGTGATATCGATCCCGCCGCGCTGGAGCGGGCGCGCGAGAAGACCGGCGCACCTGGCTTCTCCTCGCTGGAGCAGCTGCTGGCCGGGTGTGATGCCGACGCGATCATCCTGGCGACCCCCAGCGGCGTCCACTCCGAGCAGGCGATCACCGCGGCCGCGGCGGGGCGCCACGTCGTGACCGAGAAGCCGATGTCGACGCGGTGGGAAGACGGCAAGGCGATGGTCGCCGCCTGCGACCACGCCGGAGTCCAGCTCTTCGTGGTGAAGCAGAACCGGCGCAATGCCACCCTGCAGCTGCTCAAGCGGGCGGTGCAGGAGCATCGGTTCGGCCGGATCTTCATGGTCAACGTGAACGTGTTCTGGAGCCGTCCCCAGTCCTACTACGACAGCGCGCCCTGGCGCGGGACGTGGGAGTTCGACGGGGGCGCGTTCATGAACCAGGCGAGCCACTACGTGGATCTCCTCGACTGGCTGATCGGGCCGGTGGAAAGCGTGCAGGCATACACCGCCACGCTGGCCCGCAACATCCAGGTCGAGGACACCGGCGTGCTGAGCGTGCGCTGGCGTACCGGCGCACTGGGCTCGATGAACGTCACGATGCTGACGTACCCCCGCAACTTCGAGGGCTCGCTCACCATCATCGGCGAGACTGGCACCGTGCGGGTGGGTGGCGTGGCGGTGAACCGCATCGACCACTGGGAGTTCGCCGAGAAGCAGCCGTGGGACGCCGACATCGAGTCGGCCAGCTATGAAACCACGTCCGTGTACGGCTTCGGCCACGCGGCCTACTACGAGAATGTCATCCAGTCGCTCCGGGGCGACGCGCTGCCCGAGACCGATGGGCGCGAAGGACTGCATTCGCTCGAGATCCTGATCGCCACCTACCTGTCTGCGCGCGACGGCCGCCGCGTGGCACTCCCCCTGGAATACTGACCCATGACAGCTGCAGCGGATCTGATCAAGCGCGCCGGCACCCGTGAGGCGCGCTTCGGCATCATCGGGCTCGGATACGTGGGCCTGCCCCTCGCGGTGGAGCTCGCCCGCGCGGGCTTCCACGTGCTGGGGTACGACATCAGCCAGCGGGTGGTGGACGGGCTCAACGCCGGCGAGTCGCACATCAAGGATGTGTCCGACGCGGACCTCGCCGGCATCAAGGAGCGGTTCGAGGCCACCACCGACCCATCCCGGCTGTCCGAGCCCGATGCGATCTCCATCTGCGTGCCGACGCCGCTCTCGAAGTACAAGGATCCCGACGTCTCGTTCATCGTCGCGGCCACCAGGGCGGTCACCAGCACCCTCCGCCCGGGGCAGGCCATCATCCTGGAGAGCACCACCTATCCCGGCACCACCCGCGAGATCATGCTCCCGGCGCTCGAGGCCACCGGCCTCAAGGTGGGTGAGGACTTCTTCCTCGCGTTCAGCCCCGAGCGGGTGGACCCCGGCAACGCCAGGTACCACACCCGCAACACCCCCAAGGTGGTGGGCGGCATCACCGAGGCGTGTCGCGACGTCTGCTGCGCCCTCTATGCGCCGGCCATCGACACTCTGGTCCCCGTGTCATCCACCGAGGCGGCCGAGCTGGTGAAGCTGCTGGAGAACACCTTCCGCAGCGTGAACATCGGCCTGGTCAACGAGATGGCCATCGTGTGCGACAAGCTGGGCGTCAACGTCTGGGAGGTCATTGACGCCGCCGCCACCAAGCCGTTCGGCTTCATGAAGTTCACGCCCGGTCCCGGGCTGGGCGGCCACTGCATCCCGATCGATCCGCACTACCTCGCCTGGAAGATGCGCGGCCTCAACTACAAGACTCGCTTCATCGACATCGCCGGCGAGGTCAACAGCGAGATGCCCCACTTCTGGGTCCGCAAGGCGATTGACAGCCTGAACGACCACGGCAAGGCCATGCGGGGCGCGAAGGTGCTCGTGCTCGGGGTCGCCTACAAGAAGGATATCGACGACCTGCGCGAAAGCCCGGCCCTCGACATCATCCGGCTGCTCGAGCAGTTCGGCGCCGACGTCAGCTATCACGATCCCTGGGTGCCGTCGTTCACCGAGGATGGCCACGCGTTCACGTCGGTCCCCATGACGGCCGAGTCGCTGGCGGCCACCGACTGCGTCCTCGTCGTCACCGACCATTCGAACATCGACTACGCGATGGTACGGCAACACGCGTCGCTGGTGGTGGACACCCGCAACGCCCTGGGCAAGGGACGCTGAGCGGATGCGGCTGGCGGTGATCGGGAGCGGGTACGTTGGTCTCGTGGCGGGGGCCTGCTTCGCCGAGACCGGCAACGATGTGGTCTGCGTGGACGCCGACGCGGACAAGGTCGCGCGGTTGCGGCGCAACGACATTCCCATCCACGAACCCGGCCTCGAGCCCATGGTGCGCCGGAACCAGGACGCCGGCCGCCTCCGATTCACCGACCGGCTCGAGGAGGCGGTGGACCATGCACGCGTCATCTTCATCGCCGTCGGCACCCCGCCGATGGAGGATGGATCCGCCGACCTGTCCCACGTGCTGGACGTGGCCCGCGACCTGGCGCGCCTGGTTCGAGAGCCAACCATCGTCGTCACCAAGTCCACGGTGCCGGTCGGCACGGCGGCGAAGGTGGCCGCCGTGCTGCGCGAGCATAGCGACGTCGCGATCGAGGTCTGCGCCAACCCGGAGTTCCTCAAGGAAGGCGCCGCGATCGAGGACTTCATGCGGCCCGATCGCGTGGTCGTGGGCACCGAGCACGAACCCACCCGCGAACTGATGCGCGAACTCTACGCGCCGTTCACGCGGCAGGGTGGAGAACGGCTCATCTTCATGGACCCGGCGTCCGCCGAGGTCACCAAGTACGCCGCCAATGCGATGCTGGCGACCCGCATCTCGTTCATGAACCAGATCGCCGGCTTTTGCGAGACGGTGGGGGCCGACGTGCACCGGGTGCGGCAGGGCATCGGCGCGGACCACCGCATTGGCCGGGCGTTTCTCTATCCCGGTCCGGGCTATGGCGGCTCCTGCTTCCCGAAGGACGTGAAGGCGCTTCTGCGGTCCGGCGCCGAGCACGGCGCGCCGATGGAACTGCTTGCAGCGGTCGAAGCGGTGAACGAGCGGCAAAAGCGGGTGCTGCTGGAGAAGGTCCGGCGCTTCGCCGGCCCCGGGCTCGAGGACAAGGTGATCGCGGTCTGGGGACTCGCGTTCAAGGCGGAGACCGATGACGTGCGCGAGAGCCCCGCGCTGGCGGTGATCCAGGGGCTGCTGGACGATGGCGCGACGGTGCAGGCCTGCGACCCGCACGCCATGGAGTCCGCCCGGCGGGTATTCGGTGATCGCATCGCGTACGCCGCCGATCCGTACGATGCGGCGGCGGGCGCCGACGCGCTGGTGGTGGCCACCGAGTGGCTGGTGTTCCGCACCCCGGACTTCGATCGGCTGGGACGGATCATGCGGCGCCGGCTCATCATCGACGGCCGCAACCTGTACGCGCCGGAACGAGTGACCGCGCTCGGCTTCGAGTATCACGGCATCGGCCGGCGGCAGCCATGACCCGCCTGCTGGTGACGGGAGCGGCGGGGTTCATCGGCTCGCACCTGGTGGAGGCGGCCCTTGCCGCGGGACACGAGGTGGTCGGGGTGGACAACTTCGACCCGACCTACGAGCGCGCGGCCAAGGAGAGGAACCTCGCCGCGGTGCAGGGGAGCGCGGGGTTCACGTTCCACGAGGCCGATATCCGTGATCGCGGCAGGATGACGGCGCTGCTCGAACCCGGCACGGTCGTGATCCACCTCGCGGCCCGCGCCGGGGTGCGGCCGTCGTTCGACCAGGTGGTCGAGTACACCGACATCAACCTGCACGGCACCGCATGCCTGGCGCGCGCCGCGCTGGACGCCGGCGTCACCCGGATGGTGTTTGCGTCGTCCTCATCGGTGTATGGCGACGGCACCCCGGTCCCGTTCCAGGAGGACGCGCCGGCCATGGCCCCGGTGTCGCCGTACGCCGCGACCAAGCGGGGCGGCGAGCTGCTGCTCGACGCGCTGGGCGCGAGCACCGGACTTCGGGTGGCCGCGCTGCGATTCTTCAGCGTGTACGGACCGCGCCAGCGCCCCGATCTCGCGCTGCACCTGTTCTGCCGCCGGCTGGCGCAGGGGGAACCGGTGACGCTCTTCGGCGATGGCTCCGCCATCCGCGACTACACCTACGTGGCCGATGTGGTGCGCGCGATTCTCGCCGCCGCCGCCTGGACCGCATCGGCGCCTGCGGGCGTCACGCCGTTCAATATCTGCGGCGCGGCGCCGGTGTCGTTGCGCACCCTGGTGACCACACTGGCCGACGCGCTGGGAGTGACACCGGACGTCCGGTTCGCCCCGTTGCCGGCTGGTGACGTCCTGGCCACCGCCGGGGATCCGGCGCGGGCACGCACCGTGCTCGGCCATGAACCGCGCACCAACTTTTCCGAAGGCGTCGCCGCGTTCGTCGCCTGGTTCGGGGAGGCCCATGCAGAACAGCACTGACCAGCTGCTGCTGCGCGCTCGCGAGCGCTTCGTCCTGCAGGACTATTACGGCGCTGTGCACCTGCTCGAGGAGCTCACCTCGCAGGGACACGCCTTCGCCGACGCGCACCACCTCCTGGGGGTCTCGCTCTCGTTGCTGGGACATACCCAGCGGGCGCTGACCGAGTTCGACCGCGCCCTCGAGCTGAATCCCCGGTATCTCGAAGCCCTCATTCACCGGGGACTCATCCTGAACCAGGTGGGCCGCACGTCCGAGGCGGAGGAGTGCTTCCACCGCGCGGCGCTGGCGGACACCGGCAGCATTCGCGGTTTCCCCGCGCCGGTGGCGGCTCGCCTGGCCAACCGGCACGCCGAGCTGGCCCAGGACTATTCCGACGTCGGCGCGCTCGACCAGGCCGTCGAGCAGTACCGGCGGGCGCTCGAGCTGGGACCCACGTTCCACGACCTGCGCTACCGGCTGGCGCGGGTGCTGCTGGAGGCGGGTCAGGTGCTGGATGCGCGCGACGAGCTGGAACAGGTAGTTGCCGCGCGGCCGACGTTCATCGATGCCGGCGCGGCACTGGGACTCGCTCGCTACCTTTCGGGTGACGCGGACGGTGCCCGCGAGGTGTGGGAGCAGATGCTCACCCAGCGTCCCGGGCACCAGCGGGTGGAGGCGTACCTCAACATGGTCGACCGTCCCGCGTGAAGCGGAGCGCCGTCGCCGTGGTGCTGCTGGTGCTGTTCACCGCGTGTGGCCCGGGGGCCGACACCGAGCGCCAGGCCGATCAGGATTACCTGGCCGGGCGGTTCCAGTCCGCCTATGCCAGTTACCGGGACGCCGTCGCGGCGTCGGGCGACGCTCGGCTCTGGGCCAAGGCCGGAGCTGCTGCCGCGCGCGATGGCCAGTTCGGTGCCGCCATCGAGGCGTACCAGCGCCTCTCGGCGGACCCCGGCCGCCGCACCGAGGCGGCCGACGGCCTGGCGGACGTAGCCGGCCGGGCTCGCCGGGCCGGAGACGGCAGCGCCCTGAGGAGCGCCTTGCTGGCGCTGTCTCAGCTTGCGCCCGGCCGCCCCCTTGGCGGATTTGCGCTGGCACTGGCCCGGCACGGCTCGATGGACGAGGGCACGGCGACGCGTTTCCTGCCGTCCGCGCTTGCCGTGGCGCCTGACGGCGCGGTGTTCGATTCGCTGCTGCTGGCGTACGCCGGGATCATGGCCGGGCGAGATGCGTGCGACGAGGCGGCATGGGCTTACGGCGGTGTGGCTCGGCGCAGCCGGGACGTCGCCATCGTCGACAGCGCCCGCAATGGGCTGGCGCGCTGTGCCCTGGCCGAGGGTCAGGCAGCGGCCGATCCGATCCAGGCCGATCGCTGGCTCGCCCGCGCGGCGGCGGCTGGCGGGGAGCCCGAAGTCGCGCGCCGTGCCCTGCTGCTCCTGGGCCAGGCCCGCATGCAGCAGGGCGATCCGATCGGCGCAGCCATCGCGTGGCAGCGCACCATCGACCTCGGCTCGGCCAACGATTCGCTGGGGATGGCGGCGGCTGAGCACCTCGCCACGCTGTCGGCGCTCGATACCATGCCGACGACTCCGGGCGACACTACGACCGACAGCACCCGTACGATAAAGGAATGACGTTGCGCCGAATTCTCCCGATGCTGTTGTTCGCCGGTGCCTGTGGTGGCGCCGCCGCTGGTGGTGCACCTGCGGTGGCTCCGGTAGCAGGTGCCGAGGCGTTGTCCACCAGTCAGCTCGATTCGCTCTGGGCTGATGTCCAGGCGGCGTTCCGGCGGGGCAAGTGGGCGGAGACCCAGTTGCTGGCCGCCCGGTTCCGCCTGGAAGCACCGGCCGCCGATTCGCGCCTGGTGGAAAGCTGGATGCTGGAGGCGGAGGCCCGCTTCGGAATGGGCGAGCGCCTGGAGGCGGCCCGCGAGTTCCGGCGGGTGGCCGACGAGCACCCCACCCATCCGCTTGCGCCCAACGCGCTGCTGCGGGTGGGCGATGCCTACGCCGAACTCTGGCGGCGGCCCGAGCTCGACCCGACCTATGGCGAGTCGGCGCTGGTGACGTACCGCGAAGTGCAGAGTCGCTTCCCGGGCACCGACGCCGCCGAACGGGCGGGGCTCCGCGTGGCCGAGCTGCAGGACATGTTTGCCGCCAAAGCCTACAAGAACGCGAAGTACTACCTCCGGTTCAAAGCCTGGGACTCGGCGATCATCTACCTGCGCGACCTGCTGGCCAACTATCCAACATCGGAGAGTGCGCCTGCCGCGGTCGTGGACCTGATCCAGGTGTACAACACCCTGGGTTACGTGGAAGACGCCCGCGAGACCTGCGGCTATCTTCGGCGATTCCACCCCGGCGCGCCCGGCTCGGACGACGTCTGCCCGCCGGAGGCGGCGCAGGGTCCCTGAGATGGTCGGGCTCTTCGGGGGATCGTTCGACCCCATCCATCACGGACATCTCATCCTCGCGCGCATCGCGATGGAGTCGCTCGGGCTGGACGAGGTCCGGTTCCTGCCGGCCCGCGAGCAGCCCTTCAAGGTGGGCCAGCACGGCGCCGGCGCCGAGGACCGCGCCCGGATGCTCGAGCTGGCTACCGAGGGCGCCGAGGGATTCGGTGTGGATCGGATGGAACTTTCCCGCGAGGGTCCGTCGTTTACCGTGGATACACTGCGAACGCTCGTCCGCGAAAGTCCAGACATCGAGCCCGTGCTGCTGCTCGGCGCTGATGCGATGCACGACTTCCCCAAGTGGCGGGAAGTGGACGAGGTCCGGCGGCTCGCCCGCGTGGCGGTCTTCGACCGCCCGGACGGCCTGCCGGTGACCGAGGCAGTGTGGCGCCGGGTCCCGGCGCCGCTCATCGACATTTCCTCGACCGCCATCCGCCAGCGAGTGCGGGATGGCCAGTCGATACGCTATTGGGTGCCGGACGCGGTCGCGCAGTACATAGCGGCCCACGGCCTCTACCAGGACGGGGTGGCATGATCAAGCAGCTGATGACCAGGGTGATGGGCACGCGTCACGACCGGGACGCCAAGCGGCTCCGGCCGGTGGTCGCCGAGATCACCGCGCATGAAGAGCGACTCGGCGCGCTCAGCGAAGAGGAACTCAAGGCGCAGACGGTGAAGTTCCGCGCCATCATCACCGAACGCACCGGGGCGCTCGCCACCGAGCTGGCCCAGGTCCGCACCCAACGGCACGACTGCGCTGATCCGGTGGAGCGAGACGCGCTCGAGCAGCAGGCCGGCCGCCTCGACGCCGAGTACCGGAAGGCGATCGCGGCGGTGCTGGACGAGCTGCTGCCCGAGGCCTTCGCCACGGTGCGGGAGGCCTGCCGTCGGCTGATGGGCACCACGGTCATGGTGACCGGCCGGGAGCTCACCTGGGACATGGTGCCCTACGATGTCCAGCTCATCGGCGGCGTGGTGCTGCACCGGGGCCGGATCGCCGAGATGGCGACCGGCGAGGGCAAGACCCTGGTGGCGACGCTCCCGATGTACCTCAACGCCCTGACCGGCCGGGGTGCGCACCTCATCACTGTCAACAACTACCTGGCCCGGCGCGATTCGCAGTGGATGGGCCACCTCTATCAGTACCTGGGGCTCACTGTCGCCTGCCTCGATGACACCCAGCCGCAGTCGCCCGAACGGCGGGCCGCGTACCTCGCGGACATCACCTACGGCACCAACAACGAGTTCGGGTTCGACTACCTGCGCGACAACATGGTGGTCTCCCTCGAGCAGCGGGTCCAGCGCGAGCACATCTACGCCATCATCGACGAGGTGGACTCCATCCTCATCGACGAGGCCCGCACGCCGCTGATCATCTCGGGACCGGCCGGCAACGAGGAGAACGACAAGTACGCCCAGTACAACCGGCAGGTCGCCGAACTCGCCCGGAAGCAGAGCACCGTGGTGAGCGGCCTCCTGGCCGAGGCCGAGCGGCTGCTGGCGGATCCCGCCACTCGGCAGGACGGCGCCGTGAAGCTCTATCAGGCCCAGCTGGGCATGCCCAAGAACCGCAAGCTGCTCAAGCTGCTCAACGAAACCGGCTACAAGCAGCTGGTGCAGAAGGTGGAACTGGAAGCGATCGGCGATCGCAAGCTGCCGGCCCGCCAGCAGCGGTTCCGCGACATCGAGGACGTCCTTTACTTCGTGCTGGACGAGAAGGGCCACTCGGTGCACCTGACCGACAGGGGTGCCGAGGTTCTCTCGCCCGGCGACCCGACCCTGTTCATCGTTCCTGACATCTCGGAGCTGGTCCATCAGGTGGATCACGACGAGGCGCTCTCGCCGTCGGAGCGGGTGGCCCGCCGGGCCGAGGTGGAAGGGGAGTACGCCCGGAAGAGCGAACAGCTGCACATCATCCACAAGTTGCTGCAGGCGCACGCGCTTTACGAGAAGGACGTGGACTACCTGGTGCAGGAGGGCCAGGTGATGATCGTGGACGAGTACACCGGCCGCGTGCTCGCCGGGCGCCGCTGGGCCGACGGGTTGCACCAGGCGGTGGAGGCGAAGGAAGGCGTGCAGGTGAAGGGCGAAACCCAGACCTTCGCGACCATCACGATCCAGAACTACTTCCGGATGTACGAGAAGCTGTCCGGCATGACCGGCACCGCCGAGACCGAGGAGACCGAGTTCTTCACGATCTACGGTCTCGAGGTGAACGTCATCCCCACCAATCGCCCGATCGCGCGCAACGACCTCGCCGACCGGATCTACAAGACCCGGCGGGAGAAGACCAACGCGATCCTGGACGAAGTGGAGCGGCTGCACCAGCAGGGGCTGCCGGTGCTGATCGGCACGGTCAACGTCGACTCATCCGAGGGCCTCAGCAAGATGCTCAAGCGGCGGGGACTGAAGCACGAGGTCCTCAATGCCAAGTATCACCAGCGCGAGGCCGAGATAGTGGCCCAGGCTGGCCAGGCGGGCGCCATCACGATCGCGACCAACATGGCGGGCCGCGGAACCGACATCAAGCTGGGCAAGGACCTCGACCTCACGGCCGAGGAGGCCGGGCTCCAGATCGTCGGCACTGAACGCCACGAGTCGCGCCGGATCGACCGCCAGTTGCGCGGCCGCTCGGGACGTCAGGGCGACCCCGGGCAGTCGGGCTTCTTCCTGTCGCTCGAGGATGACCTCATGCGGCTGTTCGGCACCGACCGGATCGCCGCGTGGATGGACAAGACCGGCGCCGAGGAGGGCGAAGTCATCACCGGCGGCCTGGTGACTCGGGCCATCGAGCAGGCCCAGAAGCGGGTCGAACTGCAGAACTTCCAGTCCCGGAAGCGGCTGCTCGAGTACGACGACGTCATGAACCAGCAGCGCGAGGTCGTGTACTCGCTGCGACTGTTCGCGCTGGAGCGGGGTGAGCAGCTCAAGGCCGAGGCCGTGCGCATGATCGATACCGCGATCGAGCGCCATGTCCGGAACTATCTCGCGGACGCCGAACGACCGGAGGAGTTCGACCGGGCGGGGCTTCGCGAATCGCTGATGCTCCAGTATCTCATTTCGGCGGACGACATCACCGATGCCGCGGCTACGCCGGACCTCGAGGCCGTGGTCTCGGCGGCGCGCAAGGCGGCCGAAGGGACCTTCCAGCGGAAGGTCGAGTACCTGGTCGACTTCGGCCGGAAGATCGGGATCCCCGACGTCGATGCCCAGGTGCTGTCCCAGGTGATGCTGTCGGTGCTGGACGAGAAGTGGAAGGATCATCTCTACGACCTCGACCAGCTGCGTGGCTCGATTCATTATCGGAGCTACGGCCAGCGGGACCCGCTCATCGAGTACAAGAAG
>DASTUF010000075.1:0-2904 GCA_035759745.1 Gemmatimonadales bacterium
CCAGCAGCGGCGATTTCTGGCGGCCACCCGGGGTTTTGGCGGGCGGCTGCTGGCGGCGCAGGAGGAGGAGCGGGCCTGGCTCGCCCGCGAGCTGCACGACGACATCATCCAGCGGGTAGCCATGCTGGGCCACGAGCTGGAATCACTGGAGAAAGACGGCGGCGCGGCGCCGGCGCCCACCCGTCTGGCGGCCATCCGGGGGGAACTGGATGACCTGGCCGGCGGGATCCGCGGCCTGGCGCACCGGGTGCACCCGGCGGCGCTGGATCATCTGGGCCTGCCGGCGGCGCTGGTGCAACTGGGCTCGGAGTTCCAGGCCCAGGGGCTCGAGGTGCGAGTGTCGGTCGCGACAGGCGCCAGGACGGTGCGCGAGCCGATGGCGACTGCCTTGTACCGGGTGGCCCAGGAATCGTTGCGCAACGCGCTGCGCCATTCCGGCGCCGGCTCGGCGGACCTGCGGCTCAGGGCCGATGCCGACGGGATCACGCTCGAAGTGGAAGATGGCGGCGTCGGGTTCGATCCTTCGGCGGCCGCCGCCAAGCTGGGCCTCGGCCTGACCAGCCTGAGCGAGCGCATGAAGCTGGTGCAGGGGAGGGTCATGATCCGCTCCGCCCCGGGTGGCGGGACGCGGGTCACCGCATGGGCGCCATCGCGGGAGCTGGAGCCGGCATGAAGGCCCGGCCTCGGCTCCTGCTGGTGGACGACCATGCGCTCATGGTCGAGGGCATCAGCGCCATGCTCCAGCCCGACCACGACATCGTCGGGGTCGAAGGCGATGGGAAGAGCGCCCTCGGTGCGGTCGATCGGTACCGCCCCGACGTGGTCCTGCTCGACATTTCGCTGCCGGGCCGGAGTGGCCTCGAAATCTGCGCTGACATCCGCAAGCATCATCCCGAGGTTGCCGTGGTGATCGTGACCATGCATGCGGACCGTATCTATGCCGACGAGGCGATCAAGGTGGGCGCGCTGGGATACGTGCTCAAGAGCGCCCGGGCCGAGGAACTGCGCTTTGCCATTGGCGAGGCGATGGAGCGCCGGGTGTATGTCACTCCTGCGCTCAAGGGGGCCGAGGCGCTGCAGGCCCGGCTGGACCCCCGCGGCCATCCCGGTGCCGGCGGGCTTGAGGCGCTTACCCCCCGCCAGCGGGAAGTGCTGGTGATGATTGCCCGGGGCCGGACCGGCGACGAGATCGCCGAGGCGCTGGGCCTCAGTGCCAAGTCGGTCGAATTCCACCGGAGCAGGATCAAGCACCTGCTGGGGCTCAACAGCACGGCGGCGCTGGTCCGCTACGCGGTGACAGAAGGGCTGGTGTAGCCAACACATGATGTTTCAATATGTTACGTCACATGTGACTTTCCGCTCCAGACCCCACCTTTCGGGCACTCTTTCACAAACTGTCAAATTTTTGACTAGGGAAAGTCCTAGTATCGCAATTTCGGGAGAAGCGTTATTGTGTCGCTCCCCTGAAGCTGTGAAGACATGGTGGCACCGGAGATTCGGCAGGACATCGAGGCGCTGATGCGGAGGGAGCGCACCCATGTGCGGGCTGACCTGACCCCGGGCGAGATCCAGCTGTACGCCCGCAGCATCATCGTCATGATCACCGGCACGTGGCACTACAGCGCCCTGAGCCTCGATGTTCACCTCTACCGGGACGTGAGTTGGGACCAGGACGCAGTGGACGAGTACCGCGAGGTGCTCGAAGAGTTCTTCGGGGTGCCGCTGCCCTCGATCCCGTTCTACTTCGCACGTTCTGTTGCCGATGTGTGCGACCAGGTCATGCGGGCCCTCCGGCGTGAGTGCCGGATGCTCGTAGCAGTCCCGCCCGCGGCCTGACCGCGGGCGCGCCCGTCACCACTCCCGGGTTGCCCTCTGAGCGGGAGTGTGTGACGCGGCTGCACCGCCCCCTGAACGTCCTGCAGTGCTGAAAGCGCACGTATGAACCAGACCGCGCGACTCCGCTGCCCGGTATGCCGGGCGGAGACGGACGAAGTCATGCCCGTCAACGCCTGCGTCCACATCCACGACTGCGCCTCCTGCGGCACGCGCCTCAGGCCGAAGCCGGGGGACTGCTGCGTGTTCTGCTCGTATGCGGACACGCCCTGCCCGCCGACACAGGCTGCCGGCAAGACTGCAACCACAGATTGCGCGGATTTGAACTTCTGATTGTGGGAATTCTGACTCGCAGATTTCGCAGATTTGGGAACTGCGATTGGGGGGATATTGGACCCAGTCAGTGGACGGTATATCGCGCCCGGCGGCCATCCCGTCTGTATTTTTGTGGGTGCCAGAGCATGGCACCGCGCCGTGGCCCGGTCCCCGCTCACGGGATCCTGAGGGGCTCCCACAAAAACAACAGTGCCTCAGGCTGCCTTTGACGCGGAGCCCGACCGGTCAACAAACCCATCTGTGTAAATCGCAGTTCGAAAATCTGCGAAATCTGCGAGTCAGAATTCCCACAATCCGCAGTTTGAATCTGCGCAATCTGCAGTTGCAGTCTTATTGTTTAGTGTGCTCCCATCCCTTCCCGGTCGCGAGTTCCTGATCCCCCTGCTGGTGCGGGGGTTGTTCGTGTGGCTGGTGCTTCGCGCCGTGTTGGCGTTCATCGCAATGCTCATTGAAGGCGCGCCGCAGCCGATCGTGGTGCCGGGCCGAGCGGCACTCTGGCTGGTGCTGATCGTTACCGCCGTGGGGATACTTGAGCTGCGGCGCCGCAACGAAACCCTTCTCCTGGCCAATCTCGGTGTCCGCCGCTGGCTGCTGGCGCTGCTCTGCGCTGCGCCGGCGATCGTGGGTGAGCTGGCGATCTTCTGGGGGCAGCCTGGTCCGGCTTGAGGCGGACTCGATAGGCAAATCCTACGGCCGGAACGTGGTGCTCCGGGTGGCCTCGCTCCGGGCGCGGGC
>DASTUF010000076.1:0-2118 GCA_035759745.1 Gemmatimonadales bacterium
GCTGCTCTCGGCGCAGTAGTGTGGGCCTGTGGCGATGGCGCGGGGCCATCGGACTTCGACCCGGCCCCGCTGGAGGAGCAGCTGTTTGACCTGTCCAATGACTTCTTCAATACCTCCAGCCCGTTCGCTGTCGGCCTGTTCGAGATCGAGATCTACATGCGGCCGGTCGATATTGACACACTCGTGGGCAAGACCATCGAGTTCGTGCAAAGCCCTGGCAAGTTCGCGATCACGACGCGGACGGGCGCTCCCCCCGACGCTGCCAGGTTCCTGCTGTACCAGGCCGGCAACAACGGAACCTTTGCCCAGCCGCTGGCCGAGGTTGGGTATCTCGACATTTGGAACCAGACCACTGCCCAGCGTCGGCAGGCGCGCATTGTGGCAGTGGTTGATGGGGAGACCGTTGCCGACTACGTGGCGTACGCCACCGGAGAGGATGCAGCGGGAGCGACCTGGGGAGTCACGGGGTTCGCGGACCTCGCGGGCACCCGAGCAGATATCGTTGCGGCAGGAGTCAGGCAGATAGTGAATGGCGCCAACCGCAGCGAGTCAAGCGCAGCGATCACCCTGCCTGACTCCGACCTGCACTACGAAGGCTCCATCGAGGCCATCTGGGGCGGCTCCGGGCCGTGGAGCAACATCTCCTCCACACTGGTGGACGGAACGGGCGGGCTGGCGGAGCTGGCTGCACTCGAAGTCTCGGGACAATTCAGCGGGACAGTGCGGGTGCAAGGAGCGGACTTCGCAACCTTCACCGGTCCGGACCGGGATCATCCGACGTACAGTGGTGTCGGGGACACGGTAGTCACCGCGGCGGACCGTTCCCTGTTTGACCGGATGGTGCTTTCGCGCTCGCTGCCGACCGCACCGAGGCTCCTGATGGACGTGGCACGCTCGTTCCTGACCCCGGTTTCGATTTACTAGGGCCCGAGTTGCGGTAGTAGATTCACATTGTTATTATATGCCGTATAAGGCTGCTTAAGTTGAAATTATACACTTAACAAGCCGTATACGGCATATAGTATGACACGGCTCAGCCCTACATCCACCAACGACGAGATCCTGGCCGAGCTGGGCCAGCGGCTGCAGCGCTACCGGCTGCAGCAGAATCGTACCCTGGCCGATGTCGCCGAGCAGGCGGGGGTGGGCTTGAGGACGGCGGCGCGGGCCGAGGCGGGTGAGAACCCGACGCTCGCGACGGTGGTCAAGCTGCTGCGCGCACTGGGGCGGCTGGAGGCGCTGGAGGCGTTCCTGCCGGAGCCGCTGGTGTCGCCGATCCAGCTGGCGGAGCTGAGCGGGAATCAGCGCCAGCGGGCCGGCACGCCACGGCGGCGGCGTGATGACTAGACCCGGCGGTGGCGACTTCGTGGTGGCGCGAGTCAGCGTCTGGAGTCAGGAGGTCGGCGCGGTGGCCGAGGGCCGCGGGGGCGACGTGGTGTTTGAGTACGCCGAGGAGTTTCGGCGCTCGGGGCTCGAGCTGTCGCCAGTGCACCTGCCGCTTTCGCTCCGGGGGCCGGTGGCGTTTCCGGAATTGCAGCGGGTGGATTCGTTCAGCGGCCTGCCCGGACTGCTGGCCGACAGCCTGCCGGACGCGTTCGGCAACGCGGTCATCCGGCGCTACTTCGAGCAGCGGGGCACGCCCGACGCGGCGCTGAGTCCGGTGCAGAAGCTGCTCTACCTCGGCAGCCGCGCGATGGGGGCGCTGGAGTTTCATCCGCAACTCGATCGGGAGCTGAGCCAGGACACGGGCGAGGCACTGGCCATCGCGCACCTGGTGCAGGAGGCGAGACGGGTGGTGGAAGGCGATCCGTCGGTGGCGCTGCCCGAGATGATGCAGCTGGGCGCGTCGGCCGGTGGGGCACGGGCCAAGGCGATGATCCTGTGGAACCGGGACCAGCGCCGGGTCAAGTCCGCGTTCGCGCAGAGGGGTGAGGGCGACGAACACTGGCTGATCAAGTTCGACGGCGTGACCGCGGGCGCGGGCAGCCATGCGGTGGTGCGCGACTTCGTGCCGGGGCCGTGGGGCCGAATCGAGTTTGCCTATTCCCGGATGGCGCGCGCCGCCGGGATCGAGATGGCCGAGACTCACCTGCTTCGTGAACGTGAGTTCGCCCACTT
>DASTUF010000077.1:0-98086 GCA_035759745.1 Gemmatimonadales bacterium
GAAGACCACCCTGCACCGCCGAGAGCGGCTCACGGCGGACGAGAGCGCCCGGCTGGAGCGGCTGGCGCGGATGACGGCGCTGGCGGAGCAGGTGTGGGAAGATGAGGAGCGGGCGCGGGAGTTCCTGGTGAGCGCGCAGCCCCAGCTCGACGGCGAGCGGCCAGTGGACCTTGCCCGGAGCGATCTGGGCACCCGCGAAGTGGAAGCCCTTCTTTACCGCATCGAGTACGCCCTGCCCGCCTGATGCTGGTGGCCTACCGCGTCACCAAGACGCGCCATTCGCCTTACGACGGCGCCGGTGCCCGGGTCCACGGCGCGCGGTGGAATCCGCCGGGGCATCCGGTCATCTACGCCGCCGACAGCTTCGCCGGCGCGATCCTCGAGATCCTGGCGCACGCCTTCAGGCCCCGCACATTGCCGGGGGCGCACCATGCGGTGCGGATCGAGATTCCCGACGAGTTGATCGAGCGGATCGACGAAGCGAAGCACAAGGGCTGGGACGCCAAGGAGTCGGAAGTCGCGCGCGACATCGGCGCCTCGTGGCTCGAGCAGGCGAGCCACCCGGTGCTGGTGGTGCCGGCCCTGCCCTGCCGGCCGGTGGGCCGGAACGTGTTGATCAATCCTTCACATCCCGACGCGAAGCGGATCACGGTGTCGGCGCCGTTTGCGGTGCCGTGGGATGAGCGGTTGTTCTAGAATCGCACCGTCAGCATGACCGAAGGCACCGCCGGCACCTCGAACGCCCGCTCGTAGGTCACGAACGACACCGGCAGGCCCTGCGAATCAAACAGGTCGGTGGGATCCACCGGAATTCGCGGCGCAACCGGACCGAAGGTGACGTTGGTAATCGAGAATGCAAGCGACGCCTCGCTGTTCCACGGACCGCCAAAGGCGAACCGCGCTCCGACGTCGAGGTGACCGGTGGAGCCGCCTCGCGCCGAACCTTCCGGGCCATACCGGTAGCGGGGTAGCACGATCCCTTCCCCTCCGGTGAGGACGGTTCCATCGGGCCATACCAGGCTTTCGACCGGCGTCACCGGCAGCCCGCTCGAGTAGGTGCCCAGCCCGAACACTTGCCAACGGTTCCCAAGCCACCGGTCCGCCATCACCCTGAACTGGTGCTTGCGGTCGAGCTGCCACGGAGTCCAGGACTCGGTCCACCGACGTTCGGACTTCGCCAGCACGTAGCTCGCGGCCCAGCCTGAAGCTCCACGACGGTCGCGTTTCGCCACGCGCAGCTCTAAGCCCCGCGTCCGCGAGTCGCCGAATCGCATCAACGATTCATCGCTCGTCTGGTCCCACTCGGGAGTCACTTCACCCAGGCCCTCGCCCCGCGACAGGAAGACGCCGGCGTGCAGCTCCAGGCCGCCGGCGCGCGCATCCAGGGCCAGTGACGCGTGGTCGATGCGTGGAATCTGCACGGCATCGGTGCCGGCCTCCAGCCAGATGTCGTAGAAGCTGAGCGTAGGCTCCGGCATCGGATCGGTGACTTCGCGGAACAGCCGCGCCGAGCGCGCGGCGGCCAGCGAGAGCGCGACGGATTCCGAAGGCCTGATACTGATGCTGGCGCGTGGCTGCCACGCCCGTATCGCGCCGGCAGCATCCAGCCGCACCCCTGCCGAAAGCTCCACCTCGGGTGTCTCAAGTTGGACCTCGGCGTAGGGCCCTATCTCGGTGAACCGGGCCTCGGTGTCGATCAGTGGCGTTCCGTCGCCGGTATTGCTGAGCCGGGTCTCAAACGCGCGGCGAGTCACCGACACCCCGCCGAGGAGCCTGACGGGCCCGTGGCTGGCGCGGCCCTCAAGGCTGACACCGGCATGGCTGAGCTCATTCGAAAGATCGATTTTCCGGCCGCGGCCCTCGACCCCGGTGCCGGCCAGCCGGAACTGGTTGACCGAAGCGCTGATATCGAGTGCCGACGTGGAGTTGTCCAGCAGCCGAAGCCTGGTGCCGAGCAGGTAGTTGCTCCAGTTCATGCCGGAGCTACGGTCGGTGTCGCCGTAGTCATCGCTGGTAGCGAACGCGGTGAAGTCCCAGGCACGCCCTGCGACAGGCAGGCGAACGCGCCCGTAGGCATCAACGAAGTCGTAGGGCACGCCGTCGCCCACCAGCTCGGTGACGCCGCCGAGGAGTCCAAGACGCGCGGCAACAACCACGTCCGGCGCGGAGCGCGCTACCGCCCCGCTCAGCGTGGCGATCCCCAGCGCGGCGTCGGTCTCTACCTCCCGTCCCGACGCCGAGGCTCGACCGTCGAGGTCGATGACTGCACCAAGGGCGCCTCCATCGGACGCACTGGTGACGTGGGGTGAGACAGTGAGCCCCGCCAGGGCACTGACCGGCAGCGTCGAGAAGACCCGGCCTATGTGATACGGGTTGACCAGCTCGAAGCCGTTGAGGCGCACTGTGCCATCGGCCGCGTCGTATCCACGGACCGATGGGCGGGAGGAGAGCAGCGATGAGAAGCTCACCGACGGGACCGCAGCCAAAGCGCGCAGCGGATCGGCCTCGATGGCGCTCGGTACGCGCTGCAGTGCGGCTGCTGGCAGGACCCAGCCGCCGATGGCGGCGGGCGCCAGATCCAGATCGGCACTCGTGACGGCCAGGTCGCGCACCACGATGCTGGGGCGCTCGAGGTTCACGCGGAGGTTCCTGATGCCGGCGGCCACCGTCAGGGTCTCCGGGCGAAAGCCGATCGCGGCGATCGTCAGCGATGCCGGACGCGGCACCGCCCTCAGGCGCGCGACACCGAGCTGATCGGTGTGAGCAGGTCGCGCGAGCCCAGCCGCCCGCACGGCGGCGTAGGGCACCGGCGCGTCGTTCAGCGCCTCCCGGACCTCCAGGCGCAGCGGTTCCTGCGCACCCAGCACCGAGGGAGCCAGGGACAGCGCCAGCATCAGGGTGGCAGCGCGGCTCATTCGATGACCAGCGGGCGCAGGACGACCGCCGCCGAACCAAACCCTCCGAAGGCACCTTCGATGTTGGACTGTGGTACCCGGCTCACCAGCCAGCCGGCGGCCGCCTGGTCGAGCGCCAGCACGCGAAGATGGTGTGGTGGTGAACCCGTGTTCTCCAGGGAAACGAGGCGCAGCGTATCGGCAGGGTCGGTCAAGGAACCGCGCGGGAACACTCCGTCCGGGGAAATGACCTGCGGCATGAACGCCGAACCGCCATCGACCTCGAAGCGGTACGGTATCCCCCATGCGAACCCCGCTTCCCTATCAACCCGGATGGTGTCGGCCGATGGCTCCGGCATCGCGAAGCCAGACGGGACCCGGGTCTCCGCAGCGACCGGGTTACCCGTGATGGTCCCCTCCAACCAGTACTGTTGACCCGGAATTGCGTCCAGCTGGACCACAAAGCGGCCGGGTTGGTTACCCGGTATGAGAGGATACCTATTACCTGCGGCGTCGCGGATCGTGAGGCTCACCTCGGATGCAGGAATCGGCGTCGGCGCAGGCGGAATCTGTCCCGCCAGCGACGTGGACCAGGTGATCACCGCCTCGTGCTCGGCCTGGCCCTCGATGAGGACCATGCTTACGACGGGCGGCGGAATGGCGGGGGCGGTGGGGTCTCGCATGCACGCCAGCGCGAGCCAGGCGGCCAAGAGCGCCGCCTGGCCCGGCAACGAGTACCAGCGCCTAGCGACTACTTGGAGGTGTGCCAACGGCTGGCCGGCATAGAGCCCTTTACCATTCGAATGTCACAGACACTGCCTCAGGAGGCGGCGCGCAGAACGGACAGTTCGGAGAAACCCAGTTCAGGCCATCAGGATAGAGGTACAGATCGTACGACCGAACATGATCTGACCCGGCGATCTGGGGCAAGTGCCACAAGTACCCTGCCGGAGGGGTCAGGAAATCAGTATAGGTGTCGTCCGGATTGGGCCACCCGTCCGTTTCCTTGAGTTGCACATCCACAAAGGCAACTTCCGGAGGCGCGTTTGTGTGCACCTGAAGTGTGCTGCAGGTTGAACCGACGGCAGCAGCAACGTTTACCGTTCCACTCACCGGAACTCCAGTGCACCGCCAAGTCGATTGGAAGGACGAAGTCGACGTGGTGGCGAGCAACTCAAACTCGTTGCCTTCCCCGCACCACCCGTTGTCGCAAGTGAAATAGGTGGTGATCGAGGTGGCCTGAAGCGTCACGTTGGAACCGCCACCACCTCCGCCACCGCCACCACCGCCACCGCAATCCGGGTTGATGTCGGGGTTGCAGATCGCCTGCGTCCCAACGGTACCTTGATCATGGGTGCGCTGCAGCTTGGCCTCCACTGGCCCAAGGAGCAGAACTGCGATGGGTGTGGGTTCCGTGCTCGATCGATCTATGACGAACGATTCTCCGCGGGGCAGGCACGCCCTAAGCTCACTCGTCTCGTCAACCAATGCTGCAACCGCGAGAGGGGCGTCTGGCGTCCAAGTTGCACGATGGGCGCTGAAAGGGATGTACACGTCGATGTCTGGGACATCACGAAGCTCACCCGCGTGGAACAAGCCGCGTCCCGCCGCAGATTGTAGGAATTCACGACCGACCAACTTCGACTCAGAGAATGTGGACGCTTGCAGTGCCTCGTAAAGCCTCCGTCGCTCGTGCGGTTGTGAAAGCTTCTGTGCCAAGACCTTGGCGAGCCTCTGAAGTGCGGTCGCCTGAGCAGGCGCAAAGCCGCGCTGGGAGGTAACGGCCGCCGCCCGCAGATCAAGGTCTGGCGGCGCGGGTTGCACAGGTTCGCTGCACCCAAGCACCGCCGCTCCGCAGATGATGATCGCCAATCTTTTGCCTCATCGACTCCCCGCTTTCCGTTTTGCCAGTGGTTGACAGCCTGAAACCCGCCAGGATGCGCGGGACAGCAACCTGTGGCAGTTGAGTCAACGGTTATTCAACGCGCATTCAATGGAGCGGAGAGTTTGCTAGAGGCGTGGCTAGCTAAGTAGTTGCACATCTTCCACATAGTTCTTTGAGTGGTTGACTCGGCATTGCATACCTCGTTACGCGCGGCACGAAGCCATACCGCGTCGCCGCAGAGCCTCGGCTTCAGCCGAGGCCATGCCGGGCCGCGAGTTCACTCGCGACGACAACGCGAGCGGCGCGCAGCTGCCCCCTACGCCGCCTCCTTCATCCGGTCCAGCATCCGGGTACTGGATCGCTTCCGTCAGGCACCGCCGAATAGCCGCACGTCCCAGGTGACCGGCCGGGGCGGATGCAGCTCTATCTGCCGAAAATCGGCATGCAGTGGGTTGAGCAGGATGTGCTGCTGTGACAGGCGGGCGTTGAATGCCGGAACGATGAGGGTCCGTATGGCGCGCCGATCTCGGAGCGCTGCGGCTCAGGTCAGCACGCGAAGTCCATGCTTCTGCACAACGGCCAGCAGCCGCAGTGCCGGCCCGCTTGGGCGCTTGGCACCGCTTTCCCACTTCTGCACCGTGCTCTCGCTGCTGTTCAGGTACCTTGCGAAGACCGGCTGGCTCACCTTCTCCCTGCGCCGGAGCTGCCTGATTTCGGCTGGCGACATCATGCCCGGAGTGGCAAGACATGTCTCGTCGAACGTGCGCATGGTCGTGGCGTCGATGGCGCCAATGCGACGGAGCGCCGCCGCGGACTCCCGAATCGCTGCGAATGCGTCACTCTTGTACTTTCTCCGTGCCATTGCAGATCTCCTTCCAGTCTCCGGCCCTGACGAGTCTGCTTACCTGGTCGTCAGTCAGGCGAGCGTAAACGTCGGCGAGGTCCCGGAAGGCCCGAAGCTCATCCTCCTCAATCCCTGAACGATTCTGCTTGTCGAACAGGTACTGGAACACCCAGTACCTGCTTCCCCGGCCCAGAATGATGGCTCGTTTTCGATTCTGATCGAGCCTCTTCTTCCAGACCCCGCCACCCAGATCTTCAGCCTTCGCATCCATGACATCTCGAGCGGCTCCGCAAAGCTGCTTGTCGGCAATAGACGCCTTGCGGGCTGCTCGGGCGAAGGGCTTGGCCTTGAAGACTCGCCGTCCGCGTGGAGCCTCGCTCTCAAAAGGTAGCACTTAGTGCTACGTACAGCAAGGGTCGTTTCATGGTCGCCTACGCCGCCGCCTTCATCCGGTCCAGCGTGCGGTACTGGATCGCTTCGGCCACGTCCGCGGCAGTGATCTCGGCCCGGGCGTCGAGGTCCGCGATAGTGCGCGAGATCTTGATGATCCGGTGGTATGCCCGCGCCGAGAATCCCAGCCGGTGCATGGCGGTGCGGAGAAGCCGCTCCGCGGCATCGGGCAGCTGGCAGAGCTGCCGAAGATCTCGCGCCACCATGTGGGCATTGGCGTGCACGCCGGGCCGGTCGCGGAAGCGTTCTCGCTGCACGTCCCTCGCCCGCTCTACCCGATCCCGGATGGCGGCGCTCGGTTCCTCCTGCCGTTCGGCCGTGAGTTCGCGATGGGCCACCGCCGGCACATGCAGGTGGATGTCGATCCGATCCAGCAGTGGGCCTGACACCCGCGACAGGTAACGCTCGATGCTCTGCTGGTCGCAGCGGCAGGGGTGCGCCGGATCGCCATGGTGGCCGCAGGGACAGGGGTTCATCGCCGCCGCCAGCATGAAGCGCGCGGGATAGGTCAGGCTCACCGCCGCACGCGAGAGCGTGACGGTGCCGTCTTCCATCGGCTGCCGCATCACTTCCAGCACGTTCTTGCGGAACTCGGGCAGCTCATCCAGGAAGAGCACGCCGCCATGGGCCAGGCTCACCTCGCCCGGCCGCGGGTTGGAGCCGCCGCCGATCAGTCCGGCATCGCTGATGGTGTGATGCGGCGCCCGGAAGGGGCGCACCGCGCAGAGCGACTGGCCGTGCCGAAGCGCGCCGGCGACACTGTGGATCTTGGTGGTCTCCAGCGCCTCTTCCAGTGTCATCGACGGCAGGATGGTGGGGAGCCGCCGCGCCAGCATGGTCTTGCCCGCACCAGGAGGGCCCACCAGCAGCAGGTTGTGCGACCCCGCCGCAGCGATCTCGAGTGCCCGCTTGGCCGACGCCTGCCCCTTCACGTCGGCGAAGTCGACCACATCCAGCGCGCGCTCCCGCATCAGCGCCTTCAGGTCCACCCGCATCGCGTTGAGGGTGTCGTCGCCGTGGAGCCACCGGCAAACATCCATCAGGCAGCTGCCGCCCCGGATTTCCAGTCCTTCCACCACTGACGCCTCGGCCAGGTTGGCTTCGGGCAGCACGATCCCTCGGCACCCCGCCGCCCGCGCCGCCAGCGCCATGGACAGTGCGCCCCGCACCGGGCGCAGGTCCCCCTCCAGCCCCACCTCGCCCAGCACCACCACCCCGTCCAGCCGGCCGCCGTCTACCTGACCGCTGGCCGCCAGGATGCCCAGCGCTATGGGGAGGTCGAGCGCCGAGCCGTCCTTACGGATGTCCGCGGGTGCGAGATTGACAGTGATCCGCCGGAGCGGGAACTCGAACCCGGCGTTGTGGAGCGCCGCGTTGACCCGCTCCCGGCCCTCCTTGACCGCGCCCTGCGGCAGTCCCACGGTAGCGAAGGTGGGCATGCCGAAGGCGATGTCGACCTCGACGTCCATGAGATAGGCGTCGACGCCGAGGAGTGCGGCGGACCGGATGCGGGCAAGCATGGGCCACGATAGCGCCGAGCCGCCCGGGCTCCGTCATCATTCCATCGCCGCACCGTGCAGAACCTCGCATACCAGCCCGCGCGACCCACTTCGCACTTCACCAGACCCACACTCCCGCACCGCCCGAGACTCCCACACTCAAGCGCCCATCCATCAAGCACTTGCCAAGCCCGTTGCCGACGGCCCGCTTTTCGCACTTCTCCATTGAAAGCGACCCTCTCGCACTGACCGCAACCGATCTGGTGCATGTCCACACCCGCGCAGCACATCGCCTCGACTGACCGTCCCTCGCTGGACGCCTGGCCCCATGCCGTCATGGGCGCGCTCGCCCTGCTGATCACCCTGATCTCGGTCCACCTGGTCCGGCTGACCTGGTTCGACACCCCGGCCTCGCAGCCGCTGAACCAGCCGGCTCCCGTCTGGCATGCCCGTCCCTCCCTGCCGCTGGCGGGCAGTGACGTGGCGGCGCAAGCGGTGGTCGCACGGCTGGCCCGGAGCGACTTCGCGGACTCGATGTTTGCGGTGCTGGGCGCCCCCAGCGCGCCGATCGGCCTGGTGGGCGAGGCTGGCCGCAAGGCCGAGCACATTGGCGAGTACATTGCCTCGCGAGACTCGATAGCGCTGGCGCCGCAGGCCATTCACTCCGATGCCCAGCTGGCCCACGCCCTGGTGCACGAGTTGGCCCACCTCTGGCTGGCGCACCACCCCGACGCCTCCGCTGCGTTCCAGCGCACCCTCCCACCGCTGGAAGACAGCTCGCGCTATGGCTTCGGCGACCGCAGTGAGCACGCCGCCGAAGCGCTGGCCCACGCGATTCAGTTCTGGCGCGCCTCCAGCATGGTGCGCGGCACCGGGGCCCAGCTTCGCCTCCTCGCCGCCTACGAGTCGATCATGCCCGGCGCCACCTCGGCGCTGGCGATGCTCGACGCCCACGGCGCCTTCTTCAACGCCGGTCTGGACACCGGGGTCCCTCTGCCATGAACCGCCTGAAGCACCGGGTCGCGCTGGGGATCGGTACCGGCCTGGTCGCGCTGCTCGTGCTTGCCGCCGCAGTGAAGGTCTTCGCACCCGCTCCCGCCGTCAGCATCTCCTATTCGACGCTGCTCACCGAGCTCGGCGCGAGCAAGCTGGACTCACTGGTGGTCGTTCCCGGCCGGGAGATCCTCGCCTGGCGAGGCGCTGACCGGCTTCGTGCCGCGTATACCGCCGCCGAAGTGGAACCGCTCGTCGCACGGGCGATGGCCGCCGGTACCGCTGTTGGATTTCGGAGCGGCGGAGGCGACACCCGCACCTTCGCACTGGTGGGCGCGGTGCTGCTCGTCGCCGCCGGCGCCATCGCCTTCCGCCACCGGCTGGGCGGACCGTCCGCCCAGACCGACCTCGGAGCCCGCTCGTCATCCCGCACCACTTTCGCCGATGTGGCGGGCAACGGCGGCGCCGTGAGTGACCTGCGCGAAGTCGTGAGCTTCCTTCAGGACGGCGAAAAGTTCGCCCGAATAGGTGCGCGCGCCCCGCGCGGAATCCTGCTCTACGGTCCTCCCGGTACCGGCAAGACCCTGATGGCGCGTGCGGTGGCCGGCGAGGCCGGTGTGCCCTTCTGGACCATCTCCGGCTCCGAAGTGACCGGCTTCATCGTGGGTCTCGGCGCGCTGCGCATCAAGTCGCTGTTCCGGAAAGCCCGTCGCCAGGGCGGCGTGATCTTCATCGACGAGCTCGACGCGCTGGGCGGGAAGCGGGGGCGGAACCAGTCACATAATGAAGACGACCGCACCCTCAACCAGCTGCTGGTGGAAATGGACGGCTTTACGCCGTCGCAGGACGTCGTGGTGATCGCGGCGACCAACCGGCCGGACGATCTCGACGCCGCGCTGCTCCGCCCCGGCCGGTTCGACCGGTCGGTAGCCGTCGGACTGCCTACGTCGGCCGAGCGAAAGGAAATCCTCGGCCTGCATGTGCGGAATCGGCGAGTACCACTGGCGGCGGGAGTGGACCTGGGCCGCCTGGCGCGTCTGACGCCGCAGACCAGTGGCGCGGACCTGGCAAACCTGGTCAACGAGGCAGCCATCGTCGCCGCCCGGGAGGACGCAGGCACCGTCAACTGGAGCCACGTGGAGGCAGCGCGCGACCGGATGCTGCTGGGCAAGGAACGCAGCAACCTCGAGGCGAGCTCGCAGGAATGGCGGATCGTGGCGATGCATGAGGCCGGGCATGCGCTGCTGGGCGTGCGCTGGTGTCCTGAGGACCCGCTCCACAAAGTGACCATCCTGCCCCGGGGCCAGGCGATGGGGGTGGCCTACTTCGCGCCTGACAGCGACCGGCACCTGCACTCGAAGCGCTACCTCGAGGGCCAGATTCTCAAGGGACTGGGCGGACGCGCCGCCGAGGAAGTGCTGTTCGGCACCGATCAGGTGACCAGCGGAGCCCGCAGCGACCTCCAGCATGTCACCCGGATCGCGCGGGAGATGATCTATCACCTCGGGATGGGCGAAACGGCGGGCCTGATGGTGTACGACGCCGACGCGCCACCGAGCGACGAAGTCCGCGCGCTCATGGACCGGGAAGTACGCGCGCTGATCGACCGGCTGTACCAGGTTGCGTTGCGGACCGTGCGCAAGGATCAGGCGGCCCTGGTCGCACTGGGAGAGGCGCTGCTGGAGCACGAGACGCTGGACGGGGTGGAGGCGGTTGAGCTGCTAGGCGTAGGGCGTGTGGCGTAGGGCGTAGGGCGTGGGACCTCACGCCCCACGCCTCACGCCTCACGCCCAAACTTCACTTCCACAGAAGTGCGACCATCTTCGCTCTCCACTGTCACCCTCGCGCCCCAGCTCTCCACCAGCCGTTTCACAATCGCGAGCCCCAGGCCCGATCCACTCGTGTTAGTGGAGAACTGCGGCTCGAAGACCCTCGGCAGCAACTCCGCAGGGATACCCACGCCATCGTCGCTGACGGCCAGCAGGCCGTTGCTGACGCGGACGTGCACCTTCCTCGCGCCGGCGGCGCGGGCGTTCTCCAGCAGGTTGACCAGCACTTCCTTTACTTCATCCTTTCGGGCGCCGACCATGACACCGCTCGCTGCTTCGAGTGCGACCGCCGCCGCCTCGCCTGCCCCCGCCAGCGCGTAGAGCTGCACCACCTCGGCCGCCGTGGTTCCCAGGTCCACTGTCTCGAGCGGCGTGGGAGCTTCGGGCGGCGCGGCGAATCGGCTGAACGCGCGGGCGATGGTGTCGAGCCGATCGATTTCCGAAAGAATCCTGCCGCTGGTCTCGTCCAGGACCGCACCGAAGTCGGCCCTGCCTCCCTTGTACACCCGCTGCAGGTGCTGGATGCCCAGCCGCACCGGCGTCAGCGGATTCTTGATCTCGTGCGCCACCTGGCGCGCCATGTCGCCCCACGCGAGCACCCGCTCCGCCCGTGACACGTCGGTCACGTCGGTCATCGCCAGCACGATGCCGCTCAGCTCGGTGCCCAGCGGTGCGATCTCCAGCGACACCCGGCGCTCGCCCACCGTGAACTCGGCGGCGTCGCGGATGGTGGCCGGGTCGCGAAGCGCACGCGTCACCTCGTCGCCGACTTCGGCCCACGCCGATGCCAGCCGGGCGCCGAACTCGTCGCCTTCCGTCAACGTACACCCCAGCAGTTCGCGCGCGCTGCGATTCGCCAGCATCACTTTGCCGTCCGGATCCAGCGCAACCACACCCGTGGTCACGGTCGCCAGCACCGTCGCCGTGCGCCGGCGCGCCTGCTCCAGTGCGGCCTGGCTGGCGCGGACATCGGCGGCCATTCGCTGGAAGGCGCCGAATACCGGTTCGAACTCCACCGGCGGGGTTGACGTCGGCAATGGCGTGGCTTCGCCCTGGCCCAGCGCGATGGCGGACCGCCGCAGGTCCGCCACCGGCCGGCTGAGCGCCCGTGACGCAACCCTGGCCCCAAACGCTGCCGCTGCGATGCCGGCAAGTGTCGCCAGCAGCAGCACGAATGCGAGTTCCCGCTGCTCCCCGTTGACGTCGAGGCTGGTGCCTGGTTGCGGCGTTGCCAGCACCCCCAGTCCACTCGGGGGCCCGAATTCCACCACCCGGAATCCGACCCGGTCGGCCAGTTCCGGCACCGCGCCGGCGCGCATCACTTCCTGCTCGCCGTCCAGCGCCAGCGCCTGGAACGCACCCGGGTCCATCAGCGGCGGAATGATGCCGAGGTCACCCAGCACCGGGGCGCTGGTGGCGACGAGCGATCCGCCCCGGTAGAGCGCAAGGTCGGCGTTTACCCGCTCGCCCAGTCCGGCAAGGGCCTGGTCCACCGGCGCGCCGGGCGACCGCAACAGATCCTGAGCGCCCTGTGCCGCGTCCCGCAGCGTCTGTGCGATCAGCAGGTCACGTCCGCGCCGCGCCTCGTCACCGAAGTGCGAAAAGGACCAGAGCGCGAACGCCACCGTGGGCAGCACAAAGAAGAGCGCGAGGGCCAGCGCCAGCCGCAGCCGGAACGAGCCCAGGATTCGGCGCCACCCGAGGTGCAACCCGCTGGCGCCGCTCAATGCCCTGAAGGCCAGCCAGAGCGCGCCGAGCACGCTCATGTCGAGCACGATGAACAGCAGTCCGCGCACTGCAAGCGAGTAGGGAGAGCTGAGCGTCACTCGTGCTGTCACTTCGCGGATTCCGCCCGGCAGCGGTACCGGCCCCACCAGTCGCAGGATCCGTCCGTCGCGGCTCCAGCCTGAGGAGCCGGTGGGCGTTGCCTCGTCCACCCGCGGGCCAAGCAGCAATCGGTACCCGGGTGCCGGCCGCGAACCGGGAGCCAGCAGATGCCCCAGCCGGCTGCGAGCGACCAGCGCGGTGCGAGGCGCTGCCACCACCACCAGCGCGCGCTGCCCCCGAAGCCGCAGCGCGAGTACGTGGTGCGCACCGGGCGCGGCTCCTATCAGGCGGATGTCCAGTGCGCCGGCGCTGTCAGGCAACTCACGTGCGATGGCGTGGAGCACGTCGCCGGGAACGCTCAGCGAGTCGAGCGCCAGGTGGGCCGTTGCGCCTTCCGTGTCGCCGAAGATCCAGAGCTCGACCGGGAACTGCCTCCGTGCGAGTTCGGAGCCTTGCCAGAGCGCGTAGAGGTCGGCAGCGGTGGACGGGTCGGGGGAGGCCACCGCATCCCGCGCCAGCGCGGCCAATGCAGGTACGGCGAAGGGGTCGGGCCCCTGCGCCAGTCGGGACACATCGGTCTGGGCCGCCATGGGAGCCGCTTCCGCGTGGGCCCGCCACAGTTCCAGAGAGGCGAACACACCCAGCGTCGCGGCGATGGCGGCGATCGTGACCGGTACCCGCGCGGGCAGCACCGCCAGACCGATTGCGACGGCATACCCCAGCACGACCCCGATCGGCCAGCTTGCGCCGGGGCCCCACGTGAATGTCAGCACCAGACTGAGCGCGGCGGCGAGCCCGGCACCGACGACCGGGAGGTGCCGCGCCCACGAAGGCGAGTTCCCTCGCAGCAGGGCTGCTGCGGCCACGGCAAGCGGGGCAGCGATCAGCACCAGGCTCAGCTGCCACAGTACCCATTGCCCCAGCGATGGCGCTGGAGGCATCGGTGCAAGCGCGCCGCCGAAATGCCACAGCGCAGCGGCCGACAGGAGTGTGAGCGCCAGGGCGACGATTCGATGCGTCACGCCGGTGCGCGCGGCTCCGCGCCAGAGCCAGACCGCGCCCAGCAGCAGGAAGAGCCCAGTCAGCGCCAGGGCGCCGGATGACTCCGAGAAGGGACCGAGGAGGGGTTCGCGCAGCGCCGCAGTCCCGAGCGATTCGGGCAGGCCGAGTAGCGCGCCAACCGGCGCGCGCGCCGCCAGCCAGAGCAGGCCGGCCAGCAGGGTGGTGCGCGAGGCGGGAGATCGCGCGATCGCCAGGGCCACGAGCATCGCAAGCACGGCAAGTGCCAGCGCGACTCTACCGCCCCGCAACAGCACCCGGCCGCGGGCCTCGGCCTGGGAGGGCGGAACCGGCTGCACGCTGAAGAGCAGACGGTCTCCGGCGGTGGTCGGCTCGGCGTAGTCGAAGACATCCGCCTCGTCGTGCAGGTCGGCACCGGCGGGATGTACCAGGATGCCGACTTCGGTGGAGCGCCGGAATCGCTCCGCCACACTGCGGTCGCGGTCGGCAACGGCGGAGTCGGCCCAGATGAGCACGCTCGCCACCGACGTTCCACCCTCGGAGTGGCGACGAGTCTCCAGCAGTACGTAGTTTCCGGAGACCCGCACCGCGACGGAATCGCCGGTGGCCCGTGGTGGAAGCCTATGGCGGCCAGCCCAGGCCCAGGGCGCACCATGCTCGTCAAGGATGGCGACCGCCATTTCGGCGCCACCGGTGGGCACGGCGGCCTCCAGTGCGCGGAAGGCGGCGGGCCGCTCGAGCGCGGAAGCGGCGTCGGCGATACGCGCCAGCCGGCTGGCGCCGCGCAGCGCACGCCGGAGTTCACCGCCGACGCTGTTGCCGTATGCTTCGAGCCGGCGCTCCCGCTCCGCGGGCCACTGACGGTCGATGGACCGCGCCGAGAGTGCCGTCATGGCCGACTGCGCGGCGAGCAGGGCGAGCAGGGATGCCAGCAGCCAGCGGGTCCGGTCCTGCCGCCGAAGCAGCAGCATCGCCGCGACGGCGGCGAACCCCGCGGCAAGCCACGCCCAGCCCAGCGGCGATCCGCGCAACCACTCGGCGGTGGCCAACGCCACCGCGAGCATCACCACCACCCACCAGCGATCCACATGCCTCACGAAGGCCGTCCCTGGAGAATGAAGGAGATGAACCCCGGCAACCTGCGGGAGCATCTCGAGGCACGGCCCGCACTGATCGTGCCGGTCGGCACCACCGAGCAGCACGGACCCCACCTGCCGCTGGGTTGCGATACCATCATCGTGGAGCGATTGGCGGATGACTTGTCGGCCGAATCCGGCGTCCCCCGAACCCCGACAGTGGAATACGGGGTACATACCCCGACACCGTCATTCCCCGGAGGTGCGTCGGTTTCGCGCAAGACGCTGCATCGCGTCATGAACGAACTTATCGAGTCCTGGGAGGTGGGGGCAGGAGTCCGCGAGTTCCTGATTCTCACGGCCCAGGCCAACGACGCCCACCAGGAGGCGCTCAGCACTATCCGCACCGAGGTCAGCCAAGTACTGGTGGTGGACATCTTCTCGCTCGACTTCACCGGCCTGCTGGAACGGCCCGACCTGCCGGTCCAGGGCGGCGAGCTCGACACTTCCCTGCTGCTCCACATAGCGCCTGACCTGGTCCGGATGGATCTGGCTCGCGACTACCTGCCGCCCAGTGGGCGTGACCGGTTCAAGCCCGGCTCGAGCAAGCGGCTGCCGGAAGGCTTTCCCGGCTCGGTCGGGTATCCCTCGTTGGCCACAGCCGAGAAGGGCGAACGGCTGTATACTTTCATGCTGGAGCAGGTGCGCCGATGCCTGCAGCAATGTTGACCCCCGGGAGATCCCGCATGCGCCTTGCCGCTCTGCTGCTTGTGCTTGCCGCCTCGCCCGCGTTCGCGCAGGCGGGGGGACGGGTTCTCGTGGTCTCCAGGGGAGGCGCCGAGATCGGGCGGGAGCAGTTCACCCTGACCGACGGCCGGGACCGGGACGCCGCAGGGACGACGCTGGTCATTTCCAGCTCGTACCCGGGCGAATCGCCGGTGCAGAATCTCGATGTGAAGCTCCAGCGCGACGATTCGGGCCAGTTGATGCTCTTTCAGATGGACGTGAAGGGCGCCGGCGGCACGACCCACATCCTGGCCGCGGGTCAGGGCGCGCGGCTGCTCCTCCAGACCGTGGCCGAGAACGAGAAGGCTGGCCGGGAGTTGCCGGGCGGCCGCAACCTGGTGCTGCTGGACGACCAGGCACTCATGCTCTATCAGGCGGTGGCCGACCTCGCCACGGAATCGGGAGCCCGGCTGATTGCCATCGAACCTCGCACCGGCGCGCGCTCACAGATCACAGCCACCCGTGCAGCCGGCGGAAACGTGGCATTGAGTGGCGGGGTGACCGGCACGCTGGGTGTTGACGCTCAGGGCCTGCTCACCAGTGTCGATCTGCCGTCGTCGGGTCTCTCCGCCCAGGTCCGCTGAGCCCTCAGCGTTCGCAAGTCACGATCCTACATCATTATCGAGGCATGTCGTCGCAAGGTGAAACCTTGGGGCGGCCCTGCCCGTAAGTGCCTCCGACTCTGCCACCTGATGAGGAAATCTCGCATGGCTCGACCTGTCGCTGCCCGCACGCTGCGTGCGACCCTGACGCTCCTGTTCCTGCCGCTGCCGGTGCTGGCGGCGCAGGACACCACAGCCGTGCGTCCCGCACCAACGGTGTCGCTGACGCTGGCCGAGGCGCTCCAGACCGCCACCGCCAACAGCCCCGCCTATCGCAGCGCACTCAATGATGCCGGGCCGGCACGCTGGGGAGTGCGCAACGCCTGGGCGTCGGCAGTGCTGCCCTCGGCGTCGGTGTCCACCGGGCTGGGCTACAACGGCGCCGGCAGCTCGACCTTCGGCGGCACCGAGTTCCGGCAGACGTCGCCAACGCTCACGTCCAATTACTCGATTGGACTGTCCTGGGAACTGAGCGGCCAGACGCTGACGGCGCCGGGGCGCGCGAAGGCCAATGCGCGGGCGGTCACCGAGAACATTGCGGGTGCGGGCGTGCAACTTCGGGCCGACGTGACCCGTCAGTACCTGCTGGCCCTGCAGAACGAAGCCCAGGTGGTGGTGGCGCGGGAGCAGGTCTCCCGCAATGAGGACTTCGTCCGGCTGGCGCAGGCGCGGTATGACGTGGGCCAGGCAACGCTGCTGGATGTGCGCCAGGCCCAGGTCACCAAGGGAACGTCGGACGTGGCGCTGCTGCAGGCACTGCAGGCGGCGGCCGATGCCAAGCTGGAGCTGTTCCGGCTCATGGGCATCGAGATCCCCGCGGACCCGTCGCTCATCGCGCTGCCGGACAGCTTTCCCGTGTCCGACCCCGCATGGGAGCTGGAGACACTGCTGGCCACGGCTGATGAGCAGAATCCTGAAGTGCGGGCCGCGGCAGCCCGTGAAGATGCAGCCAGTTCGCAGCTGGCGGCGGCCAAGAGCCAGTATCTGCCGCGGCTGAGCGTGAGCGCCGGATGGAGCGGGTTTGCCCAGGAGTTCACCGACGAGGAACTGCTCCTGAGCGGACAGCTGGCCGGCGCGCAGGGCGGGTATGCGTCCTGCCTCGACAACAACGTGATCCGTTCCAGTGCCGGACTCTCGACCAACAACTGCCTGGCGTCGAACGGGCTGGTCGATCCCAACACGCTGGATCCCGCTGTCGTGAGCGCGTTCCGGGAGAACAACAACGTCTTCCCGTTCAACTACACCCGGTCGCCCTTCGGCGCGTCGCTGTCGATCTCGTTGCCGATCTTCACCGGATTCTCCCGCCAGCTGCAGGTGGCTGAGGCCGGTGCTGCTCGGGAGGACGCGGACGAGGCGCTCCGGGCCCAGCGGCTGCTGGTGCGGTCGGCGGTGCGCAGCCGGTTCGCCGCCGTGCACACGGCGCACAGCTCGATCTCGGTGCAGGCCGCTGCGCGTGACGCCGCCCGGGAGCAGTTGCGGCTGGCACAGGACCGCTACCGCGTGGGCAGCGGCACCGCGCTGGAGCTGGCCGATGCCCAGGCCGCCGTGCAGGGCGCCGAGGGCGACTACGTCAATGCCATTTACAGCTATCACATCGCCATCGCGGACCTGGAAGCCGCGGTCGGCCGTCCCCTTCGCTGACGAGGATCGGACATGACCCGCAGGACAAAGTTTGGAATTTTCGGGGCCATCGCCCTGGTCGTCGTGGTGGGGCTGTTCATGATGAGCCGCTCGCGCCGCGCCAACGCCTCCACGGAAGTCCGCATGGACACCGTTGCGACCCGCGACCTGGTCGCCGCGGTCACGGCGAGTGGACGGATCGAGGCCAAGTCGCAGGTGGACATCAGTGCCGACATCACCGGCCGGATCATCCAGATCGCGGTGAAGGAGGGCGACTGGGTCACCAAGGGCCAGTTCCTGCTGCAGATCGATCCGTCCGAATACCAGGCGTCGGTCTCGCGCGCCGAGGGTGTGGTCGCATCCAGCCAGGCATCGGTGGTCCAGGCGCGCGCCAACCGCGACCAGGCGAAGCGCGCGGCCGACCGCGCCAACGAGCTGGCCAAGGCGGGCCCGAACCTGATCGCACCTGAGATGGTCGAGCAGGCGGTGACGGCGCACGAGGTGGCCCAGGCCAACCTCCGCGCCAGCGAGGCCACGATGGACCAGGCCCGCGCGGGGCTGCGGCAGGCGCAGGAGCAGCTGTCCAAGACCCGGCTGGTGGCGCCGATGGCCGGCCGGGTCGTGCGAGTGGCGAAAGAAGTGGGCGAAGTCGCGGTTCAGGGCACCTTCTCCAGCGAGCAGGCGCTGCTGGTGACCATCGCCGACTTGTCGGTCATCCAGGCCACTGTGAAGGTCGACGAGACCGACGTGGTGCGGCTCACCGAGGGCGACTCGGTCGAGGTCACCATCGACGCCTTCCCCGACAGCACCTTCGCCGGGCGTGTGACCAAGGTCAGCAACAGCGCGCTGCTCTCGGCCACGGCAACCGCCAGCGGCTCGACCGATCAGGCGGTGGACTTCGAGGTCGAAATCACCCTCGACAACCCGCCGGCCGACATCCGCCCCGACCTGAGCTGCACGGCGCGCATCGTCACCGATGTCCGCGAAGATGTGATGAGCGTACCCATCATCGCCCTCACCGTGCGCGACAACACGCCGGTGCCGTCCGAGCGGGGCGCGGGATCCACCCCGCTGACCGACACGGATACGACCGGGCCGGCCACCGCGCCAGGCGACAGCGGATCGAAGCGCAACGAGTCCGAAGGCGTCTTCGTGGTCAACGGCGGCGTGGCGACCTTCCGTCCGGTCAAGGTGGGAATCGCCGGGGATGAGCACTTCGAGATCCTGAGCGGGTTGCAGGTGGGCGACAGCATCGTGTCCGGCACCTACCAGACCATCCGCGATCTCCGCGACAGTACCCGGGTCCGGGCCATGCCGGCCACGATGCCGGGCGCCCAGGGGGCACGCAGCTGATGCAGTCCGACATCATCCGGATCGAGGGACTCGAGCGTCGCTATGACATGGGCGGCGAGATCATCCACGCACTGCGAGGGGTGTCGCTCACGATCAGCCGGAACGAATACGTCGCGATCATGGGCCCGTCCGGTTCGGGCAAGTCCACGATGATGAATGTCCTGGGCTGCCTGGATACACCCGACGCCGGCAGCTACTGGCTCAACGGCCAGGAGGTGTCACAGCTGACTGATGACGCGCTGGCACGCGTCCGCAACAAGGAGATCGGGTTCGTGTTCCAGACCTTCAACCTGCTGCCCCGTGCCTCCGCGTTGCACAACGTGGAGCTGCCGCTGGTCTATGCCGGCGTATCCGGCGCGGACCGGAGTGAGCGCGCGCGGCAGGCACTGGAACGAGTGGGACTGGGCGACCGCATGCACCACCGGCCCAATGAGCTGTCGGGGGGCCAGCGCCAGCGAGTGGCGATTGCCCGGGCGCTGGTCAACCAGCCCAGCATCCTGCTGGCCGACGAACCGACCGGCAACCTCGACAGCAGCACCAGCGAGGAGATCATGGCGGTCTTCGCCGAGCTGCACCGGCTGGGGCAGACGGTGATCATGGTGACCCACGAGCCCGACATCGCCGAGCACGCCGAGCGGGTGGTGACGCTGCGCGACGGCCGGGTCGAGTCCGACCGCCTCAACCAGGAAAGCGCGGCCTGACGTGCGCCTGATCGAGGCCGTCCGCATGGCCCTTCGCACCATCTGGGCCCAGAAGCTCAAGAGCTTCTTCTCGCTCATTGGGGTGCTGATCGGCGTCACCTTCCTGATCGCGGTGGTGTCGATCGTGCAGGGCATGAACGTGTACGTCGAGACCGCGGTCACCGACGAGGTGGGCGGGGTCAACAGCTTCCAGCTGCGCCAGCGCCCCAACTTCACCGGCGGGGACGTGGATGAGGCCCAGTGGCGGACCTGGTGGCGCCGCCCCCGCATCAGCTACGACGACGCCGAGTACCTGCGCGAGCGAATGACCGTACCGGCCACCTTCGCCAACTACTGTGCCGACCGGGTGACCCTGGAGTACGATGGCAAGCGGGCGAGCGACATCGAGTTGCGGGGCACCGAGGAATCCTACTTCGACCTCAAGGCCTACGAGCTCGCCGCCGGGCGGGTGTTCGTGCGGCAGGAGGTCCGCGCCGGTTCGCCGGTGGTGCTGCTCGGCTTCGAAGTCGCCGACCGCCTCTTCGAAGGCGAGGACCCGCTCGGCAAGTCGGTGAAGATCGCCGGTATTCCCTACCGGGTGATCGGGGTGGTGGAGTCGCAGGGCACGCTCTTCGGGATGTCGCAGGACAAGTTCGCCATCATGCCCTACAGCGCTCCCGGGCGGCGGCTCATCTGTCCGCTCAATGTGATGGACCAGTTGATGATCCGGCCGGACAACCCGCAGCAGCTGGACGCCGCAGTGGGCGAAGTCGAAGCGCTGATGCGGGCCCGCCGCCAGCTCAAGCCGGACGAGGCCAACAACTTCACCATCGAGACCGCCGACGAGGCGCTCGATTTCTGGGAGAAGATCTCCACCGTCCTCTTCACCGCGCTGCCGCTGCTGGTGGGGATCTCGCTGGTGGTGGGTGGCATCGTGATCATGAACATCATGCTGATGGCGGTATCCGAACGCACCCGCGAGATCGGCATTCGCAAGGCGATCGGCGCCAAGCGGGGCGACATCCTGTCGCAGTTCGTGGTCGAGGCGGCGACCTTGTCGGTGGCGGGAGCCGCGATCGGCATCCTCGCCGGGTTGGGCCTCGCGTTCATCGTGAAGGCGCTCACTCCCTTCCCCGCCGCCGTGGCGCCCTGGTCCATCGGGCTCGGCGTCACGCTGGGGATCCTGGTCGGCGTCGTGGCGGGGGTGTACCCCGCCATCCGGGCGTCGCGCCTCGACCCGATCACCGCGCTGAGGGCGGAGTAAATGGCCATCGGTACCACGCTCACCCGGATGACCGAGGGCGTCGGCATTGCCCTCGACTCGGTGCGCGCCAGCAAGGTGCGCGCCTTCCTCACCATCCTCGGTGTCGCCATCGGGGTCATGGTGGTGATCGCGATCGGGTCGGCCATCACCGGCATCAACCGGAGCGTCACCGGCATGCTGGAGAGCGCCGGGCCCAAGACCTTCTTCGTGTTCCGGTTCTTCCGCGACGGCATCCAGATCTCGGACGGCTCCGACGAACTTTCCCCGTGGCGCCGCAACCCGTGGCTGACGGTGGAGGAGGCCGAGCTCATCCGGCGGCTGCCGTCGGTCCGGGACGTGTCCGTCTCGGAGAACACGGGGGGCCCGGTGAGTTACGGCACCACCGATCTGACGGGCGTCGGCATCGCCGGCTTCGGCCCCGCCTGGGTGCTGGTCAACGGCGGCGAGATCCGGGCGGGGCGCAGCTTCACACCGGTGGAGTACGCCGCCGGATCCCATGTGGCGGTGATCAACGACAAGCTGGCCGAACAGCTCTTCCCCGGGCTCGACCCCATCGGCAGGCGAATCAAGATCTTCGGCCAGCCATTCACCGTGGTGGGGTTGCACGTCGAGGCCGCATCGCTGTTCGGCGGCGGCGGCGACCCGCGGCTGGCCATGCCCCACACCACCTTCACCAAGGTGGCGGATTACTGGAAGGGCTGGATGGACATCGCGGTCCTGCCCACTGACGATGCGACCGTGGCCGACGCCCAGGACGAGGTCATCGGCGCGCTGCGCGGCTCCCGTGGGCTCAAGCCGGGCGAGGAGAACAACTTCGCCATCGTGACGCAGGACCGCTTCCTCGCCATGTGGAGCAAGGTGACGGGCGGGTTCTTCATGGTGATGATTGCGCTCTCCAGCGTCGGCTTGATGGTGGGCGGTGTCGGCGTGGTGGCGATCATGATGATCTCGGTGACTGAACGCACCCGCGAGATCGGGGTACGCAAGGCGCTGGGCGCCACCCGGGGTGAGATCATGTTCCAGTTCCTGGTCGAGGCGGCCACGCTCACGCTGATCGGCTGCGTCGCCGGCATCGGACTGGGAGCGCTGATAGCGTGGGGCGTGCGAACCTGGTCACCGATTCCGGCCCAGGTGCCCGTCGGCTCGGTAGTGGCCGCCGTGCTGGCCTCGATCCTGACGGGCGTCGTATTCGGGCTCTATCCGGCCTCCAAGGCATCGCGGCTGGACCCGGTGGAGGCGCTACGCTATGAGTAGCTAGTGGGAAGTGGGAAGTGGGAAGTGGAAAGTGGGGAGTGGGGAGTGGGGAGTGGATGGTAGACTTCTACTTCCTACTTCCCACTTCCCACTTCCCACTTCCCACTAGATAGTTTGTACCATGCCCTACCTCGAGGCCCTCCGCCTGGCCCTTCACGCCATCGTCGGCAGCAAGCTCCGTTCGGTCTTCACCCTTCTCGGCATCATCGTCAGCGTCGGATTCCTGGTGGCCGTGGTGGCCATCATCCAGGGCATGAACGCCTATGTCCGCGAGAACCTGACCAGCGCCATCATCGGCACCAACGCCTTCCAGGTACGGCGGGACCCCATCGCGCCGGGACTACTCGACGAAGAGACCATCCGGGCAATAGCCCGGCGCCCTCGCATCACCCGAGACGACGCTGCCGCGGTGGAAGCCGCGCTGCCGGATGCCTATGCGGTCGCGCTGCAGTCAGGCTATCCCACGCCGACCGCCGACGTGGTGTGGGGCAGCGAACGGCTCCGCAGCGTCATGATCTTCGGCGTGACCCCGCCCTACCAGCTGGTGCAGGACTACGAGGTCGTCGCGGGCGAGGCCCTGGCCGATCCCGACGTCCGTGAGCGCCGCCATGTTGGTGTGCTGGGCTGGGATGTGGCGGACAATCTGTTCGGCAGCCCCGAGGGCGCCGTGGGACGCCGGATCCGGGTGGGCGGGCGCGAGATCCGGGTCAAGGGTGTCATGGCCCAGAAGGGCCGCGTGCTCGGGCAGTCGTTCGATGCCTTCATCCTGCTGCCCATCACGTCCTTCGAGTCGATCTACGGCCGTCGCCTGACCACCGTCGTGTCGGTCAAGATGCGTGACGCGGAGTCCATTCCGGGCGCCATGGCCCGGGCCGAGGAGGCGATGCGGCTGGCGCACAAGCTGCGCCCCGGCCAGGACAACGATTTCACCGTCGACAAGGCCGACGCCCTGATGGACTTCTGGCAGACGCTCACCCGGCTGCTGTTCACCATTGTGCCGGCGGTGGTCTGCATTGGCATCGTGGTGGGCGGGATCGTCATCATGAACATCATGCTGATGACGGTCAATGAGCGAACCCGCGAGATCGGGATTCGCAAGGCGATCGGTGCGCGGCAAAGCGACATCCGCCGGCAGTTCCTGGTGGAGGCGGTGTGCCTGTCGGCGCTCGGCGGCCTGCTCGGCGTAGCGGCCGGCGCCGCGCTCGCTGCCGTCGTCGGCACATTGTCGCCCCTCCCCGCCCGGGTGACAGCGTGGAGCGTCGGGCTGTCGCTCCTTTTGGGCGCAGGGACCGGCATCCTGTTCGGGGTGTATCCCGCGGCGCGCGCCGCCAGGCTGGATCCCATCACCGCGCTCCGGGCCGAATGAGTCTTGTCGCGTCGGTCGCGCGCTTCGCCCGGTCCACCTCTGAAGGAGCCGCCTTCGCGTTCACGTCGCTCCGGTCCAACAAGCTTCGGTCCGCACTGACGATCCTCGGCGTCGTCATCGGCGTCACCACGGTGATGGCCATGGCGAGCATCGTGCAGGGGGTTCGCACCCAGATCTTCAACACCATCGAGGTGGCGGGCCCCACCACGTTCTACGCCATGCGGTTCTTCTCCCAGACTCCGATCGACCCGCAGAACCTGCCGTACGAAGTCCGTATCCGTCCGGTGCTGTCGCGCACCGACGCCGAGGCGGTCAGCCGGGTGGATGAGATCGAGTACGCCGGCCTGTGGATCCAGCTGTTCCAGCGAATGGAGTACCAGGGAACCCGCACCCAGCTGCTGACGTTCTTCGGGGCCGACAACCACTACATGGACGTGCAGGGCGGCACCCTGTTGCGGGGGCGGTTCTTCTCGCCGGCGGAACTGGCCGGCGATCCGGTGATTGTGCTGGAGGAGGAAGCGGCCTGGTTCCTCTTCGGGCGCATCGACCCGCTGGGGCGCACCGTGCGGCTCGGCGGCCAGCCGATGAAGGTGGTGGGACTCTACCAGAAGCCCGACAACATTTTCGAGCCGCCCAGCCAGGAGGTCGGCGGCGTCATTCCCTACGAGACCGCTCGCCGGCAGTACCAGTACGATGAGACCAACGCGCTCTGGCTCACGGTGAAGCCGAAGGCCGGCGTCACGGTCGAACTGGCGCAGGACGAGGCCACGGTGGCGCTCCGCCGGGCGCGCCAGCTCCGGCCCGGCCAGGAGAACAACTTCGACCTCCTGTCGCAGGAGAAGATCCTCGAGACCGTGAACGGGCTCACCTCCGTGTTCTTCCTGGTGATGGTGGCGCTCTCCGGGGTGGCGCTGCTGGTGGGCGGCATCGGGGTGATGGCCATCATGATGGTCTCGGTCACCGACCGGACCCGCGAGATCGGCGTCCGCATGGCGCTGGGCGCCACTCGGCGGGAGATTCTCTGGCAGTTCCTGGTCGAGGCCGCCACCCTGACATTGATGGGCGGGCTGCTCGGTGTCCTCGTGGGCCTGGGCGCCGGCGAGTTGCTCAAGGGACAGCTGGGACTCGAGTCGAGCGTGCCGCTCTGGAGCGCGGTCGTGGCGGTGAGCGTGAGCATCGGGATCGGGCTCACCTTCGGCATCCTCCCCGCCAATCGCGCCGCGCGCATGGACCCGGTCGAGGCGCTGCGGCACGAGTAGGCGCGGCCCCTTACGTCATTGCGAAGCCGCCGAAGGACGCGAAGGAGTCGTCATTAAACACGGAGCCACGGAGAACACGGAGAGCAAGAGCCTTTGTGTATGTGGGAGTGCCGCGAAGCTCCAGTCCCTCGGCATGGCATCCACAACAACAAGCAGTTCTCCGTGCATCTCCGTGGGCTCTGTGGCTCTGTGGTTATTTTTTTCCCTTCGCGTCCTTCGTCTCTTCGTGGTTACCCTGCGATGCCAGGATGTGCACGAAGCCGAGCGATGGGCATCTCCACCCGGACCTGAACCGGAGCGTCGAATGCGCGTAGTGCTTGCAGGCCTGCTGGTGTTCGCCCTGGCATGCGACGGCGCGCCGGAGCGTTCATCAGTCGGCAACGCCGGTGCAGATATGAGCCAGGGCATGGAGCCGGCGGCACCACCGCCACCGATGCCGGACGACATGGTGGAGAGCGGCAGCGCGCCGAAGGGATTCCAGACCGTGCGAGTGCCATCGCAGGCGTCACAGCCGGTCAGCGACTCGCTGCCGCCACAGATGCTGATTCGCACCGGGGATGCCAGCGTCGAGGTGGATTCGCTCGAGGTCGGTGTCGCCGCGGTACAGGCGCTGGTCGCGCGGGTGGGCGGTCACGTGGGCAACACTGGATACAGCGGCGGCCGGGGCCAGATACGCGAGGCGTCACTTCAGCTGCGGATCCCGGCCGAGCGGTTCGAGGAAGTCCAGGCCGGGCTGGGCGACATTGGTACGGTGGAATACTTCAACGTCTCGGTGCAGGACGTGGGCGAGGAGTACGTCGACATGTCCGCCCGGCTGGAGAATGGCCGGCGGCTGGAGCGCCGGCTGGTCGAGTTGCTGGCGACCCGCACCGGCAAGCTGGAGGATGTTCTCGCGGTGGAGCGTGAGCTGGCCAGGGTCCGCGAGGCAATCGAGACGGCAGAGGGCCGGCTCCGCTACCTGCGGAACCGGGTGGCGCTCAGCACCCTGACAGTGCGGCTGCATGAGCCGGCGCCCATCATCGGCGGCAGCGGCGGTGGGGGCATGCTGGTGGAGTCGTTCCGAAGCGCGTGGCGCAACTTCGTGCGGTTTGTGGCGGCGTTCATCGCCAGCGCCGGCGTCTGGATTCCGCTGGTGATCATCGGCGCGGGAGTCGTCTCGGGCGTCCGCTGGTGGCGGTCCCGGCATCGGAGTCAATAGCTTCACCACGAAGAAACGAAGGACACGAAGGGGTCCTTCGTTTCTTCGTGGTGGGTCTCCCAACTCAGGAGTATGACCGAGAATGACCGTTGACCTGCTGGCCATCGCCGCCCATCGCGACGATGTGGAACTCACCTGCGGGGGCACCCTGATCCGCGCGGTGGACCAGGGCTACTCCACCGGTATCCTCGACCTGACCCAGGGCGAGACCGGCACCCGCGGCAGCGCCGAGCTGCGCGCCGCGGAAGCGGCGAAGGCCGCCGCAGTGATGGGCGTGGCTGAGCGACGCAACGCCGAGCTCCCCGACGCCCATCTGGCCAACACCGACGCCATGCGGCGGGTGGTGGTCGAGCACATCCGCTCCTTCGCACCCAGGGTGGTGATTCTGCCGTACGCGGTGGGTCGGCATCCCGACCATCGGATCGCGTCCGAGCTGGGCCGGGACGCCTGCTTCCTCGCCGGGCTGGCCCGCTACGACGCCGCCGGCGAGCCGCACCGGCCCCACAAAATCCTGTACGCCCTCGCCTATCGGGAGGATCCGGTAGCGCCCACCTTCGTAGTGGAAATTTCCGAGCAATTCGAGCGCAAGATGCAGGCGATCCGGTGCTACGCCAGCCAGTTTGACGGGGCCAAGGCGGCCGGCGAGATCTTCCCCACCGGCCAGGACCTGTACTCCCTGGTCGAGGCCCAGGGACGGCGCTACGGATCCCTCATCCGGCGAGCCTTCGGCGAGCCCTATTTCACCCCGGAGACCATGCTGGTGGACGACGTCGTCGGACTCCAGGTCCAGAGTATGTAGCGCTATATTCCGGGTCCATGTCCACAGCCCACGTTTACCTCGATCACGCGGCCACCACCCCGGTACGGCCCGAAGTGCTGGACGCGATGCTGCCCTACCTGGGCAGCCAGAGCTTCGGGAACCCCTCCAGCGCCCACCGTTTCGGCCGGGCGGCCCGGGCCGGGCTGGAACAGGCCCGCCGGGAAGTCGCCGCGGCGCTCGGCGCCGAGCCCAACCAGATCATCTTCACCTCCGGTGGCACCGAGGCCGACAACCTGGCGGTGGTCGGCTCGGCGCTTGCGGCCCGGGACCGGGGCCAGCCGATGGTGGCGTGCGTTTCCGCCATCGAGCACAAGGCGGTGCTGGCAGCGGCGCACCACGTGGTGCACCTCGGCGGCAAGGAAGTGATCCTCCCGGTGGGCAGCGACGGCGTGCTGGACCTCGACGCGCTCGACCGGGCGCTGGCGGGGCACCCAGCGGTAGTATCGGTGATGTGGGTGAACAACGAGGTCGGCGTGGTGCAGCCGGTCAAGGCCATCGCCGACCGATGTTGCGACGCCGGCACCGCCTTTCACACCGACGCGGTCCAGGCCTTCGGCAAGGAGCCGGTCTCCGTCGCCGACTTCGAGTGCACCTTCCTGACCATCTCCGGCCACAAGATCGGCGCGCCCAAGGGCATCGGCGCGCTGGTGGTGCGCGACCGCAAGGCGGTGGAAGCCATCATCCATGGCGGTGGCCAGCAATTCGGCATCCGGCCGGGCACCGAGAACGTCGCGGGCGCAGTGGCGCTGGGTCGGGCGGCGCAGCTGGCGGTGGCGGAACGTGAGGCCGAGCGTGGCCGGCTCACCCAACTGCGCGACGACCTGATCGCCCGGCTCCGGGCGGCGGTGCCCGACATCCGCGTCTCGGTGGAGTCGTCGGCACGGGCGGTCAACATAGTGAGCATATCGGTGCCCGGTGCCGAGAGCGAAGCGATGCTGATGCATCTGGATCTGGCCGGCGTTGCGGTGTCGGGCGGGTCCGCCTGCTCCACCGGGGCAGTCGAGCCGTCGCATGTGCTCATGGCGATGGGGGTGCCCCGCGAACTTGCGCTCGGCACGCTCCGCTTCAGCCTGGGGCACGACTCCAGCGAGGCGGACATCGAGCGCGCCGCAGAAGTCTTTCCCGGTGTGGTCGCCAAGGTGCGCAAGCTGTCGGAGGTGCTGGGCCGTGCGTGAGAAGGTGCTGGTGGCGATGAGTGGCGGCGTGGACAGCTCGGTGGCCGCGGCGCGCCTGGTGGAACAGGGCTACGAGGTGGTGGGTGCCACCATGAAGCTCTTCTGCCATGGCGGCGACGTGCCCGACCGGCCCTGCTGCTCGCTCGACTCGATCAACGATGCCCGCGATGTGGCCAGCAAGCTCGGCATTCCGCACTATGTGCTGAACCTGGAAGACCGCTTCTCCCTCCACGTCATCCAGAACTTCGTGAGTGAGTATTCCCGGGGGCGCACACCCATCCCCTGCGTGCGCTGCAATTCGTTCACCAAGTTCCGCGACCTGCTGGCGCACGCCGACGCGCTGGGCTGCGATCACATAGCGACCGGTCACTATGCGATCGCGCGCGACGGCGCGCTGTATCGGGGCCGCGACCGGGCCAAGGACCAGGCCTACTTCCTGTGGGGCATTGACCGCGCGGTGGTGGCGCGGATGCTGACCCCGGTGGGCGAACTCTCCAAGGCGGAGACTCGCGCCCTCGCCCGCCAGCTGGGGCTCGCCACCGCGGACAAGCCCGAGTCGGTCGAGATCTGCTTCGTGCCCGACGACGACTACGCCGGCGTGCTCGAGCGCCACCTGCCCGCCGATGCCCCGGCGCTCGCGCCAGGGCCGCTGGTCACGGTCGGCGGCGACGTCGTGGGTGAGCATGATGGCTTTGCCCGCTACACCATCGGCCAGCGGCGCGGGCTGCCGGGGGGCGCCAGTTCGGCGCGTTATGTGGTGGAGATTCGGCCCCACACCCGGGAAGTCGTGATCGGCGACGCCGAGGACCTCGAGGGCTGGAGCATCGGCCTCGAGGAGGTCAACTGGCTGGCGCAACCGCTGGCGGAAGGCGACCGCTGCCAGGTCCAGGCTCGGCACCGGGCCCGCGCCGTGCCGGCCGTTGTCGTCGAGTCGGGGACACATGGGCTGCGGCTCAAGCTCGACGAGCCGGTCCGGGCGGTGACGCCGGGGCAGTCGGGCGTGCTGTTTGCTGCGGACGACCAGGTGCTGGGTGGTGGTGTGATCTTCAAGGAGGGCCAACCATGACCTTTCTGGTACGCCTGCTGGTCAACACCGCAGCGCTGTTCGTCGCGGCCTGGCTCGTCCCCGGCATCCGGCATGACGGCAGCCTGCTCAACCTGCTGATCGTCGCCTTGCTCTTCGGGCTGGTGAACAGCCTGCTGCGGCCCCTCCTCACGCTGCTGACCTGCCCGCTGATCCTGCTGACGCTGGGACTGTTCTCGTTGGTAATCAACGCGCTGATGCTGATGGTCACCGGATGGCTGAGCGGCCAGCTGGGGCTGGGCTTTCACGTGGATGGCTTCTGGGCGGCCTTCGTCGGCGGGCTGATAGTCGGGCTGGTGAGCGTGGCGCTCTCCCTCGTCGTGCACGACGAGGGGAAGCACGACTAGTGCGGCAGGCCCGCCTTCTCGGCGAACTCCTTTAGTGCTGCTTCCGATGCGCTGGAAAGTTTCTCCGGCAGCGTCACGCTGACTTCCACCAGCTGGTCTCCCCGCCGTCCGTTCTTCTCGATCCCCTGCCCCTTGATGCGGAACTTCCGTCCCGGCTGGGTGCCGGGCGGCACTCTCAGCAACACCTGCTTCCCTTCCAGCGTCCGGACCTTGAGCCGGGTGCCGAGAATCGCCTGGACCATGTTCAGCGGAACTTCGCAGTGGACATCCAGGCCGTCGCGCCGGAAGAACCGATCCGCCTGAACCTGAAAGGTGATGATGAGGTCGCCCGCCGGCGTGCCGCTCGCACCGGACTGGCCCTGGCCCTTCAGCCGCACCCGGTCGCCCGGCTCGGTGGCAGCGGGCACGGTGATCAGCACCCGGCGTTCGGTGCGCACCTGTCCCGCGCCTCGACAGGTGGGGCACGGTACCGACGGCACCTTGCCCCGGCCGCGGCAGCGGGGGCAGGGCCGGTTGACGGTAAACGTCCCCTGCCCAAACGCGATGGTGCCCCTGCCCTTGCACTCGGGACAGGTGTCGAGCGTGGCGCCGGGTGCGGCACCGCTGCCCTTGCAGGTGACGCACGGCTCGGTGACGGGGAGCGTGACCGGCACCTTCCCGCCCAGCGCCGCTACCCGAAACGGCACCTCGACCACCGCCTCGAGGGTCTCACCCCGGACGTCCTCTCGGCGACCCTTGCCGAAAATGGACGAGAAGATGTCGCCCAGCCCGAAGTTGCCGAGATCGCCGAACTCGACTTCGTCCTGCTGATACGATCCCCTGCCACCCGCCGAGGGACGGCGCGCCGCCGCGTCGAATGCGCCCAGCCGACGCATCTGGTCGTACTGCTTCCGCTTGGACCCATCGGACAGGGTGGCGTGCGCTTCGGAGATCTCCTTGAACCGCTCCGCCGCCTGGGCGTTGTCGGGGTTGGCGTCGGGATGGTACTGCTTGGCCAGCTTCCGGTACGCCTTCTTGATGTCGGCGGCGTTGGCGGAGTCGGGGACGCCGAGGACCTGGTAGAAGTCCTTCGCGGCCACGCTACGCCTGGCCCTGGTCCGCGAACACCTGCACCCGCGCGGGCCGCACCAGCGTACCCTTGAACCGGTAGCCCGGCTGGAAGGTTGCGCTCACCTCATGGTCCCGGCTGGCGTCGGGTGCGGGGAGGGTGGAAACCGCCTCGTGCTCTTCCGGATTGAAGGGCTGGCCGGCGGGGTCGATCCGTTCGACGCCGGCGGATTCCAGCTCCTTCCGGAACTTCCGGTCGATCAGCGTAACGGCCTCCCGCAGCGACTCGGCCGATGTGGCGGTCTCGCCCTCGGCCAGCCGGTCGAGGTCGTCCAGCACGTCCAGCAGCCGGCTGATGAAGGCGGCCTGGGCGCGGTCGCTCAGCTCCAGCCGCTCACGGCTCACCCGCTTGCGGAAGTTGTCGAACTCGGCGGCCAGCCGGAGGTGGCGGTCGCGAACCTCGTCCAGCTCGCGTTCAAGGCGCTGCACGGCCTGGTCGGCCGGCTCCATGGGCAGGGAGGCGGGCGCCGCTTCGGCCGGGTCGGGCATGTCGTTCAGAAAGTCGTCCTGCACGGCTCACTCGGGGTTCGGAATGGCCGGAATTTAGCAGGGTTCGGGGGATTGGGGGACGGCTCGGCGGCTGCGCTTTCCCTGTCGCCGAGCCGATCATGTGGGTATGGCCGCTTCGCTCTACTACTCCCGTAGCCGCTCCCACAGCAGGAACAGCGCCCGCTGGGCCGCCCGTGCCCGCACCTCGTAGCGCGAACCCATGAATACGTTCGTCGACGCCCGCACTTCTCCTGCCATCGCCGTGGCGAACCAGACGGTGCCCACCGGCTTGTCGGGCGTGGCGCCGCCGGGGCCGGCGATGCCGGTCACCGCAACCGACAAATCGCCACCCAGGGTAGCGAGCGCACCCACTGCCATGGCCCGCACCACCGGTTCGCTCACGGCGCCATGCTCCACGATCATCTCGGCCGGGACATCGAGCAGGGCAGTCTTGGATTCGTAGGAGTAGCACACCACGCCGCCCTCGAACACGTCGGAGCTGCCCGGTATCTCGGTGAGCCGCGCGCCGACCAGCCCTCCGGTGCAGGACTCGGCGACAGCCAGTCGGACGCCTCGTTCGCGGGCCCGCGCCAGCACCAGCGCCGCGAGATCGTCCTCGCCCTCTCCGTAAATGGCGTCGGCGGCATGGCTCCGGACCCGGGCCGCGCCCCACTCGAGCAATTGGTCCACCTCACTCGGCACCGCGTCCCATGCCGTGATCCGAAGGTCGACCCCCGACACGTTGGGCAGGTAGGCAAGGGTGAGCGGACCGATTGCGCGGTCCACGTCACCCAACCGCTCCGCGACCAGGCTCTCGGAGACGCCAGTGGTGCGCAGGGTGCGTGAGCGAATTATCCGGCCGCTGGATCGGGACCCGAGCCGGGGCAGCACCTCGGCCTGGAGCAGGTTCTTCATCTCTACCGGAACGCCGGGCAGCATGATCACCAGCCCGCTGGTGCCGTCCTGCAGTTGTCCCTCGAGCCAGATACCTGGGGCGGAGCCCCACTGGTTGGGCAGGACCGTGGCGCCCTCGGGGATCTCGGCCTGGGTGCGGTTGCTCTCGACCGGCGTCCTGCCGACCCGCCGGTAGCGCTCCAGCAGGCGCTGCCAGAGGTCCTCCTGGAACATGATCGGCCGGCCGAAGAGCTCGGCGATCGCGCCCTTGGTCATGTCGTCGCGGGTGGGGCCGAGCCCGCCAGTGGTGATGACCGCCCCGGTGCGATGGATCGCCTCGGACACGGCGTCGCGAATGGCTTCGGGGGTGTCGGGGATCGAGGTGCGGCGGGGAATGCGCAGCCCGGCCGCGGCCAGCTGCTGGCCCAGCTCGGCTGCGTTGGTATCCACCGTAAAGCCGAGTAGCAGCTCCGTGCCGATGGTAACGAGCTCAATCTTCATGGGATGGGCTGGGAATGATCCACGGACCAGGGAGGTTTGCCACGAAGAGACGAAGGACACGAAAGGACCGAGTGAACCACGGAGCCACGGAGCACACGGAGAAAAGCCGGTGATGAAATCACACTCGAACCAGGCCTAGCGCAGCCGCTCGCTGATGAGCCGCCGGTAGCGGTACATGTACACCGCGAAGGAGTAGATGGTCAGGATCGCGGCGATGAAGAGCACGACGGTCACGAAGGTCCCGTGGAAGGTATTCCAGAAGTCGGCGAGGCGGCTCTTCTCCCAGCCCAGCGGCCGGCGGGCATCGCGGAAGGCGAACCAGAGCATGATGGCGCCGATGAAGATGTTCTGGAACACGGCCTTGAGCTTGCCCTCGTTGCCGGCGGCGATCACCACGCCCTTGCGCTGGGCGTACCAGCGGAAGCCGGTCATGGCCAGCTCCCGGCCGATGAGCAGAAGGCAGACCCAGAGCGGGATGCTGCCCCATACAGGGATGTCGTAGAGATCGTGCCTGGTGCGCGAAATCCAGTAGATCGGGATCAGCGTCGCGAAAAGCAGCAGCTTGTCGGCGATGGGGTCGAGCAGCTTGCCGAGGTCCGACACCAGGCCCCGGCTCCGGGCGAGGTAGCCGTCGAACACATCGCTTATCGCGGCGATGATGAACACCACGAAGCAGACCAGCTTGGGCCAGTAGCCATCGATGAACGGCAGCAGCGCGATGACCGGGGTAAAGCAGATCCGGACGACGGTGATGATGTTGGGGAGGGTCCAGACAGTCCGCGGCTGCGCCCGGCGCTCGAGGATGACGTCGGGCGATGGATCAGCTGGCTGGTCGGGCTGGTTCATGTGAACACCACTGGCGTATGAAGCACAGTCCTAATCTACATTCCCAGGAAGGGCGAGGACACGCAAGATTTCTGACCCATCGGAACGTTCCCAACGACCGAGTACGGAGCCATCTCGCGCGGCCAGGAGATCGGAACCAGGGGGCAGGGAGTACCGGACGACATTGCCAGACACCGGATCCCAGCGGATCCAGTCCTCACGGGGGTCGTCCGGCCTCCGGAAGAGCCTGAGCCAGAGCCTGTCCCGGTTATCCACGAGCGACGCCCCGTCCAGCGCCGGAGTCCGGTCCGGAACGTCCGGAAACGCCCGATACCTCTCCGCCGCCGCCTCGCGCGCCCTGGATGAGGACATTGCCGCCATTGCGGCCACCCTGGCCCGCGCGACGATCGCGTCGGTAAGCCGGTGGCGTGGAAGCCGACCTCGGAGCAGCGCTCGGGTGCGCCCCTGGTCGTCGAGCGCTGCTATGTGCAGCGAATCGGACTGTCCCAGGAAGAGCAAGCGGGTGCCGACGGAAACCATGGCCCGCCTTCCAAACTCGCGAGGCACCCGCCCATACGCTCGCTCGCCGTTGCGCAGCCGGCCGCTACTTGGCACTACGGACCAGTCATCAAGAAGTAACGGCCCTATCCGCTGCCATTCCTCGCGACCGGCCGAGCCGATGTACACCAATGCGGTGTCGAACTCAACTCGGACTGGACCCTGTGCCCCCAGCGGCGTCAGCACCTGGTGCAGCACAACTCGTCCCGATCTGAACACACCCGCGACGCCAGCGCCGGGCAAGTCTCCTGGCATGATGAGGGTGCTGTCGGCGAGGGGCGCCCCAATGCGGTTGAATCGGGTCACCCGCCGGGCGCGGATGTCATAAGTGTACAGCGTCGTATCCGGGCCAGTGCCGAGCCACCCGAGGATCTCGAGCTCGCCAGGCCCACTGCCCCGCCTGCCGGCGAGCGATGGGATTCTGCCGGGCCGTGCGTAAATCGACAACCGGTATTCGCCGGCGTGGCCGACGACGAGTGTGCCGTCCTCGAGCCAGGCCGCGCCATTTACCATCGTCCATGGATGCTCGGGGTGCGCGATCAGCTCCGCGGCACCAGCGGTATCGAGGACCTCGATGTCAGCCGGCAGCCAGTTCAGCTCCGAGATCAGCACCCCAGCGCTGTCGCGAATGAGAATCCCGCGCTGGGCATCGACCGACGTGGCGGCGTCCGGGCCCGTTCGGAGTGCTGACCGCATTGACCATAGAAGCGCTGCCGCAACCACGCCCACGATGGCGACCGCCAGCCAGATCACGACCCGCCGGTGCATCACGCCGCCTCCTTCGCTCAGGTCATCGGTTTCGCGTCCCAACGGCATATTCTATGGCGAATGCCGCACCGGCACGCGCTCGCAGCCGACGAAATCCATCGTCGAGGACGATTCCGGGGTACCCAATCTCATCGAATCGGAATTGTGGGACACTACGGAGCCGAGCAACGTGAGAATTGGAGCTGGCCCGCCTGCAGAGGGATCGCGGCCGCAAGCAGCAAGTGCAACTGCCGCAAGCACGCAAACCACGCCCCTCCGGCTACCCCAGCGTCTTCACCACGGCCTTGCTGATCGACTTGAGGGTGTCGAACACGCCCTCGCCCGTGGCGGCGATGGCCTCGAAGTAGGGCGCGCGCTCGTACCACTGCCCGTCCTCCTGCCACACCAGGAACTCGCCCGGGCGGTCCGGGTCGGGCAACATCCGCTGGCGGGCCGGGTCTTCGACCGGCCAGCCGGGATTGAGCGCTGCCTGCAGCTCGGCGATGGGTGCGGCGTTGGGCAGGTCGCGCTTGTTGTACTGGATCGCGAACGGAATCCGGGTGAGGTCGTACCCGTGCTGCTGCATGTTGTCGTAGAGGTTCTGCATCGCCTCCACGTTGGCCTCCATCCGCTCCACCTGGCTGTCGCCCACGAACACCACGCCATCCACGCCCTTGAGGATCAGCTTGCGCGAGGCGTTGTAGTACACCTGCCCAGGCACGGTGTAGAGGTGAAACTTGACCTTGAAGCCGCGAATGGTGCCGAGGTCCACCGGCAGGAAGTCGAAGAAGAGCGTCCGCTCGGTCTCGGTGGCCAGCGAGATCATCTTGCCGCGGGCACCGGGTGCGACCTTGTTGTACACGAACTCGAGGTTGGTGGTCTTGCCGCCGAGCCCGGGTCCGTAATAGACCAGCTTGCAGTTGATCTCGCGGGACGCGTAGTTGATCATCGACATGCGTAGGGGGTCCCCTCAGGCTCCGAAGAGCCGGTCGATTTCATCCTCGGCCTCACCCAGGAATCCGCCTTCCACTGCCGGCGGCGTCGTGCCATCGTCGGTCCGTTCGAACATTTCGGTGAACACCTGATTCAGCTGCTGCGCCGCAGTCCGCACCCGGAGCTTCACCAGCCCGAGCGTGGTGGAGTTGTCGAACAGCACCACGAGAATCACCCGCCGCGCGATATCCGCGAGGTACATCGACTCCTTCTCGCCCTGGTGGAACAGCGCCCCGAATTCGGGCTCGCCCAGCATCCGGGCCAGCTGGTCGTTGGCGCTGAAGTCGGCGGCGGTGAGCGATGCGAAAGCGGTGGGATCGAACTGGACTTCCTCGCCGACCGTGGCGATCAGCTGGCCGGTCCGGTCCACGATCAGGGCAGTGCGCGCGCCGGCCTCGCCCAGGAAGGCGGATAGAATCTCGTTGATGCGCCGGGCGTCCTCCTCGCGGAAGGACCAGCTCGATGCGCCGCTCACGCGAGCGCGACCTCGAGTTTGCGCAGGATGGTCTCGCCCCGGCGCCGCAGCAGCGGCTGGGGCTCCCAGGCCACATAGTCCCGCAGCAGTCGCACGGTGTCGGGCGTGTGGGTGCCTGCCAGATAGCCCAGCGCCGCCAGCCGCTTGATCGGGTGCTTGCTGAAGAGGTCGCGCCGGTGGGCCAGGATGCGCTGCTGCGACAGGCTCCACCCCGTGAGCATCCCGGCCATCGCCGCGCCGGTGAAGAACCAGCCGCGCGAGCGCATCAGCGCACCTCCTGGCGCGCGAGCAGTGCGTGGGCCAGGGTGACGCCGTCCACGTACTCGAGGTCGCCGCCCATGGGCAGGCCCCGGGCCAGGCGCGTGACCCGCACCGGCTCCCCGCCGAGTTGCTGCTGGATGTAGGTGGCCGTCACTTCGCCTTCCATCGATGGGTTGGTCGCGAGGATGACCTCGCGCACGCCGTCCTTCCGCACCCGTTCGAGCAGCGAATCGATGCGAAGCGACTCGGGCCCGATGCCATCCAGCGGTGAGAGGTGGCCGCCCAGCACATGATACTTGCCCCGGAAGTCGGTGGCTCGATCCACCACCGGCACCGCCGAGGCATCTTCGACCACACAGAGCACCCCCGCGTCGCGCCGGGGATCCCGGCAGATGCTGCACGGCTGCTGCTCGGTCAGGTTGCCGCAGACCTCGCATGGGCGCACCTGCTCCGCCACCGACTCCAGTGCCTGCGCCAGGAGTCGGAGTTGTTCCGCTGGTTGCTGCAACAGGTGGAACGTGAGCCGGCCGGCTGTCTTCCGCCCGATGCCGGGAAGCCGCGCGAACTCGCCGATGAGCCGCTCGATCGCGTCCACAGCTCAGGGCGTGAACGGCAACTGCGGCATGCTGCGCATTTCGGCCTGCATCAGCTCTGCGGCCCGCCGCTGGGCTTCCGCCACCGCGCCCAGCACCAGGTCGGACAGCAATTCGGCGTCGCGGCCCTCGAATGCCTCGGGCGCGATGCTGATGTGCAGCACCGTGCCCCGCCCGTCGGCGGTCACGCGCACCATGCCAGCGCCGGCCGTGATCTCGATGACCCGGCCCGCCAGTTCTGATTCCAGTTGCTGCAACCGGCCCTGCATGTGCTGGCCGAACTGCAGGAATTGATTGAGGTCTGCCATAGTCTCCTGCGTCCTGCGTGCTAGTCCACGATCTCCAAATCTAATTCAGTCGCCGCCGCATCGAGCGCCGGGTCCCGCTGGCGGAGTCCGCTGAGGCGGTCGGCCCGGGCCGAGGCCTCGGTGATGGGCCTGGGCCTGGGGGCATCGCCTGCGTTGCCAGGGCCCTGCACCTTGAGCCGCACCGGGGCGCCCAGCGCCGCCGCCAGCACCGTCTCCACTACCCGGGCCTGGCGCTCGATGTTCTCGTGGTTCATCGGGTTGGCCTCGGGCAGCTCGATCCGCACCAGCGGCGCCTCGACCTCGACGATCCGGGTGCCCGCCAGCGCCTCGCCCAGGAAGCGGCTCTGCTCCCGGACCGTCTCCATGGCCGACGGCCAGATGGACTGGGCGCCGGTCAGCGTGAATGGGGCGGAGAGCTGGGACGGCTCGGCTGCTCGGCGGCCCGGTGGCTCGGCCGCCTGACCGTCCTGCAGCATCGCCGACAACTTTACGGGCCTCGGTGCGACCGCCTTGACCGCCTGTACGCCCGCCCGGTCACCCTTCCCCTCTTGATCCCCAGCGCGACCGCCCTGACCGCCCGCAATCACCTGCTCCAGGTCCACGGTGCGATCCAGCATCACCCACCGCAGCAGCAGGGTCTCGGTGACCAGCCGGGGATTGGCACTCCGCCGGAGGGAGGCCTCCTGGTCCGCCAGCAGCTTCAGCATCCGGAGGAGGTCGCCTGCGGAAAGGGCGTCGAGGTTGCGATCGAGCACCGCACGCACCGCCTCGGTGAGCCCTTCCGGAGTGCCACCAACCTTGAGCAGCAGCATCGCCCGGAGCATCTCGCCGGCCGCCAGGAGGAATTCCCCCAGGTCGGCCCCGGACTCGAGCAACGCATCCACCAGCCGGAACACGCCCGCCGCGTCCCGCTCGGCGATGAGCCCCAGCAGGTCGGCCAGGAGTTCGTCGCTGGCCAGGCCCAGAGTCTCTCGGACGCGGGCAGCCGTGACCTCGCCCTCGCCCAGGCTCAGGCACTGGTCCAGCACCGACAGCGCGTCCCGCATGCCGCCATCTGCGTGGCGGGCAATCAGCGCCAGGGCGTCGTCATCCGCCCTGATGCCCTCGGCGTCGAGCACCGCGCGGAGCCGGTCACGGATGGCGGCCGGGCCGATTCGGCGGAAGTCGAAGCGCTGCAGCCGGGACAGCACCGGCGCTGCAGTGTTGAAGATCTTCTGCGGCTCGGTGGTGGCGAACACAAACACCACCCGGGGCGGCGGCTCCTCCAGCACCTTGAGCAGCGCATTCCAGGCCTCGCGGGTGAGCATGTGCGCCTCATCCACGATGTAGACCTTGTAGTGCGACTCCTCGGAGGGCGCGTACATGGCGCGCTCGCGAAGGTCGCGCGCGTCATCCACGCCCCGGTTGCTGGCGGCGTCGATCTCGACCACGTCGAGGCTGGCTCCGCCGGACCAGATCCGCTCGCAGCTCTCGCATTCGCCGCAGGGGTCGCCGTCGGCGGTGCGGTTGGGGCAGTTGAGCGCCATGGCCAGGATCCGGGCCGCGGTGGTCTTGCCCACCCCGCGCGGACCGGTCAGCAGGTACCCATGGCCGATGCGGTCCCGGGCCACGGCACCGCGCAGAACGGCGGCCACGTGGTCCTGCACCAGGAGATCGCTGAAACGCTTGGGACGGTAGCGGCGGGCGAGACTGATAGTCATGAAGGAAAGAAAATACCCCAGGCACCCCGAAGCGACACCGGACATCGCTTAGCGCTGCTACCGGCGAGGTCCTGACGCGATTCGCGCGCCAGCGCCCTTCGGACCTGGGGCAACACCAAGATAATAGTGGAGAGTGGGGAGTGGGAAGTGGGGGAACTGAGATTACCACCCACTCCCCACTCCCTACTTCCCACTCGCTACTCCAGGAGCGCCCGCTGCCTGCTGCGCATCCGTCGCATCTCCCACGTTTCAGCCACGACCCCACCCAGCAGGAACACAATCGCGGTGAAGTGGATCCAGAGCACGAACAGCACCACGGCGGCGATCTTGGCGTCGCCGCTGGCGGAGCGCACCGCGGCGAAATTGGCGAGGTAGAACGCATACCCCCGCTTGGCCAGCTCGAACATCACCGCGGCGAACGTCGCCGCGAGGAGCGCGGTGCGCCACGGCAGCCGGCGCGCGGAGGCGTACTTGTAGACGACGAAGAACAGGCTCACGGAGAACAGCACCGTCAGCGACTCGCCCAGGATCCGTCCCAGGGTGCTGACGAAGAACGCCACCGCTTCCAGCCGCCATTCCCGGGCCGCGATGTACGCGAGCCCGGCGGTCAGCGCTGAATTGAGCAGGAAGAGCGACAGCGTGACGACGACCATCAGGACGTCACGTGCCTTGGACTTGAGGAACGCCACCGCAAAGTTGCGATGCCGCCGCGGCCGCACCGTCACGTCGAACACATGATTGAGCGCGGTGCGCACGCCGGCAAAGAGCCGGGTGCTGAACCAGATGAACGCGGGGACCGCCACCAGCGAGAGCGTCCCGCGGTTGGCGGCGATGCCGTTCAGGATCGATTCGACCAGCCCGAACGGGTCGTTGGTCCCCGCCGAGTGCGGCGGCAGGAATCCGTGGAAGATGGTCCTGGGGTCGGGCCCGGCACGGGCGAGCGCTTCGAGCAGCTGGGTGAGGCCCACCAGCAGCAGCACCACGAAGGGCACGGCGGCGAGCAGTGCGTCAAATGTGAGCGCGCTCGCCAGGAAAGGGACGTTGCTTTCGTCGGCCGCCTGCAGGACCCGCTTGAAGAAGCCTGCCGGCGAGCGGTGCCAGCCGCCGGGACGGGGTCCGCTCAGGCGAGCGGCTCCTCGTGTTCGCCCGACGTGGCCACGGCGCGGCGGCGGGCCCGGGCATCGGCGAGCCGGCGCTCCAGTTCGGCCCGCGCCGACGGGACCTTGGCGTCGTCCGAGTCGGGGAGCTCATCGACCGGCTCCGACGAATCGAACTCGTCCATGCTCTCGTCAAAGGCGTACTCGCCGCTGGCGAGCGGGGCGTCCTCGCCGGGGCCGAACCGATGGACCAGTTCGTCCACCTTCTCCTCGGTCATGGCGCGGAGCTTCCAGAGCCGGCGCTGCAGCACCCGGCGGGTCTCCTCGCCATTCCGGGGTGCGTACAGGAGCGCGAGCCCCGCGCCCAGCAGGGCGCCCCAGAAGAGCCATTTGGCGGAGGCGTCGCCCCGCTCCACCAGCACGATGTCCCGCGGTTCGTTCCGTCGCATGTATGTCCTCCTACTCGCCGGCGTCGGCGTCATCCACGGCCCGCACCAGTACCTGGTCCAGCGAGGCGTGGTGCTGCATGGGAGCCTGGATGAACCGGTCCACGAGGTCGGCGGTGCCGTTGACGTTGAGTTGCTCGAAGAGGAACGCGAAGGTGCGTTCCAGGTCCACTGCGATGGCCGCCCGGACATTCTCGGGTAGTGACCACAGATCCCGCTTGAAGGGGCCGATCGCCTTCTTCCGGGCCTTGTAGTAGAACTGATCGTCCGAATCGTCGGCCTTGCGTTCGCTTTGCGCGTTCTCGTCCAGCCAGGCATACATCCGGCGCTTGAGGTCGGCCGGAAGCGACGGGTGGTCGAACACGATGTTCTGGAAGTTGGTGGCGAGGTGGATCTCGGCGGTCTCCACCCGCGGAAAGTTGCCGAAGGCGTTGGACGGCAGCGTGCTCGCGCCATGCTGCACGGCGCCGGCCAGGCCATATCGCTCACGCGCCACCCGGGAGAGATCCCGCAGCGCATCGATATCCAGCTTGACGTCGGCGATCTTGCCGTCCGGCAGCACCACACCGCCGTGCGAGGTGCCGGTCTGGACCGAGATCTTGCTGATCCCGTCCGCAATGCCGAGCCGCTCACACTCGGCTTCGTAGCCCTGCATGAAGGCGTGGAGTTCCTCGACCGTGCTGTTCTTGTGGCCGACCTCACCGATCTCGGCCCCGATGCTCACGGTAACCCCGGCGGGTTCGCGCTCACGAATGAAGTAGGTGATCTCCGCCGCGCGCTCGTAGTTGGCGCGCTGCTGCTCGGCGAGGGTTTCGTGCGAGAGGTCCACCAGGGTGGACGTGTCGACGTCGATGTTGTAAAAGCCCGCCGCCACTTCTTCCGCGATCAGCTTCTTGACCTCGCCTACCTCGCCATCGGCGTCGGTGGCGTACTTCCTGGCATTGACCTGGCAGTGGTCGCCCTGGATGAACAACGGCAGCGACCATCCCTCGCGCAGCGCCGCGCCGATCAGGACGGAGACATACTCGGCGGGGCGCTGGTCGGTGTAGGCGATTTCCGACCGGGCGATCTCTAGGATGATCGCGCCCGCCCGTCCCGCCCGCGCCGCCCGGAACACCGCGCGCGCGGTGTCGTAGGCCATGGTGCGAATGTTCATGGCCGGCACGGTGAATCCGGCGCACTCGCCCCTGCCCCGCGCGATGTACAGCTCGTGAATCGATGCGGGCCGCACGCCACGCGCCTGGCCGATCTCCCACAGCAGCCACCGCGCCGCCTCGCGCTCGTCCGCCTCGGCGAAGACCGCCTTCCAGACCAGCTGGTCCATCGCGGCGCCACGCAGCGGCTTCTCGTCGTGCACCTCCACACCTCTCGTAGCCAGCGTGACCGCACTACCGAACAGGCCCGCAAGATTCTGCATCAGTTTCGACGCCATGACTCACCCATGTCCAATTGAGATCCAGTGCCCGCTGCAGGGAAATTACGCCTGCGGCAACGGCGAGCCAAGCCGCATCAGACCTGGTCCCCGCTACCCCGTGGCGTGAGCGGCTCATTGAAGCCGGCCCGCCCCATCGCGGTGAACGTGAGGCGCTTGCCCAGCTCCACGCCGGGCTGGTCGAACGGGTCGACGTTGTACCACACGCCGGCATAGCCGCACGCGACCTGAAGAAACATCAGCAACTCGCCGACGCTGCCTGCGCCAAGGTCCGGCATGGTCAGCATCTGGTTCATCCGGCCCATGCGCGCCAGGGCGGACGATGTGGCGTCGAGTTCGGCCAGCAGCAGCTCGCCCAGACTGTGGCCGCCGAGATACGAGAGGTCGTCCGGCATCCCGTCAAGCGCGGGAATCGTCACGTCCTCGCCCGGGTCCTCGACCCGCACGAAGGTGATCGCCTTGTCGTACGGGCCCTCCATGAACAGCTGCACCTGGCTGTGCTGGTCGGTGGCTCCCACCGCGCCAACCGGCGTGGGCCCCGCATTCACCAGGGCGCCCCGGCGGTCGCGCGCCTTGCCCAGGCTCTCGGCCCACAGCTGCCGGAACCATTCGGCCAGCTCGCGCAGGCGGTCGGAGTAAGGCATCAACACGTGGATGCGTCCACCATGCCAGGTGTCGGAAGCCCAGAGCAGCGCGGCGAAGAGCGCCGGCGCGTTGGCCATGAGGTCGTCCGGTTCCGCCCGTTCCACAGCGCGGGCCGCACCCGTGAGCAGCGCCTCGATGTCGATGCCGACCAGCGCTGCCGGGAGCAGCCCCACCGGCGACAGCACGCTGTATCGCCCGCCCACGCCGGATGGAACATCAAGCGCGGGGATCCCGTCGCGCTCGGCGATCTCCCTGAGCGCTCCGCGCTTCGGGTCGGTGGTGAAGACGAAGTGCCGCGCCGCTGCGGGGCCGAGCGCCTCCTCCAGCCAGTGCCGGACCACCAGGTACTGGGCCATGGTTTCGGCGGTGCCACCCGACTTGCTGATCACGTTGACCAGCACCCGGCGCGGGTCGATCCGGCGCAACGCGGCGGCGACCGACGTGGGATCCACATTCTCCAGCACGGTGAGTCGGGGGTAGAACTCGCGGCCCTCATCGCTCAACTCGTTCCACGCCGGCGGGCGAAGCGCATTCAGCAATGCCTTGGTGCCGAGGGCCGAGCCGCCGATGCCGAGCACGAGAACGTGGTCGTGGGCCTGCCCCATTCCTTCGGCGAAGGCGGAAATCTCGCGGACAGCGGCTTCCTGGTGGATCAGGTCGTAGAAGCCATAGTCGCCACCGGACCGGCGGGCGCGGACCTCACCCTGCACGGTCGGAAACCGGCGAGCCAGCTCGGCGAGCCGCTCTCGCGAGATCCCCCGCTCGCCATCCACGCCGCCGTCCAGTCCTTCCTGCAGCATGCGCCCATAATGGAGCCGGATCACGCGACCTCCACCACGAGACCATCGTATGCCGGCTCGATGCCGGGCGGCAGCGCCGCCGCCAGCTCGGCGTGGCCGGTCTCGTGCGTCAAATGAGTGAGCAGCGTCCGCGTGGCGCCAACCTCCTGGGCCACGGCGATCGCCTCGGGAATGCTGAGATGGGTCGGGTGAGGCCGCCACCAGAGCGCATTCAGCACCAGCACTTCCAGGCCGCGCAGATGTTCCCGCACGTCAGGCGCGACCAGCTTGGCATCCGTAATGTAGGCGAACGCCCCGATCCGGTAGCCGAACACCCGGAGGTAGCCGTGCTCCACCGCCAGCGGCAGTACCGGAATACCGACCACCATGGTCTCGACGCCGGGTTCCAGCGGGCCGGGCGCCAGCATCGGCTTGGAGGTGCCCTCGAACGGCTGGACCGCGTCGTCGAAGATGTAGGCGTACGAAGTCCGGATGCGATGGAGGGTCTCCGCCGGTCCGTGAATGGGCAGCGGATGCCCACGGCGTGACGAGAAGACCCGGAGATCATCGATGCCGGCGATGTGGTCGGCATGCTCGTGGGTGTACAGGACAGCGTCCACGTCCCTCACCCGGGCGGCGAGCAGCTGCAGCCGCAATTCGGGCGGCGTGTCGAACAGCAGGGTGCGCCCTTCCACCTCCAGCAGCGCACCCGAGCGGGAGCGGTGGTCGCGCGGGTCGGTCGAGTGGCAAACCACGCAATCGCACCCGACCTGGGGAATACCGAAGGACGTTCCCGTCCCGAGAAACCGAAGCCGCACCGTCAGACCGTCTCGACCTTGAGCAGGTTGGTGGTGCCGGGGCGGTCCCACGGCACTCCGGCGGTGACGACCACGCGGTCACCGGTCTCGGCGAGGCCCGCCTCGAGCAGCCGCTTCCGCGCCTCGGGCAGCATGTCCTCGTAGGTGGGGAGGTGATCCACCAGCGCCGGCACCACGCCCCAGATGAGCGCGAGCTGGCGGAAGGTTTCGGGCTCGGTGGTGAGCGCGAAGATGGGGACACCCGGGCGGTAGGACGCGACGGTGCGCGCGGTGAAGCCGCTGGACGTGAAGCAGACGATCACCGGGGACCGCATGAGGTCGGCAGCAGCGCAGGTGGCCACCGCGATCGCGGTTTCTGTCCGGGCGCCGCCGTGGTCGCTCTCGCGCCGCCCCAGCCGGGGATCGCCCTCGCTTCCGCGACCGGCGGCGAGGTCGAGCGCGGTGCTGCGGGGCGGCCGGCGCTGCTCCAGCTCGGCGGCGATGCGGACCATGGCCTGCACCGCCTGCAGCGGGTAGTCGCCGATGGCGGTTTCGGCCGAGAGCATCACCGCATCGGTGCCGTCGAGGATGGCGTTGGCGACGTCGGAGACTTCCGCCCGCGTGGGGCGCGGTGCGTGAATCATCGACTCCAGCATCTGGGTCGCGGTGATCACCGGCTTGGCGGCCAGGTTGGCCTCGCGGATGAGCCGCTTCTGCGCCAGCGGCACTTCCTCGAAGGGGAGCTCGACCCCGAGGTCGCCCCGCGCGACCATGATGGCGTCGGAGACCGCCAGAATGCCGGACAGGTTCTCCAGGGCCGTGTCCTTTTCGATCTTGGCGATGAGCCGGACCGACTTCGGGAGCAGGGCGCGCAGGTTCACCAGGTCATCCGGGCGCCGCACGAACGACATCGCCACGTAGTCCACGCCTGACTCCGCCAGGCGTGCGACTTCGTCGTGGTCGCGCTCGCTGATGGCGGGGGCGCTGACGTTCACGCCGGGCAGGTTGATTCCCTTGTTGCTGCGGAGCTCCCCGCCGAACACCACCAGGCCACTCACCCGGTCGCCCCGAATGTCGGTCACTTCCACGGCCAGCAGGCCATCGTCGAGCAGGATGCGGGAGCCGGGACGCACATCCTGGGCGAGCGCGTCGTAGGTCGTTGGCAGTTCGCCGGCGACTGCGCTGGACATGGGGGCGAACACCACCCGCTGCCCCGGCTCCAGGAGAACCGGTGCGTCGAGCCGGCCCACCCGAATGCGGGGACCCTGGAGGTCCACCAGAATGGCGCCCGCCTTCCCTCTCGCCTGGCGCTCGGTCAGCACCTCTCGAAGCTGGCGAATCCATCCAGTGCGGACTTCAGGCGTCCCGTGGGAGGCATTGATGCGGACGACGTCCACGCCGGCGTCGAGCAGGGCAATCATCTGCTCCCGGCTGTCCCAACTGGGACCCAGGGTGGCCACGATCTTGGTCCGGCGATAGCGGGTACGGCTCACAGCGCTCCTTGGCGACGGTTCGAGGGGTCGGTGCGCAGTTTAGCCACCCTGAGGACCGGCCGCATCCCCCGCGACAGCATTGTTGCGAGGTTGCCACATTAGCCCCAGACTGAAGCACCATCCCGGCGCATCGAAGTGTGGGCTTTCCAAGCTGTTGGCCTCTCCCGCCAGTTGCGGCAGCAGTGACACACTCTGGCCCCGCTCTTGCGCCCTGAAAGGTGACCTTGATCACATTGCTTCGTTCGTGACCCTCGCCCCCGAGGCCTGCTTGCGGCACATCCTCACGGTAGGCGTGGAGGACTTCTTCCACGCTGACGCGTTCGGCCAGTTGATCCAGCCCCGGATCTGGAATCGATTCGAGCGGCGGCTGGAGCGGAGCACGCGTGCGGCCCTCGACCTGTGCGACGAGACTGGTGCCAAGGCGACGTTCTTCGTGCTGGGCTGGATCGCCGAGGTGGCGCCGGAGCTGGTGCGAGAGATCGCCGACCGAGGCCACGAGGTGGCCAGCCGCGGTTACGATCACCGGAGCACCACCCGGCTCACTCCCGGCGAGTTCCGCGACGACCTCCAGCGCGCACGAGAAGTCATCGAACAGGCGTCCGGCCGCCCCGTCCTGGGCCATCGCGCCGCTCGTCTGTGGTACCGGAGGGCGGATCTGTGGGCGCTCGACGTGCTGGCGGCCGAAGGCTACCTGTACGACTCGAGTCTGGCGCCGCTTTTTCGCGAGTTCGCCGACCAGCCGTGGCGGGAAGTGGTGCACGCGCACCCGACACCGTCCGGCTGCATCGAGGAGCTTCCGGTGAGCACCGCGACGGTACTGGGGCAGCGGATCCCGGTGGCGGGTGGCAACTACTTCCGGCAACTGCCCGAGGCCTTCGTTCGGCACGAGATCGCGCGCTGGATGCGCGAACGTCGCGAACCGTTCGTCATGTACTTCCATGCCTGGGAGCTCGACCCGGACCAGCCGAAGGTGGCCGCACCGCTGCTCCAGCGCGTGCGCCACTACCGCAATCTCGACCGGATGCGCCGCATGCTGGCCGACGTGCTCCAGCAGGCGCCGTTCGGCAGCGCGGCTGAGCACCTGGGACTGGAATGCGCGCCCACGAGCCAGCCGGCGCCGGCGGTGGCTGCCGCCACGCCCTCCCCCTGCCCCCTCCCGTCTGACGGCCGGACGCCGGTCACCATCGTGGTGCCCTGCTACCACGAGGAGCGCTCGATTTCGTTCCTCGCCAACAGCATGACTGAAGTGTCCCTGGCGCTCGATTCCTTCGATCTCCGCTGGATCTTCGTGGACGATGGCTCGACCGATGGCACCTGGGAGCAGCTGCAGCACCACTTCGGGAGACGCGACGACGTCTTCCTCATGCGTCATCCCCGGAACCACGGCATCGCCGCGGCCATCCGCAGCGGAATCCTCCGGGCACGGACTGACATCGTCTGTTCCATCGACGCCGACTGCAGCTACGATCCGGTCGGGCTCGCCCGGATGATCCCGCTGCTGGGCCCGGGTGTGGACATGGTCACCGCATCGCCCTACCACGCCGACGGCGCGGTCCGCAACGTCCCGGCGTGGCGGCTGGGGCTGTCGCGGGGTCTCTCGCGGATCTACCAGGTGCTGCTGGGCAGGGACCTCGCTACCTGGACCAGCTGCTTCCGGGTCTATCGCCGCGGGTCGGTGGTGGCGCTGCGGGTGGACCGGGGTGATTTCCTCGGCGTGGCAGAACTGGCCGGCAGGATGGTGCTGGCAGGCGGCCGGATCGTGGAGCACCCCGAGACGCTCAACGTCCGGGTCCTGGGCCGGTCCAAACTCAAGGTCATCCGCACCATCGTCGGGCATGTAGCGCTTGGCGGAGAACTGTTTGCCCAGCGGGCACGCACGGCGCTCTGGCGGCGCACGGGGCTGGCCCGCATCCGCCGCAGGGTGGAGGAGCCGCTGCATGCGGATGGCGGGCTCTAGCGTCGGCGTGGTGGGCGGAGGAGTGCTCGGGATGACCGTGGCACTCCGGCTGGCCCAGCAGGGGCACCAGGTGACGTTGCTGGAGTCGGCACCGGCCACCGGTGGCCTCGCGTCCCCCGAAGCCATCGGTGACGCCACCTGGGACCGGTTCTATCACGTCATGCTGCTCTCCGACAGCCACCTGGTTGGCCTGCTGGATGAGCTGGGCCTTCAGCACCGGGTGCATTGGCGCGAGACCCGGACCGGCTTCTACGGCGACGGCCGGCTTCACGAGATGTCATCCAGCCTCGACTTTGCCCGCTTCCCGCTCCTGACGCTGGCTGAGAAGGCGCGGCTCGCCGCGACCATCCTGCATGCGTCACGCGTCAGGAATCCGCTGCCCCTGGAGCAGGAGCCGGTCGAGCGGTGGTTGCGTCGCTGGTCGGGCGATCGCGTCTTCGAGCGCATGTGGCTGCCCCTGCTGCGGTCGAAGCTGGGCGAGAACTACCGCATCGCCAGCGCCGCCTTCCTGTGGGCCATCATCGCACGGCTCTATGCCGCCCGTCGTTCGGGGCTCAAACGCGAACTGTTCGGCCACGTGGACGGCGGCTATGCCACCGTCCTCGGCGCGCTCGCGGGCCGGCTGGAAACCGTCGGCGTCATCACCCGCACCAGTGCTCGGGTGGAGCGGGTCCGGCGCATCGGCCACCGCTCGGCGCTGGACCTGGCCAGCGGCGCGGCCCTCGAGTTCGATCATGTAGTGCTGACGGTGCCCTGCCCCACCGTTTCCCGGATCTGCCCCGAGCTGAGCCCGGCCGAGCGAGAGCGCCTGAGCGCGGTCGTGTACCAGGGCATCATCTGCGGCTCGTTCCTGCTGTCACGGCCGCTGGGTGGTTACTACGTCACCAATATCGTGGACGAGGGATTCCCCTTCACCGGCGTAATCGAGATGACGACGCTGGTGGACCCGGCGAGCTTCGGCGGCCGGACCCTGGTCTACCTGCCGCGCTACCTGGCCCAGAACGCCTCGGGGTGGGATCAGGATGACGAGTGGCACCGGGCGCAGTTCCTTGCCGGCTTGCAGCGGATGTATCCGGAGCTCCGAGAGGAGCACGTCCTGGCGGCCAGGGTTTCGCGCGCGCGCGATGTGCTGGCGGTGACGACACTCGACTACTCCCGCCGCTGCCTTCCGCCGCTGCGCACGTCACTGCCCGGCGTCTATGTGGTGAATTCCGCCCAGATCGCACACGGAACGCTCAATGTGAACGAAACACTGGCGCTGGCGGAGCGGCAGGCCGCGGCGCTCGCGGCAGAGTGGTCCGGAGCAGCGCTGGAGGCAGCATGAGCAGAGCCTTGCCCGTCGGGTCGGTCTCACTCGACACCGACAACCTCTGGTCCTACCTCAAGACTCACGGCGACGACGCCTGGCGCAGCTGGCCCTCATACCTGGACCGCTTCGTGCCGCTGGCACTCGACGCACTGGACGAGGCCGGCCTCTCGATCACGTTCTTCATCGTGGGCCGTGACGCCGCACTGGCTCCCGACCGCGATGTCCTGCGCTCGGTGGTCGAAGCGGGCCATCACGTCGGCAATCACAGCTACGAGCACGAGCCGTGGCTGCACCGGTACTCCCGCGACGCGATCGCCGCCGAGATCGCCCGGGCCGAGAACGCCATCGCCGCCTGCACCGGCGAGCGACCCACCGGGTTTCGCGGTCCGGGGTTCAGCTGGAGCGCCGATGTGCTTGAGGTACTGGCTGAGCGGGGATACCGCTATGACGCGTCCACCCTGCCGACGTTCGTGGGGCCGCTGGCCCGCGCCTACTACTTCCGCTCCACCACGCTGACTGCCGAGCAGCGCGCCGAGCGTGCTGCGCTCTTCGGCGGATTCCGTGAGGGGTTCCGGCCGACTCGCCCCTACCGCTGGCAGCTCACGAGCGGACGGACCCTGCTCGAAATCCCGGTGTCCACGATTCCAGTGGTCAAGGCACCTTTTCACCTCACGTACCTGCTCTACCTCAGCCGCGTATCCGAGCGACTGATGTGGAGCTACCTGCGGAGCGCGATCGCAGCACACCAGATGCTGGGCATCGGACCCAGCTTCCTGCTCCACCCGCTCGACCTGTTGAGCGGCGAGCACGCGCCCGAGTTGCGGTTCTTTCCCGGCATGGATCTGCCGGCAGCCCGCAAGCGGGACCTGTTCGTCCGCATCCTGCTGCTGTTGCGGGAGCACTTCATGCTCGGCCCGATGGCCACACACGCCGACGCGCTGGAAACGCAGGCAAGTGCGCGACTCGGCTTGCGACTGGCGGTAGCCTGACCGGGAATCGAACGGTTCGACTGGAAGTTTGACACTCGCACGTAGCCGGGAGGATGGCGCACGGGTTGCACTGCTCGAGCGCCTGACCCCCTATTCAGGAATGGACGGAATGCCGCTTTCCTTCGGACCCGACGGTAGTGCCCAGTGGTCGCTTCGCAAGATTGCCGTCATCGGTCCCGGCATCGTCGGGACGCCAATGGCGGCGCTGCTGGCGCACGCACGCATCACCGAAGGAACCAGGACGCCCGCCCACGTGGTCGTGCTGCAGCGGGCCTCGATCACGTCCGGCTGGAAAGTCGAGGCCATCAACGCGGGACGGTCGCCCATTGGCGGGGTCGAGCCCGAGCTCGACGCCATCATTCGCGACACCGTCCAGGCGGGGCTGCTCTCGGCCACCCACGATTACGGCACGCTGCGGGATGCGGACGTGGTGCTGGTCTGCGTCCAGACCGACAAGAAGGGCTGGGGCCCCGACTACGGCCCGCTGCTCGACGCGCTCCATGCGACGGCACGTGAACTGGCCCAGCGCGAACCCGGCCAGCTGCCCCTGGTGATCATCGAGTCCACCCTGGCGCCGTCGTCGATGGCCACCATCGTCCGTGACCTCTTCGCCGAACACGGCCTCGAGGACGGGGTGGACGTGCTCCTTGCCAACAGCCCCAACCGGGTCATGCCGGGGCGGCTGGTGGAGCGGGTGGCCGACTCGGACAAGCTGGTGGCGGGCACGGACCCCCGCACAACGGCCCTGGTGGCCCGCCTCTATCGCCATGTCGTACGGCGGGGCGCGCTGCACCAGGCGTCAAGTCTCACGGCCGAAATCGTGAAGACGCTGGAGAATGCGTATCGCGATGTCCGCATCGCGTTCGCAGCCGAGCTGGCGCGGTGGTGCGATGAACGCGACATCGACTTCTTCTCGTTGCGTGATGCCGTCAATGCCCGGCTGGAGCAGGCCGACGCGGCGTCGTGGGATGGTGGTGCGGTTCCTAGCGGCGCACTCCTGGTGCCGATGATCGGCGTGGGTGGACATTGCCTGCCCAAGGACGGCGTGCTGCTCTGGTGGCGGCGGCGCGAAGCGGGACATGATCCCCGCTCCAGCCTCATCCTGCAGGCCCGGCGGATCAATGATGCCGCGCCCCAGGTGGCGATCGACATGATCGAGCGGCAGGCAGGCCCGGTGCGCGGCCGTCGCGTTGCCCTGCTCGGTGTGGCCTATCGCTTCGACTCGGAAGACACCCGCAACTCCCCCACGCTGGCGCTGGCGCGCCGGCTCGAGGCCCGGGGCGCGGTGGTCACGCTGCACGACCCCCACGTCCACGAGCGCGACCAGAACCTGGTGCGGTCCGGGATGGCGGAGGCGTTCTCGCGGCAAATCGGGACGACGGTCTCGGAGGCCCAGCTCCTGGTGTTCTGCAGCGCGCATGCGGCCTACCGCGATTCGCTGACTGACATCCTGGCCGAGGCCCCGTCGGCCGAGGCGGTGTTCGATGGCGCCAACGTGTTCCGGCGCAAGGATGTGGAATCGCTGGGTGTCTCGTACAGCGGCATTGGGCGGGGTAGCCGTGGGCCCGGGCCTGAACTGATTTCCTTTGCCCTGGATGCCTTCCGGGCCATGGAGCGCGGTCTGGCCAACGAAGTGCTTGTGACCGTGCGTTTCCTGAATGAGCGCTACGCCGCGAATGACTTCAATCGGGCCACGCTGGAAGAGGTGCGGCTGTTGGCGGGGACCTGCGTCACCGGGTGCGCGATCGCGGAACCGGGACCGGTGTACCAGATCGCCGCGCACGATGGCTGGGTGCCGTCGCTGGTACGGATTGCCGTGCGAGCTGGCCGGCGGCGGCGCTTCAGCGACCGGATAGGTGGCGTACCTGAACTCCTGGGAAGGTGGCTACGGGAGGACTCGGCCGAAACCGCCGCCGGATGAGCCGCTCGAAACGGTCGAAGTAGACTCGCCCAAACACCTCCTGCGGCGCCAGCTCGAGAACGAGCCAGGCGCCGTTCGCATGTGCCAGGGCCGAGTCCATGCGGGCCGCCAGCGCGGCGGTGTCGGCCAGCGACTGGCCGCTCCCCGACCCAAGGTCGGCCCGGCGCATCTCCAGCGGCCTCGGCAGGGGCACGAGGCGCGCGGGTCCGTGATACTCAAGAGCGAGCGCCGCGGCGAGGCTCGAACGATAGACCAGTATCACATCGCCGACGGAGGCCTCCCGATCCAGCACCTCGGCCACGTCGCGGGCATATCCCGTCTTGGCCAGGGGCGCCCACTGCACCGCGGACACTCCCAGCCCGCCCGCAACGAGCAGCGCCAGCGCGGAACGCCGCACCCATGGCGCGGCGGCCGAGAGTATCACTGCAAGCGCGGCAAGCGACGGCGGCACCAGTATGATCAGGTGTCGCTCCGCCAGCAGATGGTCCGGGATCCGGAACCGCAGCAGCATGAACAGCAGGACCAGCGCCGCTGGCAGCAGTAGCAGGCCCGCCAGCTCGCGCGACCTCACGCGCCACGCCTGCCGCAACGCCAGGCCGAGCAGCACCACCAGCGCGAACCGCACTCCCCAGACACCTGCGCGCCGGGGAAGCCCCGGCGGCAATACCCGGCCGACGGCTTCCATCGGCGGCAGCACCAGCGTCTCCACCCGGTGTACCGCGAAGGCGAAGGCTGCGGCGGGTGAGGCGGTGTCGGCGCCGGGTGCGGGATCGGCGCCGTGAAGCCGCATCTGTTCCGGAACGTTCACCAACAGGGGCGACACCACGATGCCCACCACCAGCATCAGCCCCGCATATCGAGCCAGGTGGCGCCAGCCCCTGGCAGCGAGCACCGCCGGAGCGCCAGCCAGGAGCAGGAACCCGGTGTAGTACTGCGTGGCCAGCAGCAGGCTGGAGAGCACCACCACCCCCGCCGCGCCCACTCGTCGCCCCTCACCCTCCGCAGGCAGGGGCGTGAGGAACTCCCGCCAGAACAGGCAGACCCAGCTAATGCCCAGAAACACTGTCAGACCATAGACCCGGGCCTCGGCAGCAGCCCAGAGCGCGATCGGGCTGGTGGCGAGCAACAGGGCCAGGAGGCGCTTCGGGCTGGGGGCTCGGTGGGTCGACCCATCCGACGGCAGGAGCTGGCGGCCCGCGACCAGGATCGCGCCCGCTACCGCCACGACCGAAAGCATCCTGGCCCAGAAGACGCTTCCGGAGAGGAACCGCCAGACCGATAGCAGCACGAAGTACAGCGGGGGCTGGAGCTCGAAGTCCCGGGCGCGGACCACCGCCTCGACCGGCCCGTGACCGGCGGTCGACAGGGCCATGGCCTCGTCTCCCCAGGCGCCCACAACAAGGCTGAGCGTCCCGGCGACGAGCGCAAACACGCCGGCGAGAAGGATCGCAGATCCGCGGTTTTTCCACACGGCCGCGTGCTCTTGCTTCGGGATATCCTCGGGCACGATTTCCTGGTTGTGGAAAAATGAAAGTGCCCAGTCACGGGCGATGGCCGAGTCCCTAGGTCGGACGTAACTCTACTTCACGTGTTACTTCAAGTCGACCTTGGCAACCATTGGTATCACCATAACTTGAAACACTTCACACCACAACAATTCTCGCGTTGCGACAGTGGCGACACTGGTCGAATTGGGCGACACCAAGATGGATTTTCCACGGAATCAACAGCGATTTCTGCTTAATTCAGGCAGTCCACAACCCGATGTTGATCACTCGGGGTAGCTCACCTCGACACTGCCCCGCTCGACCGAAAGCCAGGTGCTGGGCCATCGAATGGGGGATGACTGCAGCAGCACTGCCAGGAGCCCGTCGCCGGTGACTGTCAGAGTCCCGGACATCCTCCCTCCCCCGTTGGCGGGTAGCTGGAGCGTGAGGGTGGTGGGGAGCGCCGTCGGAGTGAGAAGCCGCCAGCGGGATTCGATGCTGGAGGCCGAGTCGGCCGGGAGGACCGTGCCATCCCAGCGAAGCCAGGTCTCGTCAATCCGGGACCGGCTCAGGGTGGTACCGCTGACCGAGTCCACCTGGAAGTCGGATTCGAAGGTCTCGACTTCGGCCCGATCCGAGAGCCCGGTACGCCGGAGCAACGAGCCGCTGGTGGCGAAAAGTATGGTCCGGGCGCCGGGGTCATCCTCGGCGCCAATGCGCCAGAACAGGAGCCCCTGGAGCCGGTCGTCGTCGTGGTAGCGACGCCCCGCCGCCCAGATGGTCCCAACATGGGCCAGGCAGAGCCGCGAGGGCACCCAGGCGCCATACTGCGGCTCGCCTTCGACCAGCCGCGCCAACACCGGCTCCGGGGCGCTGGAGGCTGAGATGGGCGCCAGCGACGTGCGGGTGGAAGGTGCGAGCCTCAGGCTGTCGGGATGGATCAGGAAGTCGGTACAGAAGCCGCCGCGCACGGCTTCGAGCAGCCATGGCGCGGCGGCCTCCTGGGCCGGGAGCTGTCCGGCGGCCAGGGATATCCCCAGGGCCGCGAGAGCGAGGCCCCGAATGGTGAGGGTCACCCCTTGGCTGCTGCCTGGACCGCCGCCTTGAGTTTGTCGTAGGCGGTGGCATCAAGAGCCCCGAACCGCATGTCCCGGTAGATCACCCGGCCTTCCGCGTTGATCACGAACACGGTCCGGCGGGGATAGTTCTCACCCTGGCTGCCGTACAGCCGGGCTACCCGCTGGCTGGGGTCGCTCAGGAGCCGGAAGGGGAGGTCCAGGCTGGCCGCGAACCGCTGGTGACTCTCGAGCGAGTCAGCGCTGATGCCCACTACGACCGCATCACCGAACAGCTCCTCGAACCGCTCGCCAAACGCCTTCATCTCGGCGGTGCAGCCGCTGGTGAAGTCCTTGGGGTAGAAGGCGAGCACAACCACCTGGCCGACGTGCCGCTGCAGGATGAAATCGTCCGCCATGGGGCCGATGGAATCGGTGCTGGCCCAGGGAAGCCGAAAATTGGGTGCCATGTCGCCAGTGCCCGGGCCCGACTCGAACCTGGCGACCGGCTGGCTGGGGCGATTGGCCGGCTGCGGTGCCTGCTCCTGCGCCGAGAGGGAACCGGCCGCAGTGGCCGAGAACATCAACGAGAACACGATGCTGCGCATCTCAGTTTTCCTTCCTGCCGGGAGTCTGCCGCTCCGCCACCTGGCGCAGGGCAGGTTCGAGGTTCTGGGTGCCGCCCAGGCCGGTGTAGACCACCCGGCCATCGGCGTCCGCGATCATGATCCAGGACGTCGCGGGCGGGCCGTAGGCCCTGGCCGCCACGCCGCTGGAGTCGTACAGGGCCCGAAATGGCGGGGCTTCGTCCTTCATGTACTGGCGCACGCCGTCGAGAGTTTCGGCGATGGTCACATTGATCCCGATGAACTCCACGGCATCGCCGTAGGCCTCATGCGCGGCCCAAAGCCGCGGCAGCATCGCCTGGCAGGAAGTGCACCACGTCGCCCAGAACTCGACGAGTACGGGCCGCTTGCCCAACACATCAGCCAGATCGTAAGAGCCCCCCTCGAGATCGGGCACGACCACAGCTGGGGCGACATCCCCCACCGCCACCAGAGCGTCCTCCTGCGCGGCCAGCGGTGTCACCGCCAGGAACAGGAAGCACCACGAGACCGCGAGTCCACGAAAGCATCTCATCCCTGCCCCGCCTCCATCCCGACCGCCTGCGAGCGGCCGGCTGGGCGCCCCTGATCTGCCCTGCCCGCTCCCGCCCCGTAGCGGTTCTGCACATACTCGTCCAGAATCATCAGGAACTCGTCCACGATGCGGTCGCCCTTGAGGGTGACGCGCAGCTGGCCATCCACGAAGACCGGCGCCTTGGGGTCCTCGAAGGTTCCGGGCAGCGAGATGCCTATGTCAGCATGCTTGCTCTCACCGGGCCCGTTCACCACGCATCCCATCACTGCCACCTTGAGCTCCTCCACGCCGGGGTATTCGGAGCGCCAGGCCGGCATCCGCTGGCGGAGGTGGCCCTGGATGTCGAGCGCGAGCTGCTGGAAATAGGTGGAGGTGGTGCGGCCGCACCCGGGGCAGCTGGTGACCTGGGGCGTGAAGCTCCGAAGCCCCAGGCTCTGGAGGATCTGCTGTGCGACCCGGACTTCCTCGCTCCGGTCGCCACCCGGCTCGGGCGTCAGGGAGACCCGGATGGTATCGCCAAGTCCTTGCTGCAGCAGGATCGCGAGACCAGCGGCGCTCGCCACGATGCCCTTGGCGCCCATGCCTGCCTCGGTCAGACCGAGGTGGAGCGGGTAGTCGCCCCGCTGGGCCAGCGCACGATAGACATCCACCAGGTCCTGCACCCCCGACACCTTGGCGCTCAGGATGATCCGGTCGTGCGCCATGCCGACCGATTCGGCGAAGGCCGCGCTCTGGATCGCGCTTTCCACCATCGCCGCCATGGTGACATCGCGGGCATCGGCAGGCTGGGCAGACGCAGCGTTCGCATCCATCATGGACGTCAGGAGATTCTGGTCCAGCGAGCCCCAGTTCACGCCGATCCGGACCGGCTTGTCGTTGGCGAGTGCCACGTCGATGATGGTCCGGAAGTGCTCATCCTGGCGCTTGCCCCCGACGTTGCCGGGATTGATGCGGTACTTGGCGAGCGCGCGGGCGCACTCGGGATGGCGGGTGAGCAGCAGGTGGCCGTTGTAGTGGAAGTCGCCGATGACCGGCACCGAAACGCCGATCCGGTCGAGTCCTTCGACGATCTCCGGCACCGCCCGCGCCGCCGCATCGGTGTTGACGGTGACCCGCACCAACTCGCTGCCGGTCCGCGCCAGCGCCGCCACCTGCGCCACGGTGGCAGCGGCGTCGGCGGTGTCGGTATTGGTCATCGACTGGACCACGATGGGGTGGTCCGAGCCGACGGCAACGCCGCCTACGGAGACGGTGGTGGTGGGCCGGCGAGGGGTGGCAGACATGCAGGAAATATACTGCAACCGTAACTGGTTGCGGGGTCAGTCAGTCCGCCTCCAGCAGGAAAGGACGAGATCGCCGGTGAAGTATGGCACGCAGAGGCTTCCCGCCCTGACGAGGCGCCGTGCGACACCTGGCGCCAGGATCTCGGCGCCCCGCGCCAGCGGTATCCATTTGGCAGCACGACGCCAGAGTATTTCCCGGAAGCTGCTTCCCAGAAGCGTCCGCAATCCACGGCGAGTGTAGTAATACGGCACCAGCGGCGACCACTGATGCCAGCGCGAGCCCAGCAGCCGGGCCGCCATCGACTCCGCATTCCAGGTCTCGATCAGCAGGATGCCGCCGGGGCGCACCAGCTGCGCCAGCCGCTCCGCTACCGCCGCTGGCTGGGTAAGGTGCTCCAGCACGTTGACCATCGTTACGACGTGCAATGCCGGAGTGCTCGCGGGCAGCGAGATCACGTCGCCCACCGTTACCGCGCCCGCTATCCGCCGCCGAGCCTCCCGGGCCATGCCCGGCGAGGGCTCGATACCTGACACCACCCAGCCCGCAGCTTCGGCCTCCGCCAGCAGGAAGCCTGCGGCGCAGCCCACATCCACGAGAGTGCGGCCCCCCGGATCCAGCCGAGCCAGGGTTTCGAGATAGCGTCGTGCCTGGCGCCGAGCAGCCGGTTCGATCGCGAGGTAGTCGCGATAGCCGTCGCGGTGGCCACCCTGGAAGTAGGAATCCTGAAAGCCATCGAGGAGCGAGTCCCGACCGGGCTCGGGCTCAAGGCACGTCACGCCGCAGGAACTGCAACGGGCGAGGGCGAGACCGCGCATCGGATGTCGAGCCTGCAATCGGCCGACCCTGCACACCCTGCAGGTGGACCTCAGCTCACCCAGCTCCTCACCGCGCCCAGCACATCCTCGCGCACGTCATAGTAGATGCCCATGGCGTGGGCCGCGCCGGGGACGATGCGGGTCGTCACGTGCACCAGCCCGACGCTCCAGCGACGGACGTTGTCGGCGCCCTCGAAGGCATCATCGGCCGACGAGGCAAGGAGCGCCGGCCACGCCGCGGCGGAGAGCGCCGCGCGAATCCGCTCGTGGGCGTCGTCTCCGTGCGCAGCGGCGCCGGCCGCGCCCAGGGTCAGCACTCCTCGCAGACCCTTCACGGACGGCGCTGCCAGCAGCGCCCCGGTGCCGGCGACGCTCGCGCCACCGAGGAGCAGCCGACTCCCATCGATGAAGTTCTGGACCGCGCCCCATGCTGCCACGCGCAGGATATCGTCGGCGATTCTCCGGAACTCCACCCTCTGGATGGAACCCACGAAGGCATGGTAGAACGCCATTTCGTCGAAATCGCGTGGAGTGTCGATGACGACCAGTCCGTCGGGCCCACGAACCGACTCGCCGTGGCCCCGCTGGTCGAACGCCAGCACGGCGACCCCCAGACCAAGCAGGTCGGAGCGGAGCGGGGCCCAGGTGTCCCGGGTGCCGGGATACTGGTGCGCCAGGACCGCCAGAGGCCAGCCGCCTGCAGGCGGCACTCCGGCGGGATAGTCCAGGCGGCCCGCGAGGAGCAGCCCGTCGCCGGCCAGCACCGTCATCGTCAGCGGTGCGAGATCCGGCGCGCGGCTCACGTCAGACCCAGCTGTTGTACCAGACGCTCGAACTCGGGCGCGGCGATCTCGCCACTGTCCCTGAGCGGCGTGAGCGCGGCCATGATCTCGGCCCGGCTGCCCTCGATCCGCCGGTCCCGCAGCTCGGAAATCATCCGCGCAAACCGGTGCTCGTACTCGTCGCGCTCGAGCTCACCGTTCGAGCGAGCTTCGGTGAGGCGACGGAGCTCCTCGGCCACCCGCGCTGCGGGAACCGGCTTGAGAGCACCCTTCGGTTCATTCGACATGTCGGGCTCCAAAAAAGAGAAAAGACACCGGCCGGACCGGCTCCCAAGTTTCGTGGAGCCGAGGCCCGGCCGTCAACTCATCCGGCTATTGCGCTTACGCCGATTGCGCCCGGCGCGGCTCGGCGGCGTTGGCGTCGCCGGCGCGGGTCCGGAGGTCCGACGTATCGCCTCGGGTCCAGCCCCCTCTGAAGTCGAAGTGCTCTTCAGCAAGGAGCCTCTCCCCCAGCCGCACGATGCCGGTCAGCTGGAGATGCCAGAACAGCATGCGCGCTCCCACCTCGGCGGCCGGCGTCCAGACGCCAGGCGAAACCGGAGGATACAGGTGCGCGAATTCAGCCTTGAGGCGGGCTTCCCGGATGGAACAATGCATCATCGCTCCCGCTGGCGCGTGGTGAGCTGTGCCGTCGCTTCCGTGGTGCCGAGGACGCCGATTGTCGTTGGGGTGCTTCCCAAGATACTCCCGCGCCGACGGGGGCATCAAGCGGGCGACGTCAGCAGCCGCTGCACCGAGGCGTGGGCCATCACCACGGCCGGGTCGCGCTGCAGCGCGTCGTGGTAGTGCGACGGGAAATCCCCGCCCTCCTCGTCGGCCCGCATGAGTTCCCGAGCCTGCTCCAGCAGTGACTCGGGCGCTGGCACCCCCGGCTCCGCGTCCGGATCCATCCGCTCGTCCATCGCCACGATCAGCGACGACATGGGCCGCAGCCACGCGAACCAGGGATCGTGCAGCACCAGCTGCAACAGGTCCGCGCTCGACGCCACCCGGCCATTGAGGCGCTCGTAGCGCACCCGCTCCGACTCGAGCAGGGCGCGATGCAGGTGCATCATGGCGTGCCGCGTAGCGGCCAGGCGTTTGACAGTATCAGATGGTGTGGCGTCAGACATGCGGACAGGGGTTGGGTCATTGGGAACATACTAGGGGTTGGGGGCCAGGGGTTAGGGGTTAGGGGTTGGCTTCAGCCTCGAAGCTCGAAGCTCTAGTAGCTGGTCCCCGATCCATTCCCGCGCATCCCTGCCCGTTCGCGGTCCGGGAATTCGCTCCGCAGGATGGCGATGCCGTCCACTGCCACCCGCATCCCATCGCCCGGAAGCCGGTCCACGCCCACAATGGTGATGGCCGGCGCGGGATTCTCGGGAAATGCGCCGCTCGCGGCCTCGCGCACCGCCTGGGCATCGGCCTCGGTGAGGTCGGTCACGTAGAACGTGAGCTTGAGCACGTCACCGGGAAGGCCCCGCGCCGAGCGGACCAGGCGGAGCAGGTTGCCCACGGCCTGGCGGCTCTGGGCACCCACGTCGCCTGGGCCCACCAGCCGCGCCGCGGAGTCGAGTGGCGCCTGCCCCGAGAGAAAGAGCGTCAGCCCCCGCTTCACCGCGGAACTGAATCCGGGTATGGCCGGGACCGAGTCGTTATGAATGGCGATCGGCTGGATCGGGGCGGGCACGAAGCCGGCGTTGCGCTGAATCGGGGTGCTGTTGCACGCCGGCAAGAGCAACATCGCTGCCAGTGAGGCAGCGCCAAGGCGGTACGAACGGCGCATGAAGCGGGGGCTCTCCCAAAGAGGACTGGAGCAACGTAGTTGCCTTGGTGACGGGGAGACAACTGGGAGGTGCACAACTGAGAAGTGGGAAGTGGGAAGTGGGGAGTGGGGAGTGGGAAGTGGGAAGTGGGAAGTGGGAAGTGAGAAGCGAGAAGTATCACGGGCGTCAGCCCGCACGGGTTACTACGAACCCCTCCACTCGCGCCGCATCCGCCAGCCGCTGGTCCAGCGTGACGAATGCCAGCGCATCGGGGTGGTTGTCTCCGGCCACTCCAGCTTCGCCATTCGAGCCTCGTCCGCCTCGCTGGGTGCCTCCGGTGGCGCGACCGGCCCTTGCGCTGCCACCGGAACATCTCGGTCGCCGCTGAGGCTCCGCACCCGGCGCAATACCCTGGCTAGAAGGGCGCCGAGCTGGCTCCTGGCCCGAGAAATGGAATACGAACGCATCTCTCCAGAATAGCGAGTTTGAGGGGACTCCTCGCCTGCTGGCCCCGCCCGCTTCGCTCCGCCCAGCGTGACGACAGGCCCTACGCCCCACCAACGAAAACCCACCCCTTTCAGGGTGGGCTTCGTCGTCTGCGGGGGCCGGTGCGCCACGACGCGCCGGTGCGGGGTCAGTTCACCCGCACTCCGAGAACCCGCAGACGTGACACTTGGCGCAGCCTTCGGCGTACTCCAGCTGGGAGCCGCAATCAGGGCAGGCGCCCGACAGGGTGTGCTCCATGCCGCCCAGCTGCATCTGCTCGGCGCCGCGCGTGACCATGACTGGCTCCGGCGACGGTGCCGCGCTCGTGGTCGCGGCCGCCGCGCCGGGGAGCAGCTCCTGCTGGATGCCCTGCTTCTCGTTCATCCACCGCTCGATGGCAATGCCCACCGCGTCCGGCACCGACATGACCTTGTTGGGGCCGAGGCCGATGACCCGGTCGGAGCTGATCCCCCGCAGCTGCCGGTGGATCTCCTTCATGGGGATCCCCGACCGGAGCGCCAGCGAGATCAGCCGGCCCACCGCCTCGACGTCCGCCATCAGCGCGCCACCGGCCTTGCCAAGCGACATGAAGACCTCGAAGGGCTGGCCCTTCTCGTCCTCGGTGATGGTGACGTAGAGCGTGCCCAGCGGAGTCTCCACCCGGCGGGTGGTGCCCCGCAGTAATTCCGGACGCGACCGCTTGAGTCGGCGGTTGAGGTTCTCGGCTTCGAGTTCGTGCACCAGCTTGCGAAGGCGCTCGACTTCGCTGTTGGCCTCGGCCAGTTCGCCCCGCACGTCAGCCGCGCCGAGCCGCCCGAGATCCTGTCGCGCCTCCGACGCCCCTGACGCCGTGGCCTGCTCCTGCACCTTCTTCGCGGTGGAGCCGGTGGACAGCACCTGCATGTCGCGGCTGCCGTCGCGGTAGACCGTGACGCCCTTGCAGCCCAGCGAGTAGGCCAGCCGGTAGATCTCCTCGACGTACTCCTCGGAAGCATCGTGGGCGAAGTTGCAGGTCTTGCTGATGGCCGAGTCGTTGTGCTCCTGGAACGCCGCCTGGGTGCGGATGTGCCACTCGGGCTTGATGTGGTTGGCGGTGACAAACACCCGCTGCCACTTCTCCGGCACTGCGTCGAAGCTGATGTGTCCCGCCTCGGCGATCTGCTCCATCAGCTCGTCGGAGTACCAGCCCTCATGCTTCGCAATGGCGATGAAGTCCTCGTTGACGTCGGGCATGAGCACGCCGGCCTGGTTGCGCATGAAGGCTACGGCAAACAGCGGCTCGATACCGGAGCTGCACCCCGCGATGATGGAGATGGTGCCGGTCGGCGCCACAGTGGTGACGTTGCAGTTGCGCAGCTTCCGCATGGGACGGACGCGCTCGCCGTCGGGGCCGCGCGCCGCGGTGGCGTCCGGACCCCAGATGCTCCGCTCCCACTCGGGGAACGGCCCGCGGATGCCGGCCAGCCGCTCCGACTCGACCTTGGCCTCGTCGTCCACGAAGGCCTGGATCTTCCGGCCCAGCTCCACCGCCTCATCCGAATCGTAGGCGACGCCCAGCCGGATGTAGAGATCGGCCAGCCCCATCACCCCGAGTCCGATGCGCCGGATCCGCTGCGCCAGGTCGGTGATCTCGGGCAGCGGATACTGGTTGGCGTCGATGACGTTCTCGAGGAAGTGGGTCGAGAGGTGCACCACCCGCCGAAGGCCGTCCCAGTCGATGGCGCCATCCTTGACGAACGCACCCAGGTTGATGGACCCGAGGTTGCAGACGTCGTACGACAGCAGCGGCTGCTCGCCGCAGGGATTGGTGGCCTCGTAGGAGCCCAGCGCCGGCACCGGGTTGTAGTAATTGGCGCGGTCGATGAAGAAGACTCCCGGCTCGCCGGTCTTCCAGGCGCCGTGGATGATCTTCTCCCAGACCGCGCGGGCCCGCAGCTGGCCGGTGACCTTGCCGGTGGACGGGTGGATCAGGTCGTAGTCACTCTCCGCCTCAACCGCGGCCATGAACGCATCGGTAACAGCCACCGAGATGTTGAAGTTCGTCACCTTGGTGATGTCGTCCTTGCAGGTGATGAACTCCATGATGTCGGGATGATCGACCCGGAGGATGCCCATGTTGGCGCCCCGGCGGGTGCCACCCTGCTTGACGACATCGGTCGAGGCGTCAAACAGCGACATGAACGACACCGGACCCGACGCCACGCCCATGGTGGAGCGGACGATGTCGTTCTTGGGCCGGAGCCGGGAGAAGCCGAAGCCGGTGCCGCCGCCCGACTGGTGCACCAGCGCCATGGCGCGCAAGGTGTCGTAGATCCCGCTCTTGCCGTTGGAGAGGGCGTCGTCCACCGGGAGCACGAAGCAGGCGGACAGCTGGCCCAGCGGACGGCCGGCATTCATGAGGGTGGGCGAGTTCGGCATGAACAGCCGGCCCGCCATCATTGCATAGAAGGCGTCGGCCAGGGCCTCGACCGCTCCGGCCGAGGCGCCGTAGGTGGCGTCCGGTGCCGCGATGGTGTTGGCGACGCGCGAAAAGAGGGCTTCCGGCTGCTCGGCCGGCTTACCCTGCTCGTCCTTGACCAGATAGCGCTTCTCGAGAACGGTGATGGCATTGGGCGACAGCGAGAGCGGCTCTCTGGGCGTGGACTTCATGCGGGATCTCCTGAGACGGCTCGACGATGAGACGAAAACGGTGCACCTGCCGGCGCACCGGGACGGATCAATTCTTGAACTCGGCTGCGTTGGGTGCCCTGATCACTAAACGCCGAACCGGCCAGTCCGGGTTCCATCCGCCGTGGGGAACAGCGAACGGAGGGTCAAGCTAGGATGAAGTCAGAATCGGTGCAAGCCGCGCCGAAGTGGCGCAGTGGCGCGGCTTTTCGGTTTGCACATCACAAAACTGCTTGGGGTTAGGGACTAGGGGTCAGGGATCAGGGATCAGGGGTCAGGGGTCAGGGGTCAAGGGTCAGAGTTGGAAGTTTCCAGATCCCGACCCGATCCCCGAACTGCTGATCCCTGATCCCTAGCCCCTAGCCCCTAGCCCCTCTACCGCGAAGCGGGAAACTGCATCTGGGTCCACACCGGCACCGCAGCGCCATCCTTCTGGGCCGGCTCCCAGGTCATCTCCCGAGCCACCGCGCGCGCCGCTGAATCGAACTGGACGCTGCCTGACGATCGCAGCGGGAGCACATCACCGGTCTGGCCGGCATCGGTGACCCGGAGCCAGAATGCGGCGCTGACCACATTGGCCGGCACGCCGTCGGGCACTGTCACCAGTGGTGACGACAGCGGCCGGGGGCGGGTATCAAAGCATTCGCGTGCTTCATATGAAGCACCAGGCAGGCAGGAATCGGCCACTTCGTCGTCGCCGGCCTCCTCCTCGGGCTCAGCTGGCGGTTGTAGCGCTTGCTGCCCGCCCGACGGTGCCTGGCCCAGCCGGGTGAGCGCCGGCGTCAGCAGCAAGGTGTCGCCCCGCTGCACCGTCACGGTGTCGGTGAAGAAATTGTGCTGCGGCGCCGAAATCGCGATCACGCGACGTCCCACCGGAACCCGGGTCACGGCCGTCGTGGCTGGACGCTCGTCGATCAGCACCCGCGAACCCACCGGGAGGTTGCGCAACCGGATCGCCCCTGAATCGGGCGGGGCCGCCGCCGCTCCGGCGGGCGCAGTTGCCTGAGGCTGGCTGGGCGCGGCGGGCCTGGTTGCCGGCGTTGAATCCCCCGCCCCGCCAGTGACATTTTCTTCACCCGCGGCTGTTGCGAGTTGCCCCGAATCCACCGCAGCCGCTCCCTCGATCGCCCCCGGCTGGCCCCGAGTCTTGGCATAAAAGCCGGCCGCAGCCAGGACCACGATCAGCCCCAGCACCCACGGCCACACGGCGGGCGCCTTCTGCGCCATCACCGCCGAGCGATTGGCAACCCGGCGATGGGGCTGCGGTGACGGCGACTGCGCCGGCTCCCTCCGCGGAGCGCCGCCAGCAGCGGCCGGCTCGATACTGGCTCCCGAGGTCCGCGCCGCCGGACGGTCCGATTTCTCGGGAGTGGCCCGCACGGTCGCGGTGGAGCTGCCGCTGCTCCGCTTCCCTGGCGCCGCGGCCGTCAGCGTGGCCACGAGGTCGTGACCGTTCTGGTAGCGCTCTGCCGGGTCCTTCGACATCAAGCGTGCGATGGCGCGATACAGGGTCCGCTCCTCGTCCGACTGGAGCGTGACTACCGGCATCGGCTCGGTGAGGTGCTTGTAGCCGATGGCGAAGGCGTCTTCGCCGTCGTACGGGACCTGCCCGGTGAGGCACTGGAACGCGACCACGCCCAGGCTGTAGAGGTCGCTTCGGCCGTCGGTGGACTGGGCTCGGGCCTGCTCCGGCGACATGTAGTGCGGTGTCCCGATCGAGAGGCCGGTTCCGGTCAGTTTGCTGCCACCGATGGCCTTGGCGATCCCGAAGTCGGCCACGAGGCTCTGGCCGAACTCGTCGAACATGATGTTGTCGGGCTTGATGTCGCGATGCACGACGCCCCGATCGGAGGCGTACGCCAGCGCGCCGCCAGCCTCGATCAGCAGCTTCCGCAGCTCGCCGGGATTCAGCCTGCCCCGGGCCCGCAGCCGGCCGGCGAGGGTGCCACCGCGGAGGTACTTCATCACCAGGAAGCTGACCCGGCCGTTCCTGCCTACCCGGTAGATCGGGATGATGTTGGGGTGCTCGAGCTGGGCCGAGGTGCGGGCTTCCCGCTGGAACCGCTCCACGAACTCCGAGTCGAACGCGAGCGACATCGGGAGCACCTTGATGGCTACCTCCCGGTCGAGTTCCAGCTCCCTCGCCCGGTACACCAAGGCCATCCCGCCGCGACCCAGCTCTTCGAGAATCTCGTACTCGGACTCAAGGGCAGCGCGAACCACGTCCACGTCCGTGACCTCTCCGGACGCGACGGCCTTGGCTGGCGTGGTCCCCAGCTGATCGGCGCCGCAGGCGGAGCAATAACGGGAGGAATCGGGCAGTTCGCTTCCACAACGGACACACAGCATGGCGACGAACCTAGGGGACTGCTTGAGAGGGCGTCAAGCGGAACGCGGCAGTGCATGGCACGGCGCCCCGCGCACGAAGCCGCATCGCGAAATGCGAGACGCCCATAACTCCATGCGCTGCTTGCGCCTCACGCATGGCGCCGGGCTCCGGCCCGGCCTGGACGCCCATTGGCACACCAAGTGCAAATCGGGGTGGCAACCTCTTTCGGAGTCGTGTGTGGTTCCCTCGCACGCCCTGCAGTTTGGCCAACAGAAACTGCGAACCGCGCTGAAGCATGCCTCCCACTGCGAGGCGCAACTCGGCTACGGCTTCGTCCTGCATGCGCGCCGCCGGGGCCGTCACGCGGTGCTCGGCGTGATCACGCCGTCGGGCGAGAGCCTCGCGTTGACGCCCCGGCTGCTCAGCGGCCTGGCCCGGAGGCCACTCTGGCTGTTCGGGACCGCGCGAGTTGCGCTGGAAAGCGGCGAGACCATCCGCCTGCCCCGCGATGGTGACCTGGGAGACACTCCGCTGACCACGGTCCTGATGCACGTCGAAGGACTGCACCAGTACGCCCCCGGCGCCCAGCGAGTGGTGGAAGTGGAGGCGACGGTGATCGCCAATGCCCTGATTCAGCCGCTGGTAGTGCTGACCACTGACCGTCCCGGGTCGTGGCCGCTCTAAGGCGTAGGGCGTGAGGCATTGGGCTTAGGGAACAACCCCCTGTGCCCTACGCCCTACGCCCTACGCCCTACGCCTCATCTGCCGACTACCTCAAACGGTGTAGATCGTACTGCCTCATTCCCGTCCGCATCGGTGATCTTCACTTCCATCCGGTAGGATCCGGGGCCCAGCCGTTCGGTTGAGACGGCGCGCTCCGTGCCCGCTTCGATCCCGACCTGCTCCTCGAATTCGAGCTTGACCGCGGTACCCCCACCGCCGAACAACCGCCGGAGGAACCCGCCGGAAGTCTTGCCCTTCCGCACCGCGACTTCGGTGGTGTATGGCGCACCGGGGGGGAGACCACCGGTCTCGTAGTACACCCGAATCACCTCGCCCCGGTGGAATCGCCGCAGCGGACTGAAGTACACCGTGTCGCCCGACGCGGGGCGTACCCAGGCGAGGCTCCCCTCCTCCGTGCCCAGAGCGATGTCGCTCAGCGTCGGCCCTGCACCCTGCAGCGGCGCGACGTCGACGGTGTCGGTCGGAGTGACAAACCCGACGTCGGCCGCCTGTTCCACCGACAGCTTGTACGTGAGCTTGCCGGGCACCGTAGGAACGTCTATGCGGCCGAGAAGATGTTCTCGCGGGGGCACCGGTGCCGAGGCGACGTATCCGCGCGTGGTGTCCAGGGTCGCAACCACATTGCCCAGCGAATCCATTGCGACGAAGCGAACCCGAACGGAGTACAGCAGCCCGCGGGGCACCCGGGCCGGCCGGAGGTCCTCTCCCTCGATGGCATAAGTGATCTGGACCAGCGGCTTCCCGTCGCGCCGGCCCACCGCCAGGACATCGGTGCGCACGCCCAGCTCGCGCGCGAACGTGAGGGTGTAGCTGTCGGTGGTAGTACCCAGCTCGATGCTGCGACGCCCAAGCCGGCGCTCCTCGGCCCGGAACCGCTCGGCACTGACCTCACCGGACGTCATGAGGCGGGAATACATGGGTGAAAGTCGCTCGCGCGACGTCATGAGCGCGGCGGCCGTACTGTTGAACGACAAGTCATCGCCAGCACCGAGCATCACCGCACGATCGAACCCGAGCAGGTCGAACAGACTTTCGACCAGCTTGTAATCCTGGACGTCTTCCTGCGCGATGAAATGGAAGACGAGATCGCCGTCCGGGCGGCTGTAGCGCCAGGACTCGTTGGGATCGAGGTCCGGTGCGCTGTGGGAGGCGCGGGCGGTGGGTTCACCGTGACGAATGTAGATCGCGCCCCGGTCGTCGAAGTCCTTGCTGCCCGATCGGTAGCGCTCGATGATGCCGTAATGCCGCTTGGTCGAGACCAGCGCGAAGTTCTGCCGCGCGTAGAAGAAGCGCCGGAAATGCTCGGCCAGCCGGGTGCCGTCGGGCCGGAGGTCCCGGCGATCACGTTTGGACCAGAAGTTCATCAGGAAGACCGCACGTGCCTCCCCCGCCGTGGCATCGAAGTCCTCCACCACACTGTCGGGTGCGAGGAGCGCGATGTCCTTCCGGTAGGCCGACACCACCTCAGGGTCATCCGAGGTTGCTCCCTGGTAGTACGCGACCTGGCCTGCCACGTCCCCGGTCATCAGGCGGGTGCGTGCCAGCTCATAGAGCCCCATGGAACGATCAGGCGCCTGGGCCGCGTACTTCCGGAACGCGACGAGCGCGCTGTCCGGATCGCCCGCTTCCCGCTCGACCCGGCCCCGAACCAGCAGTACACTCGGGTCGGCGCCGGCCGGCGTGGGCGCGGCGCGGCGCAGCGCGTCCAGGGCGACATCCAGCTTGATGTTGACCTTCTGTTGCAGCGCCGTATTGCCCAGCTCCACCAGCCCACGGACAAACCCGGGATCTACCTGGGCTGACCTGGCGAACGCCACTGCCGACCGGGTCAGGGCGTCCTTGCCCACCATCGCCTGCAAGCCGGCCACGGGGGAGACCTTGGAATCGCCCACGCCGTATTCGGCCAGTCCCATGCCGTACCAGGGATAGGGCCAGTCTGGCTGGAGATCGATGGCCCACTGGAACTCGGATGCTGCGTCGTCAAAGTGGGACTTGCCGCCCAGTTCACCGAGCTTTAGTGCCAGGAATCCGAGCCGAAGATGGAGCAGCGCATTGCCCCGATCGGTCCGCGCCTGCTCGATCATGGCCCGCTCCATCCGGACGAGCACGAGCGAGTCAGTCTGGGCATCGAGTGAATCACGGAAACGTTCCAGCCCGGCGCGTGCGTCGGGGGCCTGCGCCGACGCTGCCCGGCTGAAGGCGGGCAGCGCAAGCAGCGCGAGCAGAGGGATCATCGAGAAGTGGCGCATACGGCTATCCGGAAATCGGCATTCTGGGAGACGCGCCACGCGACGAGTACTGCACGGGTTCATTGGTCGGCTGCCCTCTCGCGCAGGAACGTCCGCACACCGGAAAGCACCCCTGCGGCATATCTCCGCCGGCCCTCCTCGGATCGGAGGGCTGCTTCCTGCTCGGGAACCATCATGAACAGGCCTTCAGTCAGGATCGCCGGCATCCACGTCGGCCGCACCAGCGCCAGGTCCCCCCGCCCGAAGCCCAGGTCCCGGACGCCCAGTTGCTGCACCAGGCCAGCCTGCACCGCTCGCGCGAGCGGGATGCTCCGGGGGTGATTGTAGAAGACGCTGGTACCGCTGGCGGAGAACGGGTTCACTCCATCCGGCAGGGCGTTGTTGTGGATCGAAATGAGCAGGTCGGCATTGAGGCTCTCGGCCAGTCTCGGACGCTCTCCCAGTGCCACTGCGGCATCGGTGGTTCGCGTCATCACCACCTGGGCGCCCTCGCGCTCGAGCATCGGCCGCAGCGCGAGTGCGACGCCAAGGTTGGCCTCTGCTTCGCGCAGCCCGGTCGGCCCTGTGGCGCCGCCAGGAGGATGTCCCGGATCGACGAGGATCTTCAGTCCCTCGAGGGGGGCCCCCCGGTCGATCTCGGGCGGACGGCGGATCTCCAGGATCAGGTCGTCGCGATCCCAGCGGGTGCGGAAGCCCCAGACCGGCTGCGCGAGCTCGAAGCCGAGCACCACCCCCCGCGGATCGGCCTGGCTCCAGGCCGCGCGCCGCACCAGGTCGCCCTCGGAGCCGTAGCGGATCCAGTTGACATCCCCGACGCCGCCATAGATCACCAGGTCGAGCCTTGAGTCGTGCTCGATCACTTCATAGGGAGCGCGGACGCCCAGCGGGATCCGCACGGCGATGCCCTCGCTGGACTCGCGCATCGTGAGTGAGCCTACCACCGGGCGAGGTGCAGGCTGTCCCGGCAGCGGCCGCGTTTCCCTCGCGGGCACCCAGGCCTCAACGCCTGGCGCGAGTTCCAACCGGAGATCGGCTCCCAGCCGGCCCGTGGCACGGGCTCGCGTACCGTTGGGCCAGAACCAGTGGTAGGTCCCGCCGGGAAGCGCGCGCCCGATCACGATCCCGTCGGTGTTGCCGGTACCCTCAACATCATCGTCGAGTTCGACGGCGTAGCCCCGGGCAGGAATGCGGGCGAGCGACAGCGGCCAGGGGACTCGGAGCGTGTCCGTTCCCATTACGACTTCGACCCGGGCAGCAGACGCCGAATCGCCTGAGAGAGCACCCTCCGCAAGAAGGCCGACGTAGCGATCGTTCGGGGCGCTGCGCCGCAATGCAGCAGTGTCGCGGCCGAAGGCGCGGACTCCCCATGGAACTGCTTCCAGGGACGTCTCCGTAGCGAAGGGAATCCGGGATCCGTCGGCCAGCACCAGCGCCACGGTCGCACCAGGACTGGCGCGCACCCGAAGCTCGACCGGCTCGTGCTCCGGCATCACCACGGGTCCCGCGGGCGAGAGTGAACTGGTGTCGACCCAGGGCCCAGTGACGGGGGGATGAAACCGTCGCGGTCGCCGCGCAGTCAGTACCGCCTCGCGTGCGTCCCGAGGCGTCGTCGCGTGAAGCTCGAACCGCATGACGCTGTCGGGCGGCAGCGCCACCCATGCGAGCCAGGCTCCATTGGGCGCCACCGCCACCGGAGCGCCGTTGATGGTGAGCCGGGCGTCACCGCTGCCGGTGCTGCCGAACATGAACGTCGAGTCCAGGGCCTGGATGACTGCGCCTTCGGCCGGATAGACGACCCTGAGGTCGAGCGGGCCGATGACAGAGTCGACTTCCGGCAGCCGCCCGACGACGAGGGCTTCCTCCACCGCCGAATCCGCCACGGCGCCAACCGCTGGTGCGGGGGCTGGGGAAGCAGGAGTGGTGGCGCAGGCGGAGACGGCGATGGTCAGACTGAAGGCGATGGCTGCGGCGTTGTGACCCCTGTTCATTGCATCAAGGTACCCGCGGGTCCGCGTGAGGCCAAACACTGGCGTTGACGCTCTGTGCCGCGATTCCTATCTTCCGCCCAACCCCGGAACCCGTGGTCCAGGAGAGGCGCATCACCGTGAAGCGATGCCCCACATGCGCCGCCGAGTCTCCGGACGGGCGATGAGCAGCGAAATCCGGATCAGCGTTTTCGCCCGCACCGACGTGGGTCAGAGCCGGGAGCATAACGAGGATACGTTCCTCGTGGCCGACCTTTCGAGCGGCCAGGCCACCCTGATGCCGGATGTTCGCGAGCATCGCCTGGGTGAGCGTGGGTCGCTCTTTGTCGTGGCGGATGGGATGGGGGGCGCAGCGGCCGGCGAGCTGGCCAGCTCGATGGCGACCGACCTCATCTGGCAGCACCTGGTCTCGACCTGGCGCACCGATGTGGATCTCACCGCCGAGCGCTTCGCCTACCGGATTCGCGAAGCGGTCGAGCGCGCCAATGCGGAGCTGCATCAGTACGCGCTGGAGCACGCCGAAGTCCGCGGCATGGGCACCACCCTCACCCTGGCGGGCATCTTCGGGCCGGAGATCTTCGTGGCCCAGATCGGCGACAGCCGGGCCTACCTCGTGCGTGGCGACAAGACCTTCCAGCTCACCCGCGATCAATCCCTCACCCAGCGACTGGTGGAAGCCGGCGAGCTCACCGAAGAGGAAGCCGAGGCCAGCGATCGGCGCAACATCATCCTCCAGGCCCTCGGTCCCGATGCGCTGGTACGGGTGGACCTCAGCCGCCAGACCCTGCGACGGGGCGACATGCTGGTGCTCTGCTCCGACGGGCTGCATGGCCTGGTGAAGAAAGACGAGATCGGCGACCTCGCCCGGCGCACTTCCGATTTGCCCGCGCTCTGCAGCGGGCTCATCGATCTCGCCAACTCGCGGGGCGGCCCCGACAACATCACCGTCGTGGCCGCCCGCGTTGATGGCGACGGCCTCGCCGCGCCTGACTCGACCGATGCCGTCGGCTATCAGGCGTTCGAGCTCGACGCCGACCAGCCGACCGAGGAGCTGCCCCTGCCGGTGGTGCCGCCCGCACGGCGCACCGGTTCACCCCGGACCTTCCTCATCGGCGCGGTGCTGGTCGCGCTGGCGGTGCTGCTCTTCGCACTGCTGTCCTGACCCGCGATGCCGATCCGCATCGCAATCCAGAGCGGCGCCCGGCAGGGAGATGTGCTCCTGCTGGCCAAGCCCTACCTCACCATCGGGCGCCATCCCGGCGCCGACATCCGCTTCGATCCCGAGCTGGACCTGCGCGTCTCGAGCCGTCACGCGGCCATCATCTCGCGTGATGGCATCTGGCTGCTGCGTGACCTCGGCAGCACCAATGGCACCTGGGTGAACAACACGCCCCTGTCGGGGCAGCACGTGCTGGCGCCGGGCGACGTGATCGAGCTGGGTCGCGGAGGGCCGTCCTTCCGGATTGACCTCGTGCCCCAGGGAGCCGCCACCGCCGGGCCGGCCCCGGTGCGGCCGGTCGAGCGCGAGCTGCGCCCCACGCCGCGCGAAGGAGCGACGCCATACTCGCGCGACCTCGACGCTCGCGCACGGCCCGTCCGGCTTCGCCACGTGGTGGTGGCGCTCTCGGCACTCGCGATCCTCCTCGCGGCGCTGGCCGGCTGGCAGGCCATGAAATATCACGCGCTCGACCGCAGGCAGGCGGCGCTCCTCGTCCGAGCGGACAGCCTGAGCGGCATCCTGTCGAGGGCGCGAGCCGACGCAGCCTCGCTCCGCAGCTCGCTGGACTCGTCCATCCGGAACGTGCGGGACGTGCGCGACTCGGTCACCGGAGCCCGGCGGGATGGAGATCGGCTTGATGCGCTCGGACTGCGGCTCGACAGCATTGCGCAGCGAACCCAGCCGCTGCTGCAACGCAGGTCATCGCCGTGAGCCCCACGGGCGAGCGGTCGCTGGCGAGCCGGCTGGGCTGGATCGCGCTGATCGCATTCTCGTCCGGGTTTCCCTTCGGCTTCTTCAACGAACTCATACCGGTCTACCTCCGGACCCAGGGCACTTCACTCGAGGTCATCGGTTTGGCGTCGTGGGCGTCGCTGCCCTGGGCGCTCAAGTTTCTCTGGGCGCCGCTGGTGGACCGGATCGGACGCCGGCGCTGGTGGATCGTGAGCTGCCAGGCAGGGCTGGCGCTGGTGCTGGCGGCGTTTGCCGGCCTGCCACCGTCACAGACAGCCCTGTTCGTGCTGCTGTTCGCGCTGGTGGCGCTCTCGGCCACGCAGGACATCGCGGTGGATGCCTATACCATCGAGGTAACCAGCCGCAGCGAGTTGGGACCCGCCAACGGAGTGCGGGTCACAGCCTATCGGCTCGCGATGATCGTCGCGGGCGGCGCGATGGTAGGACTGTCCGGCAGGTTTGGCTGGTCCACGATCTTCCTGGCCGGCGCTGGCCTGTTTGTGCTGCTGGCGTTGCTCGATACCCGGCTGCCCCGGGTGGAGCGCGCCAGCGCGGCGCGCCAGCCACTGATCGAGCCGGTGCGCGAGCTGCTGGCCGCTCCCGGCATCGCCGCGGTGCTGCTGTTCGTGCTGCTGTTCAAGCTGGGCGACCTCGCGCTGACACCGATGGTCAAGCCGTTCTGGCTCGACAGCGGTTACTCGGTGGAGGCCATCGGCTGGCTGCAGACGACGATCGGTCTGGGAGCATCCATCATCGGGGCACTGCTGGGAGGGCTGCTGACCCAGCGCATGGGAACCTACAGGGCGCTGTGGGTGCTGGGTGGCGTCCAGGCGCTGTCCAATCTCGGCTACCTGGCGGCGGCCTCCGCCGGCGCACCGCCCGCGCTGATGTACCCAGCAGTCGTCATCGAGCAGTTCACCGCCGGGCTGGGAACCGCCGCCTTCCTGGCATTCCTGATGAGCCTCTGCAGCAGGGTGCATGCGGCCACGCAGTTCGCGCTGCTGTCAGCGCTGTACCGAGTCGCCGGCATCGCGGCGGCGTCGGTCTCAGGGTTCATGACGGTGCGCTTCGGGTATTCCAGCTATTTCCTGATCACGTTCCTGCTGGCGCTGCCGGGATTTGCGCTGCTGCCGTGGGTGCGACGCGCACTCGACACCAGGATCAGCAGCGAGACGTGAAAAGTGAACGGTGAACGGTGAACGGTGGAAAGCTCGTGTCCTTATCACCCATCACCAATCACCCTTCACGTCTGGTCGGGCACGACGCGCAAGGCGACGCGCAACGGCGAGCTGCAGCGGCCGCTGGCGATGCCAGGCCAGCAGCACCGGCGGCCCGTCCGGGACGTCCGCAAGCAGGCGCTCGTGCGCAAAGAGCACCATGAGGTCGGCGCCTGGTGCCAGGGTGGCCAGCCGCTCCCGGTTGTGGGCGCTGAGCCCGGAGCGTTCCTTCCATGCCCGCGGTTCCGCGAACGCCAGCACGATCCGGGAGCCACCCGCGCCGAGCGGCACGCCGAGGCGACGCAGTTCCTGCGCGACGTAGTCGCTGGGGCTCGGTGGATACGGCCCGCCGACATCATCGTCCACCAGCACCAACTCGAACGGCGGCACCAGACTCGGATGCGCACCTCGGCGCATTCCCTGGTCCACCAGTCGCTCGGCCAGCCGATGCTCCAGCGCCGCACCATCGGTCGGCGGGGCTGGCGGCAACGCCGCCGCCTGTCGCAGCAGCCGCTCATACCTGGCGCTGGCCTGGTTCAGACGGGCTTCGGTCACCGCACCGCCGCTGATCGCGTTCACGGCGGTTCGCAGGTCACGCGGGTAGAGCAGCAGGTCCACGCCGGCGTTCATCGCCTCCTGATACGCCTCCGCCTCGCTGCGTCCATCGAACGCGCCTTCCATGATCAGCGCGTCGCTCACCACCACACCGTCAAAGCCGAGCTGCTCGCGCAGCAGTCCCAGCAGTATTGGTGACACCGTTGCCGGCTTGCCCGAACGATCGATAGCGGGATACGCAATGTGCCCGGTCATCACGGCGGGCACGCCAGCGGCGATGCCGGCGCGAAATGGCGGCCAGTCCTCCTGCTCCAGCTCCGCCGCGGTTGCCTGGACCACCGGCAGTCCGGCGTGCGAGTCGGTGGCGGTTCGGCCATGACCGGGAAAATGCTTGATGCACGACAACGCCCCGCCCGCACGACAGCCAAGCGCCCATTGACGGACGCACTCCGCCACGGCTGCAGGACTCTCGCCGAATGCACGGGTCTGTACGATGGGATTGGCGGGGTTGGCATCGAGATCGGCCACCGGTGCGAACACCCAGTCGATCCCCACCGAGCGCGCCTCAGCCGCTGTGACCCGGCCGGCCTCGAAGACCACCTCGGTGTCGCCCAGCGCCGCGAGCGCACGGGGCGGCGGCAGTTCGCTGAGGCCCTGGAACTGCTGGCCCGCGCCGCGCTCGAGGTCTGACGCAATGAGCAGCGGCACCGCTGAGCGTTCCCGCAATGAATTCACCAGCCGGGACACTGCTTCGGCGGTTCCGCCGAAGATGATGAAGCCACCGACGCCAAGCTCGAGTGCCGTGGTGATCTGCTGCCCTTCGTGGTCGAAACCGGTGTCCCCGCCCCAGCGGAGCGCAGGAAGAACCAACCGTGCGGGATTCACCGTCAGGGAGGAGTGATCGCGCCGAGCACACGGGGCCCGCGCGCCCCGGTGGCAGCGGGGACGTTGCCGGGCTGGCCGTGGACGGTGAGATAGCCCAGCAGCGCGAACGCGACGGCCTCCTTCGCATCTCCGTCGAAGAAGACTTCGTCGAACTGGCGCATGGCCACCGGGCCGCCGCGCAGGCGCTCAAGCTCGCGCTTGAGACCCGTCGTCACGCCCGGATGGCGCGCCCCGCCGCCGGAGATGATGAGCTCTGCCTCGGGAGTCCACTTCGTGATGGCCTCCGCAATTGATCGCACGGTGAGTTCGACAGCGGTCGCGACGCCGTCGGGACCGGGACAGCGTTCGCAGAGCGCGGCGGCGTATCGGTCCCCGAAATGCTCGCGCCCGGTACTTTTGGGCGGCGGCTCGCTGAAGTAGGGATCCGCCATCAGTTCGGCCAGCAGCGTGGGGTCGGGTGTGCCGCCGCGGCTGACCTCTGCGTCGCGATCGTACCGGACGCCGGGCCGCGCGGCCCTTGCCAGTGCGTCGATGACAGCCATGCCGGGGCCGGTGTCGAATGCGAACGCGCCCGTGTCGTCCGCGCCGTGCGGTACGTAGGTGAGGTTGGCCATGCCACCGATGTTGAGCAGCACCCGGGGCACCGTGCCACCGAACAGCAGCACGTCCGCCACCGGTACGAGCGGGGCACCCTGGCCTCCGGCGGCGACGTCGCGGGAGCGGAAGTTGTGGACCACGCGCACCCCGAATCGCTCGGCGAGGATGGCCGGTTCCCCCAGCTGCCAGCTCACCAGCGGTGGCTCGTGCCAGATGGTCTGGCCATGGAACGCTATGAGATCGAGATCGGAGGCGGGGACCTGTGCGGCGGCGAGCACCTGCTGCACCGCGTCCGCGGCCCATTCGCCCAGCCGCGCATGCAACCGGGCGAGCGCCGGCGCGGTAGCGCCGTTGACGCCATTGGCGAGCTCGGCGCGCTCGGTGTCGTTGTAGGCGCGGGTAACGAAGCCAAGCAGTTCGGCGTGCGTCGGGTCGCGGAAGCGCACCAGGGCAGCGTCCATCCCGTCCAGCGACGTGCCGGACATCAATCCCACCGCCAACGATGGACGCTCTGTCATGCTTTCACCTCGGGCGGGTCACCCAGCACGGTTCGGAGCCGTCCGTTGGCATCCTCGATCAGGCGCTCCGCTTCCTCCAGCGACACGCTGCGGCGCGCCATGACGATGGCGGGCTTGACTCGCCCGCCGGCCGCATCGAGCACGGCGCGAGCTTCGCCCCGGGGCAGCCGGGTGGTCTCCATCATGATGCGCTCGCTCCGGTCGACGAGTTTTTCGTTCCACGCGCGAAGATCGACCATGAGGTTGCCCCAGGTCTTGCCCAGCCGGATCATCGCGCCGGTCGTGAGGGTGTTGAGCACCAATTTGGTGGCGGTCCCGGCTTTCATGCGAGTGGAACCAGTGACCACTTCAGGGCCGACCAGGACTACCACCAGCACATCGCAGATATCGCGCATCCGGTCCGGTGGCTCGGCGCAGGTGACGAGCGCGGTCGCGGCGCCGATTCCACGGGCGTGCTCCAGTGCGCCGCCCACGTACGGCGTGGTTCCGCTGGCCGCGATACCCACCACCACGTCGCGCGCGGTGACATCCAGTTCCGCCAGGGCCTGCTCTCCCGCGGCCGGGTTGTCCTCAGCGCCCTCGACCGAGCGCACCAGCGCGGGAGGCCCGCCGGCGATCAGCCCGACCACCATGTCCGGCGGACTGCCGTAGGTCGGCGGACATTCTGTGGCATCCAGGACGCCCAGCCTCCCGCTGGTGCCGGCGCCAACGTAGATCAGCCGGCCGCCGTTCCTGAACGCAGCTTCGGTCAGCTCGATCAGCCTGGCGATCTCCGCCGAAGCGGCTGCCACCGCCGCCGGGACCTTCGCGTCCTCCGCATTGATCAGCCGGACGATCGCTTCCGGACTCGCGGCATCGATGGCCGCAGTGGCCGGGTTACGCTGCTCGGTCAGGCGGGCATCGCGAAAGGGCTCTGTCATCATCCCGGTGGGGGGGCGGGGGCAAGGCGCAAGCGAAGGTACGCGGCTAAATTAGGAACCGAACGCCACCGGGGGCAACCTCGGTCCTCCCCCCAGCCCACACTTGCGAGGCACTCGTGACACTTCGCCAGTCCGGTTACGCACTTCTGCTGCTCCTTGCCGCCTGCGCCACCACTAGATCACCCGACTCGGGCGCAGCCACCCTCAAAGTGGTGTCGGGGCCGGAGGGAGTCAGCCCGACGTGGCGACTGGCGGGCAAGTCAAAGGTCACCAACGCCGACAATGCGGTCGTGGTGTCAGGCAATGTGCTCGCGAGCCAGGTCGGCGCCGATATCATGCGCCGGGGAGGCAATGCGGTCGACGCCGCCGTGGCTGTCGGGTTTGCCCTCGCGGTGGTGCATCCTGAAGCCGGCAACATCGGTGGCGGTGGCTTCATGGTGATGCGCATGAAAGATGGCGAGTCTTACGCCATCGACTACCGCGAGGTCGCGCCGGGTCGGGCGACGCGCGACATGTTCGTCGATCACAACGGCAACCCAACCAATCTCAGCATCACCGGCCACCTCGCGGCGGGAGTTCCCGGTTCGGTGGCGGGCATGGCCGAGGCACACCGGCGGCTGGGCCGGCTGCCGTGGCGCGAGGTGGTGGAGCCGGCGGTGCGGCTGGCCAGCGATGGGTTCGTGGTGGACTCGTTCCGGTTCCGGAGCATCGAGAGCGACCGCGAGCGGCTGTACCTGTTTCCCGGCTCGCGGAGGACCTTCCTGCCCGACAATGGCCACGCGCCGCAGCCCGGCTCGCGCTGGCGCCAGGAGGACCTCGGGCGCACCCTCGCCTCCATCCGCGACGAGGGCCGTGACGGTTTTTATCGCGGTTGGGTAGCGGACTCCATCGTGGCCGAGATGGAGCGAGGCGGCGGCATCATCAGCCATCAGGACCTGATCGACTACCGGGCCGAATGGCGCGATCCGGTCCAGATCGATTATCGCGGCTACACCATCCTGTCGATGCCCCCCGCATCGAGCGGTGGCGTCACCATGGCACAGATCCTCAACATCATGGAGGGCTGGAAGTCGCTGCCGAAGTTCGGCACCTCCGAGCTCCTGCATCGCGAGGCCGAGGCCATGCGCCGCGCTTTCACCGACCGTAACATCTACCTGGGCGATCCCGCGTTCGTCCAGATGCCGCTGGAGCGGCTGTTGTCCCAGGCGTACGCTGACTCGCTCAACCACCAGATCGGTGAGCGGGCGTCGAAGACCGCACCGTTCGACCCGTCGCTCCGCATGGGAATGTCGACCACCCACTACAGCGTGGTGGACAACGAGGGCAACGCCGTGAGCGTCACTACCACCCTGAACAACGGCTATGGCAATGCGGTGACCGTCTCGGGGGCAGGTTTCCTGCTCAATGACGAGATGGACGACTTCGCCACCGCTCCCGGCAAGCCCAACATGTTCGGGCTGGTGCAGGGCGAAGCCAACCGGGTCCAGCCGGGCAAGCGGATGCTCTCCGCCATGACCCCGAGCATCGTGCTGGATCACGATAACGAGCTCTACATGGTGGTGGGCACGCCAGGCGGGCCCCGGATCATCACGATGGTATATCACGTGATCTCCAACGTGATCGACCACGGGATGTCACTGGAGGACGCGGTGGCCGCTCCCCGGATGCACCACCAGGCGCTGCCGGACTACATCCGGGTGGAGCGCGGCGGATTCAGCGATGCCACGCTCGACGCCCTCCGCCGGCGGGGCCACACGGTTCAGGAGGGCGGCACGTCAGGCGATATCGAGGCGATTATCCGTGACGGCGATGGCTGGAAGGGTGTGACCGATCCGCGATATGGCGGAGGCGGAGCGGGGTACTGAACAGCGAGTGAGAAGTGAGAAGTGAAAAGTGAGAAGGGCGCAGTAATTGACCCCTCTCACTCTTCACTTGGCTGTCGTTCAGCTCCGGCTGAAGTCGTCGTTGAGGGTAACCGTCACGCTGCTGCCTTCCGCGAGGACTACATCGCGGTCCTGGGTCTCGTTGGCGCGCTGAGCGCCGACGGCGCCACCGATCACACCACCGATAACGGCGCCCTTGCTGCCGCCACCCAGCACCCGGCCCACCACGGCGCCAGCCGCAGCACCGGCACCCACCTTCGCCACGTCACCCACATTGGTGCCGCGGTCGACCAGCGTCGTCTGCAACCCCGACACGCCCCCGTCCAGGCTGTAGGACGTGCCATTGATGCTCACTGACGTGGCCGCCAGGGTCAGCGTGCCGGTGTTATCGCTCTTGTTCTCCGACTCGCGGATCGCCGTGATAGTCAGCGTCACGTCTGATCCGGCCGGAATCACGATCCGCCCCCGGCTGTCACGCACGTTCTGCGACACCCGCGCCGTGATCGTCTGGCCCACCTCGTGGGTGTTGGAGCTGATGGCCGTGCCAGTCTCGGCCGAGAAACTCGTGCCCGACGCGAGCGAGCCGCTGCTCGACGGAGCAGGGGTTTCGGCGGCGGGCTCGGACGGACGCGGTGCGGCCGGCCGGGGGTTCGCCGGAGCAGCCGGCGTGGTGGCACCGGCGGCGGGGGTCTCCTCGGCCGGTGCATCGTTGAGCGCCTGGCTCGAGTCCACCGGCGCCATCTGCAGGTCGCGATTCAGACTGTCCGCGACGGCGGTATCGCCCTGATCGCCGGAACACGCCGCAATCAACGCCGCGCCGGCCAGGGCCAGCATCATACTCCGCATCCGTTCCTCCTGTGAAAGAACTTGCACCGGTTGCAAACACCATCGTAATTGCACGAACCATGCGCGAACTGCAAGTCCTGCTGCCGTACCTTCGACGTTACTGGAAACCGTATGCTGCCGGCCTCGCGCTGGTCATCGTTTCCAACGTCTTCAACACACTCGCCCCGCGGTTCGTCCAGCAGGGCATCGATGCCCTCGACCAGGGGGCGCCATTCCGGGCCATCCAGACCGCGGTGCTGCTGCTGCTCCTGGTGGCCGCGCTTGGAGGCCTGGCCCGCTATGGGATGCGGGAACTCCTCAATAGTGGCAGCCGAAAGGTCGAGTACGACCTCCGGAACAGCCTGTACCGATATCTACTGGGTTTATCGTCGGAATTCTATGACCGGTACCCGACCGGCGATGTGATGTCGCGCACAACCAACGACCTCCTTGCCGTCCGGATGGTCGCTGGACCAGCCCTCATGTACCTGGTGGACACGATTGTCCGGGGGCTGCTGGTGGTGCCGGTCATGGTGCACATGAGCCCTCGGCTGACGCTACTGGCACTGATTCCGCTGGCCGTCCTGCCGGTGGCGATGTCGATCTTCGCGGGCGCCATCCATCGACGCAGCGAAGCCATCCAGGCCCAGTTCTCCGCGCTCACCTCCCACGCGCACGAGAATCTTTCAGGAGTGCGCATAGTTCGGGCGTATCGCCAGGAGGCGGCCGAAACGGCGGCGTTCAGTGACCTGAACCAGGAGTATGGCCGCCGCAACCTGGCCCTGGCCCGGGCCCAGGGGATGTTCCATCCCCTGCTGGCGATGCTGGGCGGGCTCGGCGCGGTGGCGGTGCTGTTTGTGGGCGGCCGCCAGGTCATCGCCGGGCAGCTGACCGTGGGCGAATACGTGGCCTTCGGGGTCTACCTCGCGATGCTGGTGTGGCCCATGATCGCCGTGGGGTGGGTGGTATCGCTGGTGCAGCGCGGGGCGGCGTCGATGGGGCGCATCAACCGCATCTTCGAGGAGCACCCGGCCATCACCGATCCTTCGGACCCCCATGCGCTCCCGCCAGCGCGGGGCGGACGTGAGGTGCGATTCGAGCACGTGTGGTTCAAGTACCCGTCTGCCACGGACCGGGGCTGGGTGCTGGAGGACGTGAGTTTCACCATCGCCCCCGGCGCGGCGTTCGCCCTCGTCGGCCCGACCGGCTCCGGCAAGTCGAGCGTGGCTGAGCTGCTGGCGCGCACCTACGATCCCGACCAGGGACGCGTCCTGCTGGATGGGGTCGATATCCGGTCACTCACGCTGGCGACGCTCCGCCACGAGGTGGGCTTCGTGCCGCAGGAGACGTTCCTGTTCAGCGCCACGCTGCGCGACAACATCCTGCTGGGCAAGGGAGACGACGGCCGGCTGGAGCGTGCCGCGCGGACCGCGCGGCTGGACGAGGCCCTCCCTGCCCTGCCCGACGGTTACGACACGATGCTGGGCGAGCGAGGCATCAACCTCTCCGGCGGGCAGAAGCAACGCGCGGCGATAGCGCGCGCACTGGCGCAGGATCCGCCGGTGTTTCTGCTGGACGACGCGTTGTCAGCGGTGGACGCCGCCACCGAGGCCGAGATCCTGCATGCACTGCGCGACGCACTCGCGAATCGCACCAGCATCGTGATCTCGCATCGGCTGACGGCGGTGCGCGACGCGGACGAGATCGTGGTGCTGGACCAGGGCAAGGTGGTGGAGCGCGGCCGGCACGCGGAGCTGATGGCCAGGGAAGGCCGGTACTGGGAGCTGGTCCGGCGGCAGGAGATTGAGGAGGAGCTGGAACGGTGAAACGTGAACGGTGAATGGAGAAAGGTGATCGGTGATCGGGATCAACTTTTTGCCCGCGCCGTTTCACCTATCACGTATCACCCTTAACGGCGTGTTTAGATCCGCTCGCGGAGGAACTCCGGCGTCAGCTGCGACAGCCATCCGGCGAGCCGGGTGAACTCGCCGGTCACCATGAGGAGCCCAACGGCCACCAGCAACAGCCCGCTGACCAGCTTCACCTTGCCCAGGTGCTTGCTGAAGTTCTTGAACCAGCCCAGGAAGTGATCCAGCGCGAAGGCCGCCACCAGGAACGGAATGGCCAGCCCCGCGGAATAGGCCAGCAGCAGCGTCATGCCGCGGGAGAAGTCGGCTTCGGTGGCGGCGAGGCCCAGGATAGCCCCGAGAATGGGGCCGATGCAGGGTACCCACCCGGCCGCGAACACCATGCCCACCAGTGCCGACCCGAGGTAGCCGACCGGCTTGTCCTGCAGCTGCACCCGCTGCTCCCGCTCGAGGAACGGGAGCTTGAGCACTCCCATGGTCCACAGGCCCACCAGGATGATCAACCCGCCGCCAATGCGCGCAATGATCAGCTTGTTGGCCTTGAAGGCGGCGCCCATGGCCGACGCGCCCGCTCCGAGGACCAGGAACACGATCGTGAATCCGGTGACGAACAGCAGTGCGTGGGTCACCGCCAGCCGGCGGCGAGACGTGGCTTCCGGCACCGCCATGCCAGTCAGGAACCCGATGTAGGAAGGCACCAGCGGCAACACGCAGGGCGAGAGAAAGCTCAGCACACCCGCCGAAAACGCCACCAGCACACCCAGACCAACCGATTCGTTCATCGTCCTATCTGCTCCAGTTCGCCCCGCAGGCATTCACGACAAGTACCAAAGATTTCGACCCGGTGCCGCTCGGGCCGGAAGGCATGCTCGTCGGCGATCACCGGCAGCATGCGGGTCAGGTGTTCATGGGTAAACTCAACCACCTTGCCGCAGCGCAGGCAGACGAGGTGCTCGTGGTCGCCACCTTCGCCGGCCGGCTCGAAGCGGCGGAACCCTTCGCCGAATTCGTGCGCCCGCACGAAGCCCGCCCGGGTGAGCAGCTCCAGGGTCCGGTAGACCGTGGCAGTGCCGACCTGCTCGCCCTTCTCCCGCAGCCGCCGCACGATGGCCTCGACGCTCAGGTGCTCGTCCCCGGTGAGCACGATCCGCGCGATGGCGTCGCGCTGCCGGGTCAGCGGCTGCCGCTGCTCCCGCATCCAGCGCCGGAACCGGCCGACCAGCTCGGAGCGCTCGTCAGGACTGAGCCGCGTCATGCTCCACCGCCGGCAGCCACTCGGCCGGGTCGATCGGCACCGGCGGGTACTCGTCGTCGGCCCGGAGATGGACTTCGTGCAGCAGTTCCGGCAGCTCGCTCAGTGGCCCGCTGCCCACCTCGGCGACGTCGGCCTCGAAGCGGCCCCGTTCCTTGCCCTTCACCTGCAGCATGAACCGCGCGGTGTAGATTCGGCGGCGGTCACCTTCCTCGCCCGCCAGCCGGGTCAGCACCGCGGTGCCGAACTCGCGCTGGTCCTGGCGCCTCACCGGAAAAACCCAGAGCGCATCCACCTCTTCCGGCGGCACCACGTCGGCGACCTGGCGCGCCAGCTGCTCCCAGCCGCTGCCCTGTCCGGCCTCAGGCCTCATCCCTGTCCCTTCTCCACGTAGAAACGCAGCACCGTCATGAAATCCTGGGCATTGGTAACCACGCCGTACGCCTGATGGGTGCCCCGGTCCTTGAGCTTGCTCACCACGAACTCAGTCTGGTCCACGCAGATGGTCATCAGGGGCTCGGGCGCGCCGCGATGAGTGTGGAAGGCCGGCAGCATATTGCCCACCGCGATGGCGTGGAGCGCCGTGGCGATGAAGATCGCGCCCGTGGCCTTGACTGTGTGTTCGCGCATGGCGTCCTGCGCCTCGACCACGTCGGTGATCACCCCGGGCAGCGGACCATCGTCCCGGATGGACCCGCACAGCACATAGGGAATGCCGTTCCGCTCCAGCGTGCTCATGATGCCGCCGGTCACGGCGCCGGACCGCACCGCCTCACCAATCGAACCCAGGGCGCGCACCTTGTTGATGGCGCGCATGTGGGTGCCGTGCCCACCATCGGTTGGCTGCCCGGTATTGGTCATGCCCAGGGTGGTCCCGAAGAGCGCCGCCTCAATGTCATGCACCGCCACGGCATTGCCGGCCAGCACTGCCTGCACAAAGCCGTTGGTGATGAACCACTCGAAGTCTCCACGCGCACGGGAGTGCACCATCGCCGGGCCCGCCACCCACACGAGGTAGCCGTCCTTCGCGCGCTCCTCCAGCAGACGACCGGCGAGCTCCTCGTAATTCACCGGCCGTTCCCGGCTCACCTCGGTGCTCATGAACCGGAACTCCTCGTTGGCGCTGTGCCCGCCACCCAGGAAGCCGGCGGTATGCACCACAATGCCCTCGGTCCCGTCCTCGCTCAGGCCCATGGCGACCATATCGCCCCGTGCCAATCGGCGCGGTTCCACCGCCTCCAGCGCATCACCGCGCCGCAGGATGACACAATCCATTCTGGGACGCGTGGGCGCCACCCACTGCCCACCCAGGTTGACGTAGGTCGGGAGGTTGGACGTCGAGAAGAACCCGTCGGGCAGGACGCCGTCGGCGGGCAGCGGCTCGAATCGGGCTTCCGGCGCACCCGCAAAGGGGGGCCGGGTGAAGTCGGGAAGTGTGGGTGGCATGCGGGGAAATCTAACGGGGGCGTGAGGCGTAAGGCGTGGGGCGTGAGGCACGGACCCCACGCCCTAAGCCCTACGCCCTACGCCATACTCACCGGATCCCGGTCCACCGTCACCGCCACCGGCCCGCGCAACTGGCGCAGCAGCTTGCGCGAGCCGCGTACCAGCCGCCCCACGTCGCCGCCAGCACCCTTGACCACCAGGTGCCAGCGCCAGCGCTCCTTGACCCGGGCCAGCGGGCAGGGCGCCGGGCCCAGCAGGGTCACGCCAATGCCGTGCTGCTCCACCGCCCGGGCACACCAGTCGGTCAGGGCCAGCGCCGCCTGCCGAACTGCTTCCTCATCCAGCCCGCTGACGACGTAGTTGGCGAGCGCCAGCTCCGGCGGGTACGGAGGCGAGCGTCTCAGCTCCCGCTCGGCGCGGAGAAACCCGGGTGTGTCGTGGAGCACCGCGAACATTAGCGCGTGATGCTGGGGCGACCGCGTCTGCACCAGCACCTTGCCCCCGCGCGGCCCCCGCCCCGCACGTCCTGCCACCTGCGCCAGCAGCTGGTAGGTGCGCTCCGCCGAGCGAAAATCCGGCAGGTGCAGCGCGGTGTCGGCATCGACGACGCCAACCAGCGTCACGTTGGGAAAGTCCAGGCCCTTCGCGATCATCTGGGTCCCAATCAGCAGGTCTACCTCGCCCCGTTCCACCGCCGAAAGAATTCGGTGGTGCGCCCAGCGGGAACTGGTGGTATCGAGGTCCATTCGTGCCAGCCGAGCCTCGGGAAAGCGCTGCGCCAGCATGGCCTCCAGTTGCTGGGTGCCAACGCCCCGCATCTGCTGCACCGTGCCGCCGCACGCCGGGCACGCATCGGGTACCGGGGTATCGAAGCCGCAATGATGACAGCGCAGCGCGGCTGGGGCGTGGTGGACCGTGAGGGCGACGCTGCAGTTGGGGCATTCCTGCACGTCGCCGCAGCTGCGGCACTGCAGAAAGTTGGCAAAGCCCCGCCGGTTGAGGAGCAGGAGTACCTGCTCGCGACGGCGCAGCGCCGCCGAGACTTCGTCGTCGAGCTGCACCGACCACGGCACCGGCGCGGTTTCGCGCACCAGCGGCGCCGACCGCAGGTCCACCAGTTCCACCGGCGGCATCGGACGCGCCTCGACCCGCTGCTCCAGGCTGAGGAGCGACAGCTTGCCGCGCGCCACCTGCTCCATCGACTCGAGCGATGGCGTCGCGCTGCCGAGCACCAGCCTGGCGCCCTCGAGCCGGGCCCGCACCGCGGCCACGTCACGCGCGTGATAGCGGGGCGTTTCGCCGTTCTTGTAGCTGGCTTCGTGTTCCTCGTCCACCACCACGATGCCGAGCTGCTGTACCGGCGCGAAGATCGCGGAACGGGCACCGACGGCGACTCGCCGATGGCCATCACGCAGCAGCTGCCAGGCATCGGCCCGCTCACCGTCGGAGAGCCCGCTGTGGAGTACGGCCACCAGTTCGCCGAACGCCCCCCGGAACCGGCTGACCGTCTGGGGCGTCAGGGCGATCTCGGGCACCAGGACGACCGCACCGCCGCCAGCTTCCAGCACCCGGCGCACCGCTTCGATGTACACCAGGGTCTTGCCACTCCCGGTCACACCAAACAGCACCGCGCCGCCACCAGGTTGCAGCCGGCCGATGGAGGCGATCACGTCTTCCTGGGTGAGCGACGGACGATGTGGAGGAGTGGACGGCAGGTCCCGGAAGGGGTCGCGGAAGGCGCGGGTGGTTTCAATGCGTGCGAGGTCGGTACCGGCCAGTGCCCGGATCAAGGCCGCACCGAAGCCCAACTGTTGTTCGAGGTGTCGAACCGGCGCGGCCCCGCCCAGTGCCTCGACCGCTTCGTACAGCTCGCGCTGGCGCTTGCGGCGGCCGAAGCGCTGGTCGCGCTCAAGCAGGGTGGGCGATTCTCCCGCCAGCACCAGCACCCGTTCCTCCAGCGCGCGGCCGCGCTCACCGCCCCACAGCGCGGCGGGCAGCAGCGCACGGACAGCGAGCCCCAGCGGCGCGGCATAGTAGCCGGCCATCCACTTCGCAGTGGCGAGCAACACCTCGGAGAGGGCCGGCGGCTCATCCATCACTGCATCGATGTCACGCGCGACTGCGGCAGGGGCGTCTACGTCGAGCGCGGCCACGATACCGGTCAGCTTGCGCGACCGGACTGGCACCCGCACCCGGGCCCCGAGGACCACCCGGGGCTCGAGCACGGCGGGAATGCGATACGTGTAGGGAGCGTCGAGTGGGAGCGGGAGAATGACGTGCGCGAAGCGCGCAGTCATCTGCGCGTGAGGCCGAGGCCCGGCCCATCAGGCAGCCGCACCTGCCCGCCGGCAATCGAGGCGCCGCGGAACGGATCCTGGGCCAGGAGCGCCGCGCCGTCGAGGTCGACGATATCGACCAGCGGCGTAAAGTGGGCCGCAGCGGTGATGCCGATCGAGCTTTCGATCATGCAGCCCACCATCACCATCATGTTGAGCGCGCGTGCCGCCGCGATCATGCGGATGGCTTCCCGCAGGCTGCCGCACTTGGCCAGCTTGATGTTGATGCCGTCCACCTTGCCGGCGAGCTTGCCGATGTCGGCGGCGGTGAGGCAGCTCTCGTCCGCAATGAGCGGAATGGAGGCGCGCCGCCGGATCAGCCCCAGCCCGTCGATATCATTCGGCACCAGCGGCTGCTCCAGAACGGTGACCTTGAATTCTTCCAGCACGGGCAGCATCCCGATGGCCTGCTTCACGCTCCAGCCGCAGTTGGCATCCACCCGCAGTTCGCGGTCGGTCTCGCCCCGGATGGCCTCGAGCAACTCGACGTCGCGGTCGGTGCCCAGCTTGATCTTGAGGATCGGGTACTCGGCGGCTTCACGCACCTTGGCGCGCATCTGCTCGGGCGTGCCGATGCCGATGGTGAAGGTCGACTTCGGGGCCGCGGAGGCGTCGAGCCCCCATAAGCGGTAGACCGGAACGCCAAGGCGCTTGCCCGCCAGGTCGTGCAGCGCCGCCGACAGGGCCGCTCGCGCAGACGAATTGCCACCCAGCTGCGCCTTCCACCCGGCCTCGGTGCGCTCGAGGTCGAGCGGATCGCCCGGCAGCTGCTCGCCGTACATCCGCAGCGCTGCCAGCACGCTGTCGGCGGTCTCGCCATAGTAGCGGGTGGACGCGGCCTCGCCCCAACCCTCGACACCGTCGTCATCCACCAGCCGGACCCACACCGTACGGTACTCGGGCTGGCTACCCCGTGCGATGACGAAGGGATGGCGGGTCTTGAGGGTGAGGATCTCGGTCTCGAGGCGAAGCGGCACGGTGGTCTCCCGGGAGTGGAATCAGGCCAGCGCCATGATATGGGCAGCCGCACCATCGGCGAGGCGGGATGGAATGTAGCCGCCTTCGAGCACACCGATGACCGGTGCCGGCGATGCGGCCGTACGCAGCCGGGTGGTCAGCTCAGCGTAGTGCTCGGGCTCCAGCGTGAAGCCGCCCAGCGGGTCGCCCGCCATGGCGTCGAACCCGGCACTGACGATCACCAGGTCGGGTACCCAGCCATCGATCGCCTGGGCAACCGCCGCCCAGAGATCTTCCACGTAGCGGGCCGGCTCGAGCCCTGGCGGTCGCGGCACATTGAAGATGTTGCCGACCCCGCGCTCGCTCTCCGCACCGGTGCCGGGCCACCAGGGCCACTGATGCAGCGAGACGAACCGGATGGCAGGATCGCGCTCCACCAACGCCTGGGTGCCGTTGCCATGGTGCACGTCCCAGTCCACGATCAGCACCCGGCGGGCGCCGCGCGCGAGCGCGCTCCGCGCGGCCAGGACCACGTTGCCCAGCAGGCAGAACCCCATCGCTGCATCCGCGAGCGCATGATGGCCGGGCGGGCGGCCGGCGGAGAACGCTCCGGATCCATGGTCGAGCGCGTGGGCGGCGGCAGCGACCGCGCCACCGGCGGAGCGGAGCGCCGCTTCCCAGCTCGCAGCGTTCATGTTCGTATCGGCATCGAGCGCCCCGCCGCCGGCCTCCGCCATGGCGGCCAGCCGGTCGAGGTAGGCTACATGGTGCACGGTGCGGACGAGGTCCAGCGAGACGCGCGGGGATTCGCGCCGCTCCACAAGCGGCAGCGAGTCGAGCCGGTTCAGCAGCGCCAGCAGCCGCGCCGGCTGCTCGGGGTGCCCCGGCCCGGGATCGTGGGCGAGGCAGGCAGGATGGGTGAAGACTGGCAGTAAGAGCGTAGGGCGTAGGGCGCAGGGCGTGGGGCGTGGGGCGCTAGCGAACAGGGCGCCGGCGACGCGACAGGACGATCAGGTTGGCGTTGGGGACCACGCCGTGATCCGCCAGCGTCTGGTGCTCATCCAGCAGCTCGAAGCCGCGAAACTTGACCACGTAGCCCGCGGGGTCGCGGGCCACGTGGGTGGACGTCAGCGCGCGGTGCTTCAGCTCGACGATAGTGGTGGAGGGCGGCAGTTCGAGCTGCACCTCAGCCCACACGTCGTGCACCATGACCCGGAGCGGCAGCGGAGCACTCACGCCACCGCCTCCGCCGCCGGCAGCGTCGAAAGGAAGCGGTCGAGTGCCTGGTCGAAGAACAGCGTGGATCCCCGCACCCTTCGGCCGCCAGGCGCGTCGAAAATGGCGATGGCCACCTCTTCACCACCCTGTCCCCGGAGGGTCAGCCAGGTGTCGCCCTCGCGCTCGGGATAGGCCGCCACGTGGGGCACCCGCTCGGCGAAGAAGGTCTTGGCCCGCTCGAGCACCTCGGCAGCCGGGAGAGTCGTCAGAGTCTCGTAAGTCATCGGGATCCTATCATGGCAAGGGCCAAGGGGTGGGCGCACGGCTCGTGCGCCCATCCTCAGTGCAGGCGCCTCAGAGTGATGCCGGTGGGCTGGGCCGCTACCGGGTAGGAGGCCACGACCGCACGGGCCGCGATGTCCACCATGTCCACCGATCCCGGGTCGGCCCCCACCGACTCGGCCGAAATATAGGCGTACCTCCCATCGGGCGACCACGCGATGCCGTGCACCACGCCCTTGGTGGTCGGAATCGTCGCCAGAACCTTGAGCGAGGCCGCTTCCACCAGGCTGACGCTCTTGTCCTTCTTGTTGGTGACCAGCACCAGCCGGCCGTCGGGCGACACCTCCACGTTGTACGCGCCCTTCCCTACCGCAACTTCCCCGCGCTTCTCCAGCGCCACCGCATCCCACACCTGCAGCGTGTTGCCGGTGTTGCAGGCGACGTAGAGCGTCCGGTCATCGGGCGAGATGGACACGTAGGTGGGGGCGCACACCGCACCTGCGGCCGCCGCCGCGGCGGCCGCCGCCGCGGCGGCCTCACCGGCAGGTGCGTGGGCAGCGTGATCACCGGCCGGAGCCATTGGCATGCCGGCGCCGGTCTTCGCGCGCCGCACGATGGAGAACGTCGATACATCGAACTCCACCAGCTCGTCCGAGTGCATGCAGGTCACGATCACGCGTGATCCGGCGTGGTTGACCCGGACCCCGTGCGGCATGTCGCAGGCCGGAATGTCGGCGATCTTCTGCATCGTCGGCGTGTGCACGACGGAGACGGGATTGACCCGGGGCCGGTCGCCGAAGAAATCGGAGTTGGCCACGAAGGCGAGCTCTCCATCCGGCGTCAGCGAAATCGTGGTGGGATAGTACTCGAGCTGGGCCCGGCCGATCACCGTGTCGGTGGCGGCATCCATGCGCCAGAGCGTGCCGTAAGGCGCCCCGTGCGCAATCGACACGTAGTAGCTCCGGCCATCGGGCGACATGGTGATGTTGTGGGGCCCGTCGATGTCCGCCGGCATGATCCCGATGGGGACTTCCCGTCCGAGCACCAGCGTATCGGCGGCAGGCCGGATCCAGGTGACCCGATCGCCCGATTCGGACGTGACGCCCAGTTCATAGCCGAAGCCCTGGCCCGGTGCAGTTGCCGGCGCCGGGGTTGGCCTCTGCGAGGCGACCGGCGCGGCGCAGCCGAGCACGGCGGCAGTCAGGAGGAGCACGATGGGGCCGCGCATGGCGGCAAGTTCTGCACGTAGTCGCATGAGCACCTAGTGGTTCACCGGCCGTGCCGTGGCCTGACCGGTGTACGGCGGGGAGCGGCGGAGCAGCGCGGCCAACGTTGGGCGCCGACGCAGCACCAGCACCAGTTCGCCGGGCGGCGGCTCGGCCACCCCTTCTACGGTCAGGAACGCCGGAAGTGTCGCGTCGGGCGGCACGGCGGCCACGTACTCATGGCCGTGCCAGGTAAATGTTGCTTCCGGCGCCAGGCGGCGCGTCTGGTGATCGAGGAAGTAGTCACCCTCGATGCGATAGACCCGGGGCACGACCTGCTCGCCGTCCAGGAAAAAACCGGGATCGAACGACTCACCGTCCTGGCGCGCGAAGTTGGCCTCGGCTGCCGCATCGAGCGCTTCGAGCGCCGGTTCGCTCGCACGCCACTCCAGGTGATGCCGAAGCTCGTGGGTGAGTGTCTCCCACGTCTCTTCCCGCCAGTCGAAATCCGGATCCAGCCGCGCGAGGGCCCGGAAGGAACCATGGTACAGCACGATCCGGCTCTGGATGACGGGGCGTCCGGTGTCGTCCGGCGCCGCCGGCAGCGGAACGCATTCGCCGAGGGTGTAAATCTCCTCCCGCAACGGGTGGGGCACGGTGCGGGGCGACACCGCAACGTCGGCGATCCCGTCGAGAAACGACGCCGGCACTTCGTCCGTGAGCCGCCGGACCAGGTCCTCGAAGTCACCCAGTCGCACTGCCGCCGAGCCGCTCGGTGACCCAGGTGGGAACCTGGTCGATCGAGATCCGTTCCTGCAGCATCGAGTCCCGTTCCCGCACCGTGACCGTGCGGGCGGTCATGGTTTCGCTGTCCACCGTGAAGCAGTACGGTGTCCCTGCCTCATCCTGCCGCCGATAGCGACGGCCGATGGCGCCACTGTCGTCGTAGAAGGCCGGCACCCGGGCCCGGAGCGCGCGATACAACTCGTCCGCGACCTCGGGCATGCCCTCCTTCTTCATGAGCGGCAGCACCGCCGCCTTGATGGGCGCGACGGTCGGGTGGAACCCCAGCACCACCCGGGTCTCCCCCTCGACCATCTCCTCGCGGTACGCGTCCACCAGCACGGTGAGCGTGACCCGGTCGGCACCGGCCGACGTCTCGACGATGTAGGGCAGGAACCGCTTGCCCGACGCCTGGTCGAACCACTCCAGCTTCTTGCCGGAGTGCTCCTGGTGCCGCTGGAGGTCGAAGTCGGTGCGGTTATGGACGCCCTCGATCTCGTTCCAGCCAAAGGGAAACTCGTACTCGATGTCGTACGCCGCCTTGGCGTAGTGTGCCAGTTCGCCTTCGCCATGCTCGTGCCAGCGCAGCCGCGACTCCGTCAGGCCCAGGTCGCGGTGCCACTGCATCCGCCACTCCCGCCAGCGCTCGAACCACTCCTGGTCGGTGCCGGGCTCGACGAAGAACTGCATCTCCATCTGCTCGAACTCGCGGGTGCGAAAGATGAAGTTGCCCGGGGTGATCTCGTTGCGGAACGCCTTGCCGATCTGGGCGATCCCGAAGGGCACTTTTTGCCGCGATGCCTGGAGCACGTTGAGGTAGTTGACGTAGATGCCCTGCGCCGTCTCGGGTCGCAGGAATACCACCGCCGCCTGTTCCTCCACCGGCCCCATGAACGTCTTGAACATCAGGTTGAAGAGCCTCGGCTCGGTGAGGTCGCAGGTGGTGTGCTCGCCGGGGCGCTTGCTGGGCTTCTGGGGACAGTTCGATTCCTGGATCTTGTCGGCCCGGAACCGCGACTTGCAGGTGCGACAATCCACGAGGGGATCGGTGAACCCCGCTACGTGGCCCGACGCCTCCCAGACCTTGGGGTGCATCAGGATGGCGGCATCCAGGCCCTCGATGTCATCGCGGGCCTGCACCATGGCGCGCCACCAGCGATCCTTGACGTTCTTCTTGAGCTCGACGCCGAGCGGACCGTAGTCCCACACCGAGCCCAGTCCGCCGTAGATCTCGGACGACTGGAACACGAACCCCCTGCGCTTGCAGAGGGAGACGATCTTGTCCATCACCGTGGCCTCGGTGGCTGCCATTCTCACACCTCGATGATCTGATCGCGTCGGGTGCCGACGCTGACGTATCGCACCGGCGTGTCGGCGAGCGCCTCGATGCGGTCGAGGTAGGCTCGCGCAGCGCGGGGCAGCTCGGCCATACGGCGGACCGCCGTGGTCGGCGCCTGCCAGCCGGGCATGGTTTCGTACACTGGCCGCACCCGGTCCAGCCGGCTCACCTCGGCCGGGAATTCATCGCAGGGCGCGCCATCCACTTCATAGCCGGTGCAAACCGGAATCTCGGCAAAGGTATCGAGTACGTCGAGCTTGGTCACGGCGAGGCCGGTCAGCCCGTTGACCCGCACGGCGTAACGCACCACGGTGGCGTCGAACCAGCCGCAGCGGCGGGCCCGCCCGGTGACGGCGCCGAACTCCCCACCCAGCTTCCGCAGCAGCTCATCGTCCTCGGGCGAGGCCGCCGATGGCAGCGGCCCATTGCCGACCCGCGTGGTGTAGGCCTTGACCACGCCCAGCACGCCATCGATGGCGGTCGGCCCGATACCAGCGCCCACGGCCGCCCCTCCGGATGTGGTGTTGGATGAGGTCACATATGGATAGGTGCCGTGATCGAGATCGAGCAGCGCGCCCTGCGCGCCTTCAAGCAGCACCCGCTGTTTGGCTTTCACCGCCCGATGCACCAGGAGCCCGGTGTCGGCCGCGATCGCGAGCAAGCGGGGCGCGAACTGATCCAGCATGGCGACATGCTTCTCGAGCGAAGCCTCGTCCGGCGCACCCATCGCCGAAAGTGCGGCATTGGCGCGTTCCACCCGCTCGCCCAGCAGCGCCATCAGCGCAGCCCGGTCGCGCAGGTCGCCCACCCGGACACCTCGGCGACCGGTCTTGTCCTGGTACGCGGGGCCAATGCCGCGCCCAGTCGTGCCGATGCCCTGGCTTCGTTCGGCGGCGGCGTCGAGCAGCTTGTGATAGGGCAGCACCAGATGCGCCCGGTCGGAAACGAACAGCCTGCCGCTGGTGCTGACGCCCTTCCGCTCCAGTTCGTCCACTTCACCAAACAGGGTCTCGGGGTCGAGCACCACGCCGTTGCCGATGACGCAGGTGGCCTGGGGGTGCAGCATCCCCGAGGGGATCTGACGCAGGATGAACTGGGACTCGCCGATGACCACGGTATGCCCCGCGTTGGCGCCGCCCTGGTAGCGCACGACCAGGTTGGCGCGCTCGGCGAGCACGTCCACCAGCTTGCCCTTGCCCTCGTCGCCCCACTGGGCCCCCACCACCACGATACACGTGGTGCGCTGATCGAACATCGCAGATCCCCGTTGTCCGGCACAAAAAAAGAGCCCCGTCGCGGGGGCTCGTGAATCCTCGGACAAAAGTATCCGGGTCCGGTGCTCCGCGCCAGCGGGAGGTCGATTGCAACCGGAGCTGGAACTGCAACCGCTGGGGGACGCAGACAGTCCTGCCTCCTCGCTCGCGGCCCATTTCTCGTTTGTGTTTTCGTGGGTGTGAGGCCGGCCTTGTGCACCCGGCCCACTTGCAGCACCCCCAACACAACCTTGCCGAACCGTGCTGGAGATGACAATCTGATTCGGCCGCCTGGCCAATCTGCGGTAGAATCGGCGTAATCTGTGGTTGCGGTTTACTTAACCAAGCCGGCCGAGTCGCTCGCCCACAGCACGCGCTGTGTCGAACGCGAGCCCCTCTCGCGTATCGCGCGGGGTGTGGATCAGCCGCAGCGTGGCCCAGTTCAGGCGACCAATTGTCACCGCGCGGGCGCCGGCGCGGGCGAGTGGATAGCTGTCCACGAAGATGCCCAGCGGCAGGCGCCGGCGACGAACCCGGGGCGCGACGCCGGCGAGGAGCCCTTCCAGCTCGACGGCCAGCGCATCGCCAGGCGGGTCATGCAGCACGATGGCGAGGTCTCCCCGGTCGTCGATGGTGTCGAGGTTGAGCACGTCCCTGCCCCGCACCAGTTCCCCCCGCTGCTGGGCCAGGATCCTCGCGCCGACCAGCCCGAACTCCTCGGCACTGGTGATGATGACGCCCGTGGACGGCGCCGCATGCGCCGCTCCCTCCATCAGTGCGACCAGCCCCGAGCCGTTGTCCCGCGCGCCGACCGTACGACCCTTGAGGCGCCCCCGGCCAGCGAGAAATCCCGCCATCACCGACGCGGCCGCGGCGGCGGCGGCAACCGGCATCGGCGGAACTGCCGAGAGTCGCCACACGGCGAGCGCACCCAGCGCCACCACGGCAGCCAGCAGCAACCACACCGCCACCAGCCTGCCCGCCATGCTGTGTCCCTGGGCCTTGGTGTCCAGGTGCGCCACCAGCCAGCGGGCCGGCGGCGCGCCGGGGCGGGTGGCCACCAGATTGGCGTCCTCGCGCAGTTCCCCGCTGGATGAGGCCGCGCCGGTGCCGATGGCGCGAGCAACCAGGACCAGGCAGGCGAGGCCCGCCAGCAGCACCGCGAGCGCGGCCCAGCCGGGCACGGCCGGCAGGAGCAGGAGCGGAATCTGCAGCAGGGTCAGCCAGCCCAGCCCCCCGCCGAGCACCGGCAACGCGTTGAGCGTGCCGGTCGAAAACGCAAAGCGCTGGGCCACAACTTCGTAGCCCAGCGCCTCCAGCTCCCGCGTGAGCAGCGCCCGCGCGTCAGCAGCGCCGGCGGTGCCCGCCTCGCGCTCGAGCGCCAGCACCGCTTCCAGCCCCGGGGTCACTCGTCCGGCGCCATCCCGCCACCAGCAACGCGGGCGGCATCCGGCGCGATCCGCCCCGATTCGGCGAGCTCGTCCAGGTGCTGCCGGAAGGTGCGCATCTCGGCCGACTCCTCCATCACCCGGGAGATGTTGTCCTGCCCGGCGGGCTGCCGCAGCGCCGCCCTTGCGTCCGCATTGACCAGCAGCAGTTCGATGGCAGCGATCCGGCCTTCGCCGTCGGCCCGGGCCAGCAGCTGCTGCGCGATCACCGCGCGCAGCGCTTCGGCCAGCCGCAGGCGGCCGATCTCGCGCTCCTCCACCGGCAGCATCGCGACGAAGTGCCGCAGCGTCGACGCCGTGTCGGTGGTCGGCATCGTGGCGATCACCAGGCGCCCCGACTCCGCCGCCTTGAGGGCGGTGGCGGCGGTATCACCGTCGGTGATGTCGCCCAGCACGATCACGTCGGGATCCTGGCGGAGGGCCGCACGAAGCCCGTTGGCGAGCGAGTCGGTGTCGACGCCGACCTCGCGCTGGGTCACCGAGGACGCGAGGTCCCGATGCAGGAACTCGATCGGATTCTCGATGGTGACGATGTGCCGCTGGCGCTGGGTGTTGATGCGGTGGACCAGCGCGGCGACAGTGGAGCTCTTGCCACTGCCCGAGACACCGGCTACCAGGACCAGCCCGCGGTCCAGGTCGGCCACGCTGGCCATCTCGTCGGGGAGCCCCAGCGATTCCAGCGTCGGCACCGTGAAGGGAATCACCCGCATGACGATCATGAATGACGAGCGCTGGCGCAGCACGTTGACCCGGAAGCGCCCGACGCCGGGCAGGCCCCAGGAGCAGTCGAAGTCGCGCAGCCGGTCGATCCGGGCGCGGTCTTCGTCGTTGCTCATCAGCCGCAGCGCGATGGCCCGGGTCTGCTCCGGCGTCAGGCGCTGCTTGGTGAGCGGGACGAGTTCGCCATTGATGCGCGCCCGGAACACGTCCCCCGCCTTGATGTGGAGGTCCGAGGCCCCGCGCGCCACCGCGGCCTTGATGATCTGCTCGACGCTGGTGCGTCCGCTGGATTGTTCGCTCATCGTGCCGGGAGGAACCCCATGCGCTCGTGGATGACAGTCATCGTTTCGGCGGCGCGCTCACGAGCGGTGGCAGCGCCGGCCGCCAGGATCTCGTCCACCCGACCGGGTGCCCCGGTCAGTTCCGCCGCACGCTCCCGGATGGGGGCGAGCACGGCGATCATGTTGTCGGCCAGGACGCGCTTGCAGTCCAGACAGCCCCACCCAGCCGTGCGGCAATTGTGCGCCACCATCTCCACCGTTTCCGGCGGCGAGAAGTGCTTGTGGTAATCATAGATGTTGCAGATCTCGGGCGTGCCGGGATCGGTGCGGCGCTTCCGGGCCGGATCGGTCTTGGCCGGGCGGAGCTTCTCCCAGATCACCTCGGGAGAATCGAGGATGTTGATGGTGTTGCCCTTTGACTTCGACATCTTGGACTCGCCGTCGAGCCCCATGATGCGCCGGGCCTTGGTGAGCAGCGGCTCCGGCTCCAGCAGTACCGTGGCTCCTCCGCCGTAGGCCGCATTCCAGCGCCGGGCCAGCTCACGCGAGAGCTCGAGGTGCTGTACCTGGTCGTCGCCCACCGGCACCTTGTCGGCGCGGTACAGCAGGATGTCCGCCGCCATCAGGATCGGATAGTTGAGCAGCCCGGCCGGAATGCTCTCGAGATCGGCGGACTTATCTTTGAACTGGGTCATGCGCTCGAGCTCGCCCAGCGGCGCCACGGCGTTGAGCAGCCACATCAGCTCCGAGTGCGCGGCCACATGCGACTGCACGAAGAGCGTGGCACGCTCCGGGTCGACCCCGGACGCGATGATGCCGATCGCCATGTCACGGGTGCGCTGGCGATGCTGTGCCGCTTCGTAGAATGCGCCGGTGATCGCATGCAGATCCACGATGCAGAACGTGGCATCGTACTCCGCTTGCAGACGCACCCAGTTCTGCACCGCGCCGAGCAGGTTGCCTATGTGCAGCTCGCCGGTGGGCTGAATTCCCGAGAAGACACGCGCCATGCCGCCGAACCTAGCCAGCCGTGACGATGCACGCAAGCCAAGGTCCCACTTGGACTTACTGCACGCTGCCCAAACCGCCGCGAGCCGCGCCGCCGACTTGCTTCGGCAGGTGGAGGTTCCGTCGCCCGGCGAGTGGGAGGCGAAGAGCGCCCGGGATTACGTGACCGACGTGGATCGGCGCATCGAGGGGGCCATCGCAGAATCGCTGGAAGGCATGGTGCCCGGCATGACGATCGTAGGAGAGGAGCTGCAGCCGGAACTCGCGCGCGGCGGACGGAGCTGGGTGGTGGATCCACTCGATGGTACCACCAACTTCCTGCATCGCTTCCCACCGTGGTCGGTGTCGATCGCCGCAGTCGAGGACGGCCGGCCCGTGGCCGGCGTGGTGCTGGACGTGGAGCGGGGCCATGAGTACTCGGCCGCCCTCAGCGAGGGGGCCTGGCGGGATGGACAGCGGTTGCAGGTGTCGACCATCACCGAGCCGGCCCAGGCGCTGATCGGCACCGGATTTCCGTTCAAGGATCTCAGTGGCCTGGATGATTACATAGCGGGATTCCGGCGCGTGGCCGCGGCGACGGCCGGTATCCGGCGCGCCGGCTCGGCGGCAATGGATCTCTGCTGGGTGGCGTCCGGGAGATTCGACGCTTTCTGGGAGCAGAAGCTGGCGCCGTGGGATGTGGCCGCAGGCATGCTCATCGTGCGGGAGGCAGGAGGGTTGGTGACCGATGCGTCGGGCCGGGACCGCGGGGTGGAGCACGGCCCACTGGTGGCCGGCAATCCTGCGATGCACGCCTGGCTGCTGGAGGTGCTCCGAACCTGAGGCGGCTGCAGCCTAGCTGGGCGCGTTGGTCAGCACACGCGGGCCGTCGCGGGTGATGGCCACTGTGTGCTCGAAGTGCGCCGACAGCTTGCCGTCCGCGGTCACGACGGTCCACTTGTCGGCCAGGGTGCGGGTCTCGTAGCTCCCCTCGGTGATCATCGGCTCGATCGCGAGGGTCATCCCCTCGCGCAGCGCGGGGCCTCGGCGGGGCTGGCCGTGGTTGGGCACCTGCGGGTCCTCGTGGAACC
>DASTUF010000078.1:0-48600 GCA_035759745.1 Gemmatimonadales bacterium
CGGGCTGAACGAGGAGCCCACTGCCGCCGCACCGACCGACATGGCACAGGCGGTGAGGGCATCGAACCCCAGCGTGCGCGCCAGCAGGAGGAGCAGTGGAACAAAGGCGATGATCTCCTCCTGCATGTTCTGGAGCGCACCTCCGGCGGCGAAGGCGATGCAGGTGACGGGCACCACGAGGAGCTCGCGCCCCCTGAGCGAACCCACCAGCCGACGCACCGCGCGGCGCAGGGCACCGGTCTGCTCGATCACCGCAAATGCACCGCCGACCAGAAACACAAGGGCGATGACGTCGGCGGCGGCCGCTATGGCCCGGGGGATGGCGACCACGGCACGGAAAGGCCCCACCGGCCGCGCTTCGACGCGCTGGTAGGTGCCGGCGATGACGATGTCCCGGCCAGTGGCGTCGTCGTGACGGCGCTGATAGCGGCCGGCGGGAAGGAGCCACGTGGCGAGTGCCGCCAGCAAAATGCAACCGATCAGCAGTGCGACCGGGTGCGGCACGCGCAGGCGCATCATGCTGTCAGAGCGTGCGGCAGCTGAGTCGTGCTGGTGGGGTACCGCTGCAGGCGATTCGGTCGTTCATGCCGCTCGAGATGGTGCCGCAGGCAGTATTGCGGGCCTGGGACTCGGCCTCGTCACGGGTCGCAGCCGAAGCGGTGGCGCTGTCGGTCGCACCGCGGAAGGTGACCACGGCGGTGCACTCCGCGCGCTGGCTGGTCATGGTGGAGGTGTAGAGCACCACCACCATGACCGCGATGGCCGCCAGCGTGAGCAAGGTGCGGCGTGACATGGGCCGTCAGCTGAAGAGGCCGCCGAGCAGCGACGGCAGCAGCGAGACTGCCCACATCCCCACGGCGACGCCGATGGCGGTGCCGGTGCTGGTCCGGCCGATCACCTTCACGCCCAGTCCCATCAGGCAGAAAATCCAGAGCGAGAAGAGGTCGAAGTGCCCTGCGACGGCCATCATCATGGGCGACGTGGTGTCGGGATCGAGGAAGCGGGCGGGTCCGATGCTGAAGGCGTAGCGGCCGGTCTGGGCCGACTCATCCATCACCGCGCCCTGCGCGCCGCCGACCACCGACGAGAGCAGCATGGGGAAGAGTGAGAGCACGCCGACGGCCATGCTCTGCTTCAGCGTCACTGCGGCCCCGGCGACCTTCGACACCACCTTGAGGACCAGCCCGGAGAGGAACGGGATGACCAGCACGAAGACGAGAACACCCACAGCGGCAAACTTCGCGCCCATGCTCCGCGCCGCCTCGAGCTGCTCGGGGGTGGTGTTGGGATTCGCGGCCAGCTTGGCCAGGCTGCGGTTGGTCTCCGCATCCATCATCGGCTGAAGCAGGCCCCTGGTGGCGAAGAACAGCAGCACCATGGCGATGACGAAAACGAAGAACGGGCCGGCCCATTCTCCGCCACGCCGGCGCTCGAACACCCCACTCGGTGCGTAGAAGATCTCGGCGCAGTCAGCGAGTCCAGGCTTGGCAACGTCGTTCATGGCATAATCCTCACGCAGTCGCAGGGGAATGGGGCAGGCTCACGCAGGCACTTATCCACGCAAGGTATTCGGCCGTGCCGTCGAGCGGTGCCACGACGATCTCGGGCAGCTCATACGGATGTTCGCCGCGGAGGAAGGTTACGAGGGCCGGCCACGCGGCGCTGATGGTCTTGAGGCTGCAGCGCCACTCCTCGGCCTCCCGCACGACACCTTGCCACCGGTAGACGCTCAGCACCGGGCCGGAGACCTGGGCACAGGCTGCCAGCCGGGCCTCGACCGCCCGGGTTCCAAGCTGGCGGGCGGCGTCGCGGTCAGGGAGGGTGGTGGTGACCTCGACGCAGGGTGTCACGGCAGATCAGCCTTCGGCCGCAGCATCCGCGCCGGGCAGATTTGGAGTCTCGGCGCCGCGCTTGCCGTCGGCGATCGGGTTCACCATCGTCCGCCAGCCGCTGCGGAACTGGATGGTAAGCCGGTGTCCCAGGGAGTCGGCGGTGATGCCGGTGACGTCGGGCAGGGTCCGGGCATAGGCCATCGCGCTGTCGGCGGCGGCCTGCAGATCGGCCCGGGTATCACCCACGTGGAAATGGCCGTACTCGCGCGCGATTGCCATGGCCTGTGCCTGCTCCTTGCCGTAGCGGGCGTAGGTGTCGGCGCCGACCAGCCCATCCTGGTCGCTGAGCTTGGGGTATTCGTCGTAGGTGGGACAGGCAGTCAGGAGCAGGACGAGAGCAAGCGGCGCAAGCGCGCGATTCATCGGTCGATATCCGGTGGCTGGGTCGGGTAGATGTTAGCTTGGAGCGCACGGTTGCCGCCAGTACCTGGCGAGTCGAGAGTCGAGAGTCGAGAGTCCATGCCAGTGGATCATCGCGGTACCAGACTGCTTCAGGCAGTGCTTCGGCGGTTGCTTCCGGTCCTGATGCTGGCCGGCTGTGCGGCGGGCACGCCGGACGCGCCGCGGACCGTGACGGTCCTGCTGCCGTCGTCGCTGCTGGGTGCGTCGCGCGACCTCTCGAGCGCATTCCGCGAGCAGGACACGACGATCAGCGTGCAATTGCAGGTGATGGGCACGCCGGCACTGGTGACCGCGCTGGAGCGCGGCGGCGCCGGCTCGGTGCTGATCACCGCGGACAAGGCGTGGATGGACTACGCACTGGAGCGGGGACTCGTGGGCGCACCGGCCCCGATCGCCACCTCAGGCATTGCGCTGGTCGCGAGCACCAGGGGCATGGCACCGGAACTGATGGGCTCGCCGGTCAATCTGGCGACTCCGGGTGTCCGGGTGGCGCTGGCCGGGCCGGATGTCCCGCTGGGTCGCTATGGCCGGGAGTTGCTCCAGAGATTGGCCACCGTGACGGGCTACGGTGGCGACTTCGCCGAGCGAGTGGAGTTGGGCGCCGTCGCGGAGGAGCCGTCGGCCGAAGCAGTCCTGCTGCGGCTTCAGCGGGGGGAAGCCGATGCGGCCATCATCTTCCGGGCGTCGCTGGCCACAGACAGCACCGCCGCCTATCGGGAGTTGCCGCTGCCGGTGGAGTCACCGCTGGCGACGTGGTATGCTGCCCGAGTGATCCAGCCCGACAGCGTGGTGCAGGATTCGTCGGTGGCGCGGAAGTTCCTGGAGTTCCTGCAGGGCGAGGAGGGGCAGGCGGTGCTGGAGAAGCACGGGTTTGCGACGACGAGTGAGAAGTGACAAGTGAGAAGTGAGAAGTGAGAAGTGAGAAGTGAGAAGTGAGAAGTGAGAAGTGGATCAGGGGCGGCCGGAAGGCCGCCCGATAACCGCGAAAGGCAAGCAAGGACTCATGAACGGCACATTCAACATTCCCGCCCCGCACAACGAGCCGGTGCTGAACTACGCCCCGGGGTCTGCTGAGCGGGAGCAGCTGAAAGATGCGCTGCGCACCCTGGGCAGCGAGGTGGCCGACATCCCGGTGGTGGTGGGCGGCGAGGAGATCCGGGGCGCGAAGACGATGCCGGTGGTGAGCCCGCATCGGCACCAGCAGGTGCTGGCCAAGGTGCACCAGGCGGACCGGAAGGCGGTCCAGGCGGCGATCACGGCGGCGGTCGAGGCGCAGCGGGAGTGGGCCAGCTGGCGGTTCGAGGACCGTGCGGCGGTGTTCCTGAAGGCGGCCGACCGGCTGGCTGGCGCGTGGCGCCCGGTCATCAACGCGGCGACGATGCTGGGCCAGAGCAAGACCGCCTTCCAGGCCGAGATCGACAGCGCCTGTGAATTGATCGACTTCCTGCGGTTCAACGTGCACTTCGCGGAGAAGCTGTACCACGAGCAGCCAATCAGCTCGCCGGGGATGTGGAACCGGATGGAGCATCGGCCGCTGGAGGGGTTCGTCTACGCCATCACGCCCTTCAACTTCACCGCGATCGGTGGCAACCTCCCCACCACGCCTGCGATCATGGGCAACACGGTAGTCTGGAAGCCGGCCTCGAGCGCGTCACTCAGCAACTGGCACTTCTTCCGGCTGCTGCAGGAGTGCGGGCTCCCGCCAGGCGTGATCAACTTCGTGCCGGGTCCCGCGGCCGAGATCAGCGACCTGCTGCTGTCCCACCCGTCACTGGCGGGGATCCACTTCACCGGGTCGACCGCGGTGTTCCAGTCGCTGTGGCAGACGGTGGGCAACAACCTGCCCAACTATCGCAGCTACCCGCGGCTGGTGGGGGAAACAGGGGGTAAGGACTTCGTGGTGGCGCATCCCAGCGCGGACGCGAAGGCGCTGGCGGTGGCGCTGGTGCGGGGCGCCTATGAGTATCAGGGCCAGAAGTGCAGCGCGGCGTCGCGGGCATACATCCCCCGCTCGCTCTGGCCGGCGGTGAAGCGCGACATGCTGGAGATGATCGCCAGCATCCGCATGGGCGACGTGGCCGACTTCACCAACTTCATGGGCGCGGTGATCGACGCCAGGGCGTACACCAAGCTGTCGGGATACCTGAAGGCGGCGAAGCGGGACGACAACGCGACGATCCACGCCGGCGGCGGCTTCGACGACGCCGAGGGCTGGTTCATCGAACCGACCGTGATCGAGACCAGGGATCCGGGGCACAAGCTGCTGTGCGAGGAGCTGTTCGGGCCGGTGCTCACGGTGTACGTGTATCCCGACCGGAAGTGGTCCGACACGCTGGAGCTGGTGGACCAGACCAGCCCCTATGCGCTGACCGGCGCGGTGTTCGCCCAGGACCGGGCCGCCCTGGCGCAGGCGAGCCGGGTGCTGGTGAATGCCGCCGGCAACTTCTACCTGAACGACAAGCCCACCGGAGCGGTGGTGGGGCAGCAGCCGTTCGGCGGCGCCAGGGCGAGCGGCACCAACGACAAGGCGGGCTCGATCCTCAACCTGATCCGGTGGGTGTCGCCCCGAAGCATCAAGGAGACCTTCAGCCCGCCCACCGACTACCGCTATCCGTTCATGGGAGCGGAGTGATCAGCGCGAACGCTTGACGCTCCAGTTGCCGGTGCCGACCGTCTCGCCGTTGGCGGTCGCCGTAAAGGTACCGGCCATGGTGGAGTCGGTCGTGGCGCCGCTGAAGACCACGTCCGCGCCGTCGACCTCGGACGTAAAGGTGACAGTCGCCCTGGTGTGGTCTCGCACGAGCACCGCACCCTTGAGTTCGCGCTGGCTGCCGGTGATGAGCGTCAGACCGCCGCGGGTGCCGCTATCCGCGGTGACCAGGGTGATTTCGAAGCCAGCAGAGTCTTCCCGGATGTCATTGGGGGTGACCTGAAAGATGAAGGCACTGCCGGCCCAGGTGCCGTCCAGCGTGCTCGCACTGATGACAGTGTCTGGCTGCTGTGCCTGCGCGGTTCCGAACATGGCCAGGCCGAGCAGCATGAGGGACCCGATGAACCGCCGCATGGGGAACTCCGGTTGAGGGTGTCGTTCCTACGGGGCCCCGTTCGGGCCGGTTTCAGCTTGCGACGCTTGCTGCGGTATCCCGGTTCTCCTACTTTGCTCTTAACCCCTTTTCCAGTGCGGAGATCCTGCCCATGTCCGAGGCGTTCCGCAGCTCCGACGAGTTCGACGAGCAGGCCCATCAGTGTTACAACGAGGGCCGGTATGACGACGCACTCGCGGTCCTGAAGGACGGTGTTGCGGTCTACCCCAACGCCGTCGAGCTGCACATCGGCATGGGGTACGCGTATCTCGCGCGTGAGGAGTACGCCTGGTCCCGGCGGAGTTTCGAGACCGCGCTCACACTCGACACCGACCACGAGGATGCGCTGGCCGGACTGGGCGAGGTGCTGCTCAAGATCGGTGACCGGGCCGGTGGCGTGCGCGCGTTCGACCGCATTCTGCAGCTCGGATTCCACGACGACCACGACCTGATGCTGCAGGTGGGGCGGGCGCTGTTCCGGGACGGGATGGCGGCGGCGGCGCACCGGTTCTTCGAACTGGCGGCACAGGCCCACCCCGATTCGGCCGACGCGAGCGCGGCGCAGGGCTACAGCGCCCATCGTCTCGGCCGCGACGCCGATGCGATCTACTGGCTGCGGCGCGCGCTGTCGATCGAGCCGACCCATGTGGAAGCGCGGATCTACCTTGCGAACATGCTCTATGAGCGGGGCGAGAGCGACGCCGCGCTGCATCACTTCGAGCGCACCCGGGTGGACGACCACTATGACGAGCTCGGCATCTGGCGAGTGATCGAACTCAAGCGGACGCTCTACCGGCTGCCGGAATCCGACCCCGAAATCACGCCGTGGCTCGAGCGTCTCGAGGAGCTGGCAGGCGATCCGGATCCGGTGGACATGCTGCTGGCCGAAGTCGAGGCCCAGCAGCCTGACGGGACGGTGCGTGACCCGAACCAGCTGGAGCTGTTCGGCACGCTGCTGTCCGAGCCGGCCACGATGCAGCGGCGGCCGGGTCAGGCCGAGGTGCACCAGGTGGCGACGCTCTCGGGGGAGCAGTTGCGGGGCACCTGGGATGAGATCGTCCTGCTGATGAAGGCGCAGGATCCCCGATGGAGCGACGCTTCGATGGCCGATTTCATGGCGGGGCACGCCCGTCAGGGGCAGGCCGAGACCGGCGTGATCATTCCCGTCACCAGCGCCGAGGCCTTCATGCGCGGCAGCGCCGCGGCGGGGATCGTGCGGATCGTGCATTGAAGATCAGGGGCGGCCCGCTGGGCCGCCCGTCGAGGTACGATCTATCTTTCTGCATGTCCCCTGCCCCCCGCCTCCGCTGGACCGCTGACGTTCGGCGCGAACTCCTTCCCAACGGTCTCACGCTGCTGGTGCAGCGGGATCCCTGGTCGCCAGCCGTCGCAGTCGTCTCCTGGGTCAAGGCCGGTTTCTTCGACGAACCGGACCACCTGGTCGGCGTGTCGCATGTGCTGGAGCACATGTACTTCAAGGGCTCCGCCGGGCTCGCGCCCGGTACCGGGCTGGGGCCGGGTGCCCTGGCGCGCGAGACCAAGGCCGCGGGCGGCTACCTCAACGCCCACACTTCCTACGACCATACCGCGTACTACGTCGTCCTCCCGCCGGAGGGACTTCGTCGCGCGGTCGAGATCCAGAGCACGGCGCTCCGCGGTGTGCTGATCGATCCGGGCGAGCTCGAGCGCGAGTTGCAGGTGATCATCGAGGAGGCCAAGCGCAAGCTGGACTCGCCGGGATCAGTGGCCCACGAGACGCTGCATGAGGTGCTGTTCGACCAGCACCGGATTCGCCGGTGGCGGATCGGCACCGAAGCGCAGCTGCGCGGCTACGGCAGGGACCACATCGCCGGCTACTACGAGAGCCGCTACGTGCCCGAGCGCACGATCGTCGCGATCGTGGGCAATGTGGACCCGGAGGAAGCGCTGGCGTTGGGGCGCGAGTACTACGGGGGCTGGCCCGCGCGCGCGGCCGCCATCGACGACGGGCCGACCGAGCCGCAGCGCAACGGCACACGGGTACGGACGCTGCGGGGGGACGTGACCCAGGCGGAGCTGGTGGTGGGCTGGCAGGCGCCGGCGGCGCTGCATCCGGACGAGACGCCGCTGGCGCTGGCCGCAGCGACCCTCACCGCGGGGCGGGGTGCGTGGCTGTACCAGTCGTTGCGGGAGCGGGGGGTGGTGTCATCGATCGGCGCCTCGCACCAGGCGCCTCCGGAAGTGGGCGTGTTCTCCATCGGGGCTGAACTCGCTCCGGCGCGAGTGACCGAGGCGCTCAAGGGAATCGCCGACGCGGTGACGCGGCTGGCGGGTCGAGGGCCGACGCCGGACGACATGACACGAGTGCGCGCCCTGCTGCGGCAGCGCTGGGCCCGCAGGATGGAGTCGGTGGACGGCAGGGCGATGGCGCTGGCGTCGGCGGAGGCGCTGGGTGGTCTCGACCTGCTGGAACAGGAATACGCCGCGCTCGCCAGCACGTCAGCAGACGAAGTGCGCGCCGCTGCCGACCGCTGGCTGGTGCCGGATGCGGTTGCGGCGGTGGCGTACCTCCCTGAGAAGGCCAGTTCCGAGCTGAGGGCCGAGCAGATCCAGCGTGCCTTTGCGCCGCGCCGCAACGGCCGGCCGACGCAAGGATCCAGCAGCCAGCCGCTGATGGTCGCCTCGGACCGCGCCGACCTGCTCTTCTGGCGCAAACCTGGCGTCCCGCTCGTCTCACTCGGGATATACGTGCCGCGGACGGCGTTCGATCCACCCGCAGAAGCGGGGCTCGCGGCGCTCGCGGCGCGCGCCATGACGCGGGGCGCCGGCGAGCTCGACGCCGTGGGTCTCGCGGTCGCGTTCGAGCGACTGGGCGGAGTGCTGTCGTCGTCGCAGTCGGCTGACTGGGCGGGTGTGTCGGTGACATCAGAGGCCGGGGCTATCGCCGATGCCGCGACGCTCCTGGCGACGGCCGCGTCGCGGCCGACGTTCGCCGAGCGCGAGGTGGCGGCCGAGAAGGCGCTGGTAGCGGAGGACCAGGCGCAGCTCACCGACGACATGTTCCGGTATCCCTTCCAGCTGGCCTATGGGGAGGCGTTCGGCGACCAGACGTACGGGCTGCCGCCGCTGGGCACGGCCGAGTCCCTTGCGGCGCTGGGTGCTGCGGATGCTCAGCGGTGGCACCAAAGCGTGTATGGCGGTGCGCGGCCGGTGCTGGCGGCGGTGGGCGACGTCGATCCTGACGTCGCACGGGATGCGCTGGAAGCGGCGGCGGAGCGGCTCGGCGGCTCGGCGGCGCGGCGGCTCGGCGGCTCGGCCGACGCACACAGTGTGGCGATGAAGCTCGGCGGTTCGCGGGTGGTCGCTCGCGACCGCAAGCAGACGGCGCTGGCGATGGTGTTTTCGGGTCCGGACCGCCGCTCGGAGGATCGATGGGCGGCGGAGGTATGGGCCGCGGTGGCCGGCGGGCTGGGCGGACGGTTGTTCGAGGCACTTCGCGACCAGCGGTCGCTGGCCTATACCGTTCTCGCGTCCAGTGTGCAGCGGCGCCACGCGGGTGCACTGGTGGCGTATATCGCCACCTCGCCCGAGCGCGAGACGGAGGCGCGGGAGCAGTTGCTGCTGGAACTGGCGCGCTTTTCGCGCGAAGCGGTGACCGAGGACGAGCACAGCCGGGCGGTGAACTACCTGGCGGGCCAGGCGCTGGTGTCGCGCCAGAGCACGGCGGCGATGCTGGGCGAACTGGTCGATGCGTATCTGCTGGGCGGCAGCCTCGATGAGATCGAGCACCCCGACGCGCGGTATCGCGCGGTGCGCCGCGAGGACGTCCTGCGGGTGGCGGATGCATTCAGAGACGGACTCCGGGTCGAAGGAGTCGTGCGAGGATCCGCATGAGCACTCCGAGACCGTTCCTGCTGGCCGGCAAGCTCGCGACGGGCGAGACGCAGTGGCGGATCACCAACCCGTTCGACGGCAGCGAGGTCGGCGTGGTGAGCGTGGCATCCCGCGCGCAGATGGCGGCGGCGGTGTCCCGCGCGGCCGATGCAGGGGAAGAAGCGCGGCGGATGCCGGCCCATGCGCGGAGCGAAGTGCTGCTCCGGATTCGGCGTGCGCTGCAGGAGCGCAAGGACGAACTGATCCGCACCATGGCGGCAGAGGCGGGCAAGCCGGTGACGGCGGCGCGGGCCGAAGTCGAACGGTTGTTTCACACCCTGCGCGATGGTGCGGAAGAGGCCCGGCGGATCCCGGCCGAACTCCTGCCCTTGGATGCGGTGCCGGCGGGCGCCGGGCGGCTGGGCCTGGTGCGGCGATACCCGCTGTCGGTGGTCTCGGGGATCGTGCCGTTCAACTTTCCGCTCAACTTGCTGGCCCACAAGCTGGCGCCGGCCATCGCCTGCGGGGCGAGCATCGTGATCAAGCCACCGCCGCAGGATCCCATCACGCCAATGATGCTGGCCGAGGCGGTGGCGGGCGCTGGCTATCCCGAAGGCGCCATCAGCATCCTCCCGTGCGAGGTCGCGGACGCGGCACCGATGCTGGATGATCCCCGGGTGCGAATGATCTCGTTCACCGGCTCGGCGAAGGCCGGCTGGGCCATCCGGGAGCAGGCGGCGAAGAAGCGGGTGGTCCTTGAGCTGGGTGGCAACGCCGCGATGATCGTGGCCGCTGACGCCGACGTCGAGCGCGCGGCAAGCCGGGCGGCCGTCGGTGGATATTCCTATGCCGGTCAGTCCTGCATCTCGGTGCAGCGGATCCTGGTGCACCGGTCGCACTTCGACCAGTTCGTGGAGCAGTTCGTGGAGCGGGTGCGCGCGCTCCGGGTGGGCGATCCGCTGGACGAGCACACCGAGGTGGGCCCAGTGATCGACGAAGCCAGCGCCCGCCGGGCGGAGAGCTGGGTGAAGGAGGCGGTGGTCGGCGGAGCACGGGCGGTGCTGGGTGGCGGCCGCAACGGGACGCTGATGGAGCCGACGGTGCTGCTGGACACCACGCGCGAGATGAAAGTGAATGCGGAGGAAGTCTTCGCGCCGGTCACGACGGTACGGCCGTTTGATTCGCTGCCGGAGGCGCTGGCCGAGGCCAATGCGACCCGGTATGGGCTGCAGGCGGGGCTCTTCACCAATGACCTGCGAGCGGTCCTGGCGGCGTGGGAGGGGCTGGACGTGGGCGGGATCATCGTGAACGACATACCCAGCTGGCGGGTGGACCAGATGCCGTATGGTGGAGTGAAGGATTCGGGGCAGGGCCGGGAGGGTGTGCGGTACGCCATCGAGGAGATGACCGAGCCGCGGCTACTTGTGATTGGAGGCAGCACATGAGCACCACGAAGAAAATTCCGGACGAGGCTGAACTGCGAGAGCGACTGGGCGACGAGCGCTACCACATCGTGCGCGAGGAAGGGACCGAGCGAGCGTTCACCGGGAAGTACTGGGACCATCACGAAGCGGGGATGTATCGCTGCGCGGTCTGCGGAGAACCGCTGTTTCGGTCCGGGGCGAAGTTCGAGTCGGGCACCGGCTGGCCCAGCTTCACCGAGCCGGCCAGCGCCGATGCAGTGGGCACCAGCACGGACGACCGGCTGGCGATGCGGCGCACCGAGGTGCACTGCGAGAAGTGCAGCGCACATCTGGGTCACGTATTTCCCGACGGCCCCGGCCCCACCGGCCTCCGCTACTGCGTCAACTCGGCGTCGCTCGAGTTCGAACCGCAGACAGGGAGTGAGTGACCGGACGGGAGCGAGTGGATGACGCTGAAGCCGCTCGGGCGCGGGCGCTGGTGCTGGCCCATGGATGGAACGCTACGGCCTTCCAGATCGTGAACCCCGGCTTTCACCGCTGGTTCTCGCACGAGGGCGATGCCGTTGCGGGGCTGGTGGATTACGCAGGCGTCTGGGTGGTGGCGGGCGCGCCGGTGGCGGCGGCGGAGCGGCTGGAAGCGGTCACCAGGGAATTCGAGTCTGACGCGGCGCGGGCCGGGCGCCAGGTATGCTACTTCGGGGCCGAGGCCCGGCTCGAAGCCATCGGCCGACGGAGCGCCCGGCACACCCTGGTGCTGCTGGGCGCGCAGCCGGTGTGGGACCCGGCGGGATGGCCCGAGCGCCCTCGCCGGGTAGCCTCGCTCCGCGCTCAGCTCCATCGGGCGCGGAACAAGCAGGTCGAGGTCAGCGAGTGGACCGCAGAGCGAGCCCAGTCGGATGTGGCGCTGCGCACCTGCCTCGCCGAATGGCTGGCCACGCGCGGACTGCCGCCGCTGCACTTCCTGGTGGAGCCGTCCACGCTCTCGCGGCTCGCGGCACGCCGGGTCTTCGTGGCCCAACGCCGGGGAGTGCCGATCGCCTTCCTGGTGGCGTCACCGGTGCCGGCGAGGCAGGGATGGCTGGTGGAGCAGTGCGTGCGCGGCGCTGGTTCGGTGAATGGCACGACCGACCTGCTGGTGGATGCGGCGATGCGCGCGTTTGCCGCGGACGGATCGCGGTTCGCCACGCTGGGACTCGCGCCGCTCTCGCGCCGGGCTGCCAGTCCCGATGACAAGGCTCCGCTCTGGCTGAAGGCGGCCCTGGGATGGGTGCGGGCGCACGGCAGGCGGTTCTACAACTTCGATGGGCTGGATCAGTTCAAGGCCCGGCTGCGGCCGGACCGCTGGGACCCGGTGTACGCGATCGTGGACCGGCCGTCGTTTTCTCCGCGGGCGCTGTGGGCGATCGCGGGCGCGTTCAGCGGAGGGTCGCCACTTGTGACGCTCGGAGGTGGGTTGCTTCGGGCTGTCCGCTGGGAACTGCAGGGGTTAGGGGTCTGGGATTAGGGGCCGGGGTCCCTACGCCCTACGCCCTACGGCCTACGCCCAATGAGGTTCTCATGCGATGGACCGTCGCGGACGCTCTGAGTGCCATCCGCATCCCCCTGGCGATCGCCTTCCTGGTCTGGGACGATGCCCGGGCCCGGCTGGTGCTGCTCGGTGCGGCGGCCGCGAGCGACCTGCTCGACGGCACCATCGCCCGGCGGATCGGAGCCTCCCGCCTGGGCGCAGTGATCGATCCGGTGGCCGACAAGCTCTTCATGGCGTCGGCCTTCCTGGTGGTGCTGCTGTCGGGCCGGCTGGAGCCATTCGAGATCGTCGGCGTGCTGCTGCGCGACATAGTCGCCACCGTCGCCTTCGCCATCACGGCGATCTCCGGCAAGGCGGCGGCGATCCCGGCACGGCTGGGTGGCAAGGCGGTTACGGTGGGACAGGTGCTGACGCTGGCGGCGTTCCTGCTCCATTCGCCCTATCTCCGTCCGATGGCCTGGGCCACCGCAGCCGTGGCGCTCTATGCCATCTGGGACTACCAGCGCGCGGCGTCGGGGCAGGCGAAGCGGCTGGGAGAGTGAAGGCGGCTCGGCGGCTCGGCGGCTAGACGGCTAAACGGATAGACGGAGGAGGACATGGCGGGACCAACAGCTGTAGGCAGCGTGACATGGGATGGCGGTCAGCGATTCACGGGCGCGAGTGGTGCGACCACGACGGTATTCGATGGCGAGAGCATCGCGGCGCCGAGTCCGGTGCAGGCGCTGCTGCTGGCGGGCGGGTCATGCACCGGCATCGACGTGGTGCTGATCCTCGAGAAGATGCGCATCAACCTGCGTTCGCTCCGGGTGGAGTGCCGGGGTGAGCGGCGGGAGACCCATCCGCGCCGCTTCGAAGCCATCCAGTACACCTTCATCGCCGCTGGTGACGGCCTCGATAGCGACAAGCTGGAGCGGGCCGTGGCGCTGTCGGTCGAGAAGTACTGCTCGGTGCTCGCGTCGCTGGCGCCAGACATCCGGGTGACGCACAAGTCGAGAGTTGAGAGTTGAGAGTCGAGAGTTGAGAGTGCCGTGGCTCACGGTGGCCGCCGTGTTCTTGCTGGCGGTGACGAGTCCGTGTTCACTGCGGGCGCAGGCGTTCGTCGAGCTGGGCGGCCAGGCGCTGGTGCTGGCGCGGGACCCGGCGGTGTTTGCCGGAGGCGTTCACGCGGCGGTGCGCACCACTCCCCGAACCCGCTTCATGGCGACGCTGAGCGGCGGGTCACTCGACGGCGAAGCCCTCGGACGGGCGGAGGGTCTGGGGCACTTCCTGCTCAATCCGCTTGATCCGTCGGGCGTGGGGCTCTACGGAGGCGGTGGCCTGGGCTGGGAGTTTCTTGAGGGCAGCCGAGGCTACGTCGTGCTGCTGCTGGGGCTGGAGGGGAATCCGGGCGGGCGATCGGGCTGGTTCCTTGAGGGGGGCTGGGGGGGAGGCGCCCGGATCAGCGCCGGCTGGCGCTGGCGGTTCCGGCCCGAGGGCTGGCCTCGCCGACGCTAGGCCCGAAAGCAAAAACGCCCCGGAGCGATAGCTCCGAGGCGTCCAGCTTCGATCGAGCGGCTCAGACGCTGCCGACGGGCTCGGCCCGACGGACCGGCTGGCAGTACCGCTCGCCCAGCGTACGCAACTCCGCTACATGCTCGTCTGAGAGATCGTCATACCGGTCGGTGAGATACCCCATGGTATCGTCGAACCAGTCCTTCTGATGCTCAGGGAGGGCCTCGATCACGCCACAGCGAAGAATGTGGCTGAACAACTCGTCCCGCGCCTGATCAAACGCGCTGGGAGAGGCCTGCGGAAAAGCACGCCGAGTCTTCTTCTTGCTCATGCACCGTCCTTTTTGGGTGAGTCTTGCCGACTCGGAAATATAACGGGGTTGCACCTTTTGGTGCAAACGGGCTTCGTGCTTCAAAGTTGAGGCGTGCCATGTACATTACGCGGCTTCGCGGCGCGGGCGGTTCGACGGGTCGACGGCCCCACACAGCAGAGACATGAAGCAAGTAGCGGACCGCCGGTTCGCCCTATGTTTCAGACAGCACCGGCTCGAATACCTCAACCAGGGAATGGCAGATATGGCGCAGGCGCAGAGACACGCGAAGGCCCAGCCCAAGGGTGGCAAGTCGGGCTTCTACTGGCTCCTCGGGGCGATCGCGCTGGTGGGCGCTGGGCTGCTGGTCTGGCAGATGCGCCAGGGTGGGGCGGTGAGCATCCCGGCCAATGTCGAGGTGCTGGCTTCGGATACCGCCGGATTTCGCGGGTATACCCTGGGCAGTGATTCGGCGCCGGTCACGGTGGTGGAGTTTGGAGACTACCAGTGCCCGGGCTGCGCTACCTTCAGCCTGGTCACCATGCCGGACGTGAAGACGCGCCTGATCGACGCCGGCCGAATCCGCTGGATCTACCGTGACTTCCCGCTGGACGAGATTCATCCCCAGGCCAGGCTGTCGGCGCACGCGGCGGCGTGTGCCGAGGAGCAGGGCAAATACTGGCCGGTGCACAGCCTGATCTTCCAGGGCCAGCGCGACTGGGTGCTGGGGAATGCCACCAGGGTGCTTCGCGGGTACGCCGAGGCGGCGGGTGCCGACGTGGACGCGTACAACGAATGCATGGAGTCGGCGCGGTATGCCGGGCGGATCGAGGCCAGCAAGCAGGAGGGGGTCCGGCTGGGGGTGCGCAGCACACCCTCGTTCCTGATCGGTGACCGAATCTATGAGAACATGAATTACGACACGATGCGGAAGCTGGTCGATTCAGTGAGTTCGGCACAGCCGGCCTCATGAAGCTGCGCATGGGCGTGGCGCTGCTGAGCCTCGCCGGGATCTTCGTGGCAGCGTACCTCTGGCTCTACAAGCAGGGGCACATCGGATCGATCGTCTGCGGGACCGGTGGCTGCGAGACGGTCCAGTTTTCCCGGTGGAGCGAGTTCATGGGTGTGGATGTCGCACTGATCGGCATCCTGGGGTACGCCGTCCTGCTCGTCATTGCGCTCGCCGGGGTGCAGCGCCCGGCGGCGCGCTGGCCCGCCCAGTTGCTGGCGCTACTGGCTGGCGGCGGGGCGCTCTTCGCGCTTTACCTCACCTGGCTCGAGCTGTTTGTCATCGACGCGATCTGCCGCTGGTGCGTCGGGTCGGCCGTCATCATCACGCTGATCTTCGTCCTCGCGCTGCTCGACCTGCGCCGGAAACCTCCCTCGGCCACGATGGCATGAGCGCCGATACCGGCCACGCCGGCCACCATCCCCAGCCAAAGAACCGGAGGGAACTCGCGCTCCTGGCACTGGGAGCGCTGGGCATCGTGTACGGCGACATCGGCACCAGCCCGCTGTACTCGCTGAAGGAGGCATACACCGGGCACTGGAGTGTCGCCCCGACCCACGACCACATCCTCGGGGTGATGTCGCTGATCTTCTGGGCGATCAACTTCGTGGTGAGCTTCAAGTACATCGGCTTCGTGCTGCGGGCCGACAACAAGGGCGAAGGCGGCATCCTTGCGCTCCTGGCGCTGATCCGTCCGCGGACGGGAGCGTCCCGGGGGCACATCGTGCTGCTGTCACTGGGGCTGTTCGGCGCGGCGCTGCTCTATGGCGACGGGGTGATCACGCCCGCGATCTCGGTGCTGGGTGCGGTGGAGGGGCTGACGGTGAAGCAGGCCGCGCCCTGGCTCGAGCCCTACGTGCTGTGGATCGCGGTGGCGATCATCGGCGGGCTGTTCTGGGTCCAGAGTCATGGCACCGAGAAGGTGGGACGGATCTTCGGGCCGGTGACCGCGATCTGGTTCATCAGCATCGCGCTGCTGGGGATCCGCGGCATCCTGATGAATCCGGGAGTGCTGGCCGCGGCCAATCCGCTGTATGCCGTCCGGTTCTTCATTCACGACGGCGCCACCGCGCTGCTGGTGCTGAGCGCGGTGGTCCTGACCATCACCGGCGGTGAGGCACTGTACGCCGACATGGGACACTTCGGCCGCCGCCCCATCCGCCTGGCGTGGTGGGGCCTGGTGCTGCCGTCGCTGCTGCTCAACTACTTCGGCCAGAGTGCCCTCCTGCTCACTGACCCAACCCTGGCCAACAACCCGTTCTACAACCTGGTCCCGGCGCCGCTGCTGTACCCGATGATCGCCATCGCGACGGCGGCGGCATGCATCGCCTCGCAGGCGCTGATCTCGGGGGCCTTCTCGCTGACCCAGCAGGCGGTACAGCTCGGCTTCAGCCCCCGGGTCACCATCGTGCATACCTCCAGCACGGCCCGGGGCCAGATCTACATCCCCGAGGTGAACAAGGCGCTGGGCGTTGCCTGCGTGCTGCTGGTGCTCTCATTCCAGTCGTCGACCAACCTGGCCGGGGCCTATGGCATCGCGGTGACCGGCACCATGCTGATCACGTCGCTGCTGTTCTACCGGGTGGCCATCGACCGGTTCCACTGGGACCGCTGGAAGGCAGCGCTGCTGCTCGGCGTGTTCCTGGTGGTTGACGTCGCCTTCCTGGTGGCCAATCTGCCCAAGATCCCCCAGGGCGGATGGTTCCCGCTGGCGGCGGCAGCCGGGGTCTACCTGTTGATGACCACCTGGAAGAAGGGCCGCGCGCGGCTGGCACAGATCAACCGCGACGTCAGCCTGCCGCTGCCGGCGTTCATTGAGGACATCGGGCAGAAACCACCGGTCCGGGTGCCGGGCGTGGCGGTGTTCCTGACGTCGGTGCCGGGGATGGCGCCGCCGGTGTTGCTGCACCACCTGAAGCACAACAAGGTGCTGCATCAGAAGGTGATCATGATGTCAGCGCTCACCCGTGACGTTCCCTTCGTGGACGAAGAAGAGCGGCTGGAGTGCCACGAGATGGGTCAGGGCTTCTGGCAGGTGATCGTGCGGACCGGCTTCATGGAGACGCCGGACATTCCGGCGGTGCTGCGGCGGCTGGACGACGCCGACATCAGGGAATCGCCCGGTACGGTGGGCGTGATGCAGACGTCGTTCTTCCTGGGACGCGAGACGCTGCTGCCGATGATCCGCAAGAAAGGCAAGCGGCTTCCGCCCGAGGCGCGCTTCATGAGTACCTGGCGGAAGAAGCTCTTCATCGTGATGACCCGGAACGCGCGGTCAGCTACCTCCTTCTTCGGCCTGCCCCCCAACCGGGTGGTTGAGCTGGGGGCGCAGATACAAATTTAGGGGTTAGGGGGTTGAATCCCCTGATCCCTAACCCCTAATCCCTAACTCTCCAGCCCCTCATACTTCTCCTTCAGCGCCGCCACCACGTTGGGATCGGCCAGCGTGGTGGTATCGCCCAGCGCCCGGCCTTCGGCGATGTCCTTGAGCAGGCGGCGCATGATCTTGCCGCTCCGGGTCTTGGGCAGGTCGGCCGAGAAGATCACATCGTCGGGCTTGGCAATGGCGCCAATCTTCTTCGCCACATGCTCGCGCAATTCCAGCTTGAGATCGTCCGACGATTCGTGGCCATCCTTGAGCGTCACGAACGCCGAGAGCGCCTGGCCCTTGAGGTCGTGGGTCTTGCCCACCACCGCGGCCTCGGCCACGGCCGGATGGTCCACCAGCGCGCTCTCCACCTCCATGGTTCCGATACGGTGGCCGGCGACGTTGAGCACGTCATCCACCCGTCCCAGTACCCACCAGTACCCGTCATCGTCGAGCTTGGCGCCGTCACCCGCGAAGTAGCGGCCGGGGAAACGGGTCCAGTAGGTCTGGCGATAGCGCTCGTCGTCGCCATAGATGGTGCGGAGCATGCCCGGCCACGGCTGGGCGAGGGTGAGAAACCCGCCGCCCTTCCGGATGACATTGCCTGCGGCGTCCACCAGCTCGGCCTTGATGCCGGGAAAGGGGACCGTCGCCGAGCCGGGCTTGGTTTCCGTGAGGCCGGGCAAGGGGGTGATCATGATCCCGCCGGTCTCGGTCTGCCACCAGGTGTCCACGATGGGACAGCGGTTCCCGCCGATGTGCTCGCGATACCACATCCAGGCCTCGGGATTGATCGGCTCACCCACCGAACCCAGCAGCCGGAGCCGGCTCAGGTCGTGGCGCGCCGGGTGTTCGGTCCCCCACTTCATGAACGCGCGAATCGCGGTGGGTGCCGTGTAGAAAACACTCACGCGGTGCTTCGCGACCAGGCTCCAGAAGCGGTCACGTTCGGGCCAGTCGGGTGCGCCCTCGTACATCACGACGGTCGCGCCGATGGCCAGCGGGCCGTAGACCACGTATGAATGGCCGGTGACCCACCCGATGTCCGCGGTGCACCAGAAAATGTCCTCGTCCTTGAGGTCGAAGACGTAGCGGGTAGTCGCCGCCGCCTGCGTGAGGTAGCCGCCGGTGGTGTGGACGATTCCCTTGGGCTTTCCGGTGGTGCCAGAGGTATAGAGGATGAACAGCATGTCCTCGCTGTCCATCGGCTCGGCGCTGGCGCCGGTGGGCTGTCCCGCGAGGGCCTCGTGCCACCAGTGGTCGCGACCCTCCTGCATCGCGGCGCTTCCGATGCTTTCGGCGTCCGCATGGCGGCGAACAACCAGCACGTTCCTGATGGATGGACAGTCGGCCAGCGCCTCGTCGGCGAACTGCTTGAGCGGCACCACGCCGCCGCGCCGGTACCCACCGTCGGCGGTGATCAGCGCGACCGCCTGCGCGTCGTTGATCCGATCCCGCAGCGACTCGGCGCTGAACCCGCCGAAGACTACCGAGTGCACGGCGCCGATCCGGGCACAGGCGAGCATCGCCACCGCAGCCTCGGGGATCAGCGGCAGGTAGATGGCGACCCGGTCGCCCTTGCCGACGCCGAGGGCCCGCAAGGCATTGGCGGCCTTGCCGACCGCATCGGCCAGCTGCCGGTAGGTCAGGGTTCGCTCGTCACCGGGCTCACCTTCCCAGATCAGTGCCGCCCGCCCCCCCCTTCCAGCGGCGACGTGGCGGTCCAGGCAGTTGACCGCTGCGTTAAGCTTCCCGCCTACGAACCATTTGGCATGCGGTTCCTGCCATTCCAGCACCGTGCTCCAGGGCTGGATCCAGTCGAGCTTGCGGGCCTGATCGGCCCAGAAGCCCTGGCTGTCCTCGCCTGCGGCATAGATGCCGGGCTGGGCATTGGCGGCGGCGCTGAACTCGGGCGCCGGCGGGAAGCGTCGATTCTCGGCGAGCAGGGTATCGAGCTGATCGTTCGGATTGGTCATTGTGACGAAAGGTGAGGGAAACGGAAGCTAGTGCGAATCTCCAATTCCTGCCGCAGGGTGCCACGTGCCGGGCTGCAACTTCTTTCGTGCGCGAGGTTGAGGTCACGCTCCGACAACGGGTTACGTCCATGGCACCGGACTGGCCCTTGCTGCGGGTGCGGCCGCATCAGCGGCTGCACACTTGATGATCTGCCCGACAAGAGCACACCCGGAGTAATCCGGGGCCGCAAAACTAGAGGTCCTGTGCCCGCACTTCTGCGGGCGTCCAGGATAGCTCGGTGCCGAAGGTAGACCGGCCGCGCACACAGCAGTTCGCGCGAAGCTTTTGTCAGGCGTGGGAGCAACCGTGAAGGCCACGCAGATAGAAGCGCGCGAACTTCGCGCCCCGGCCGTGCTGGGGCTCGACACGCGGACCGAAGTCCTCCAGGCGGCAGCAGAACTGGTTGGGTCGATGACGCCGGGCGCAGGCCGCCTGGTGATTGACCTGACGGGGACCCGTACGGTGGATTCAGCCGGACTGGGTGTCCTGATGCTGATCCAGCGCCAGGCGGCAGAGCATCGCGCCTCGGTGGTCCTGCGCCAGCCGAACGACGAACTGCGATTCCTCCTCACCCTCACCAAGCTCGAGGACCTGTTCGAGCTGGAGGGAACCCCCCGCTGACGGGTGGACGATGCCGATTCTTTCCATTAACGTTGCAAGGTGGTTCTCGCCGGCGGCATCGTCCGTCCGGCCCCGGAGATCGATAGTTTCTCGCCCCCGGGCGATGCGCGCAATGAATAATGGGACAGCCCGCCGGCACGTGCTCATCGTGGAAGATGAGGGTGTGCTGCGGTCACAATACGAACGGTTCTTCCGCCCACGGTACGCCCTGAGCTTCGCGGCCACCGGAGCGGAGGCGTTGGCCCTGCTCGACGACGCCGAGGACACCGACCTGCTGGTGCTCGACATGCAGCTTCCGGACACCGACGGGGTGGCACTGCTGCGCGAAATCCGGGAGGCCCATCCGGAGCTTCCGGTTATCATTACGACGGCCTACCTGAGCATTGAGCCCCAGCTGCGGTTGCTGGACGTCGCCTATCAGGACTACATCGTGAAGCCATTCCGGCTGGAAGAGCTCGGCGCTCGCATAGATGCGGCCCTCTGAGGGGCCACTCCTCGTAGCGGAACACCTCTCGCGCAACTTCGGCGCGCGTCACGCCATCCAGGACATATCACTCTCGCTGCACCCCGGTGAAACCGTGGTGCTGGCGGGACCCAATGGCGCCGGCAAGACGACCTTGCTGCGCTGCCTGGCCGGGCTCTCGCGTCCGACCTCGGGTACGGTGCGCTTTCCGGGCGCGCCGGTCGGCGATCCCCGCCGCCAGGTGGGGATGGTCTCGCACCAGACGCTTTTCTACGACGATCTTTCGCTGCTCGACAACCTGACTTTCGCGGCGGCACTGCACGGAGTCTTTCAGCCGCGCGCCGCCGCTGCGCGAGCACTGGCGGATGCCGGCCTGGCCGAGCGGAGTGGTGACTCGCCCCGGTCGCTGTCGCGGGGGCTGGCCCAGCGGGCCACCATCGCCCGGGCATTGCTGCACGGACCCACCGTGCTGCTGCTGGACGAGCCCTTCACCGGGCTGGACCACGAAGCCCAGGGCCAGCTGGGCGCGACGGTGCTGGCCGGGGCCGAGCAGGGGCGGGGCACGCTGCTGGTGACGCACCAGGTGCGCGACTCATGGTCGCTGGCCGGCCGTGCGATCCTGCTGCGCGATGGCAAGGTGATCGCCGACGAGGCGACATCGGGTGACCCCGATGACTTTCTCGCACGCCACGCGGATCCGCGGCATGGGTGACGCATGGCGGGTGGCGCTGCTGGTGGCGGCCAAGGATCTCCGTGCCGAGCTGAAGAGCCGGACCGCACTGGTATCGGCGGCGTCCTTCGCGGCGATGGTGCTGATGATCTTCACCTTCGCGCGGGATTCCACCCGGCTGGCCCCGGTGGACCTGATGCCGAGCGCGCTGTGGATCACCTATGCGTTTGCCGCCACCACCGCGCTGCATCGTGCGTTCGCGCTGGAGAAGGAGAATGGCGCACTCGACCTGCTGCGGCTGGCTCCGGTGGCGCCGGAGGCGATCTTCTTCGGGAAGTTCGCCGCCAACCTCATCATGGTGCTGGTGGTGGCCGCCGTGACGCTGCCGCTGGCGGTGCTGTTCTTCAACGTGGACGTCAGTGGGGTGATCTGGCCGCTCGCCGCCGTGACGCTGCTGGCCACGCCCGGCTTTGTCGCAGTGGGGACGGTCATCGGCGCCGTGTCGGTCCGGACCCGGTTTGCCGAGCTGATGCTGCCGCTGCTGCTGCTGCCGTTCCTGCTCCCGCCGCTGATCGGGGGCGTCCAGGTGACGGCGCGATTGCTGGCCGATCGGCCGTTGAGCGAGGTGGCCGGGTGGCTTAGGTTACTCGCCGTCCATGACCTGGTCTTCGTGACGGTATGCGCGCTGCTGTTCCCATCGGTGGTGGAGGAGTGACTGCCGGCGCGGAGCGCGCCCTGACGCGGCGCGGGCTGCTGCTGTCGGGCCTGGCGCTGGTGCTGCTGGCGGGGATCTACGTGATGGCCTTCGCCGCGACACCGATCGAGCGCTCGCAGGGCTTCCCGCAGAAGATCTTCTACCTGCATGTTCCCGCGGCGTGGTGTGCGCTGCTCGGCTTCACGGTGGTCGGTGTCGTCTCGCTGCTGTATCTCTGGCTCAAGGACCCGCGGCTGGACCTGTTCGCGGCATCGGCGGCCGAGGTGGGCGTGATCTTCAGCATCGTGATGCTGACGTCGGGTCCCCTCTGGGCCCGTCCGGTCTGGGGCACCTGGTGGCAGTGGGACGCCCGGCTGACTCTCACGCTGCTGCTCTTCTTCCTGTTCGTCGGCTACCTCTCGCTGCGGTCAGCGGTGCATGACCCGGCCGAGCGGGCCCGGTTCAGTGCGGTGGTCGCGCTGCTGGGGCTGGTGCTGGTGCCGTTCGTACATCTCAGCGTGTATCTCTTCCGCACCATTCATCCCACGCCGGTGGTGCTCAAGCCCAGCGCGCCGACGCTGCCGGGCAGCATGCTCACCGTCCTGCTGCTTTCGCTGCTGGTGCACACGCTGCTCTATGCGGGGCTGGTACTGGCGCGCTACGGCTTGGCGCGAGCCGCCGCGAAGGAAGGCACCCATGGGTGACCTGCCTGCCGGCGCCGGCTACGTGACCGCCGCGTACGCCATTGCGGCCGCGCTCTACGTCGGATATTGGTTGCGCCTGCGGAAGCTCGCGAAGAAAAACAGTAGAGAGTGGAAAGTGGGGAGTGGAAGGAATTGATCATTACCTCCCACTCCCCCCTTCCCACTTCCTACTCCCCACTTCCTTGGTTGGTCGCCTTCCTGTCGATCAGGCAGTACTCCCACACCAGCGCTGCGACGATGGCGCCGAGGATCGGGCCGATCCAGTAAAGCGCCTGTCCCTGCCAGACGCCGGAAGCAATGGCCGGGGTCAGCGCGCGCGACGGATTCATGGCCGCGCCGGTCAGTGGTCCGCCCATCATGACCAGGAAGAAGATTGACAGGCCGACGCCGAGGCCGCCCACCCTGGGTGCGGTGGGCGCGACGACAGTGCCGTACACCGCGCTCATCAGGAAGAAGGTGAGCAATGCCTCGAGAGCCAGTCCCTGGGCAAAGGTGATGTTGATGTTGAGCGAGGCGAGCCCGTAGTTGGTCACCGATGCCAGCGAGTGCGGGAAGAACACCTTGAGCAGCACGGCAGCGAGCGCCGCCGCCACGACCTGGGCGGCGAGGTGTACCCCGAGAGTCTTGAGGTCGATGCGCCGGGCCACCGCGAGGCCGACGGAGACGGCGGGATTGAGGTGGCCGCCGGAGATGTTCATGGTCATGCTCACGCCGATCGCCAGGGCGATGGCGTGCACCCATGCCACGCCGAGGAGCCCGAAGTCGGCGCCGGGGTAGGCATTGGTGATGACCGCGGAGCAGCCGAAGAAGACCAGGGTGAACGTGCCGATCAGTTCGGCAACGAAGCGGCGACCAGTATCGGGCATGCTTGCTCCTCGTTGGGTGGAAGTCTGGCGGGACAATCTACGCTGGCATCAGGCCCGGCGAAACAGCAACGCGGCGTTGATTCCCCCGAATCCGAACGAATTGCTGAGCAGATGCTCCGGCAGCTCCGAGCTGCCGCCTGGGGCCACCTGGGGCAGGTCACAGTCGGGGGTGGCGTGCTCGAGGTTGACGGTGGGCGGGAGCCAGCCGCGACGACTGGCAAGGGCGCAGATGACGGCCTCGATGGCGCCGCTCGCGCCGAGGGCGTGGCCGTAGTAGCCCTTGGTGCCGCTCACTGTCAGGTGGGGCACGTGGTCGCCGAACACCAGGCGGATAGCGCTGGTCTCGGTGGGATCGTTGAGCGGTGTAGAGCTGCCGTGGGCGTTGACGTAGCCCACCGCCTCCGGCTCGACGTGGGCCTCGCTCAGCGCGAGGCGCATGCAGCGTGCAGCCTGAATGCCATCGGGCCTCGGCGCCGTCATGTGGTGGGCATCGTTGCTGTTGCCGAAGCCGCAGATCTCGGCGTAGACCGGTGCGCCCCGGGCCAGCGCCCGTCCCCGCTCTTCCAGCACCAGCACGGCCGCACCTTCCCCCATGACGAAGCCGTCGCGCGCCTGATCGAACGGACGGCTGGCGTGGCCGGGATCATCGTTGCGGGTGGACATCGCCCGGATCAGCGAGAACGCGCCGAAGCAGAGCGGGGCGAGGGGCGCTTCCGCGCCGCCAGCCAGCATCACGTCGGCGTCGCCTCGTGCGATCGCCCGGAAGGCATCGCCCACGGCGATGGCGCCCGAGGCGCAGCTCATGCCGTTGGTGGAGTTGGGACCGGTGGCGCCGAACTCGATGGCGATGTTGCAGCTGGCGGCGCCCGCGAACACCGACAGCGCCAGCGCCGGGTCCACGCTGCGGGGACCCTCGGAGTAGAAGAGCTTCGACTGGGCTTCCCCATGCGCCACGCCGCCCAGGGCGGTACCCATCATGACACCGACCCGGTCGCGATTCTCGCGGCGCAGGTCGAGATGGGCGTCCTCGAGGGCCAGCCGGCAGGCGGCGACGCTGAACTGGGCGAACCGGTCAAATCGCCGGGCCTTGCGATGCTCGAGGTGATCTCCGGGCACGAAGTCGGACACCTCGGCGGCGATGTGCGACCGGAAGGGCTCGGCGTCGAAGCGGGTGATGGTGCCGACCGCGGAGCGGGCACGGCGAAGCCCGGCCCACATTTCGTCGCGGCCAGTACCGATGGGCGTGATCGGCCCCAGCCCGGTGATGACGACCCGGCGTTCCGTGATCATGCGGCCCCGGTCGCTGCGTGCGCCAGACCGCTGAGCGTGCGACTGGCGATGCCATGCACGAACACCGGCCCGATGATCCAGTTCGCAGCCGGCGTGCGGATGAGGGGCCAGGCGGGACCGTCCCATACGTGCTCGATGGTGACGTCGGTGGCCTCGCCTGCCGCGGCGAAGCGCCACTCGACTTCCATGCCGGTGGTGATGCCCCGGATGTGGCGATAGCGAACGGCCGGGCGCTCGCGATCGATTTCCATTTCCGAGACCCACCATGTGGGCCAGCGGAGCGCCCCGAACGGCCGCCAAGCCGCCATCTCCACCACCGAGCGGCTGGAATCGATCTGGTCCAGGACGCGGACCCAGCGGTAGTGGGGCAGCCGCTCGGGCCAGTGCTGCACCGCGCTCGCGAGCGCAAAGCTCCGGGGCACGCTCGAGGGAAAGCGGTGCCGATCCAGCGTTCTCATGGCGCGCTCCACACCGACACCAGGCGCCAGCCGGGCCGCCGCGCGACCGGGGCCGGGATCCCCGCGCGGGTCAGCAGCTGCTCGAGGGCGCGTACCGAGTACCCTCTGCGAATCGAAGTATCGCCATCGTGCCGCGTCATGGAGTCGAAGCGGAGGGCGCGCGCGGCCACGGCGAAACCGAGCCGGGCCAGGGCCGAGCGCCTGAGATCGGTGATGAGCACGGCACGCCGCGCCACCCGGGCAAGGCCGGCGAGGATGTCCGGCGCCGCGGCGGGCGAGAAGTGATGCATCATCTGGCTGGCGAGCACCCAGTCCACGCTCCCGGTCCGGAATGGCAAGGCGGACGCGTCGCCCAGCACGGTGCTCCAGCCGGCATCGCGCAGCATCGCCGCCGCGGTGCGATGACGCTCGAGCGCGATGACCCTGAGGCTGGTGCCGCGCTTCCGTGCAGCGCGGACTGCCACTGCCGCCAGGTCACCGGATCCCGCGCCCACATCCAGGAGCGTGAGCGCGCCAGCTGTGGGCTCGCGGGCCAGCGCGCGGCGCACGGCCCAGCCCACCGCCCAGCTGCCGCCGAACCAGCGATTGGCGCGGGCGATGTGGCGCAGTGACTGACTCACCTGCGCCGAATCTGCCGCTGGATCATCCAGCAGCTCGGTGCCGATCGGGTTGGCCAGGGTAGTCACTTGCCCAGCCCGGAGTAGCCGCCGCGATAGTAGACCAGCGGCCGGCCCTCGCCGACGGCTCCCGAGACCACACGGCCGAGCAGGATGGTGTGATCGCCGCCGGGAAAGGTGGCCTCGCGGGCACACTCGATGTGGGCCACACAGCCCTGCAGCCGGGGCACGCCCACATCGCCGTCGAACCAGCCGACCCCGACGAAGTCCTGCGCTGCCTGCGGCTGGGCGAAGCGGCGCGACAACTCTTCCTGGTCCTCGGCGAGCACGTTGACCACAAAGTGGTCCGCTTCCACCAGCATGTCATGGACGGTGGCGCTGAGCTCGATGCACACCGAGATGAGCGGCGGTGACAGGGAGACCGACGCGAGACTGCTCGCGGTCATGCCTACGGGCTGGCCGTGCGTGTCGCGTGCCGTGAGCACGGTGACACCGGTAGCGAATCGGCCCATGAGCTGGCGGAACAGCGGCGGAGCAACGTGGATTTCGGGCATCAGCTTGCTGGACGAGGCAGGAGATAGAGGCCGGGGCGCAGCAGTGCGGCCAGAGGGACGAAACCGCCGCTGATACCCACCACCGTGTGCGCCAGGGCGGGCCGTCTCGCGATGGCGCGAACGGACGCAGCAAAGCAGCCGGGATGGGCAATCCCCAGGGCCAGCAGGCGTTCGACTACCCGCTTGCCGGTGAAGGCGCGGTGCCGGGCACGCCGGTACGGCGACAGCGCGCGGACGGATACGTCGCCACGGGCGAGCGCGGCAGCCACCACCGGTGCCAGCAGCTCCGCGCCCCGAAGCGCCATGTGGATGCCGTCGCCGGTGAACGGGTCGTGAAACTCGGCGGCGTCGCCCACCAGCGCGATGCCGTCGTCGATAGTGCTTCGCGCACGCTGGGCGAAGGGCCCGGTGACCAGGGTCCGACGGACGAACCGCACGCGCCGAAGCCGGGGCTCCAGCGCCGGCAGCTGCCGGAGCGTGTCGAGCAGGAATTGGTCGGCGCGTCCACGCGCCAACCCTGCGCGCCCGGCAGGGACCACCAGGGCGGCGTTGACCAGGCTGTCGCCGAGCGGGTTGAGCCCGGCGTAGCCGCGATCAAACACATGCATCTCGGCCTGGCCAGGCTGGAGGTCGGCAACGCCGGTGAGGTGTGCGACAAACGCAATGCGCCGACGGCGCCCTCGCTTCAGGCCACCGGTGCACCGCGCGACCAGCGACCGGAGTCCGTCGGCGCCGACGGTCAGGGGCGCCCGGAGCTCCTGGCGCACCCCACGTCGGTCATGGGCGACCACGCCCGTCACGGCGTCGTGCTCCCGAACCACGCCGTCGAAGCTCCATCCCTCGCAGACGCGTACGCCAGCGTCGGCCGCCGCCTCGAGCAGGCAAGCATCCAGCCTGTCCCGGCGAAGCGCGAGTCCGTCTGATCGCCACGGCGCCACCGGCGCCGCCGAAAAGCAGCCCACCAGCGCGTGGCCCGCATGGGTGCTGATGCGCAGCGCAGCGGGGCGCGCGGAAGGCTCGCGCTCGAGAGCCCCCAGGACGCCGATTCGCTGGAGTGCTTCGGTAGCCGCTGGGCTCATGAACTCGGAGCAGGCCTTGTCCCTGGGAAAGCGGGCCCGGTCCAGCAGGGTGACGCTGTGCCCTCGAGCGGCCAGCAACATGGCGGTGGCCGAACCGGCCGGACCGCCGCCCACGACGATCACATCACTCGATGCGGGCGTATTCATAGCCATCCAGCAGCAGCCGATTCGGGTCGAACGCGGCGAAGCCCACGTCGAACGTCGCCGGCGTGCTGCCGCCGAGGGTGATGGTGATCTCGGCGGTGGACAGCGACCAGGTGCAGCTGCGCTCGGTGATGCGGGGGATACCTTCGAGCGCCGAGAACGAGCGAATTGTCCGGACGCAGAAGCCCCCGCTGTCGAAGTCCCAGGTGGTGGTCTGGGTCAGGATATCTCCGCCGGCGCTGAAGACATCGGTGCGTTCCCAGGTGCCGATGATGTCCGAGCTGCTGGTGCTGGTACCACTACCGCCGGATCGAGCCGGTCCCGGCGGGTTGAATGGCTGATTGGGCTCGAAGGGAGTAGGCTCGCCCCCGCTGCAGGCGGCCGCGGCCACAAGAAGGATCAGCAGCAGGCCAGCCAGCCGAGCAGGGCGCCGGCGGATGCCGCGATCAGGTTCACTCCGGTATTGGAAAGCCATGCGAAACCTCCCGCGGGCAGTGCCGGCCCGCCGCAATGGTGCCTGCGTTCGACCAGAGCGCCGCAGGCGGCGCAACGAAACCGGCCCTGGATCGTGGCGCCGAGGGCGGAATCGAGCAACATGCCGACCGGACCGATGACTGCCGCGGCCAGCGCGAGCCGGGCGTCGCGGGCGACGAGGCCCGCGGCAAGCGCCGTCAGTGCGCCACCCAGCACCGCGCCGCCAGTCCCGCGCCAGGTCACGCCGCCGCTGGTGCCGGGCATGAGCGGTCGGCCCGAGAAGAGGTGACGCGGTGGCCGCGAGGCGGTCGCACCGATGCCGGTGGCCCAGGTGTCCGCGGCAGCGGCGGCGAAGCTGCAAACCGCCATCCAGCTGGCCAGCCGGGGTGCGCCGAGCAGCGCGGCGGTGAGCGCCGCCGCGGCCGCCGGGCCGCCATTGGCGAGCACCTGCGAGGCGGAACGCATGGCGGGACCGGTGCTTTCGAGTCTCGACACCGCTGTCCCACCCACAAAGAACGTGGCGAGTGCGGCGGCGCCAGGCCAGCCTGCACCAACCAGGATCGCGGTGCCCACAGCGGCCGCCGCAATGGCACCGCCGCGGGTCAGGACGGTCACGTCAGCGTTCGGGCGGGGCGGCCGACTCCGCGAGCACCGTGGTGATCCGGAGGCGGAGCGCGTCGGGGCAGCGGATCTGGCGGGCGCAGTGCTCGAGCAGCTCGACGAAGTTGCGCTCGAAGCGGGCGTGGGCGAGGCAGGGAGCGCACCGCTGGAGATGCGCCTCCAGCTGGGCCGCCGACCCGGGGTCCGCCTCGTGCTTGAGGTAGTCCTGCAGTGCGGCCAGGGCGCGTTCGCAATCGCACTCGGTTGGCGGCGTGGTCAAGCGTCATCCCTCGGTGTGATGTAGCCCATCTCGACAGCGTGATGGTAGAGCTTCTTCTGCAACTGGCGCCGGGCGCGAAAGAGCCGCGACTTCACGGTCCCCACCGGGATCTCGAGCGTCGCCGCGATCTCGGCATATGGCATGCCTTCCATGTCGCTCAGCACCAGCACCTCGCGGAACTCGGGTGAGAGCGCATCCACTGCGTCGAGTACGGTCTGATCCACGATGCGCGAGAAGAACTCGCCCTCGGGATCGGCGTCCGCCATGTCCCGGTCCAGCAGGAACGGCTCGACGGTGTCCAGGTCGGCGACCACCGCCTCGCGCCGCTCCCGCCGGTAGTCGCTGATGAACTGGTTGCGGAGGATGGTGACCAGCCAGGCCCGGGCGTTGGTGCCGGGACGGAAGCTGGCCCAGGCCCGATGGGCCCGCAGCATGGTCTCCTGCACCAGGTCCGCGGCCCGGTCGGGGTCGCGCGCCAACCGGAGTGCCACCCGGAACAGCACATCGAGGTGGGGCAAGGCCTCACGCTCGAACGAGCCATCCCGCCGCGCCGCCGCCCCTGTCACATCCATGCGGGGAATGTCCGCGCAGCGGGAGCGCGGCACAAGCACCCCTACCCGTCGCGGGCCATCGGGAATAAACTTTGGCCTCGTCCACGCCTCATACCACCGGAGCGCGCCTGTCAACACTTCGGTCCCTTCCGGCCGACCTCGTGCCGGCAATCGTTCCCCTCTCGCTGCTCGAAGCCATCCGGAATCTCGACACGCCGATCGAGGATGGCCTGGGTGAACTGCAACCGGAGCACGCCAGCAAGCGGCTCGGGCTCTCGAGCACCGTCGCGGCGCAGATCTCCCGCTATGCCGAGCAGGCAGAGCGGGGCGAACTGCTACCCCGCGCCGAGGTCGCAAGCGTGCTTCGCCTGGTTGGCCGGCGGGCCGATGCACCGCTGGTGCTCGCGAACGCCGGACGGCGCATGGCGCGCCGCGCCGCGGGTGGCGACTCCGCCCCGGGGCGCCCTCCGCGCAACGGGATGACCCGCCGGCTGGCGGAGCGCAAGGCACGGACCCTTGGGCGCGAAACGTTCGGGGTGGTGGTCGAGTTCCCGGACCGGCTGCCGGTGGCGGAGGCGGAGGAGCCGGTCACGATCGAGGCCTGGCCGGATGGTTCGGCGTGCGACTTGTTCGCGGCGGGGCTGGCCGAACTGTCCCGGCTGACCCTGGGGATCGAGGGAATCATGCGACACGTGGCGTGCCGCGCTCGCGGCGACGGCGTGTGTCGCTGGGAGTTCATTCCAGGAGCAGACGAAGGATCGGAAGACACATGATTGATCGTGCCGCGCTGGCAGCCGGGCTGGATGAGGCGGGTGCCGAAGGCTGGCTGCTGTATGACTTTCGGGGGAACAATCCCATCGCCGGGCGGGTGCTGGGATTCAAGGGGATGGTGACCCGGCGCTACTTCGTGCTGCTGCCGAAGGACGGGGAGCCGGTGGCGGTCGCCCATCGGGTGGAGATGCAGCAGTTCAAGGGCTTCAAGGGGAAGGTGCTCCCGTACTCCCGCTGGGAGGAGCTGCACGCGGCGCTGGGCTCGGTGGTGGCGGGCCGGCGGCTGGCGATGGAAATCTCTCCCGATGATGCGGTGCCCTACCTCGACCGGATTCCACATGGGGTCGTCCAGCTGCTGACCCGGCTGGGGGCCACGATCGTGCCATCGGGAGCGTTGCCCAGCATGTTTGCCTCGCGCTGGAGCGCCGGGGAGCTGGCCGGGCATCGGCGGGCGGCGGAGTCGCTCGCGAGCATTGCGCGGGAGCAGCTGGCCTGGGCAGTGACCCAGGGCGGGAGCGGCTTGCGCGAGGCTCAACTGCAGCAACGCGTGGTTGATGCGATCCACGCGGCCGGGCTCGAATTCGACCACCCGCCGATCGTCGGCTTTGGCGCGAACGCCGCCAATCCGCACTACGAGCCGGTGCCGGGATCGGACGCAGAGCTGGCCGCTGACCAGGTGGTGCTGCTGGACCTCTGGGGCGGGCCGGCGGCAGACACGGTATATGCCGACCAGACCTGGATGGGATTCAGCGGCTCCAACCCGCCGGCCAAGGTGCGGCAGGTGTGGGAGACGGTGCGCGATGCCCGGGTGGCCGCGTGCGAGGCGATACAGGTAAGGGCCAGGGCGGGAGCGGCGGTGGCAGGGTTCGAGGGGGATCGGGCGGCCCGCTCGGTAATCGAGGCGGCGGGGTTTGGCGAGTACTTCGTACATCGGACCGGACATTCGATAGATCGGGACCTGCACGGGTCGGGTCCGCATCTGGATGACTTCGAGACCCACGATGACCGGCGGCTGCACCAGGGGCTGGGCTGGTCGGTGGAGCCGGGGATCTACCTGCCGGGGGAGTTCGGGGTGCGGAGTGAGGTCAACATGTACTGGGGCGAGGAGGGGCCTGTGGTGACTCCGGCGGAACCCCAGCAGCGCCTGATAGTGGCCTAGGGCGTGAGGCGTAAGGCCTGGGGCCCTGCGCCCTACGCCCAGTGACGTAAGTCACTCTTTCGCTTTCTGTCACATCACGTTATCGTATCAAGCCTGATCACCGGGAATTAGACGGTTTGCGGCTCGGAGCTGGGTCTGGTGGCTGGGGTTTGGCGCTTGGGCCCGATCCGCGTTGCAGCTGGTAACTACATCGGTTCCAGTCAGTTACGCCAAGCTAGCTGGCAAGATGCCGGAGAGCGGCGCTTGCTTGACACGCGTTTCATTGCGTCTCATATTAGGCGACCGGCCACCCCCAAGGCCGAGTCTTCCGTTTTGGCTTCTTAAAGGCATCTGCAATTGCATCCGACGGTCGCGGTTGTTCAACCGACGCTCCGGATCCCCGATCTTCATCGGTCGTAACAGAGTTGTTGTGCCCGCAGGGGGAGGTTCGCCCCCGCTCCAAGTTGGCAGTACCAGCAGGTTCACGCCTTTGGAGGACGTTTCCATGAAGCAAAGCTGTGTGAGAGCCTTCGCTCGCGTTACGCGCGCTTGCGCGCTCGCGGCAGTCGCGCTTGGTCTCGGCGCCTCGGCGCTCGTGGCCCAGGCGACTGGTAAAGTCGAGGGCAGGGTTCGGGATGAGGCGGGCGCGCCCATCGCGAATGCCCAGGTCACTGTCGTGGGGACGGCGTTCAGCGCCCTCTCGAATGCCCAGGGCTACTATTTCATGAACAACGTGCCCGCCGGCACGTACTCGATGCGCGCGGCCTTCATCGGCTATCGCGCCGTTCGTACGGACGGGGTCCGGGTGCTGGCTGGCCAGACTGCGGCCAACGACTTCGCCCTCACGGCGTCCACGGTAGTCATCGAGGACATCGTGGTGACGAGCGACCAGCCTCTGGTCCCGCGCGACGAGGTCACGACCAGACAGCGCATCAGCGGTGAGTTCACCAATGCCCTCCCGGTGGACAACATCAGCCAGGTGCTGACGCTGCAGCCGGGCGTCGTGGCCAACTCCTCGGGCACCGGGCTCTCGATCCGCGGCGGCCGAACCGACGAGGCGGCGACCTATGTGGACGGTGTGCCGACCACGCCGGGCAACCGCGGCACCTTCCTGATGGGTGTGGGCGGCGGCGTCGACGTGTCGAAGAGCGGCTTCGAGGAGGCCTCGGTGACCACCGGTGCCTCGTCGGCCGAGTACGGCAACGCCCAGTCGGGCATCATCAACATCGTGACCAAGACCGGCTCCTCCACCGCCTTCAACGGCGCGCTGGGCTGGGAGACGGATGAGCCTTTCCCCAGCACCCAGAGCGTGGGCTACAATCGGATCAACGCCGGCTTCGGTGGCCCGCTGATGGGCGGGCTGACGTTCTATATCGCCGGTGCCCTGACCGGCAACCGGACCAGCTTCGGCGGGACCGATTCCGAGAATCACCCCTCGTTCATGTATGCCGGCGTCGACACCACGGTTGCCGTGCCCGCGGCGCCGGGCGTCCCGACGTCGGACACCACGTTCGTCGACGTGTACAACCTGGCCATCGCCCGCGGCCGCTGCGACCTCTTCGCCAACAGTGTCAATGAGGAGATCGCCAACAACTACGGGGCCGAATGCGGCAACGCCCGGAACCCACGCAACGCGTCCAGCAGCTACGGGGTCCAGGGCAAGCTGAACTACTCGTTCGGCACCGGCTCGCGGATCTCGGCGCTGGTCCTGGCCAGCCAGTCGCAGGTGCGCGGCGGCATCACCACCAACTCCGACCTGACGACCATCCGGTCCAACCGGGACTGGAGCCGGGTCTACCAGCTGAACTGGACCCAGAACCTTTCCAAGTCGGCCGAGCGGGCGCTGGCGCTGGATGCCAGCATCTCGTACCAGACGGACCGGGTGCTGAACTCGTTCCCGCTCACGCCGGAAGCGGAGCTGGGCTCGCGGGGCAAATTCGGCGGCTTCATGATCACGCCGCTGGACCTGATGTTCGACCTCGAGAGCTTCCCGCTGGACACCACCCTGCTGAACAACATCAAGTTCAACCGGCTGGGCACCCGGCGCGCGCCGTACGACGTGCTGAACCCGGACCAGTACAACTCGGTCAACCAGTACCGCAACAGCGGCTACGGCACGCTGGGGGGCTCGGAGTCGGGCCCGGGCGGTGGCACCCTGAACATCAGCACCGAGGACCGGCTCATCGCCAAGGCGGCGGTGGACTGGCAGCTGGACCGGTACAACCGCCTCAAGCTGGGCGGCGAGCACACCTGGTATGACACCCGGCACTACGACCACTCGCTCACCAGCCAGGCCTTCGCGGACGTGTACTTCGAAGAGCCGATCCGCTGGAACGCGTTCCTCGAGGATCGTCTCGACCTGGGCGACGTGGTGCTGGTGGGCGGCGTCCGGTACGACGTGTACAACACCCGGGCCGAGCGGCCGTACGTGCTCGACACGCTGCGGACCCTCCCCGGCACCGGCGGCCAGGCCAACCCGAACTACGGCGAGTACCACCGCTTCCCCCGGATCTACAGCTACACCGATCCGGACGGCGTGGCGACGGTGAACGGTGTGGAGCTGCCGCTGATCACCTTCATCCCGGACGCGCGGCACGACTACATCAGCCCGCACATCCAGGTGTCATTCCCGGTGACCGACCGGACCAACTTCCGGCTGTCGTATGCCCACCAGGTGCAGGTGCCGGACTTCTCGCTGATGTTCGCGGGCATGAATACCGACCTGTCCTCGACCAACACGAACCACACCTACGGGTCGGACCTGGACTTCGGCAAGAGCGTCACGTTCGAGTTCGGCATCCGGCACGCGTTCAGCGATGACATGGTGCTGGACGTGGCGGCCTACAACAAGGACAAGCTGTCCGACGCCACGGCCCGCCTGGTCAACCGGCGGGACCCGATCCGGCTCAACGCGTCGGCGGACCTGCGTGAGTTCACCAACTTCGACTTCGGCAACTCACGAGGGATCGACGTGCGGCTTGACCGGCGCATCGGCAGCCTGTTCAACGGCACGATTGCCTACAGCTACTCGACCGCCAAGAACACCGGCAGCGACCCGACCACCTACCTGCGGTTCGGCTCGCGGGTGCTGAACGCGCTGTCGGGCGGTAACCAGCCGCCGCCGCAGGCGATCGCGCCCACCAGCGAAAGCCGGCCGCACAACCTGGCCGGGGCGTTCTCGATCGCCTTCCCGAGCGACTTCCAGGAGGGCACCACGGCGGGCTCGCTGCTGCAGGACTTCGGCGTCTTCGGCACCTTCCGGTTCGCCAGCGGCACGGCGTACACCCGGTGCGAGGACTCGAGCGGCAACGAGAGCACGCTCAGCGGCCAGGTCTGCGACCGGGGCAACTTCGAAGGCGGCCTCAACACGGCCCGCCTGCCCGGATTCAAGCAGCTTGACCTGCGCTTCACCAAGGGACTCGCGCTGGGCGGACTGGACCTGACGGCCTACCTGGACGTCCGGAACATCCTGAACTTCCGCAACGTGCTCCAGGTCTTCGTCGTCACGGACGACATCGTGAGCGACCGGGACCGGGAGCTCGAGAATGCGTCGCAGTTCGACAGCTGGCAGAACGAGGCGACGGCCAACGACATCCTGCTGGACAATGGCGACATCGACTTCCGCTTCGGCGGGGCGGGTGACGCCGGCTGCGCCAGCTACGTCACGACCCAGGGCGAAGGTGGAGCACCCAGCTGCATCTACATGATCCGCACCGAGGAGCGGTGGGGTGACGGCGACCGGGTCTTCACCGTGACCGAGCAGGAACGGGTCGCGAACGAACTGTACGACGTCAACCGTGGCGAGTACGCCTTCCTGGGCGACGGCCGCCGGATGCGTCTCGGATTCGAGCTCAATTTCTGATGTCTCCGGAAACGGGGTCCGGCCTGCCGCAGTCGCGGCGGGCCGGGGCCCGGATCCCCGCTATTTCATTCGGAGAGGACGCAATGCACTCACGTTTCAGTAAGAGGGGAGCGCTGGTCGGCGGGTTGCTCGCCCTGGCACTGCTGGCAGTGCTGCCGGGCGTGGCGAGCGCTGTGCCGGAGCGGGGAGCAGCTCCGCGCGGCTTCCGGCTGTTTGCCCGAAGCCTCGGCGCCATCACGGTCAACCGGGTCTACTGCGGCCTTGCCACCACCGGCGAGGTCTGCGTGGACTCCAACAACTCGTCCACCATCGGCGGCGGGTTCTGGCCCAAGGGCACCGCGGACCAGTACGTCTTCAACTCGGGCCTCCAGATCGCCGGCATCATCGATCCGGGCGGCGCCGGCAACCCGTGGGCCGGCGACACCACCGGCGGCTTCTTCTTCGACCCCAAGGGCACCACCCAGCACGGCCTCCAGGTCGAGCCGATCTACAACTCGCAGAACCCGGAAGACTTCGCCAACTGGCCCGCGGCAGCCAACGTGCCGTCGGGCGACGTGGTGGGCAACCTGTACTTCCCCTCGCTCCGGGGCGAGAAGATCGCGTCCCAGGGCGAAGTCTGGTGGATCTCGTGGGAAGGCAACCCGGGCCAGGCCGCCGGGCGCCCGCACCCGCTGGGCATCGCGGTGGAGCAGCGGGGCATGGGCTGGAACTACCCGGCAGGCAACGAAGACATCATCTACTTCACCTACACGTTCTACAACATTACGTCGCTGGACCCGGCCGACTACGCCGCCATCCGGCCCGGCATGCGCGAGATCATGATCGCGCGCGCCAATGATTTCCACCAGCTGAACAACGCCGCCTTCGGCATCGACCTGCCGGATGAGGGCTACACCATCACCGACATGTACGCCGCCTTCGCGGCCGACATGGACGTGGGTGATGCCGGCGAGAACTACTCCAGCGTGCACCTGCCGTTCGCGCTGGGCAACACCTATGAAGCGTCCTTCGGCCAGCCGGCCGGCTGGACCTTCGACCCCACCATCTTCCGGCCGCCCTTCTTCCCGGGCGTCGGCTTCGTGGGCGTGAAGTACCTGTCGAGCCCCACCGGAGCGGGTGAGATCCAGCTGTTCTCAAACACCATCAACGGGGGCACCTTCGGTGACCCGCGCAACACCACCCAGCTGTGGCGCTACCTGTCGGGCAACATCTCGACCGCCGCAGGCGACGCGCCTTGCGAGCAGGGCCCGCCTCAGGCCACCCGGCTGTGCTACATCAACAACGCCGAAGTGGCCGACATGCGGTTCTTCCAGAGCTCGACCGCGCTGAGTCTGGCGCCGGGCGAGTTCGGAACCATCGTGGTGGCGTACATCTTCGCCGCGCCAGTGGCGGTGCAGTCGTTCGTGCCGGGTGGCGACACCCCTCCGGGCGACCCGCTCCGGTTCGCCAGTCCAACCCAGCTGGCCACCAGCGGCGCCAACATGGTGGACTCGCTGGCCGGGTTCCTGGACTTCACCGACGCCAACGGCAACGGCCTCGCGGAGCAGAGCGAGTACGAGGTGGTCCCGGGATCGCTGCTGGGCAAGGCGCTGGTGGCCCAGTCGGTGTTCGACGCCCGATTCCTGCTGCCCTTCGCTCCGGCCTCACCCGAGTTCTACCTGGTACCGGGAGACAACCAGGTGACGGTGCTGTGGCGGCCGACGGCGACCGAAGCCACGGGTGATGCCTACTTCTCGGTGGCCTCGCAGTTCGAGACCCTGCCGGAAGGCGGCGGTCTGCCGGTCGAGAACCCGCTGTACGACCCCAACTACCGGCAGTTCGACGTCGAAGGCTACCGGGTCTACCGGGGCCGGGTGGACGCGCCCAACTCGCTGACGCTGCTGGCGCAATTCGACTACACCGGCACCGTCATCTCGGACTTCACCGGAGCGGTCAATCCGACGGTGGTGTGTGCACCGGACCTGGGGATCTTCACCGACTGCCCGGCGGCCTACGACCCGCTCAGCTTCACGGCGGAAGGCTTCCCGGGCGAGCAGCTCACCATCTCATACGATGTCCCGCTCACCGGCATCATCACCCAGTCGCCGGTAGGCGGCCGGGTGGCCCGGGCCAATGGCGAGGCGCTCATGGTGGTGCTGGACTCGGCGCTCATCAGCGAGTCCAACGGGAACTTCCCCGGCCTGGAAGACACCGGTGTCCCGTTCATCTACGTCGACAACGCAGTGCGGGACAACTTCCGGTACTTCTATTCAGTGACGGCGTTCGATGTCAACTCGATCAAGTCGGGCCCGTCGAGCCTCGAGTCACCCCGCATCACCAAGGCAGTGACGCCAGGCGTGGTGGCGACCAACCAGGATTACGCCACCACCTTCAGCATGGCGGTGTTCGGGCGCAACGGGGAGGTGCCGAACAACGGCACCCCGACGCTGGATCCGGCCACCGGCAAGTTCAGCGGCCCGTTCCCGCCGGCCAACGGCCTGGAGCCCGAGATCGTGGGCTTCGCCAAGGAGCTGATCAGTGAGTCCGGCTCGCTGTCCATCCGGCTGGACAGCTTGACCATGGGCAACGGGTATGAGGGCATAGCGTCGAGCTATTACCTCACCGTCAATCCCGGTCCCGACGAGTTCCAGATGGTGTCGGTGATCGAGCAGGAGGTCTTCGACGCGACCCACAGCGACTCGAAGTCCTTCTTCTTCACCAAGCCCGACCCGACGCTGGCCCAGCAGTTCGGGGTCAATCCGGAAACCCAGCTCGCGGCCGGCTACACGCTGAACGTGCCGGGCAACTACTACACCAACACGTTCTCCCGCGGCTGCGCCAACGGGGCCAACGGCTTCGGCGGAGGCGGCACCTGCTCCTACAACGGGGCCCGGTGGTTCGACGGCCCGTCGCCGGCCAGCAATGAAACGATGGACAACCCCACCGCCCCGGCAGCCAACCGTTGGGATGCGGGCGCTCCTCCGCCGGTGGATCCCAACAACGGCGGCCAGTTGACCGGGGTGTCGATCATTCACCAGCACAAGGCCTACACCACGTTGCAGAACACCTACCGCGCCTTTCAGGGTGCGCTGGGCGCGGCGGTGCGGGCGGCAGACTTCAACGTGTACTGGGGCGCCGGCGGAGTCGTGGACTCGGTGATCGACGTGACCCATGACGTGGTGGTGCCGTTCCGGACGGACGCCAGCGCCAGCTGGGGCATTCTCAATACCAGCGACGGCGCGGCGGGCGGCTCGGAGGATGGCGACGGTGCCAAGCTGACCATCGCCGACTGGGGCTGTGTCTCACCGCTGGATCAGATCCAGACCCGGCTGACCTGCACCGCCGGTGCGCCGTACGAGCTGAGCTCGACGGCTGAACTGGGCTCGGTCGCACTCACCTTCAGCAGCGACGGCGCCACCGCAGGCGCGGCTCCGCTGGCCCAGCCCGGCTTCTCGATGTACCTGGCCGGCCAGATCTTCTTCTTCTCGATGGCGGCCCTGCCGGCCGAGGGTGCGGTCTGGACGATGCGCTCCTACACCGGCGCCATCAACAACGGCCGCGGAGGGCCGGCGGGTGATGAAGGCGATTATGCCTTCACCGAGAAGGTCCGGCCCATGTCGGCGGTCGGTGCGGAAGTCCGCATCACCTTCGACGTGGTCAACCAGCTCGGCACGCCGACCCTGGCCGAACTGGAGCAGGTGCACACGGTGCCGGACCCGTACTACGTGACCAACGAGTATGAGCAGACCACGGACAACAAGGTGCTCCAGTTCGTGAACCTGCCGGACGCGGCCACGATCCGGATCTACTCCTCGAGCGGTGTGCTGGTTGACATCATCGAGCACAACACCATCAATTCGGACGGCACCGCCACCTGGGACCTGCTCAACCGCAATGACCAGGTGGTCGCCAGCGGCGTGTACTTCTATCACATCGAGGCGGGCGACGCCCGCCGGGTTGGCCGGTTCACGGTCGTGAACTTCGCCCAGTAGCCCAGAGGGGGAGAGCGGCTCCGGCCGCTCTCCTCCGCATCCAGGAGATCAGAAGCTTATGAGTCAGTTCAACGCAGCACGCTTCGCCCTGGTCGTGGCGCTCCTGGGCTTCCTGCCCGCGGGACTCGCCGCGCAGGAATCCAACCAGGACTCGAACCAGGACAACACGGGCTACGGCACCACGGCAGCGGAGTTCCTGCTGTTCGGCGCCGGCGCCCGGGGCGTGGCGCTGGGCGGGGCCTACCCGGCCATCGCGACCGACGCCAGCTCGCTGTACTACAACCCCGCCGGCGCCGCGCTGATGTCGCGCCCGTCGGCGATGGTCAGCACCTATGAGTACGTAGCCGATACCCGCTACAGCTGGGCCGGCGTTGCCTTCCCGTTCGGGGGCGGTTCATCGACCTTTGGTGCCCAGATCGGCACCTTCGGGTTCGGTGACCAGCCGGTGTACACGGCGGACCAGCCGGACGGCACCGGCGCCCGGTACTCGGTCAACCAGACCTTCGCCGGAATCACGCTGGCGCAGAACTTCTCGGACCGGTTCTCGGCCGGCATCACCGGCAAGGTGATCGCCGACAACCTGGGTGACGCCAGCGGCACGGCGTTCGCCCTGGACTTCGGCACCAATTTCCACGCGGCGCTGAATAACCACCCGATCAAGTTCGCGTTCGTGCTCGCCAACCTGGGCACCAACCTGAGCTACAGCGGCGAAGCCCTCAACGCGGGTATTCCGCGCACGCCGCTTCCGGGCGAGGACGAAGTCCCGCACCTGCCGCAGCCGGGCGAGTTCCGGACCAAGGACTTCCCGCTGCCCACCACCTTCCGGGTGGCGCTGGCCTACGACCTCATCGCCGCCGAGAACAGCCGGCTGACGATGATGGGCGACTTCAACCAGGTGACCAGCAACAGCGCCGGGTTCTCGTTCGGCTCGGAGTGGGCGTCGAGCCGGCTGGGCGGCAGCGGCTTCGGGTTCGGTCTGCGAGCGAGCTACAGCCACGCGCCGGCCAACAACATCGATCTCGTGACCAACGAGACCGCGGTGGATGACGAGGAGCGCTACCATGGCGTTGCCGTGGGCGGAGGCCTCAACTACGAGTCGGGCAACTTCGCGCTCGGCCTGGACTACGCGTTCCGCTATCTCGGCGTGCTGGGGGGCACCAACTTCTTCACGCTGAGCCTGGGCTGGTAAGGTTGCACCTTCCGGCGCCGGCAAGCCGGCGCCGGAAGCTCCGGCTGTCCAATAGGGAATGAGTGACGCGTCTTACACAGTGCCGGCCAGATGGCCGAAAAGCGTGGCGACAGAACTCGTTCCAGGATCACGAATGCGTTACATGTTGAAGCTGCTGGCGCTGCTGGCGCTGGCGGCACCGTCCGTACCTCTGGCGGCGCAGGCAGCACCAGCCGACAGTCTCAACCTGCGTGCAGTGCGCTACTTCCGGGCCGCCGAAGGCCGGACGCGGGTGATGGTGTTCATCGAGGTGCCGTACTCGCGGTTGCAACCCGGCGCCGGCAGTGCATCGCCGCAGCTGGTGTATACTGTGACCGCGCGGGTGCTGGACAGTTCCGGGCTCTCGCTCCTGCCGGAGCCGCAGGTCTGGACCCAGCACGTGCCGGCCAGCCTGCAAGTGCCTGGCGCCGTGGGGCTGGAGATGATGGAGTTCGGCGTCACGCCGGGCTCCTACCGGCTGGAGATCGAGGTGCGGGACAGCGCGTCGGGGGCGACGCTCGCCAACAGCGCACCGATCCGGGGTTACGACTCCATGCCGGGGGCGAGCGACCTGCTGCTCTCGCCCAGCATGCGGATCGCGGACGACGGAGACAGCGTGCCGGCGCCGGGTGAGATGCGGAGGGGTAACACCCTGCTGGTGCCCGCTGCGGTGCTGCAGGTGACGCCGCTCAGAACCACGGCGTACTATTTCCTGGAGACCTACACCGGCTCCGCCGCCGAAGCGAACGGGACCATGACGGTGGCAGTGATGGACAGCGCCGGCGGCACGGTGCTGAAGACGTCCCCTGAAGCGATCCGGCTGGCGCCAGGCGGTGGCATCGTCAAGGGCAGGCTCGACCTTGATGGCTTGCCGGCCGGCAGGTACCGAATGAACGTCGAGGTCACTGTCGGCGGCGACCGGTCGGAGCGGTCCGCGCCCTTCATCATGGCGGGGCTGCAGGAGACGATGGCCAAGGTCCAGGCTGCACCTGCGACGCCGGCGGCAGCGCAATCGGACGAGGCGTTCTTCGCGGCGATGGACGAGGCCAAGCTGGACTCGATGGCGGAACCGCTGCAATTGATCGCCAGCGGCCGGGAGCTCCGGAATTTCAGCGAGTTGACGGTCAGCGCAAAGCGGCGGTTTCTGGCGGAGTTCTGGAGCAAGCTGGACCAGACGCCCGAGACACCGCCCAATGAAGAACGGCAGCGGTTCTACGGGGCGATCGCCTTCGCGAACGAGCAGTACCGGGTTGGCCGGGGAGAGCACGAGCCCGGCTGGAAGACCGACCGGGGCCGGATCTACGCCAGGTACGGGGCTCCGGACGACCGGCTTCGCCGGGTGCCGACGGGTGAAGCACCGCCCTACGAAGTCTGGCGCTACACCAGAGGCAAGTCGCGTTACTACATTTTCGCGGACCTGACCGGGTTTGGGGCGTTCAAGCTGATCCAGACCAACGACAATCGTGAGACCGGTCTTCCGCACTGGCGGGATATCATCACCGAGTTTGGCGTGCGAGATGCTGGGTTGTTCCTTGGGGTTGATTTCTACAGTGGTGCCGGGGCCGGCTCTTGACCGGTCGTGCGCAGGACGTGCCGCGCAGACGCCGCTCCGAACGCGTGTCCACATTTTCGATCGGAATGAGGTGCCAGTCATGATGCGTTACCTGCGTGGTACGGTACTCCTCGGCGTTTCTGCCCTTCTGTGGGCGTGCAACACGGAATCGGGCCCCGTAGAGGGCGGCACGCCCGAGCAGCTCTTCACCGATCCCCAGTCGATGTTCATCGACCAGGGAGACGTCAAGACCATTCTGGTGCGTGTGCTCGACCAACAGGGCAGCGCCCTGAATGAGCCGATCACCATTTCGAATGTCGGAGCCGGCATCTCGGTCGAGGGCGACTCGGCGTTCCGCCCAATCTACAACGCGAACGGCGAGCTGGTCTTCAATAACTTCAACAACGAGCTTCGCCTCTTCGTCACCGGCAACAGCCTGACGTCCACGTCCTTCGACGTCTCCGGGGCGAGCTTCACCGAGACGGTGTCGGTGATCGTGCTGCCCGATCCGCTCGCCGCCACGCTGTCTACCGACGTGGCGGACGTGGGCGAGCCGGTGATCCTGACGGCGCCCGCCGGCTTCACCTTCAATCCCAACTCGGAGATCACCTTCGCCGGAGCTGACGAGCCGGCCCAGATCGTGAGCGTGGCGGCCGACGGAACCACCATCACCTTCCTGCCGGTGCCGGGCTCCAACAATGCCTTGCTGACGGTGTCGAACGTGACGCCGGGCTACGCGCCAGCGCTGAGCATCCCGTTCGAGACCCCCACCACGGTGCGGCTGACCACCACCACCCTGCTGTCGAGCCCCGACCCGAACACGGCGCCCACCCTGCCGGTTCCGGCCGCAATCGGTGACGAGCTGGTCTACAACGACATCAACACCGGGACCGACCAGTTCTGGCACTTCGAGATCACCGAGGCCAACACCACCCTGGCGATCGCGTTCGACTGGCAGGGCAGCGCGGACATGGACTTCTGGTTCTGCGATGCCGCCTGCACGACCGCTGGCGACCCGGGTGGGTTCGGCGGCGCCAGTTCCGACCACCCGGAGGAGCATGAGATCACCTTCGTGACGCCGGGGATCTACACCTTGCAGGCCAACAACTACGACGGTGGCAATGCCGGTTCGTTCGTGCGGATCACGCTCGAGCGGGTGGCGGCGAGCGAGTAGCAGCCGATCCCGCAGACAAGGCAGAAAGGCCCCGGTTCGAGTCGAACCGGGGCCTTTTGCTGTTCTGCGGCCGTCAGCGGTCGCGGCGTGACAGCGTGCCGGGATCGTAAAGGCTGGCGATCCGCTCGGCCCGAAAGACGTACAGTCCGTCCACCCCGGTAAGTTCCCAGGCGCGGTTTCCGGCTGCATCGGCCTCCACCACCCGTCCCGCCTGGCCGAAGCTGACCACGCCATTGCCGTTGGGGTAATAGTCGGTGCCGCCGCCCACTGGCGTGAAGGTGGCAGGTGAGTCCTCGAATGACATGACCAGCAGCGCGGTATGCTGCACCGGATTCAGGAGATAGCGCACCATCCGGCTGGGGGCAGAGGTCCCGTTGTCCAGGAACTGGATCTGGGCTGGCCCGGCCAGGCGGACGCCGTGCTGCCGCTGGAAGGCGCCCTTGGGGTCGTTGAGGATGGTGAACTCGCTGGCCAGCCCGCCGAAGCGCCAGATCACGTCCCCGCTGGTGGCGTCGATCTTGGTGATCTCGCTCAAGCTGCGGAACGACGCCAGCAGGTTGCCGTCGGTGTCGAGCTCCAGCGCGTTCCCATGGGTGAAATTGACGCTGGGGCCGGCCCGGTCCTCCGCGGGCAGGTCGGTCAGTTCGAAGTGGTCGAACGCGTTCCACTGGAACAGCACCTGCCCCCCGGCGGAAATATGCTGGATGACGGTGGCGGTCACTTCGGCCGCCGCATCGCCGCCGATGGCCGAGAGGTCCATCACCCGGGTGTCATCGCACATCATCCAGGTGCTGCCATCCGCCAGGATCATGACATCGTGGAAGCGGCTCTCGAAGCCAACGCAGCCGATGGTCCCGATATCCTCCCCGAAGACGTTGAGCACGTTGATGGTGCCGTCCTGCCCGCGCAGGGTATAGGTGCCATTGGCATGCGACTGGAAGGAGTTGAGCACGCCTCCGGGCCGGTGGGCATACCACACCACCCGCCCCTCATTGTTGACGATGACGCCGCCGTCCTTGATCGAGATGGCCAGGAATCCCGGGGTGGTGTCGCTCCCCAGGGCGCCGATCCCGGGGATCCAGGAGGGGAGCAGGCCGGAGTTGAGTGTCGCCGTGTCGGCCGACAGTGGCTGGCCGCCGGCATAGACGATGGTCTCCACCTGGTACGAGGTGGTTTCCCGCAGTCCCAGCACGGGCACCCGCACGGTGCTGTCGGAGGCGAATGGGTAGGCCGGCGTGCTCCGGGGCTCCTCGGCGCCGGTCCAGTACCGAGCCGAGGCGCTGTCGAACCCGACGGCCTCGACCGTGAGAATGCCCGAGAGGACATTGAGCGGATTCTGCTCGACAGTGGCGCCCAGAAACGTCGGCTCGGACGGTGCCACGGAGTCCCCCGAACAGGCCACGGCGGCGAGGACAACGAGCAGGGACAGCCGGCGGGCTTCGGCGCGGTTCATGGGCGGTATCCGTTGAATGGGGATGGCAGCTGAGGTCCCGAACGATATGGCGCCCTGGGGCAATCGAAAAGGCCCCGATCGCGGATGCAGACGGACTAGAGGGTCGGCACCTCGTCGTCCCGGAACTGGCGCTGGTAGAGCCGGGCGTAGAGCCCGCCCCGCTCGAGTAGCTCGGCATGGGTGCCCTCCTCCACAATCCGCCCGCCATCCAGCACGATCAGCCGATTGGCCCGGCGCACGGTGCTGAGCCTATGGGCGATGATCAGGGTGGTGCGACCCACAAGGAGCGTCTCGAGCGCCGCCTCGATCAGCCGCTCGCTCTCGTTGTCCAGGTTGCTGGTGGCCTCGTCCAGTATCAGCACCGCCGGGTCGGTGAGCACCGCTCGCGCAATGGCGATACGCTGCCGCTGGCCCCCCGACAACTTCATCCCCCGTTCGCCCACCACCGTGGCATAACCCTCCGGCAGCGCCGTAACGAACTCGTGAGCGTGGGCGGCGCGGGCGGCCGACTCGATCTCGCCTGCGCTGGCCGCTTGACGGCCATACGCAATGTTCTCGGCGACGGTGCCGCTGAAGAGCGCCGGTTCCTGGGCCACCACGCCGATGGCACTGCGAAGGTTCGGCAACGCCACCGTGCGGACGTCCAGTCCGTCCAGCAGCACGCGGCCTTCGGTCGGGTCCCAGAATCGAGGCAGCAGCGCCACCAGGGTGGTCTTCCCGGCGCCGGACGGCCCCACGATGGCCACGGTCTCGCCCGGAGCGACCCGGAGTGTCACCCGGTCGAGGATCGGCGGCGTGCCAGGGTCGTCGCGATACCTGAATGAGACGTCGTCGAACACCACATCGCCACGGACCGGCTGCGGCAGCGGGCGCGGCTCGCCTGGAGACGCGATTTCCACTGGGGCTTCGAGCAGCTGGAACACCCGCTCGGCGGCCCCCACCGCTTCCTGGTACGAGCTGAAGAAGGAGGCCAGGGCTCCCACCGCCGCGGCGATATAGATGGTATACAGCAGGAATGACACGAGGTCGCCTGCGGTGAGGCTGCCCTCAAGAACCAGTCGGCCCCCCTGCCACAGAACGACCACGATGCCAACGAAGCTCGCCAGTGTAAGCACGCCAAAGAACACGCCCCGCACGTGGGCCCGCCGGAGCGCCGCAGCCACGCCCTCCCCGATGCGGCTGCCATAGCGGCCTCGCTCTGTGGCTTCCTGGACAAAGCTCTGCACCGTCCGGATCTGGGAGACCGCCTCCTCGGCCACCGCTGTGGCCTCGGCCAGCTTGTCCTGGACGCCGGTGGTGATCCGCCGCAGGCGCCGCCCAAATCCGATCGAGACGAATACCACCAGCGGCGCCACGCCCAACGCGGTGAGCACCAGGGTGGGCTGCATCAGGGTAAGGATGACCACGCCGCCGATGAGGGTCAGCACCTGGCGGCTGAACTCGGCGATCTGGTGGCTCAGCACACCCTGCAGCATGCCGACGTCGGTGGTGAGCCGGCTCATGAGCTCGCCGGTGCGGCGCTCGGCGAAGAAGCCGGCCGGCATCTCCAGCATCTTGCCGAACAGCTCCTGGCGCAAACCGCCGACCGCGCGCTCGCCGGTGGCGGAGAGCAGGTAGGCCTGAGCGTAGTTGAGCAGCGCCTGCACCACGAAGAGGCCCACCAGGCCCAGGGCGATGCGGTCGAGCAGTTGGCGATTGCCCTGCTGGAAGGCGGCGTCCAGCAGGAAACCGACGATGCGGGGGAAGGCGAGGCTGATGGCGCTGCTGAACAGCAGCGCCAACGTGGCCCAGATGAGCCCGCTGCGATAGGGCCGGACCCGGGGCCAGAGCCGGTTGAGTCTGCCCGGTGCTGGCAGCCTTGGTCGCCTGCTCACGGCGGCGTCAGTCGTGGCTGGCATCGAGAAGTTCACCGCGAAGACACGAAGGGCACCAGGGAACCGCATTAACCACAGAGCCACAGAGCACACAGAGCGATCGAGTCATTAACAAGTAGTTCTCCGTGAGCTCCGTGGCTCCGTGGTTGAGTTTATTGACGTCGCGCCCTTCGCGTCTTCGTGGTACATCAACACGGACTAGTGCTGGTGCTCGGAGGCGGCGGGGGCGCTGTCAACCGGGGCGAGGGGCAGCATGTTGCTGGCGCGGAGTGGGCGCTCGAATGGCAGCGCGCGGTCTACGCCCATGGCAGCGAAGAGCAGCGCGAGGTAGAGCAGCGAGTACTTGTACATCCTCCAGGCCGTGGGCGTCACGCCGTCTTCCCGCAGCAACTTGACGCAGTACCAGAGCAGCCGGGCACCGAGCAGTGCCGCCGCCACCAGGTAGAACGGTCCCAGCGCGCCAAAGAACGAAGGCAACAGGGTGAGGGGCAGCAGGAAGAGGGTATAGAGCAGCATCTCGACCTTGGTGCGCTGCTCACCCCGAACGACTGGCATCATGGGCACGCCGGCATTGGCGTAGTCCCGCTGCTTGATGAGCGCGAGGGCCCAGAAGTGGGGCGGGGTCCAGTAGAAGATGATGGCGAAGAGATAGATGGCCGCGAGGTCGATCCTGCCGGTCATTGCCGCCCAGCCCACCAGGGGCGGGAAGGCGCCGGCGGCACCGCCGACCACGATGTTCTGGGTGGTGGACCGCTTGAGCCACATGGTGTAGATGACCACGTAGAACAGGAGCCCCGACAGCGCGAGCCAGGCCGAGAGCGGATTGACGAACCGATAGAAAATGAAGAAGGCCACTGCGCCAAGGCCGACGCCAAATGCCAGCCCTGCAGCGGGCGAGATCCGGCCCGAGGGAATGGGCCGGAGCCTGGTCCGGGCCATGCGAGTGTCGATGTCCCTGTCGAACCACATGTTGATGGCGTTTGCGCCGCCGGCCATGAGGTAGCCGCCCAGCAGCACCCAGAGCACCAGCGACGGCGGCGGCAGGCCGCGGCCGGTGATGAACATGGGAAAGACCGTGGTCACCAGCAGCAGCGAGATGATGCGGGGCTTGGTCAGCGTGACCAGGTCGGAGAGAGTCGAGGGTCGAGAGTCGAGAGTTGAGAGTCGCGAGTCGGGTTGGGGCGCAAGGTCTTGCTCCCGCTCTCGCGGTGAGTCCGTAGCCGGGGCCGTCTGGGCCGAGCGCATCACCACCAGCACGAGCGCAACCCACACCAGCGTGCCCACCAGCAGGTGGGCGGCGCGGAGCCACTGGGGAAGGGTCTGAAGCACCATGGTGGCGGCCACGATCACCTGCAGCAGGGTGACGCCGAGCAGGCCATTCACGCTGGCACGGAGCGGGTCCGCCGCCTCGTCCCGCCGGCGCGACACCACGATACTCAGGAGGGCGACGGCGCCGAGAAACAGGAACGCCAGCACCCGGTGGGTCCAGTGGAGCGTGCCGAGGGGCACATCGGGGGGCAGCAGCCCGCTGCCCTGACAGAGCGGGAAGCCGGGGCAGACCCAGCCGGCATTGAGGTTGGCAACGTTGGCGCCAAGCAGGATGACGAGGAAGCCGAGGACCGCCGCACCGACGACCAGATAGTGCCATCGATGGCGGCTCGGCGGCTCGGCGGCTCGGCGGCCCATAGATGCGGCCGCGTTGAGGGCCGTGACCTGCAGGGCGGCCAGAAGAAGCATGGCGTTGGCCAGGTGGGCGATGACCACCCCGGCCGGGAGTTCCAGCTTCACGGTCACGGCGCCCAGCAGGACCTGAACCACCAGCAGCACCAGTGCCAGCAGGGCGGGGCGGAGCAACCTCGGCTCGTCCCGGTGGCGCCGCCAGGCCTGCCCTGCCACGGCCACGATGAGCACGCTGAGCAAGGCGGCGATCCACCGGTGGGTGATCTCGATGGCGGTGGGGAGGTCGAGGGGCGGAAACCACTCGCCGTTGCAGAGGGGCCAGTGGTCGCCGCACCCCATGCCGGAGCCGGTAATGCGGACGACCCCGCCGAAGGTAATGAGCGCCACCGCGAGGCCGGTGGCGGCCCAGGCGAGGCGGCGGAGAGTGCGGGTCGGATCGCTGTTTGGGGTTCTCACGGGGGAAAGAACGAACCCGGGG
>DASTUF010000079.1:0-13510 GCA_035759745.1 Gemmatimonadales bacterium
CCCGATGGGGATCCCCCATCCGTGCCTCAGTTCCGGCGGCGCTATCGCGGCATAGATCAGCGCCGGCAGGATGATGCCGCCCGCAGCGGCTATCACCGGCAGCGCGCCGGATCGGAAGCTCGACAGGTGGCCCACGGTGAACTCGCGCTTGATCTCGAGCCCGACCACGACGAAGAAGAGCGTCAACAGCCCGTGGTTCACCCAGTCGAGCAGGCTGAGGTCGAGTGATGAGCTGCCCCACCGAATCCCCAGCACCGTGTCCCACCACGACAGGAATGCCGGCCCCACCGGCGAGTTGCTCAGCACCAGCGCCAGCACCGTCGCCAGAGCCAGCAGGAGTCCCGAGGACGGCCCCCACCGCACGAACTCGAACGCAGCAGCCTGGATCCGGTGCCCCAGCGACCCGAGCATGGCGTCGGCCAGCGAGCTCTCGTCCCAGGTGCCGGTATAGCGGCGCCCGTTGATGAAGAACGTGGGCGTGACGATCGCCCCGGTGCGCCGGGCCCCCTCCGCGTCTTCCTGCACCCGCCTCTCGGCGGCCGCGAGCGCCTCCGCGTTGGTGGCGTCGCGCGGGGGCAGGCCGAAGTCGCGCGCCACCTGTTCCAGGTCGCCGGCCATGAATACCGGCCCCCGTTCCATCAGCGCCTCGTGCACCTCCCAGAAGTGACCGGTAGTCGCGGCAGCATACTCGGCCATCTCCGCGGCCCGCACCGCCTCCTCGCTGCCGGTGACGGGCAGGTGCCGAAACACGTACCGCATCCGGTCCCCGAACCTGCTGCGCAAAGCTTCGACCACGGAATGCACCGCGTGGCAGCTGGGGCACGCGTAGCTGCCATACTCGACCAGCGTCATCTCGGCGCCGGCCGGCCCGAGAACGTGATCGCGGTTGGTGTCAACCGGAAGGCCGAGGCTGCTGGGCCTCGTATTCAGCATGCTTGGCAGTGGGCGCTGGCCGCTTCAAGACTCACGGCGATTCCTTGCTTCCCCCGCTCCAGCCGGGCAAGGAAGTAGCCTGCTTCAGCCACTTCACCAGCTGCTCCTCGTCGAAATCGTGCTCGTGAATGTCGATCCAGCGCGCGTTCTTGTCCTTGCCGCCGGGAGGAACCGGATCCAGCGACGTGCCGTTGAAGAACGTCACCTTCACATAGCGGGTGAACACGTGAAAGCTCAGGAACCATCCCTGCCCCTCGACGCCATAGAAGGGCGAGTTCCACCGCACGGCCTTGTGTACGTCCGGCACCTGCCGCTCGATCAGCGTATCGAGCTTCCGCCCGATGTCGCGCTTCCACTCCGGCATCGCCCGAATGTACCCCTGCACGGGAGCGTCACCGTCGGCCTTCGCGATCTGCGGGTTGCCGCCGCTGAGGAGCACCGGCTTTCTGGACGCTTGTTTCTTGCCCATGAATATTCCTCGGGTTGCAGTTCTTACCGAACCGTCACCGCGAAGTTGATCTGGTAGACGGTCGTGATCATATCGTCCACCGTGCCGACCGTGGGGAGCACGAGGTCGCCATTGGCGGAGTAGTAGACACCGAAGTTGGTCGTCACCGCAATCCCACGATGAATCGGAAGATCCAGGCCCAGGCCGAACGTCAGCGACGAGCCGGTCGCCTTGCCGACAATAGCCGGCGCATCCTCGGTCGCCGGCGCGTCCACTGACATGCGGGAGATCCCGACGCCGCCCTTGACGAACACCCCGCCCTGCCACGGGTACCAGAGCACGACCGGCGAGACAGTGACCTGCCTCAGAATGATCTGGTCGTTGGCGCCGAACTCATCCTCGAGCAGCGAGAACAGCTCCAGTCCCCAGGCGATTCGATCGGAAAAGGTCGCTCCGCCACGCAGATACCCGGCGCTCCCGTAGATGACAGTGGACTCGGCGCAGTTCGAGCAGTCAATGTGGATCTTGCCGCCACCACCGCCGGCCTCGATCCACAACCCGGCGCGATACGGCCGCTGCGCCGACACCGGGGCGGCCGCAAGCACCATCAGCAGCAAGGTCGCCGGGCCCCACCCTGACATCCCGGGCATCACTGCAGGTTCCACGCGAGGAACAGGCGCACGTCCGCGAAGTCATGGGTCTCGTCATCGATGCCGGTGCGCTGGGTGGTCCGGGTCGCAAAATCCGCAGCGAGCCCCACCCCCACATGTCCATCAACCGGGATCTTCGCTTCCAGCCGCGAGAAGCTCACCACGTGGTTGTTGGAGACACCACTCACCGTGTGCAGATACTCCACCCGGTTGGTGAGCGAGAGATACCGGGTCCGATCCCGCCAGAGCGAGAGGTCGAAACCCAGCCCGGCCCCGGGACCAAAGGCATAGTCGCGGTCCAGCACCGCGTCCCGCTCGTCGCTCACGGCGCCCATGACGACCAGGTCCCCGGCGAGCCGCCCGTGAATCAGCCAGTTCCTTCCGAGCGACCGGCGCGCAACGACCCCCACCTCGACGCTCTGGCCGCCGTAGGACACCAGCGGCGTATAGGTGTTGTAGGCGTACCGCTGAGTGACCGCCAGGGCATAGCGGTGCCGCGACTCGGGCCGATTGAGCTCGGTCTGGTACAGCCGGCCGGTGGCCTCGAGCGCGTTCACGCCTCCGCCCTGCGGGCTCACCTGCACGTGCACATTGAACACGTCAAACGGTTTGGTGTAGGTCTGGTCCAGCGGATCGCCGTACTCGAAGTCGAACACGAGCGTTCCGCAGACCTGCTTGCACCCGGAAGCGCTGTCGGTGAATACTCGCCGGGCACCCGCCTGGAAGATGATGTCGAGCGCGCTCGGGTCGTGCTCGGAAGGGTTGCTGCGGACCCCCTTCCACTGGCCACGCACCAGGCGATTGATTCCCGTCACCGGGTTGATCAGTGTGGCCAGGACCTCGCGCATCACCCGCTCGCCGCCGGTGGCCTGTTCGTCGCGAATGGTCATCGCGACCCGATGGGTCATCTCACCGAGCGCAATCCCGCCAAGGGTGGTCATGAAGAAGTCGTTCAGGGAAGGGCGATTGACCTCGCCGAAGTACTCCCACGTCCACGACCCGAGAAAGGCAAGCGGCACCGACTCCAGGAAGGTGAGGCAGTTGGACCGACCCGCATTGAAGTAGGTGCTGCCGTGGATGGGATGGGCGAGCATGTTGGTCGCGAACGAGTTCTCGTCCCATTCCCAGCCGAACTGCAGGTTGCGGGACCAGCTCTCGACATTGACCCGCTGGGTCTCCATCCCAAGCAGCCACGCGTCGACGCGGTTGACGGCGAGGTTGACGCCGAGCGCTTCGCCGATGGCCACGGAAGTCTGGCGTGGTGTGCACTCGGAGGCCGGTTGCGGGGCAGCGACCTGGGCAACAGCGGTGGCCGGCAGCATCAGTCCGACTTGCCAGGCGGCCGCCAGTAGCCGGGACCTGCGGGCGCGAGCAGCCATCGGCTTGCCGCGCGAAGGGCCTCCACCGCCCCGTTCGCTCCCCGTGACCGTACCCGCCTTTCATGCCTGTGCCGGAGTGTCCTCGGCGCCCTTCAGCGGGTCACCAGCATGCAAGTTGTGGCTCTCATCGGGCCCCGGCAAACAGCGGAGCGCACCGCTGCCCCTTGACACATTATTACGGTGCGCCGTAATATATGGTTCACCGTGTACAGAGGTACCCATGCCAACCTGGTCCCTGATCCTCCTTGCCGCGTCCACCGGCCTCGCGCTGATGTCCCTGGGTGGCGGCGCCTATGAGTTCCTCGTCGTCGACCCCGCCTGGCCCGCGCGGCCCGACATCATCCAGCCCGGTCGGGGCGGCATATCTCGGCGGCGCTTCTGGATCCCGGCCCACACGGCGTTCGAGCTGACGCTCCTTGCCTCGCTCGTGACGCTGTGGGATACCCCGGTGCGCGCGGCGCTGCTCGTTGCCCTCGCGGCCCACGGGCTGATGCGCCTCTGGTCCGCCTTCGACTTCATCCCGAAGGCCCTGTTGTTCGAACGCGCCGACCCGTCGGCGATCAACGCCAACGCCGCGCGGCGGTGGAGCCGCCGCAGCCTGGGGCGGCTCCCGCTCGATCTCGTGACCTGCACCTCGATGATGACCGCGCTTGTGAGGACCGCGACGTGAGCGAGCCGGCGCCCAGCCGACACCGGCGCACGCTCCTCGACGAGCTTGCGCGAGTCGGTCGCGAGAACAGCGATGCCACCGTGCTCTTCCATGCGGGCGTCGCCAGCCTGCTTGGCCTCCACGCCACCGACTACAAGGTGCTGGGGATGCTCGAGCGGACGGGGCCCATGAGCGCTGGCGAGATCGCGCGCCGGTCCGGACTCGCGGCGGCATCGGTCACGAATCTCATCGACCGTCTCGAGCACAAGGGTTTCATACGCCGCGTGAAGGATCCGGCTGATCGCCGGCGCACCATCGTGGAGACCGTCGTGGACCGCGTCGCCGGAGCCAGAGCGCTCTTCGCTTCCACCCGGCGCTCCCTCGCCCGCCTCTATGATCGCTACCCCGACCGCGACCTCGCCGTCATCGCGGATTTCCTGCAGCGGAACGCCGAGCGCTTGCGCATCGAGACGGGTAAGCTTGCCACCGGCGGATCCGGTCAGGAACGGGAGCCCTGAAGCGGAACGGCGCTCCACCTGGCGCGCCGTCGCTCACTTCTCACTTCTCACTCGCTTCACCGCCTCCGTCAGCGCCGGCACGATCTCGAACAAATCCCCCACGATCCCGTAATCCGCCACCTTGAAGATCGGCGCGTCCTTGTCGCGGTTGATCGCCACGATCGTCCGCGACGTCCGCATCCCTGCCAGGTGCTGGATCGCTCCCGAGATCCCCACCGCCACATACAGGTCCGGACTCACCAGCCGCCCCGTCTGCCCGATCTGGTCCGCCGGGTTCCGCCAGCCATCGTCGGTCACCGCCCGCGTCGCACCGACGGCGGCGTTCCCGAACGCCGCCGCCAGGTCCTCCACCAGCTTGAAGTTCTCCTTGGCCTTGAGCCCCCGCCCGCCCGACACGATCACCGGCGCCTCGCCCAGGTCCAGCGCATCGCCCCCCGCCTCCTCCGTCCGCACCACCCGCGCCTTCGATGCTGACGGATCGTCGGCAAGCTGCGTGCTTTGCACCTTGACCCCTGACCCCTGATCCCTGAACCCTGACCCCTCGACCGCGCCCGGCCGAAGACTGATGACCGCAGGACTCGCGGTGAGCCGGAGCGACACGATCGCCTTGCCCGCATACACCGGATGCCGCACCGTGACCGCATCGCCACTGAACTCGAACCCCGTCACGTCCGACGCCAGCGGTACCTCGAGCAACGCCGCCACCCGCGGCGCCAGGTCGCGCCCTTCCACCGACGCCGAGAAGAAGGCGGCCCGCGCGCCGGTGGACTTGATCAGCGCCGCCGCCGTCGCCGCCAGCGACTCGGCGTCATAGTGCTTCAGCCCGTCGTGCTCAACAACATGTACTACGTCCGCACCACATTGACCCAGTTCCCCAGCCTTGGCACCGATCCCTGCAGGGCCAGCCAATAGCACGTGTACCTTCGACCCATCAGCGTTATCAGCAGTTCCCTCCGCGTCATCTGCGGACTGCCTTGCCGCGCGAAGGGCCTCGAACGCCACCTTGCGCAGCTCCCCGCTTCGCGCCTCGGCGAATGCGAACATCGTCGCCATCACAGCACCTTCGCTTCGGTCTGGAGTAGCCGCACCAGTTCGGGGACCGCGTCGGCTCCCTCACCCACGATCCGCCCCGGCGCCCGCTCCGGCGGCAGCTGCATCTGTTCCACCGTGAGCCGGATGTCGCCCAGCGCCGCCGGCTTCACGTCGATCGGCTTCTTTTTCGCCGCCATGATGCCCTTGAGCGCCGGAAGCCTCGGCCGCGCAATACCCTCATCGATCGTCAGCACAGCCGGAAGCGCGAACTCCACTACCTCGACTGCGCCCTCCAGCGCCCGCCTGGCGGTGCCCTTGCCGTCGGCGATCTCCAGTTGCGAAATCGCGCTCACGCAAGGCAACCCCAGCAGCGTCGCCGTCATCACGCCCACCGCACCCGCCGCGGAGTCGGTGGCCTGCCGGCCGAAGAGGATCAGGTCGTAGCCCCCATCCTTGAGCTCGGCCGCCAGCGCCGTCGCGATGGCGAAATTGTCGAACGGCACCGAGTCGGCCCTCAGCTGCACAGCGCGGTCCACCCCCATGCTCAGTGCCTTGCGCAGCTGCTCCTGCGCCGCGTCAGCGCCGAGCGTGATCACCACCGTCTCGCCCCCATGCTGTTCCACCAGCTTGAGCGCCACCTCGACCGCGTAGCCGTCAAAGTCGCTGATGTCATGCTTGAGCCCGGTAGCATTGAGCGACTTGCCATCGGCTGCGATGGAGAAGCGCATCTCGGTGTCGGGGGTGCGTTTGATGAGGATGGCGATCTTCATGCAGGGGCTGGGGGTTAGGGGTTGGGGGTTGGGAGGCGGCACTAAAGCGATACGCGCCCGGCATATTCCGGTGGGCACAATCGCAGGCATTGAGTCACTTTGGCTTCGTGATCAACTCCCATCGAGACCTCCGAGTATGGCAGCAGGCCATGGATCTTGCCGATGCGACATATGACGTCATGCGGAGCCTGCCTCGGTATGAGAGTTACGGACTCGCCGATCAGCTGCGCCGTAGCGCCGTGTCCGTCGCTTCCAACATAGCTGAAGGACACGGGCGGCTTCATCGGGGCGACTACGTGCATCATCTATCGATGGCGCGGGGGTCGCTGGCCGAATTGCAGACGCAACTCCAACTGGCGTGCCGGCTTCACGGCACAGATGTGACCGCCGCAGTCGAAGTCGCCAACGTGGTAGGGCGGATGCTCAACCGACTTATCGCCCGGCTCCGCGCCCTACCCCCTAATCCCTAACCCCCAACCCCCAACCCCTAGATCGCCGAGAGCCCCGTCACACTCTGCCCCACAATCAGCGAATGCATGTCATGCGTGCCTTCGTAGGTGTACACCGACTCGAGATTCGCCATGTGCCGCATCGAGTGATACTCCGCCAGGATCCCGTTCGCGCCCAGCAGCCGCCGCGCCTCCCGCGCGATGTCGCACGCCATGCTCACGTTGTTGCGCTTGCAGAGCGACACCTGGTCGAAGGTCATCGTCCCTGCATCCTTGAGCCGGCCCAGCTGCAGCGTCATGAACTGAGCCTTGGTGATCTCGCTCAGCATGTCCACCAGTCGCACCTGCTGGATCTGGGTCCCCGCGATGGGCTTGTCGAACATCACCCGCTGCTGGCCGTAGCGCAGCGCCTCGTCGTAGCACGCCATCGCCGCGCCGATCCCGCCCCACGCAATGCCGTACCGCGCCTGGGTCAGGCACATCAGCGGGCTCTTGAGCCCGCCCGACCTGGGCAGCAGCGCGCTGTCCGGCACGTGCACGTCCTCGAGGTGGATCTCGCTGGTGTCCGACGCCCGCAACGACAGCTTGCCCTTCTGGTCCCGCGCCGAGTAGCCCTTGGTACTGGTGGGAACGATGAACCCGCGGATGGATGAAGCGTCGTTGATGTCGCCGGTCTTGGCCCAGATGATGGAGACCGTGGCCTGCGAGCCGTTGGTGATCCACATCTTCACGCCATTGAGCACCCAGCCATCGGCGGTCTTCTTCGCCGTGGTGATCATCCCGCCCGGATTGGAGCCGTAGTCCGGCTCGGTCAGCCCGAAGCAGCCGATCTCCTGCCCCGCCGCCAGCCTCGGCAGCCAGTGCTTCTTCTGCTCCTCACTTCCGAACGCGAAGATCGGGTACATCACCAGCGCGCCCTGCACCGACGCGAAGGAACGGATTCCCGAGTCGCCCCGCTCCAGCTCCTGCATGATCAGCCCGTACGCCACGTTGTTGAGCCCCGCGCAGCCGTACTCCTCCGGCAGGTTGGCGCCGAAGAACCCCAGCTCGGCCATGCCCGGAATCAGCTGCTTCGGGAACTTGCCCTCGACATACGCCTCCCCGATCACCGGAATGAGGTGCTCGTCCACCCAGGCGCGGACCGTGTCCCGCACCGCCCGCTCCTCCTCGGAAAGGAGCGAGTCGAGGTTGAGGAAATCGACGCCGGTGAACTGGGAAGCGGGAGCTGCGGTGGCCATGGGAGTTGGGGCTTAGGGCGTAGGGCTTAGGGCCTGGGGATCAGGGCTCGGCACTCGCGCAATATAGCATGGCGCCGCGAGCCTCGGATGGCTCACGAAGGTGCGACCGCGGTAGCCCGAAAGCGGTCTGTCCATCTGCTCCAGCGGCGCACCTGAGGGAGACACCGGGGTGAGCGGCCAGCGCAACCGAGCCGCCGAGCCGCCTAGGCTATGATTACTGGCTCGCGCCTGGCAAACCGATGCTGGTCCGATGGAAGGAACTTCCCGTTGTCCCAGCGAAAATGCTGAATCTCCACCGCATCCGGATGGATCCGCACCAGGTTGAACACCGACGCCCGCCCTCCGCGGGTCCGGTTCGTGTGAGTGCCGGCCGTGCTGATCGGCAGCCCCTCGGACGCCACGCCCGCACCCTCCTGGTGATCATGCCCGCACAGCACCACGTCGGCGCCAGTCTCCCGCAGCCTGCGTTGCGCGTCCTGCCAGTGCGCCAGCCCCATCCGCTCCGAAATCGCCCCCGGCAGCACATTGTGGTGCAGCACCAGCACCTTGGCCAGCGACGCCGAGCCGCCATCAGGGGCGGACTGGCGTCCGCCCGCCGCCGACTCGAACAGTTCTCGTATGCGGTCCGTCTCCGACCTGGGCAAATGCCCCTTCACCGCCATGTCGTTCGGATTCCAGGTCAGCGAACCCGGCGCCACGCCATGGGCCGACAGCGCGCCCGCGATGATGGCGCCCGGCACCTCGAGCACCGGCGTCAGGTTTTCGCCGAACCAGCGCCGGTACTTGGTGTACAATCGCTCTCGGCCCAGCACATGCAGCGGGCTCTTCCACCACTGCACATCGTGATTGCCCGGTATCACCAGCGTCGGCGCCACGTGCTGCAGGCGGCGCATGAAACCGTGCGCCGCCTGGAACTCGCCGTGCCGGGCCCGCTGGGTCAGGTCGCCCGAAATCACCACCGCATCGGGCTTCAGCTCGGGCGCGAAGTCCTCGATCGCTTCCAGCTGGGCCAGCTGCGCGTCTCGGCCGAAATGCACATCCGAGACGTGCAGGATGTCCACGCTCACCAGCGGGCCCACACCCGGTAGGTCAGCACCGCCTCGCCCCGCGCCGGCACCTCCACCTTGAAGCGGGTGATCGTGCTCGACACCTTCTCTGCCGGCACCGAGCTCGCCTCGATCCTCCACTCCCCTGCACGGCGCTCCTCCACCACCACCGTCACCGCCTCATCCCTGGCATTGTTGAGCGTGACCCGGTATTCCGCGATCGCGATGGTCCGCCGCGGCTTGCCGGTTGGCTCCTGGCTCGTGGTGTAACTGGTCTGGATCCGCCGGGCCGTGATGTCGAACGCCGTGCCGGCCCGAAGCCGCAGTTCCTCACCTGGCGCCGTGTGATCCGTGGACGCCTCGCCCACCAGCTGCAGCCGCCCTTCGGCGTCCGGTTCATAGAGCCGCGCGGTGCCCTCGGGCAGCGGCGCATCGCCGAACGGGGTGTCCCGCTTGCGCTCCAGCGCGTAGCTGATCTCTACCGGCACCTCGCCCTCGTCCCCCTGCTGCGGCAGGAAGCCCCAGTAGGGGATGTCGCCCCGCACCAGGAACTCCTTGCGATAGGGCGTCGACGCCGGCTCGAACAGCGCGGCCAGCGTGGTCTCGCCCGGCCGGAGCGAATGGGTGCCATCCAGCGAATAGAGATGGAACTCGCCCACCGACTGTTCGCCCATCGCCTTCGTGGCCACGGCATCGCGCATCTCCATCGCCTGCGCCCGCGCGTACATCACCTGCGGCGGCTGCTCGGCGACACCCACGTCACCTGCCAGCAGCTGCACCTCAGCGTCCTCTGCGGACAGCTGTCCCGACTCGATCGCCGCATTGCCGGTAACCCGTGCGCTCCCCTTGCCCAGCACCACGCTGTATGCCGCCTGCCAGTTGGCGCCCTGCGTGAAGTAACCCAGCCCCAGTTGCTGCCTCGCCTGCCCGCTCACCAGCGACAGCGTGAGGGCCGGGTCCACCACTACCAGATCCGCCGGATAGAGCGCCCGTCCCGGCGCGCTGAACGTCACCGAGCCGTCGGCCAGCCGGAGCCGGAGCGGGTCGACTCCGATCACCGTCGCCGTCACCGTATCCGCCCGGCCACCCTCTTTCGATGGCGGCGTGACGAACTTGAGTTCCCGGCCCACAGCGCGCCGCAGCACGCTCACCTCGTCCACCGCGCCGTCAAAGGACGCGCGCACGATCGACACGCCCGGATCCAGCGCAAACAGGCTCGAGGCGTTGATCGGCCCCACCTCGACCCGCTGGGACGACTCTCCCCGTGGCACCGCCACGCCGAACATCCGGCGCACCAGCACTCGGCCGTCCTGGTAGATCGTGAGACTCTGTTGAGCCATGGCGAGACTCGGAAGCACAGTGGATGAAATCAGCGCCAGCAATGCGGCGCGCTGAAGTACGGTCATGACTTTCCTCGCAGATCAGTGGTGACCGTGGCGGTCAGGAGCGGTCCCCGCAGGCAGGTCACGTATCTGCCGGAGGGGACCGCTCCTGATTGCCACGGCCGCAACAATCAGTTCAGGTGTCGAAGTGCCGCGGCATACGCGATCCGCCGGACCATCAGGTACATGATGACCACGCCGATCCCCGCCCAGAGGCGGGCCGTCGGCGTGGGGGGCAGGCGAGTCGCCACATAGAACGCACACAGGGCGGTCACCGCGAGGGAGATGCGCCGGGACCACTGACTTGCACGCCGGGCCCGGATCCGCTGGCAGTCCTTGCAGAACTCCCCGAACGCCAGCCCCGCGACAAACCTCCCGCAGCGGGCGCAGGGAACCTCAGCGAAGCCGGGCGACAACCGCATTGCCGAACTCACGGGTCGAGGCGCTGCCGCCCAGATCCCGGGTGCGGACATCATCGGACACGATCGCCTGCTCCACCGCCGAGCGAAGCCTCGAACCATGCTCCTGCTCGCCCAGGTGGTCGAGCATCATCGCCGCCGCCAGCATCAACGCCGATGGATTGGCGACGCCCTTGCCCGCGATGTCGGGCGCGCTGCCGTGCACCGCCTCGAAGATCGCCACCCTGGTGCCGATGTTGGCGCCAGGCGCGAGGCCGAGGCCGCCCACCAGGCCGGAGATCTCGTCGCTCAGGATGTCGCCGAACATGTTGGTGGTGACGATCACGTCGAACTGCTCAGGCCGGAGCACCAGCTGCATGGCGCAGTTGTCGATGATGATGTCGCTCGCCTCGATCCGGCCGGCGTACTCCGCCGCCACCTGGCGATGCACCTCGAGGAACAGTCCGCTCACCATCTTGAGGATGTTGGCCTTGTGGACCGTGGTGACCTTCTTGCGGCCGTGCTGCAGCGCGTACTCGAAGGCATAGCGAATGATGCGCTCGCTGCCCGCCCGGGTCACGATCGCCAGCGACTCTGCCACCGCTCTGGGATCGTCGCCTACCGGCACGAAGTGCTCGACCCCAACGTACAGCCCCTCGAGGTTCTCCCGCACCAGCACGATGTCGATGTCCTCGTACCGGCCGCCGGTCAAGATTGTGCGCGAGGGCCGGACATTGGCGTAGAGCTGGAATTCCTTCCTGAGCGCCACATTCACCGAGCGATACCCGCCGCCCACCGGCGTGGTCAGCGGACCCTTGAGCGCGATCCCCGACTTCCGGATGCTCGCCACTGTGGCTTCGGGCAGCGGGTCACCCGCCGCGTCCACCGCCGCCATCCCGCCCAGCTGGCGGTCCCACGCGAAGGAAAGTCCGGTCGCCTCCAGCGCCCGGACCGTCGCGTCCGTGATCTCGGGTCCGATCCCGTCGCCGGGGATCAAGGTGATGGCGTAGGTCATGGAAAGAGTGTCGCGGTGGCCTGCTTGAATGCGTCGTCCGGGCTGCTGCCCAGTCCGGTCGCGCGGGAGCGCCAAACCACCGTACCCCGCCGGGCGTCCACCAGGGCCATCGCGAGCGAGGCCTGCAGTTGGCCGGTAGAGTCAGCTCCGAAGACCACTGCCGCCGGCACCAGCACCAGGCGTCCGTTGGTCATGGCTGTGAGTTTCCGGAGACTGGCATTGAGCTGGCCCGGCACCTGGTCAATCCCCTCGGACCGAAGCACCGACTGCCCCATCCGGTCGGGGTCGGTCAGCATGCCCGGCGCCCGCCGGTATAGCCGCCGCAGCGCACTCGGCAGCACCCAGTTCACCTCCGGTGCCCGCCGCGCCAGCGCCTCGCCCAGCAGCGAATCCGCCCGGTAGAGCGACGGCCCCAGCTCGGCCCACGGCAGGAAGGTCGAGTCGGCCTCGATGGCCGGGTCCGCCAGAACGTACGTCACCGGCAGCACCGCCACCTCCTGCCCCGCCATCGACTCGGTGTTGAGGAGGTGGTTGTGGTACTTGCCCTGCGCCAGGGCAGACGACGCGGCTCCCAGGACGAGGACAGCTACTATCAGAAGGGATCTCATGCGGCACAATCTAACAGGGAGGGTGATGCTCGATGACTGGCGCGGCATGGCCCCTGCCCATCCCGGCGGGGCGACCGCGGTGGCCCGAAAGCGGTCTGTCCATCTGCTCCAGCGGCGCCCCAGAGGGAGGGGTAGGGGCTATGCCGCATGGAGACGAACTACTCCAACGACAACCCGCCATCGACAACAATGGTCTGTCCAGTAATGTGTCGCGCAGAATCCGAACAGAGAAACGTGACCACCCGGGCGACATCCTCAGGCTCCGCCAGCCGCCCCAGCACCGAGTGCTTGCGGGCGCGTTCCACCACCTCGGACGGCAGCATCGACATCCGCTCGGTGCGAATGAACCCCGGGGCCACCGCGTTCACGTTCACATTCGAGGGGCCCAGCTCCACGGCCGCGGCCCGGGTCAGCCCCTCGATCGCGGCCTTGCTCGCGGCATAGTTCGTCACCCCGAAGGCCGGTCGCGCCGCCTGGTGGGCGGAGATATTCACGACACGACCGTAGCGCTGGGAGCGGAAGTGGGGCGAGATCGCGCGGAGGCAGTTGAAGGCGCCGGTGACATTGGTCTCCATCACCTCGCGCCACGCGTGATCCGACAGCCGCCAGAGGGCGCCGTCGTTGGCGACACCTGCATTGTTCACCAGGAAATGCACCGCACCCAGGCGGCGCTTCGCTTCGGAGAGGAACGTTTCGATCGCTTCGCGGTCGCGCACATCACAGCGCTGGGCCAGCACCTTCACGCCCATCGCCCCGCACGCGGTCTCGGCCAGGAGTGCCTGCTCGGTCACGTCCCGGCCGGGGAGGTTCACATAACAGAACGCGACGTTGCAGCCGAGTCGGGCAAACTCGAGGCAGATCGAGCGCCCCAGGCCGGTCGCGCCGCCGGTGACCACCGCGGTCTTGCCCCGGAACCCGGCCGGAATTGCCACCGCCTGGGCCTCCGGCTCGGCCACCGCCGTCCCGGACAGCTCGGCGGTATCCCCCTCCCAGTC
>DASTUF010000080.1:0-2920 GCA_035759745.1 Gemmatimonadales bacterium
GTGCTCTGCGTCTGCGCCCTGGGGGACACCGTCGCCGAGGCGCACCGCCGCGCCTATGGGGAGCTCGCCGGGATCTCCTGGCACGGCGAGTTCCACCGCCATGACATCGGCTGGCGGGCGATTGATCGCGAGTAGGGCTGAAGATGGCTCCATCAATACCATACAAATCAAGTATTTATGCTCTTGGTACCAGTTTGTTACCAATTTGGACATGAATTAGTAGAAACTTGGTGGCATGAAACTCCCGGTGCCGCCGCCCCCTCTCGACACGCTTCTCCAGGCCCACCGCGGGGACCTTGCGAAGATCTTCGCGCTCAGGATCGGCCCGGAAGTCGAAGGCGTGTACGAACCATGGGACCACGTCCGGTACCTGACGCCGCCGGAGGGCCTCACCCGTGAGCAATGGTGGGTGGGGATCAAGCTTGCGCGCCAATCGCTCGCGCGCCGTCTCCCGCTGAGGGAAAAGAACAGCCAGGCCTTCAGCGTTGCCCTCACCGATAGCCTGCAGCGGCGCCTCTTCCTTGTCGCACGCGACGCCGCGGGCGCATTGCGTGGCACGGAGACGCTGCCGTCCGACGACTCCCGCGATCGTTACCTGGTGCGGTCCCTCATCGAAGAGGCGATGACGTCGTCCCAGCTCGAGGGTGCCGCGACGACGACGTTGGTGGCGAAGGAAATGTTGCAGACCGGGCGCGCGCCCCGCGACTACGGCGAACGCATGATCGTCAACAACTTCAACACGATGCGGGAGTTGAAGCGCTGGGTCGGAAAGCCGCTTTCGCCGGATGCAGTCTTCGAGATCCACCGGATGCTCACCGACGGCACCCTCAAGGATCCCGGTGCGGCGGGACGGTTCCGCACAGCCACCGAAGACATAGTCGTTGAGGACGAGGTCGGTCGGGTCCTACATGTACCTCCCCCCGCGGCCGAGTTGCCCGACCGGCTGCAGGCGCTGTGCGACTTCGCCAACCAGGGCGACGAAGTTGGTGAGTTCCTGCATCCTGTCGTCCGGGCAATCCTCATCCACTTCATGATCGGATACGACCATCCGTTCGTGGACGGCAACGGCCGCACCGCGCGGGCGCTGTTCTACTGGTCGATGCTGCGTGCCGGGTTCTGGATGACGGAATATTTGTCCATCTCGAGCGTGCTCAAGAACGCACCTGGGAAGTACACCCGTGCCTATCTGCAGACCGAATGCGATGCCGGCGACACCACGTACTTCGTTTCCCACCAACTCGATGTGCTGCTCCAGGCGATCGAGGGCGTGCATGCCTACATCGCGAGGAAGCAAAAGGCGCAACAGGAAGCGGAGTTGCTCCTCAAGCCTGGAAGCAGATTGGCCCGCATCCTCAACCATCGCCAACGCGCGTTGGTCCTCAACGCCGTCCGCCATCCTGAAAAGTCGTTCTCGATCGCCCGCCATCAACGCCATCACGGCGTTGCCTACGAGACGGCCCGCTCGGACCTACTCGGGCTGGTCGAAGCCAAGCTGATGCGGAAGTACCGGCAAGGAAAGCACTGGGCGTTCCACGCCGTCCCCGATCTAGGGGCGAAGCTGCACAAGTAGCCGAGCCTTGACCCGGGGACTTGACATCATTTCCATGATTCCGGAATATTAGAATCATGGACACCCAAGCCGCCCTCACCGCCCTCAACGCCCTCAGCCACGCCACCCGGCTGTCCGCCTTCCGCGCCCTGGTCCAGGCCGGGCCCGCCGGCCTGTCCGTCGGCGAGCTCCGCGACCACCTCGACCTCCCTCCGGCCACCCTGACCGCCCACCTCAACATCCTCCGCGCGTCCGGCCTGGTCGCCGACGAGCGCGAGGGCCGCGTCATTCGCGTCCGCGCCGATTACGCGCGCATGGACGCGCTGCTGGCCTACCTCACCGAGAACTGCTGCAAAGGGAACCCCTGTCGATGAACCGCTTCCACGTCCACCTCAATGTCGCCGACCTGCAGGCGAGCATCCGCTTCTACAACGAACTGTTCGGCGCCGAGCCGAGCGTGCGCAAGGACGACTACGCCAAGTGGATGCTCGAGGATCCGCGCATCAACTTCGCGATCTCCAACACCGGCCGCACGCCGGGCATCGACCACCTGGGCCTCCAGGTGGACAGCGATGACGAACTGGCCGGGCTGGGCAAGCGCCTGGACGCCGCCGGTGGCACCGTCATCCCGGAAGACGCAGCCGTGTGCTGCTACGCCAAGTCCGACAAGCTCTGGACCGAGGACCCGCAGGGCACCAAGTGGGAGACCTTCCACACCACCGGCGAGGCAACCTCGTACCACGGCGGCGATGCGGCCTGCGCCACCAGCGGCGGAAGCTGCACCCCTGACATCGCCGCGATGCAGGCTGCGTTGGCAACCCCTGTAGGAGCGGCGTCAGCCGCGACGGAATCCACCAGCTGCTGTGCACCGAACTCCGCGTGCTGCTGACAGGGCCCCGGATTTCGCTGCGCTGCATCCGGGCTACGACCTACGAACTGCGACCCTGACCTCATGCCGATGACCATACGTTCCGCCACGCCGGCCGACCTCCCCCACGTCCGCCGCCTCCTAGCCGCCAACGCCCTGCCCGTCCAGGACGTCGACACCACGCCCATCGAGTTCCTGGTCGCGGAGCGCGACGGCCACCTGCTCGGGGCCGTCGGGCTCGAGTTGTTCGGCGATGCCGCGCTGCTGCGCTCCCTGGTGGTGGACACCTCCGGCCGCGGCACTGGCGTGGGTGGCGCATTGGTCGAGGCGATCGAAGCGCACGCCGCCGCTGCCGGCGTTGCCGACCTCGCGCTGCTGACGACGACGGCCGCACCGTTCTTCGCACGCCGCGGCTGGCAGACGGTGCCGCGCGATGCCTTGCCCGCGGGCGTGCAGCGCAGCGGCGAATTCCGCTCGCTCTGCCCCGCTTCCGCCACGGCGAT
>DASTUF010000081.1:0-4869 GCA_035759745.1 Gemmatimonadales bacterium
CGGGTGGGATGATGCCTGCCGCGCGCTGACCGCGGGCACCCGCGTGCGCGCGCTTTCGGCGGGGGCACGCACCGCGGGTGTGGTGCAGGGCATGACCCTCACTGCTGCGCGCGCAACCGCACCGGCACTCGAATGGCGTGAGTGGGATGCCCGCGTCATCGCCCGCGCGGTGCTGGCGGTGAGCGCCGAGCTGGTGGCGGCGAGCCCCCAGGTGACGCCGGCCGCGGGCGCGCCGGGCGTGTGGTGGGTGGGCGCATCGGGCTTCGATGGCATGGGCGGCGAGCGCGCGCTGCTGCGCCAGTTGCTGGGCATCGCGTCGCGGCATCATCCCGCCTCGCGGGTGGCGGTGGCGGACACCTGCATCGCCGCCCATGTGGCCACCATGCTGCGGCTGGCGCACGGCCGCCCACTGCATGTGGTGCCAAGGGGCGGTTCGCACCGACTGCTCCGCCGCGCGCCGCTCTCGCTCATTCCCATGGACGACGAGTTGCGCGAGGCGCTGGTGGCGCTGGGGCTCACCACCGCCGGTGCCTTTGCCGCACTGCCTGCCGGCGAGGTCGAGCGTCGCTGGGGGCGCGAGGGGCTCGAGGCCCAGCGACTCGCGCGGGGCGAGGATCGTCGCCGGCCGGTGCTGGCCGCGCTGTCCGAGGCACTCAGCGTCACACTCGAGTTGCCCGATACGGTGGACAGCCTGGAGCCGGTGCTCTTCCTGCTGCGCGCCGGACTCGATCGACTGGTCACATCCGCCGCGCAGCAGCACAGCGCCATAGCGGCGCTCACCCTCCGGCTCGATCTCGACGGACGCGATGCCGCCGGCGCCAGGCTGGCGCCCACCGAGGTGGCGGTGGTGCTGGCCCAGCCGGGCGCACGGGCGGCACCGCTCTTCGATCAGTGCCGGGCGATGCTGGAACCGGTGCGGCTGACAGCGCCGGTGCGCGCGCTCACCGTGCTGGTGCGGGAGACTGCCGCTCTCGCCGAGGAGCAGGGCGACCTGCTGCGCCCGCTGTGGCGTGATGCCGCCGCCATGGAAGGCGTCTTCGCCCGGCTCCGTGCCGCGCTGGGCACTGACGCCGTAGTGCGGCCGGTGGCGCGCGATGATGGGCATAGAATCGAAGAGCAGGGGGGATGGGACAGCGACAGCAAAAGCGGAAACCGCAACGGCGTGAACGGGAACTGCAACAGCGTGAACGGGAAAAGCGCATTCCGCCTCCTCATGCCTCCCGAACCCGCCGTCGTGTCGCGCCGCGCGGGTGCCCCGGCGGTGGTGAAGTGGGAAGGGCAGCCGCATCTGGTCACCCGATCTGATGGCCCCGAGCGGCTGGCCGGTCACTGGTGGGCTCCGGCCGATGTCCGGCCCTACCATCGCGACTACTGGCGCTGTGAAACCGCCCGCGGCCCGCTGCTGGTGTATCACGAACGCGGCACGGGAGAGTGGTATGTGCAGGGGTGGTGGGACTAGAGCCGGGGGTTAGGGATCAGGGGTCAGGGGTCAGGAACTCATGGCCCTGATCCCTAGTCCCTGATCCCTGATCCCTGACTATGTACACCGAACTCCACGCCCACACCTGCTTCTCCCTCCTCGATGGCGCGTCCACGCCCGAGGCGATGGTGGAGCGCGCGCGGGAGCTGGGCTATCCGTCGCTGGCGCTCACCGACCACGACGACCTGGGCGGTGCGGTGCGCTTCGCCGAGGCGGCGCGGGAGGCGGGCATCGGCGGCATCCTGGGCGTCGAGCTCACGGTGGAGTGGGGCGGGGCGCTCACCCATCTCACGCTGCTGGCCGAGTCACGCGAGGGGTATGGTCATCTGTGCCAGCTGGTGACTCGCGGGCGAATGGATCAGGCGCGGGGCCGGCCGCGGGTATCGCTCGATGTGCTGGCGGCGCATGCCGGCGGACTGTTCGCGCTCACCGGATGTCCCCACGGCCGGGTGCCATCATTGATCGCGGCGGGCGACGACGACGGCGCCTGCGAGGCGGCGGCGGTGCTGAGCGACATCTTCGATCGCCGGGTGGCGCTGGAGTGCTGGGACCACGGCCTCGCCGAGGAACGAGTGGCAGTGCCGGTGCTGAAGCGCATCGCCCGGGCGCTGTCGCTGCCATGGGTGGTCACCAACGATGCCCACTACGCCCGTCCCGAAGGCCGCCGCACCCACGATGTGCTCACCGCGCTTCGGCACCAGCGGACGCTGGCCACGATGGGCTCCCGCTTCCGTCCCAGTGGGGAGTGGTACCTCAAGCATGCCTCGCAGGTGAGGCGCCGCTGGCGCCACGACCTCGCCGGCATTCGCGCCACCCAGGCCATCGCCGAGCGGTGCACCTTCCGGCTGGAGCACCTGCGCCCAGCGCTTCCCGACTTTCCGCTGCCGCCCGGTGTCACCGCCGATGAATACCTCGCCCGGCTGGTGGCGCAGGGTGCGCGCGAGCGCTGGGGTCGCAACATCACCGAGGCCCATCGCCGCCAGCTCACCCACGAGCTCGCTGTCATCGCCAAGCTGGGCTTTGCCGGCTACTTCCTCATCGTGTGGGACATCGTCCGCTACGCCCGGCGCGAGGGGATCCTCTGCCAGGGCCGGGGCTCGGCTGCCAACTCCGCCATCTGTTTCTGCCTCGGCATTACCGCGATCGACCCGGTGCGCATGGAGCTGCTGTTCGAGCGCTTCCTGAGCGAGGAACGACGCGAGGCGCCCGACATCGACCTCGACTTCGCCCACCAGGAACGCGAGCGCGTCATCCAGTACGTGTACCAGCGCTACGGGCGGGAGCACGCCGCGATGGTATGCGAGCAGATCAGCTGGCGGGGCCGGAGCGCGGTGCGCGACGCCGCCCGGGTGCTGGGGCTGTCGCAGGAGCAGGCGGATGACCTGGCCGATGTCGCAGACAGGGATTCAGCAAAGGAAACAGCTCAGGTACTGCGGAACAGCGAAAGCGTGAACAGGAATGGCAACAGCGTGAAAGGGAGTGCAGTGTCGCGAAGCGACACGGGCCGAGCAGCGGCTATTAGCCGCGTAATTTCCGACGTGATCGCCGGGCTGCACCAGCTGCCGAGGCACCGGTCGATCCATGTGGGCGGGTTCGTGCTCACCCGCGAGCCGCTGGCGACAGTGGTGCCTATCGAGCCGGCCGCGATGGCGGACCGCACCGTGATCCAGTGGGAGAAGGACGACCTCGACCCGGTGGGCCTGGTCAAGATCGACCTGCTGGGCCTCGGCATGCTCACCGCGCTGCAGGAATGCTTCAAGTCCATCCGCCGGATGCGCGGCGTGTCGCTGGAACTGGCGACGATTCCGCACGGCGACATGGCGGTCTATGACGATCTCTGCCGGGCCGACACGGTGGGTGTGTTCCAGGTGGAGAGCCGGGCCCAGATGAACACGCTGCCGCGGCTCAAGCCGCGCAACTTCTACGACCTGGTGGTGGAGGTCGCGCTCATCCGGCCGGGCCCCATCCAGGGCGACATGGTGCATCCCTATCTCCGGCGTCGCGCCGGCACCGAGGAGGTGACGTATCCCCATCCCTCGCTCGAGCCGATCCTCAAGCGCACGCTGGGGGTGCCGCTGTTTCAGGAGCAGGGGATGCAGGTGGCAGTGACCGCGGCGGGGTTCACGCCGGGCGAGGCCGACAACCTGCGCCGGGCCATGGGGCACAAGCGCTCGCGCGAGCGAATGGCCGCCATCTGCGAGAAGCTGGTGGAAGGGATGCGCCGCAACGGCATTCCCGAGGAGACCGGCCGCAGGATCTTTCACCAGATCAACGCCTTCGCCGACTACGGCTTTCCCGAGAGCCACGCCGCCAGCTTCGCGATCCTGGTCTACGCCTCGGCGTACCTCCGGCACTACTACCCGGCGGAGTACCTCGCGGCGATGCTCAACGCCCAGCCGATGGGGTTCTATTCCCCGGGGACGCTGGTGGAGGACGGGCGCCACCACGGGGTCGAGGTGCGACCGGTCAACCTGATGCGATCGGCCTGGGACACGACACTCGAGGCACGGGCGCAGGACGGACCAGCGGTGCGGCTGGGGCTCCGCACGGTGCGGGGGCTGGGCGGCTCGACGGCTAGTCGGCTGGGCGGCTGGTCGGCTGGTCGGAGCGACGGTTCGGCGGACTGGCCCGTGGACCAGCCCTACCGATTTCGCAGCGTAGCTGAAGTCGTGAATACCGGGCTTGATCGCGCGGCGCTCCGGATCCTGGCATCGGCGGGCGCGTTCGACGAAATGTTCCGGCACGAGCCGGTATCGCGGCGGCGGCGTGCGGCACTCTGGGCGGTGCTGGCGCAGGAGCGGGGCGAAGCCGGGCCGCTGGCCCCGGCGGCGCCAGCGCCGGAGCCGGTGCACATTCCGGCGATGCGCCCGGTGGAGATCACCGCCGAGGACTACCGGATGACCGGCCTCTCGCTCAACGGACACCCGATGAAGCACCTGCGCGCGTCGGTGCAGCGGTTGGGGGTACGGAGCGCGGCGGAGGTGCAGGAACTGGCCCGGCGCAGCTCCCGCAAGAAGGACGTGGTAGTGGGCGGGCTGGTGATCTGCCGCCAGCGGCCCAGCACCGCCAAGGGATTCGTGTTCGTGACCCTGGAGGACGAGACCGGCATGATCAACGTCGTGATCCCACCGAGGCTCTTCGCGCGGCAGGCACTCATGATCGCGCGGGAGCCGCTGCTGCTGTTCCAGGGCGAGCTGGAGGTGGAGGGACTGGTGATCAACGTGAAGGCGCGCGCCTGCCACGCGCTTACCACTGCGGGCGGGGCGGAGCACGCCCGGAGTCATGACTTCCACTAGGCAGCACGATCCCGGCATCGAGGCCGCGGCGGAGCGGGCGGCGAACAGCGCCGAGCGTCGGGCGGGGCCGTTCACGCTGGGCGGGGCGGAAGT
>DASTUF010000082.1:0-5963 GCA_035759745.1 Gemmatimonadales bacterium
GCGACGCGCCCATTCACGCTGGACATCTCGATCACCGGGCCGCCGGAACCGATAGTGCCGCGCATGTTGCGCGGGCCGAACCGGCCGGTCACCGTGAGGGGGAAGTCGGTCTCGATGTCCCCGTTCACGGTGGACGCGCGCACATCCGCGTCGGCATTCGCGGGCAAGGTCACCGTGACCTCACCATTGACCGAGCTGAACTCCAGCGGGCCGGTCCAGTCGGAACTCCCCATCGTGGCCTCCACGTTGCCGTTCACCGACGACGCTTCGGCGACCCCGCGGGTCGAGACCTCCACGTTGCCGTTGACCGTGGACACCTCCGCATCCGCCACCAGCCCGGTCGCGCTGACGTCACCGTTCACCATCCGGCCCTCGAACTTGATGCTGGCCGGCACCCGCACCAGGAAATGGACGGAGACATTGTCGCTGTTGTCGTTATCGGCGTCCCGGTCGCGCCGCCGGTTGTTGCCGTTGCAACCCTCACCAGCGGTCCGGTCGAGATACACGGCACAGATCACCACGCCGCTCCCGTCCTCGTCCACCCGGACCTCGACGTTGCTTGGGTCGCCGCCCTGGCCGGCCCGCTTCCGAGCGGTGACCTCGATGGTGTTGCCGGAGGCGGGCGTGGCGCTGATGGAGCCGTTCACCCCCCGCACCTCGATGGTCCTGCCCGCTGCCAGCGATCCGGACCAGCGGAAATCCTGCCCCTGCGGGGTGCCCTGGGCCACGGCCAGCAGGGCAAGCGTCATGACGATCATGGATGCACTCCTTGAGGGTTAGTCGTCCTGGATGAGGCGGGCCACCGCCTCTGGTGTCGTCAGATGGATCGTGCCCTGGAACGAGTCCAGCTTGACCGTCGCGCTGCCGCCGCCGAGGCTGAAGCTGAACCTCCGGTCGTTGCGGGACGTCACCTGGATCTGATGGTCCGACTCGAAGTCGCCCTGGAAGGTCGAGACGGTGACCGACGCGCTGGCGCCCGACTGAACGCCCAGCACGATGTCCCCGTTGTGGGTGCTCATGTCGTACTGCCCCCGAGCGCTCAGCGGGCCGCTGAATACGAGGTCCCCGTTGACGCTGCTCAGCGAGACCGCGTCGGATCGGGAGTCGAGCACCATCACATCGCCGTTCACGGCCTCGGCGGCCACCCGGCCCCGCGCCGATGTAATCAGCACATCGTCGTTGACCGACGAGGCCGAGATGTTGCCTTCCGTGTCGCGCAGGTCCACCGTGCCGTCCACGGCGGAGGCGGTGACATTGCCCCGGGCACCGCGCACCAGCACGTCGCCCTCGACCGTTTCCACCGAGACGGGAGCGGCAATGCCGTCCACCGTGATGTCACCTTCAACCGAGTTGGCGGACAGCGACACGGTCGCGGGCATGCGAATCACCACGTCGAGGTCGCCGCCGCCCATCCAGCCTCCCGCGGCGTCCACCGTGATCACGCTGCCCGAACGCGACACCCGAACGCCGCGCGACCGGTCATCATCATCCCGGTCGCCCGAGCGGACTTCCACCTCGTTGCGATTCCAGCTCCGCACCGTGATGTCGCCCTCGCGGGTGCTGACTCGCAGCCGGTCACCGGCGCGAATCGCAAAGGTGGTGTCCGGGGCCTGGGCGGAAAGCGCCGCCGCAACCAGCAACAGTGAGGCGAACACGAGGTGTCCTTTCGTCAGCTGCGCGCTTGCACCAGGGTCGCTGCCTGCCGGAGCAGGGTCAGCTTCCGCTGCATGGTGCGCGCGAGGTACGAGTTGAGGTACGCGCTGGCCGGGTCGTTCCGGAGCGCGGTTTCAGTTTCGGCAATGGCAGTGTCGATCAGCGCGAGGTTGCGCTCCAGCACGGCCACGGTCTTCGGGTCCAGCTGGTCGCGTCCCTCGTCCAGGATCGCACGCAGGTCCGCTGTAGCCTGCTCGTACGTCGCTTCCGCACGCGCCATCGCCGGGAGCACCGTCATGCCGCCGGTGGGCGGGGCCACGGTCGTGGCCACGGGAGCCGGGCCCACCGCCGGCGTCTTCTGCTGGAGCACTCCCCACACCACCGCTCCGCCCGCGAGGAACACCGCCACCGCCGCGGCCGCCATCCATTGCCCCGGCGCACGCCCCGCAACCGGCAAGGGGCGCACGTGCGTGCGCCCTGGCTTGCGCCCGCCTTCGTCCCCGATGCGCCCCGCGATCCCCGCCCACAGGTCCGGCACCGGCGCCGGCGCGCCGAGCCGCGCCGCGCGCCAGGCGACTGCCCGCAACTCGAACACCAGTCCGGTGCACTCGGGACACTGCGCCAGGTGCGCTTCGCACTCGGCGCGCTCGGCAGCGCTGAGCGTGCCGTCCACATACTCCGAGAGCCGGTCCTGCCATGGGTGTTCCATCGTCATCCTACCGGTCGAGGTACTGTCGCAGCGCCATCCGCGCGCGGTGCAACTGGGACTTCGACGTGCCGGCCACCGTTCCCATCATCTCCGCGATCTCCTCATGCCGGTAACCTTCCACGTCGTGCAGCACGAATACCTGTCGAGCCCCCTCGGGCAGCCGCTCGATCGCGGCCTCGAAGTCCAGAGTGTGCTCCAGCGACCGCGAGCGCCGCGCAGGCATCAACTCCAGCGGTCGGTCGTCCGGAGCGTAACGTTCCCGCTGGATCCCCAGCGCCTTCCGCCGGCCCAGCAGCTCGTTGACCGCCAGTCGATGGAGCCAGGTACCGAACGCCGCCTCACCCCGGAAGCTCCCCAGCTTGCGCCAGGCCCGGACAAACACGTCCTGGGTGGCCTCGTCGGCCTCGTCCCGTGAGAGCATCCGGCAGGCGAGCGCATGGATCCGGTTGACGTGCTTCCGGTACAGCCGCTCGAATGCGCTCTCGTCCCCTGCCGCCGCCAGGGCAGCTTCCGTGATGTCGGAGTCGGGGCGGGCCGGCCCGGCCGTGCTACTCACGGCGCGAACCCCGCGGATCGGGGTCGTTTGCATGCATGGGGTTGGATACGGGGAGCCCCCGCAAAGGTTGCAAGGCCCGGCGCGAGCGACCGGGCCGGCCGTCTATCCGCCTGTCTGCCCATTCGGTTAAGTTCGGCCGCATGACCGCGACAGCCATTCATGCTCCCACTGGTCCGGCCCTGAGCTGCAAGGGCTGGCACCAGGAAGCCGCGCTCCGGATGCTGATGAACAACCTCGACCCGGCCGTGGCCGAGCGGCCCGAGGAGCTCATCATCTATGGCGGCAGCGGCAAGGCAGCCCGGAACTGGGAGTGTTACGAGGCCATCGTGCGCACCCTCCGCCGGCTGGAGAACGACGAGACCCTCCTGGTGCAGAGCGGCAAGCCGGTGGGGGTGTTCCGGACTCATGAGGAGGCGCCCAGGGTACTCATCGCCAACTCCCACCTGGTGCCGCGCTGGGCCACCTGGGACGAGTTCCGGCGGCTGGAAGCGGCCGGTCTCACCATGTACGGCCAGATGACCGCCGGTTCCTGGATCTACATCGGCACCCAGGGCATCCTGCAGGGAACCTACGAGACCTTCGCCGAGTGCGCCCGGCAGCACTTCGAGGGCACCCTCGCCGGACGTCTGGTGGTGACCGGCGGGCTGGGCGGGATGGGTGGAGCCCAGCCGCTCGCTGCTACCATGAACGGCGCCGCCTTCCTGGGTGTCGATGTCGACGAGAGCCGGATCGAGCGGCGGGTGAACTCGGGCTACTGCGACCTGCTCGAGCGCGACCTCGATCGGGCGCTCGACCGCCTGGGCGAGGCCCGCGAAAAGCGCGAAGCGCTGTCGATCGGCCTCGTGGGCAACATCGCGGATGTCGTGCCCGAACTGGTGGGCCGCGGCATCACCCCCGATGTCCTGACCGACCAGACGTCGGCCCACGATCTCCGGCTGGGTTATATCCCGGTGGGCCTCTCGCTGGAACAGGCCGCCGGGCTGCGCGAGCGCGATGCCGAGGCGTACGAGAGCCGGGTGCTCGACTCGATGCAGGCCCATGTGGCCGGGATGCTCGAGCTCAAGCGACGGGGCGCGGTCACCTTCGACTACGGCAACAATCTCCGGGGCCAGGTCGCCGACCACCGCGGCATGGCGGAAGCGTTCGAGATTCCCGGCTTCGTCCCCGAATTCATCCGGCCGCTCTTCTGCCGGGGAGCGGGGCCGTTCCGCTGGGCTGCCCTCTCCGGCGATCCGGCTGACATCGCCGCCACCGACGACGCGGTGCTCGAGACGTTTCCCCAGAAGGAGCCGCTCGCGCGCTGGATCCGGAAGGCGCGGGCCCAGGTCCAGTTCCAGGGGCTCCCGGCGCGGATCTGCTGGCTGGAGTACGGCGAGCGCGCCGAGATGGGGCTCAAGTTCAACTGGCTGGTCAGGACCGGGCGGGTACAGGCGCCGATAGTCATCGGGCGCGACCACCTCGACACCGGCTCGGTCGCGTCACCCAATCGCGAGACCGAGGGCATGAAGGACGGCTCTGATGCCATCGCCGACTGGCCGCTGCTCAATGCGATGCTCAACACCGCCTGCGGCGCCAGCTGGGTCTCGCTTCACCATGGAGGTGGGGTGGGCATCGGTTATTCCATTCACGCCGGTATGGTCTCGCTCGCCGACGGGACCGACGCGGGCGGACGCCGTCTCGAACGGGTGCTCACCGCGGATCCCGGCACCGGCGTCATGCGCCATGCCGACGCCGGCTACGAGCTCGCGATCGACACGGCCCGCGAACGCGGTGTCGACTTGCCCATGATGAGCCCTACGCCCTAGGCCCTATGCCCTACGCCCACCAATGATTCTCCTCCGCAACATCGGCCTGCTGGTCACCTGCCGTCCCGACGGCGGCCAGAACCAGCTGCACGCGATTCCTCGCGCGTCCCTGGTGTGGAGCGCCGGCCGGATCGTCTGGGCCGGTCCCGAGGACAAGGTGCCGGCTACGCTCGGCACGCTGGTCATGGAGGACGCCGGCGGGCGGATGGTCGTGCCTGGGCTGGTGGACTGCCATACCCACCTCGCCTTCGGCGGGTGGCGGGCGGACGAGTTTGCCCGACGGGTACGGGGCGAGAGCTACGCCGACATCGCCCGGAGTGGCGGCGGCATACTGTCCACCGTGCGCGCGACGCGCGCCTCCGGCGAGGCGGTGCTGGCTGCCAGGGCGGACGAGACGCTGACCCGCATGGCGGCCCTGGGCGTCACCACTGTCGAAGCGAAGAGCGGCTACGGGCTCACCGTTGCGGACGAACTCATGCTGCTGCGGATCTACCGGGATCTCGCGGCCCGCGGGCCCGTGCGTCTGGTCCCGACCGTGCTGGGCGCGCACACGGTACCGCCCGAGTTCGTCAATGACAGGGCAGGGTACCTGCGCCTCCTCACGGATGAGCTGCTGCCACGGGTCGCGGCACTGGAGCTGGCGCGCTACTGCGACGCCTTTGTGGAGCAGGGAGCATTCACGGTGGGGGAGGCCCGCCAGCTGTTTCAGGCTGCGGGCAAGCTGGGCATGCGCGCCAAGCTGCATGCGGACCAGCTGACGTCATCGGGCGGCGCCGAGCTCGCGGCCGAAGTGGGCGCGGTATCGGCCGATCACCTGGAGCATGTGTCCGATGCAGGCATTGCGGCGATGGCGGATGCAGGAGTGGTGGCCGTCAGCTTGCCGATCGCGTCGCTCTACCTTCGCCAGCCGTCGCTGCCGGCCCGGAAGCTGCTTGACGCCGGCGTGCCCGTGGCCGTCGCCACCGACTTCAACCCCGGCTCGGCGCCGAGCTATCATTTGCCGCTCGCGATGACTCTGGCCTGCACTACCCAGGGCATGACTCCCGCCGAGGCACTCAAGGGGGCCACCATCGTCGCGGCCCGCGCCATTGGCGAGGACGCCAATGTGGGATCGCTGGAAGTGGGAAAGGCGGCGGACTTCGCCCTGATCGACGCGCCCGATGTCGATCACTGGCTCTATCACTTCCGGCCCAACGCCTGCGTCCGCACCGTCATCGGCGGGCGCACCGTCTGGCGGGGT
>DASTUF010000083.1:0-36963 GCA_035759745.1 Gemmatimonadales bacterium
GCATACGGCATAAGGCGGAAGGCGATCGACTTTCCTGGCCCCACGCCCCACGCCCCACGCCCCACGCCTTACGCCCTATCTCCGTCGCGCCGGATCGTACGCGTCCTGCAGGCCGTCGCTCAGCAGCGTCGACGCCACCACCACCAGCACCAGCGCGAGACCGGGCGCGAGCGACACCCACGGCGCGTTGACCAGCGTGTCCCGGCCGCTCGCGATCATGGTCCCCCACGACGCGGCTGGCGGCTGGACTCCCACACCCAGGAACGACAACCCCGCCTCCAGCATGATGGCGTTCCCGAATCCCAGCGCCGCCGCCACCAGCGCCGGCGTGAGCACGTTGGGCAGCACGTGCCGCCTGACGATGCGCAGCCGCCGTCCCCCCAGCGCTCGCGCGCTTTCGACAAATGGCTGCTCCATCACCCCGCGCGCCTCGCCATAGACCAGCCGCGCCACGCTCATCCACCCGGTCAGCCCCAGCACCACCACTACCAGCGCCGCGCTCGGCCGCCACAGCGCCGCCAGCAGCAGGAGCAGCACCACTCTCGGCAGCGCCAGCGCGAAATCGGTGAGCCCCAGCAGCCCGGCGCGAAGCATTCCTCGGCTGGCTCCGGCTACGGCGCCGATCGCAACGCCGAGCGCGGTGGATAGGAACACCGCCAGCGCACCGACGCCGAGCGACAGCCGAGCGCCGTGCAGCAGGCGGGACCAGACATCTCGCCCCAGCCGGTCGGTTCCGAGCGGATGGAGTACGCCGTTCACGTCGGTGCTGAAGGGCCGAAGGAAGCGGGTGGCCACCACCTGCTCCTGCTCCGACGGCCCGATGGTGGTGACAAGCGGAGCGGCGAGCGCCAAAGCGACCACCAGGCCCATTGCGATCGCACCGAACCACACCCGGCCATCGCGCGCGGCGGTCATGCCGACTCCGATTCGCGGCGCACCGGATCCACCAGCGCCGCGAGCACGTCCGCCAGCATGTTGCCCGCCACCACCAGCGCCGCGCTGACCGCGACCGCCGCCATCACCACCGGGTAGTCGCGCGCCTGGACCGCCTGCACCAGCACCCGCCCAACGCCGGGCCAGGCGAAGATGGCCTCGATGAACACTGCACCCGAGAAGAGCGCCGGCAGGGACAATCCCAGGAGGATCACCACCGGCACCAGCGCATTGCGCAGGACGTGGCGCCGGGTGACCCGGGCTTCCGCGATGCCCTTGGCCCGGGCCACATTCACGAAGGGGAGCCCGCGCACGTCGAGCATCGCGGCGCGGACGTAACGCGCGATGCCGCCCACGCCGATCAATGTGAGCGTGACCAGCGGTAGCGCGGCGTGCCGCAACGCGTCCAGCAGCCGGGCGCCGGGCGAAAGGAAGTCGGCGTCGAGCCCGGCTGCGCCGAACGCGGGAAGCCACTGCAGTCCGTACGAGAACACCAGCACCAGCAGCAATGCCAGCCAGTAGCTCGGCATGGCGAAGAGGGTCACGGTGCCCACCGACAGCGCGGTGTCGAGCCGGCTGCCGCTGCGCGAGGACTGGACTGCTCCGATGGTGGTGCCCAGCAGGAAGCTCAACAGCAGTGAGGTGCCGACCAGCCAGAGCGTGGCGGGCCAGGCATCGCCGATCATCTGCCGCACCGGCCTGCCGGTGGCGATGCTGCGGCCCCAGTCACCGGTGGCGAAGGCGGTGAGCCATGCGCCATACTGCACCGGCAGCGGGCGATCCAGCCCCAGTGCGCGCTCCTGCACCGCGACCTGTTCCGGACCGGCATTGGGCCCGAGCAGCAGCAGCGCGGGATTTCCCGGCGCCATCCGCAACAGGAGGAACGTGAGCGTCACGACGCCGAGCAGAACCATCATGCCGCGCAGGGCATGGCGCAGCAGGGCAGTGGGCATGGGCCAAAGCTACCGCGCTCTGGCCCTGCTGGCACTCGCCGCCTGCGGCTGCAGCTCGGTGGCCGACCGCCGGTCCGACACCGTGATGTTCGCGTCCGGTGCCGACCTCCAGAGCATCAACCCGCTGCTCACGCTGCATCCGCTCGCCCGCCAGGTCCAGCGGTACGTGCTCTTCACCACCCTGGTGCAGTACGACAGCGCCATGCAGGTGGCCCCGTACCTGGCCCGGCGCTGGGAGTGGTCGCCCGACCGGCGCCAACTCACGCTGACGCTCTCGACCGAGCTGCGCTGGCACGACGGGATGGCGACCACGGCCCGTGACGCAGCCTGGACGCTCGATGCGGCGCGTGACTCGGTCACGGGATATCCTCGGCTGGCTGAGCTGGCAGCGCTCCTGCGCAGCGAGGCGCTGGACGATTCGACGCTCGTGCTCGAGTTCAGCCGGCCGCAGGAGCGGGTGCCGGACGTGCTCACCGACCTGGCGGTGCTGCCTCGGCACCTGCTCGACAGTATTCCCCACGGCGAGCTCCGCCGCGCCGCATTCAACGAGCAGCCGGTGGGCAACGGGCCCTTCCGCTTCGTGGCGCACGAACCCAACCGGCGCTGGGTATTCGAGCGGAATCCCGACTTTCCCGAGTCGCTGGGCGGTCCGCCTGTGCTGGCACGGTTCATCGTGGTGGTGGTGGACGAGCCCATGACCAAGCTCGCCGCGCTCACCAGCGGCGAGCTCGACTTCGCCGGGATCCAGCCGGCCCACGCGGACTTCGTGCGGCGCAATCCCGAACTCGCGGTGGTGACGTATCCGCTGCTGTTTTCGTATTCCATCGTGCTCAACACCCGCCGCCCGCCGTTCGACGACCTCAACATCCGGCGACGCATAGCCGCCGCGGTGGACCGGGCCGAGATCGTGAACGGGTATCTCTTCGGATTCGGAACGCCCAGCGCCAGCCCCGTTCCGCCGTCGCTCATGTCCGCCGTCGAGCCGCCGAGCCGCCGAGCCGCCGAGCCGTCCAGCCGTCCAGCCGCCCAGCCCATTCCGTTCGAGCTCCTCACCGTCGGCTCGGGCGAGGCCGCGCTGGAGCAGCTGCTTCAGGCGCAACTCGCGAAAGCGGGCTTCGAGGTCCGCATCCGCCAGCTCGAGCTGTCGGCGTTCCTGGAGCGGGTGCGCGGCAGGGTGCACGACTTCGACGCCGCGGTCCTCGGCGTCCCGGGCGATCCGGAACTGGGGCACCTCGCGCCGCTTTACCAGCTCTCAGGATTGCCAGCGCCCGCTGCTACCGCCGATCTTGTGGAACAGTTCGCCGAACTGGTGCCGGTCGTGTTTCTCTATCATGCCCAGGGGCTGCAAGGGATGAATCGACGGGTGCACCATGTGCGGATGGACCTGCGGGGGGAGCTGCCGACTGTCGCACGGTGGAGCACCGAGTGAGCATCCGCCGCGCGCATGCCTCGGCGCCGGTGCGCATCGACTTCGCCGGCGCCTGGACCGACGTGCCGCCGTTCTCGACTCGCGAGGGCGGTCGGGTGATCTCCGCGGCGCTGGCGCTGCATGCCCACGTCAACGTGCTGCCCGGCGGCCATGGCGTTCACCTGGTGGCCGAGGACCTGGGCTCCACCGTCACGCTCGAACCCGGCGGCGCTCGCTCGGGCGAGGGCAACGTGCCACTGCTGGAGGCGGCCGTTCGGCGCTGGCCACCGGGCTCCGCGACGATCACGTCGCGGACCGATGTGCCGCAAGGCTCGGGGCTCGGCTCCAGCGGCGCGTGCAGTGTCGCCACCGCCGCCGCGCTGCTGCATGCGCGCGGCGAGCGAGTCAGCCCGCCGGAACTGGCGCATCTCGCCTGGGAACTGGAAACCCGGGACGCGGCTATTCCCGGCGGCAAGCAGGATCAGTACATGGCCGCGCTGGGCGGCTTTCAGGACCTGACTTTTCGCGATCCTGATGTGGGCCACCATCCGATCGCGGTGGATCGCGAATTTGCCGCCGAGCTTGCCCGGAGCATCGTGCTGTGCTGGACCGGAGCGTCGCGGCTGTCCGGTGGCACGATCTCGCGGGTCATGCAGGCATACGAGCGGGGCGAGCGAGGCATTGACGGGGCATTGCACGGGCTCCGTGATGCCGCTGACGCCATGATGGCGGCGTTCGTGGCGGCCGACCTTGCCGCCCTGGGAGCGGCGCTGGATGCCAACTGGCGCCACCAGCAGGAGCTGGACGCCGGCATGCGCACGCCGTTGATGGCAACGCTGGAAGCGCGCGCCCGCGCGGCAGGCGCCATTGGGGCCAAGGCGGCTGGCTCTGGTGCCGGTGGGTGCATGGTGTTCCTGGCGCCCGGACGTGAGCGGGACGTGGCACGGGTCCTGGAAGCAGAGGGCAGCAGCCTGCTGCCGGTCGAGTGGTCATGGGAAGGGGTGCGGACATGGTAACGGCAGAAGACCTGGCGCAACGTGATGCGCTGATCGAGGCATCGTCGGATCTCTCGGCGCTGCGCACGAACATGCATGAGAGGTCAACGGCGACGCTTCAGCGGGGCATCGCCATCCCGAAGGACAAGGCGTTGCTCTCCCGGGACGGCGCCGCCTGCACCCGGGACGGTGCCGTGCTGCTGTTCGATCCGTGGTCGCCCAACGGCTATCGTTGCCCCGCGTGCGGCACCACCGAGGGTGGCGATCGGCAGCGCCGGTACTTTGCGCGTTACCAGCACCTGTGGGCTGCCGCGCAGGCCGCGCAGCTGGCCGCGACCGGTCTCTCGGCCGGCGATGAGGCGCTGGTGCGCGGAGCCGCCAGGGTGATCGAGGGTTACGCCGGCTACGACCAGTACCCCAACCTGGACAACGTGCTCGGACCGGCGCGACTCTTCTTCTCCACCTATCTCGAATCGATCTGGGTCACCGACCTGATGTCCGCGGCGTTCCTGCTGCGGGACGCGGGTGTGCTGGAGGAGCGCCTCGTCGGCATCGTGGACCGCATCGCCGATGAATCCGCCGCGCTGATCGGAGAGTTCAACGAAGGCTTCTCCAATCGCCAGGTGTGGCACAACGCGGCGCTGGCGGCCGTGGCGTGCTGGTTCGAGGATGAGGAACTCGCCGCGCGCGCCATCGAAAGCGATGCAGGGTTGCTCGCCCACCTGGCCCATGGTTTCGGCACCGACGGTACCTGGCACGAGGGCGAGAACTATCACCTCTTCTCGCTCCAGGGGATGCTGCGCGGCATCCGGTGGGCCGGACAGGCAGGCGTGGACGTGCTGGCGGATGCGGCGCTGGCGACCCGGCTCTCGCTGGCCTTGCGTGCGCCAATGCTGACGGCACTGCCCGATCGCACCTTCCCCGCGCGGCAGGACGCGCGCTACGGCGTCTCCCTGGGCCAGCCGATGTGTCTCGAACTGTGGGAAGTGGGGCTCGGCCTGCTCGAGGGCAGGGATGGCGCCGAAGTCGAGGGGATGCGGCCGTGGCTGCGGGAGCTCTACGCCATGCCGGCTCAGCCGGCACTCGAGCTCGACTCCTGGCTCTACGAGGCGGGGCTGCCGACCCCGCAGCACCGCGCCCGCGAGTCGCTCTCGTGGAACGTGATGCTGATGGGGCTGCCCGAGCTCGCCGAGGAGGAAGAGGCCGTCGCCACCGAAAGCACCCTGCTGGAGGAGGCGGGGCTGATCGTGCTGCGCCACGATGATCGTTACGTGTCACTCGAAGGCGGCCCCTGGGCCAGCGGCCATGGCCACCCCGACCGGCTGCACTTGACCCTGCACAGCGCAGGCGTCCACTGGCTGCCGGATCCCGGCACCGGCTCGTACGTCGAGCGCGATCTCTTCTGGTATCGCAGCACGCTGGCCCACAATGCGCCGATGCTGGACGGAAGGTCGCAAGAATGGGCTCACGCCGATGTGCGGGCATTTGACGTCGGTACCGACGGCTGGGCCTGGGGTCGCGCGGAATGGGGCGACCTCACGCGCTCCGTGGTGACTGCGCCCGATTATGTACTCGACCTGGTGCAGCTTGCCGGCGCTGAGCCGCATCTGCTCCACCTGCCGTGGCACCTGGCGGGCGAAACGAGCGTGGTGACGCCAGGCCGCTGGGAGCCCGAGGAAGTGCCCGGCGAATTCACCCACGACGGTGCGCGCTTCGTGCCGGAGGCGCCGGGTGCGCTGGTGGTGCGCGCAGTTCACGATGGGGCCGAGCTGGACTTGATCCTCCCCGACGGCACCACCCTGCTCCGTGCAGTGGCACCGGGTGTTCCCGGCGCACCCGAGGCAACGTTCTACCTGGTCGCAGTCAGCGGACGGGGACTGTCGCTGGCGGCGGTGCTGGCGCCGGCCGGCACAGTCAGCGACGTCGCACCGGCTGGCGCCAGCGTCAAGGTCACTCACAATCGCGGAGAGGATCTTCACGCGGAAGTAAGCGATGGGTGGCAGGTCGCCACCGTGAGCGGCACCCTGCAGCTCGGTGGACGGCGGGCAAAGGTGGTCGAGTTCGAGCCGCTGGTCACCCGCAACCGGAAGGACCCGGAGCGCGGTGTCGCGCTGCACGTGCCCGAGCCGCCCGCGCTGGATGGAAGCATGGACGGCTTCGACGACGGTGAGCTGCTGCACATCGATCACGACGATCAATACCGGCGGAGCGAGGATCCGTATCCCGGTGCCGAGGTCTTCGCCGCCGTGGCCTTCGTCAACTGGGATGTTGAGGCGTTGTACGTCGCAGTGGACGTGCGGAAGGACGAACTGACGTTCCGCCCCGCCGATGCGCCACCGCTGGAGCTCGACAATGAGCCGGATGACATCCACTCCGACGGCATCCAGGTCCACCTCGGTGACGGCACGGGAGGGCAGTGGGGCGTGCTCATGGTGCCGGAGTCAGGCGGTACCGTGCGCATGCGTCCCGTTGGAGCGGCGGGCGCGGCACCGGTGGAGGCGTCGGCCGCCTGGGAAGAGTCCGATGATGGCTATCGGGTGACGATGGCGCTGGTCCCTCCTTTCTGGGACGATGCGGTGCTCGCACGGAAAGTGCGCTTCGACCTGATCGTCAACGAGATGCGCCCCGGCCGGGAGCGGCGCGCCGGTCAGCTCACGTGGAGTGGTGGTGGCGGCTGGGTCTGGTTGCGGGGAGACCGGCAGGACGCATCCAGGCTCGGCATTCTCGAGCTCACCTGATGACTCACGTCGCGGGTGAGACGTCCACCGGCAGCAAGACGCTGCGGGCGCTTTACGGCCGGCACGCGCACGACGATGCTGTGCCGGGTCTGCTGCGCCGTGCGGCTGGCTGCACCATCGTGGATGTGCGTGGCCGCGAGTATGTCGACTTCGTCATGGCGCTCGGCGCGGTTTCCCTTGGCTACGGCCATCCGGCGGTGGTGGACGCGATCCGCGCTGCTGCCGAGGCCGGTGGCGTGGGACCGGTGGCGCCCGACCTGGAGGAGATTGTCGCGGCGGACCTGACCGCGCTCTTTCCCGCGCATCCGCAATGGCGCTTTCTCAAGACCGGCGCCGAGGCGGTGGCGGCCGCGGTGCGCCTGGCGCGAGCCACCACCGGGCGCGAGCGGGTGATCACCTGCGGTTACCACGGCTGGCTGGACTGGAGCCAGGACGTTGGCGCATCCGGTGTTCCGCGTGCGCTCGGAGCGCTCGCCTCGCCGGTGCCCTTCAATGACGTCGACGCAAGCCGGGTCGCCATTCGCACGACGGCAGAGCAGCTGGCCGCCGTGGTGCTCGAGCCGGTGATCCACACCGAGCCATCGGCAGAGTGGCTCAAGACCGTGCGCGAGGAGACCCGTCGCGTGGGCGCGCAGCTCATCTTCGACGAAGTGAAGACGGTGTGCCGAGTGGCGCCGGGTGGGGCCACCGAGCGCTGGGGCGGCGAGCCCGACCTGATCGTGGTCGGCAAGGCCATCGCCAACGGGATGCCGCTGGCGGCGGTAGGTGGAAGTGAGGACGCGATGGCGGCGATAGGGAAGACCTGGATCAGCTCGACCCTCGCCACCGAGTTCGTGTCGCTGGCTGCGGCGCACGCCACGATCGACACGGTGAGGTCCCGCAATATCCCGGCGATGCTGGCACGGTCCGGCGCACTGCTGCGCGAGGGCATGTCCCGGCTCGCGGATCAGCATCCGGCGCTGATCCGGGGGGTCACCGGCATTCCGGTGATGTGCGCCTTCGAGTGGATGGATGACGACGCTGGTGCGCGGGTGGCGCTGGAGTGTGCCCGCCGGGGGCTCATCTTCAAGCGGACGCCGTGGAACTTCGTTTCCCTTGCGCACACCGACGCCGTCATTGCGGATGCTCTCGCGGTGTTGGACGATGCGCTGAGGACCGTGAGTTAACCACAGAGCCACAGCGGACACGGAGAGATCGAGGCATCGTTTTGTTGGGTGTGCCGCAGTCGGCGTTGCGTGGAAATGGCACCCACAACAGATGGCTTTTCTCCGTGATCTCTGTGGCTCCGTGGTCAACTGCAGTTCAGGAATGAGACAAGGCCAGCACGATGCTGATTGACGTCCACGTTCACTTTCTGCATTCCCTCACGCCCCGGCGGGACTGGCGCGCGCGGAATGAAAGCCGGATCCGCGCAGGCGAGCGGATCGGGATCACGTGGCATGTGTCGTCCATTCTGGGGTCCTGGGGACTGCGCTCGCCGATCTACTTCCCGTCGCCGGCCGACGTCACCCTCGCCAACGAGGAGCAGCGCCGGATCGTCACCGAGCACCCGCACCAGGTGCGCGGATACGTGCTGGTCAATCCCAACTATCCCGACCAGGTCGCGAGCGAGGTCGCGCGAGGCGCCGCCGGCGGCATGATCGGCATCAAGCTGGCCGCCAGCCGCCGGGCCGATGACCCGCTGCTCGATCGCGTCGCCGAGCTCGCCGCCGAGCACCGCTTCCCGGTATTGCAGCACATCTGGCAGCACCGGCGGCGCGACATGCCGGGGCAGGAGGCCTCCGACGCCATCGAGCTCTGTCGCCTGGCCCAGCGCCACCCCGGCGTGTCGTTCATCCTCGCCCACATCGGCGGAGGAGGAGACTGGCTCCAGTCACTCCGCGCGGTGCGCCACATGCCCAACGTGCTGGTCGATCTCTCCGGCAGTGGTGTGGACGGGGGGATGCTCGAGGCCTGCGCCGCCGCGGTGGGACCGGAGCGGCTTCTCTGGGGCACAGACCTGACCATGGACACGGGACTCGCCAAGCTGCGCTACCTGGCCCACCTGCTGCCGCCTGCCGAGCTGGACATGGTGCGCCACGGCAATGCCGTGCGAATCTTCCCCGCAGGGAGCTTTCCGGAGGCCTGATGCGCATCGACGTCAACACCTGGGTCGGCGGCTATCCCTGGCGAAAGGTCCCGGGCACCGCACCCGGGGCCCTGCTCGAGGCGATGGACCGCACCCACGTCTCCCGCGCGTGGGTGTCCCACCTGCCGTCGGTGTTCTGGCGCGATCCCATGGAGGGAAACACCTGGCTGCATCAGGTGTGCGAGGCCGAGCGCCGGTTCCGAGCGGTGCCCGCCATCCAGCCGGCGTTGCCCGGATGGGAAGCTGACGTGAAGCGGGCGAAGGAGCTGGGTGCAGTAGCTGTCCGGGTCGATCCCATGTTCCACGATATAGACCCATCCGGTCCGGCGATGCGCGCACTGGTGGCAGCGTCCGCGAAGGCCGGCCTGCCGCTCATGCTGGCGGTGCGATTGGAAGACGGACGCCAGCGTCACCCGCTGGATGTGGCGGCGGAGCTTCCCGCCGCCGCTGTTCGCACGCTGCTACGGTCGCATCCTTCCGCTCGGCTGGTCATCACCCACGCGGATCGCGGCTTCATCGAGGAAGTGCATTTCGGTTCGACCGCGGATGAAGCAGCCCGCGTCTGGTGGGACATTTCCTGGGTATGGGGGCCGCCGGAGGACCACCTGGAGCACCTGATCGGTGCCATGGGTGCCGCTCGCTTCCTCTTCGGATCGGGACAGCCGCTCCGGTTGCCGGAGACGCCCGGCGCGAGGATGGAGCTGCTCGACATCGAGCCCGACCAGCGGGCTGCGATCGAGCACCTCAACGCCGAGGCGCTGGGCGGATGAGCGCGCTGGTCGAGCGGCTCCGCGGCGGCCTGGTGCCGGCGGTGCCGGTGCCGTTCAGCGGCGGCGTGCTGCAGGCCACTGCGCAGGAAGCCTATGCCCAGCGGATGGCGGCCGAGTCGATCGCCGGTGTTGCGGTGTGGGCCCACACCGGCCGCGGCCCGCATCTTTCCGCCGAGGATCGTCGCACGGTCATCACCACATGGCGCGAAGCGCTCCCAGGCAAGCTGGTGATCGCGGGCACGCACGACATCACTACGGCCATCGATGCCCGCCGGCGCCACGCCGATGCCCTGCTGATTCATCCCGAGCGCACCGATCCGGTGGCGCATCACGACCGTCTCAGCCGGGAACTGCCCGGCATCGCATTCTGGCTATACCGGGAGGCTGGCGGTGTCGCCTACGACGAGGACACGCTGCACCGGATCCTTGAGCTGCCGACCATCATCGGCATCAAGGTGGCGACGCTCGACTCGGTGATGACCTTCCAGCGGCTCGCCGGGCTGGTGCGCCAGCATCCTGACAAGCTGCTCATCACCGGTGAGGACCGGTTCCTGGGCTACTCGCTGATGGCCGGGGGCGAGGCGGCGCTGGTCGGGCTGGGGGCAGCGGTGCCCAGGCTGAGCGCGGAATTGCTGCACGCCCATCGGACCCATGATGCTGTCCGGTTCATGGCGCTGAGCGGGGCCGTGGACCGGTTTGCCGAAGCGACGTTCCGTGAGCCGATGAACGGCTATGTGCGGCGGATGCTGTGGGCCGCGGCGGCCACGGGATGGCTCCCGGCGAGCGCCACCGAGGATCCATGGGGCCCGCCGCTGGATTCGGCCGAGCACGACGTGGTGGAGGCCGCGGTGCGACATGCGCTCGACGCTCTCGGCTGACCGCGAACGCTTCGGCCGCGAGTGGCCGCGCGACTGGGCCGAGCACCTCCGGTCGGAGCACGGCTTCGATCTCTCCACGTCGCTGCTGGGAATGCCGCTGCCGCATCCGATCGGCAAGGCATCGGGGCAGTTGTCGCTCAAGTCCGAACAACTGCAGCACGATACCGATGCCGGACTCGCCTTCGCGGTGCTCAAGACCGTGATCGGCGAGGATGCCGCGGGCGATCGGTCGATGGGCGCGTGGGCCATTCACGAGACCCGGATGGCAGTGGAGCGGAGGGACGCACCCGACGGCCGTCGAGGCTGGACCGTCACGTGGAAGGGTCGCGGCTGGGACGGCACGCTGGCGGAGTACTGCGCGCTGGTGGAGGCGGGCAGGCAGTTCACGCGGGACGGCCGCCTGCTGGTGCTGCCGTCGGTAAAATTGCACCTGCCGCCGCAGGAAGCAGCGTTCCGCGAAACGGAGTACGCCCACACGCTCGGTGCACTCCGGGCGGCGTGGGGTGTGGAGCCGTTGCTGCTGGAGCACGACTTCTCGCCCACGCTCGCGGGCGACGCGCGCGGCCAGAGCCGGGAAGACGTGATTCGATGGACAAGCGAGCTGCCGGGGCTTATCCGGCGGCACGCCGGTGGACCAGTGCGGGTCGCGCTCAAGCTGATGAATGCGACGTTCGACGATGCCTTTCAGGCGGACCTGCTTCGTGCCGCTGCGGGAGCCGATGCTGTGACGGTGTTCAACCGCTTGTGGGACGAGCAGCGACGGGTAGCCTTCGGCGGGTGGGACCTCTCCGACCGGAACCTGCGAGTGCTGGCGAGCGTGGGACGCGCCGGAATGGAGCGCTCCGGCACCGGCAACGTCACCACCGGCCGGCAGGTGGTGGCGTACGCCCGTACGGGATGCTCGACGGTGCAATGCCACACGGCGTTCCAGCTCCCGCTCGGCGAGTATGCCGCCGATGCAGGAAGCAGGACAGCGCGCACGCTGCACCAGCTGGTGTTCGATCCCGCCGACGGGCTGCTTGCCGTGATGCTGGAGGAGCAAGAGGAGGGCCGGCTCCACCGCCAGGGCGGCGAGCTGCGGTTCCGCGATCTGGTGTCAGCGTGAGGTGCGCATGAGGATCGTCGAGGTGGAGCTGCACGAGATCGCGATCCCGCTGCTGGAGCCATTCATCATCTCGGGCGGCGCCATCACCGAGCGCCGTTCGCTGATCGTGGTGCTGCGGGACGACGCAGGGCACGAGGGTTACGGCGAGGCACCGCCGTTCCAGCTCCCGTTCTACTCGGAAGAAACACTTGGCACCGCGCGGCACATCCTGGAAGCGGTGCTGCTGCCAAGGGTCGAGGGACAGGCGTTCGCGGGACCGGAGGCGGTGGACACGGCGCTCCGAGGCAACGTGCGCGGCAATGCCTTCGCCCGGGCCGCGGTGGAGACCGCGGCGTGGGACCTCGCGGCGGCGCGCTCCGGCACCGGCATGGCGCGGCTGCTGGCGGCGTCACTGGGAGTCACACCAGCGGCGGCGATCGCATGCGGCGTGGCCCTGGGCGTACCTGAGGAGCGCTCGCTCGAGGCGCTGGGCGCGCGGGTGCTGCAGGCGCTCGATTCCGGGTATCGCCGGGTGAAGATCAAGGTGATGCCCGGCTGGGATGTGGAACCGGTGCGGCACACGCAGAGCATTCTGGCCGGCACCGGCATTCCGCTGACCGTGGATGCCAACGGTGCGTATGCCTGGCCGGAGCATGAAGGAGCGCTGAGGGAGCTCGACCAGTGCGGCCTGCTGTATATCGAGCAACCGCTGGCGCCCGAGGAGATCGTGGGTCATGCCGAGCTGGGACGGGCACTCGCGACCCCGGTCTGCGTGGACGAGACCCTCACCAGCGCCGGTGTCGCGCGGCAATTGCTCGCACTGGGTGGGCCGCTGGTCTGGAACATCAAGGTCCACCGGGTGGGCGGCCTCAGTGAAGTCGCCCGCATCTGGCGCCTGGCGCGCGACGGTGGCGCAACGCTCTGGGCCGGCACCATGCCGGAGACCGGCATCGGCAGCCAGGCACCACTGGCCGCGGCGTCGCTGCCGGGATTCGACTATCCCTCCGATCTCGAGCCGAGTGCGCGGTGGTTCGGACGCAATCACGACGTGATCAAGCTGGCCCTTCGCAAGGACGGGATGATGAACGTTCCCGGTGTCTCCATCGGCCATCTCATCGACCGCAAGCGCTTCGGGGCTGCGTCCCGGCGATTGCGCTAGCGTCGATGCGCTCCGGCCGTTCCGGTTTGTCCCGCTTCGACGTACTCTCCCCGGTATGAATACCGCACTGCTGCTGGTCGTTCTGGTGGCCGTGGCCTACGCGGCCGCGCACATCGCCTTTCAGTGGCTCGGGCGGCACCTGCTGATCGTGTCGGGCGCGGAGTACCTGCTCCTGGGCATCCTGCTGGGTCCGTCGGTCTCGGGGCTCGTCAGCGCGGAGTCGTTGCGGGCGTTCCTGCCCTTCATGACCCTCGCGCTGGGCTGGATGGGCGCAATGGTCGGCATGCGACTCTACCTGCCTGGCATGGTGCGGCTCCGGGGTGTGTTCTACCGCGTGGCAATCGTGCAATCCCTCGTCACGCTGGTCGGCGTCACCGCCGCAGCCCTGCTCATGTTCCGCGGCATCTTCGGGGTGACCGCCGACTATGCGCTGGTGCCATCGCTGGTGCTGGGCGCCATCGCCACCTGTTCCGCGCAGGACGCGGTCCAGTTCATCATCCAGCGGCTGGGTCGGTCGAGCGTGGTGGTGCGGCAGATGGAAGTCGCGGTCGGAATGGACTCGGTCATCGGCATCGTGACCGTCGGCGTGGTGCTCTGCTTCAATCACGTGGCGGCGCCCACCCTGCCGCGCTCGCCCACGCCGGTCGAGTGGATGGTCATCAGTGCCGCTCTCGGCGTGATCGGCGGCATGCTGTTTCACCTCTTCCTGGGTGAGGAACGCGACCCCGACCGGCTGTTCATCTCGCTGGGGGGCGCCATCGTCTTCATGACCGGGGCCGCCACCTTCCTCCAGCTTTCGCCCATTCTGCCGGGCATGCTCATGGGTGTCATCCTGGTGAACACCTCGCGCAACCGCCGGGAGATCGAGGAGGCGCTGCACCGGGTGGAGCGGCCGCTCTACTTCGTGCTGCTGCTCTGCGGGGGGGCGCTATGGAGCCCGGGCCGGTCGGCGTGGCTCATCCCGGTCCTGGGATTCCTGGCCGCGCGCTGGTTCTTCAAGGTCGCCGGTGCGCGCGTCGCGGCCCGGTTCAACGGCATGCTGCCGGTGCTCGGGCCCAACTGGGGCCGGGCGCTGCTGGGGCAGGGCGGGATCGCGCTCGCCATCGGCTTCAACTACCTGTCCGAGAACAACGCCTTTTTCCCCAACATCGTGTTTACGGCTGCCGTCGCGTCCGTGCTGCTGACTGACGCGTTCTCCGCCCGGCTCATGCGCCATGCCGTGGACGCCAGCCCGTGGCAGCGCACCTCCGGCGAGGCCGTGGTGGTTCGTGCGACGGAGCCGGTCGGACCGGAGCCCCGGATCGACGCCGTGGAGCGCGGCTGACATGCGCCGAATCATCATCCTCCTGTTGCTGCTCGGCGTGATGCAGCTGATCTCGCTGGTCGCGCCGTTTGGCGGGGCGGGCCGCTCGCTGCTGGTATTCGGGTTCCTGATCCTCGCGGCGTATTCGGTGGGAGAACTGGCCAAGCAGCTGCACCTGCCGAAGATCGTTGGCTACCTCGCCGCCGGGGTGGTGTTCGGGCCCAACGCGCTGAACGTGGTCCGGGCCGAAGCGGTGACCAATCTGGCGCCGGTCAGTGACCTTGCGATCGCGCTCATTGCCTTCCTGGCCGGCGCGGAGCTCGAATGGGGCGAGCTTCGGCGACGCGGCCTGGCGCTGCTTCGGCTCACGGGGGCCGAGCTGGCCGTCACGTTCGTGGCAATCTTCTGCGTGCTGGTGCTGCTGCGGGAATGGGTGCCCTTCCTGGCCGGGCTCAACTGGACCACCGTGCTCACGTTCTCCGCGTTGTTTGCTTCCATCGCGATCGTGCATTCCCCGGCCGTGACGATGGCGTTGCTGACCGAGACCGGCGCCCGCGGGCCGCTGGCCCGCACGACGCTGGGTGTCGTGCTGCTCGCGGACGTGGTGGTGGTGATCGTCTTCTCGTCCGTGCTCACACTGGCACGGGTGCTGGTGCCGTCCGGCACCGGCGGCGTTGGCACCGTTGTCTCCATTGCCTGGGAGATCGGCGGAGCCATCCCCATCGGCGCCGCCCTGGGTGTGGTGGTGGCCGCCTACCTGCGATTTGTGCGGGCCGAGCTGTTCCTCTTCGCTATCCTCGTGACGTTTTTCGGGCTCGAGATCTCGCGGCTCCTGCACGTCGAAACCCTGCTCATGCTGATTGTCACCGGCTTCGTGGCCGAAACGCTGGCACCGGGAAACATGGGCGAGGCGCTTCGCCGGGCGATGGAACGCTCCGCGGCACCGGTGTTCGTGGTGTTCTTCGCGCTGGCCGGCGCCAAGATCGACGTGTCGCTGCTGCTTCAGGTGTGGCCGCTGGTCATTCCCATAGCACTGGCCCGGGTGGCGGGCATCTGGGGCGGCACCCGGCTGGGGGCGCGCTGGGCCCGCATCCCGCCCGAGGAAGGCCGGCTGGTCTGGATGGGGCTGGTATCGCAGGCCGGCGTCGCCATTGGACTGGTGACGGTGGCGGGTAACGCCTACCCAGCCGCCGGGGGCGACATGCGGACAATGCTGCTGTCGGTGATTGCCGTGAATGAAACGGTAGGTGCCATTCTCTTCCGCCGTGCGCTCCTCAAGGCAGGGGAAGTGAACGGCACCAATGCCAAGGCGCCGGAACAGGCCCTTGCGGAACCCGAACCGGCGCCTGGTTAAGGCGACGTGTGCCTTGCGAATCGCTTCTAACCTGCTACTGCACTCACCAGCGTCACGGTCGTCGTTGCGTCGCCGCCCTCGGTCACCTCGACCGTGATTGGCGCGGCCGGGTCGGTGGTGAACGCCAGGCCGTCGGGCCCGGTGAAGGTGAGGGTGTAGGTCCCCGGCAGCAGGCTCCCGAAGTCCGCCGTAAAGGTGCCGTCGGTGTCGGTGTCGGCGAACGCGCGGGTTTCCACCGCGTCGGTGCTGCTGGTCATGACCGCGCTGAAGTCGGCGAGGGTCACGACCGTTCCGCCAACTTCCGGCAGCGTCGTTCCGTCACCCAGCGAGATGGCCACGTGAGCCTGCGCCGCCGCCGTCACCTCGGCGCCGGTGATCACCGGATGCATCACCCACTGGTCGCCCGCCTCCTGCCCGAAACTCTGTGACACGTCGAAATCCACCAGCCATGTGGTCGTGGCGCCGTTCAGGGTCAGCGCTTCCTGCGGCAGGTTCACCTTGAGTCCGCTCTGGTCGAAGCTGGGCGTCTGCAGCTGACCATCCACCGTGGCACCGGCGGGCAGCCCGGCGTAGTCCTCCGATGTGGCGTAGATGCTTGATGTCTCGTCGCCGTTGTCCACCTGGATGTAGGCGCCAGTGATCACGAACCGGAGCTGGCCATAGACATCGTTGGGCACGTCCGTCCCATCCACCAGGATCTCGGTTTCATCGGCAAGGGTAAGCAGGTCCGTGGTGAACTCGTCGTCGCGCAGCGTCACCCGGCCTTCGCCGCCGCCCTGCAGATACACTTCGGAAATAGTGACAACCGCTGCCTGGACATCGCCCGGCGCGTCGGTCAGGAGCACCCGTACCTGCGTGCTCTCGCCTGGATCGGTGCTGTCGTCGCAGGCAACCGCGCCTCCCATCATCGCGACCGCGACGAGGGGGCCGAGGACTCGGGTGGTGATGTATCGCATGCGCACTCCGTGCTGAAGTAGAGAAGCGGCCCACCTGAGCATCCAAATGGGCCGAGCAACTGATACAGGATCGCGAGGCGCTGGCGTCGGCGCTGTGTTCCGGCTCACACTGACTGCGCGCAACCGCTTGCGCTGCAATGCGTTGCAGCGTGAACTGACATTGCTGCCGGGGTTCTAAGTGGCAGGGCGGCCTGGGCTTGCATGTGCTTGACAATGCCCGAACTGGCGGTAAATCAATGACGTACACGATTCATGAGTGACTGCCAGACCGTGTGGGCGAAGTGGGCACTTTGCCAGCACGCGCTGTTCCCTGAAGTCCGCCCTCGACCCCCCCTGTTCAGGAGTACATGACATGTCCGCGTTTCGCTCGTTCAACCGCGTGCTGGCACCGGCCGGCTTGCTCGCGGTCGGTTTGCTTGCGGCCTGCAGTGATTCCGGTCCGATGTCGCCCAACGAGCCGCTCGGCGGTGCCTCGCTGCAGAACGTTGTGATCCAGGCGATCCCGACGCCGGCCGAAGTGGTGATTCCGGTCGGTGACGCCGGATCTTTCGGCAACGCGATCACGGCCGACAACAGCGGTCGCGCCACCACCGAGTTCTGGGACAACAACTCGGCCGACAACAATGGCAGCACGACATCATGCAATATCGGCTTCTTCGCCAGCGGCACGTTCGGCGTCGGCTGCGACAATGAGACCGCCGGCACCTCCGCCAATCAGGGCGGGTTCACCCAGTACTGGGCGGACGGCGCCGAGAACCGTGACGCTTCCGCGTTCATGTTCAATGGCGACTTCGAGTACGAAGTGTCGCTGGTCGGCGCGGTCCACGGGTCGCCGAGCGAGGTGGGCTGGTTCACGGTTGACGGCGGGGTCTATTCGTTCAATCCGGTGGCGGCCTGGGGCAGCGCAACGCTCAACTCCTCGATCACCATCAACACCGGTGGCGATGACTGGGGCTTCTACGTCAAGAATGCGTTCAATGCCCAGTCGGGCGGCTGCAGCGCCCCGGATACCGACTGCTCGGACGCCGAGGGGAGCTTCGGCTCGGTGCAGTTCCAGCAGTTCGCGCTGATGACCAACGACGCCGGTGACGCCTACCTGGTCGGCACCGAGGACAATGAGCTGCTGCTGGACGAAACCGATCACCCGCTAGACTCCGACTACAACGACTACATCTTCCGGGTCGAGCCGCAGGATGTGCCGGAGAGCCTCGAGGGCCGGATGACTGGTGGCGTGTCCAAGCTGGTGTCCGACGCCGGCGATACCGACGTGAGCGTATCGATGACGATTCACTGCGATATCACCCTGTCGAACAACATCAACATCAACTGGGGCGGCGGCAACCACTGGCATATCGACAAGCCGATCAACTCGGCCTTCTGCTCGCTGGTGGAGGATCCCACCCCGCCGGTGGCGCCGATCAACACCTTCGAGGGCACCGCGGTCGGCAGCTACAACGGGGTTGATGGCTACCCGATCGAGTTCACCTTCGTGGACAAGGGCGAAGGGAAGGGCACGGTCGACGCGGCCGGGTTCACCATCTATGAGCCGGATGGCACAACGGTACTGCTGCAGGTCGACCTGCAGGATGCGGTGGAGGGAAATCTCCAGGCGCACTTCGACCAGCCGCACAAGTAGCAAGCGGTTTCCTGCCTGACCCGGCGCCCCCGGCCAGTTCGTTGGCCGGGGGCGCTGTGCTTGCCCAGCCCCAGTTTGATCGCGGAATTCGGGTATTCCCTCCATCGGCCGCTCGCCAGATTGAGCCCACCGAAAGGAGGGTACTTACAATGCATCAAGTGATTGACCCCGCGATCCTGTACTTTGGCACCCCAGTGGTGCTGGTGAGCTCCACCAATCCCGACGGATCGCCCAATCTCGCGCCCATGTCGAGCGCGTGGTGGCTGGGACGGAGTGCGATGCTGGGTTTTGGTGCGCGCTCGCACACGCCCGCCAACATCCAGCGCACCGGCGAATGCGTGCTCAGCCTGCCGTCGGTGGCCCAGGTTGAAGCAGTCAACCGGTTGGCGCGGACTACCGGTTCACATCCGGTACCGGACTGGAAGGCGGCCAATGGCTACCGCCACGAGCACGACAAGTTCGCGGTTGCCGGTCTGACACCCGTGCCCAGCGACACGGTCACGCCGCCACGCGTGGCCGAGTGCCCCATCCACCTGGAGGCGGTGCTCGAGTCGGTGCACCCGCTGGCCTCAGGTGATCCGGTACGCCGGGGCCGGTCACTCGCGCTCGAGGTGCGGGTGGTCCGGGTGCATGTGGCGGAGGAGGTCAGGCTGGCGGGCCACGAGGACCGGATCGACCCGGACCGGTGGCGGCCGCTGATCATGAGCTTTCAGCACTTTTACGGTCTGGGTGACCGGGTGCATTCTTCGACGCTGGCCCGGATCCCGGAGTCGGCATATAGGCCAGTGCCCGCACTCGCACCGGCCAGGCTGGAGCGTACGGCATGAACAAGATCATGAACGGTGTCGCGATAGCGACTGATGAGGCCGCCAGGTGGTCGGCCGTGGAGCGGCGAGACGCCGAGCACGATGGGCAGTTCGTCTTTGCGGTGCGCACGACTGGTGTGTACTGCCGGCCCAGCTGCCCGTCGCGCCGTCCCAACCGCGTCAACGTCGAGTTCTTCAACGATCCCGCTGCCGCCGAGGCAGCGGGCTACCGCGCCTGCCTGCGGTGCGAGCCGAAGGCTACGGCAACGCGAGCCGAACGCGCGGTGGCGGCGGCGCGGGCCCGGCTCGATGCCGATCCGGGAGAGGTCATCCCGTTGGCCGAGCTGGCCCGTGGGGCAAGGATGAGCGCGGACCATTTGCAGCGACTGTTCCGCCAGCAGGTGGGCGTGTCGCCGAAGCAGTATGCCGCCGCGCTCCGGGCGGATCGCCTCAAGCGCAACCTGCAGTCCGGTGCCACGGTGAGTCGCGCCTCGTACGACGCTGGCTATGGCGCCAGCAGCCGGGTCTATGACTCGGCGGCGCGCGGCCTGGGCATGACCCCGGCGGCCTACCGGCGGGGCGGCAAGGGCGTGCGCATCCGGTTCGCGTCCGCCGAGACCGGCTTCGGCTGGGTGCAGGTGGCCGCGACCGACACGGGCGTTTGCTCGGTGATGCTGGGCGACGATCCGGAGACGCTCGCGCGCGAGCTGGAGCAGGAGTTTCCCAACGCCACCCGCCTGCGGAAGCAGGAACGGGGTGAGGGCGATGCCGACTTGCACGCGTGGCTCGCCTCGGTGGTGGGCTATCTCGAGGGCGTGCTGCCGGGACCAGGCGTTCCGCTGGATGTGCGAGGCACCGCCTTGCAGGAGAAGGTGTGGAGCGAACTGCGCCGGATTCCTTACGGCGAGACCCGCACCTACACCGAGGTGGCCCAGGCGGTGGGCGCACCCAGGGCGGTGCGCGCGGTGGCATCGGCCTGCGCCCGGAATCCGGTGGCGCTCGTCATCCCCTGCCATCGGGTGGTGGGCCGCGACGGCGATGTGCGCGGCTACCGCTGGGGCCGCGAGCGCAAGGAACGGCTGCTGAGGCACGAGCATGCGGTGGCGGTAAGGATGGTGGGGAGGGGACCGGGTTAGCTTTTCGAGATGCGAACTCGAATGCTGCAGGCTCCCACGACGGCGCTCGCGCTCCTCTGCGCCAGCGCTGTCACTGCGCCGATCCTGGCGCAGAAGATGCCGCAACGGCCCCTCGGTATTCCGATGACGCGGATGGGCTCGGGCACCGCATGGCTTCCCGATGCGTCGGCGATGCGCGCCTGGCACTTCACTGCCGGCAGCTGGATGCTGATGGTTCACGGCGACGGCTTCCTGCAGTACGACTACCAGGACGGCCCGCGCGGCGACGACCAGCTCGGCAGCATCAACTGGGCGATGCTCATGGCAATGCGTCCCCTGGCTGCTGGCACGCTGCATTTGCACGGCATGGCCAGCGCCGAGCCCGTCACGCTGGGCGGCCAGGGGTACCCCCTGCTGCTGCAGAGCGGCGAAATCTGGGCGGGCCATCCGCTGCACGACCGCCAGCACCCGCATGACCTGTTCATGGAGCTCTCGGTCATGTACGAGTGGCCCATCTCCGGCGGGCTGGGCGCCGCGATCTATGCCGCGCCGGTGGGCGAACCTGGCATCGGGCCGGTGGCCTATATGCACCGCCCATCCGCGCTCAACGATCCGTTCGCGCCGCTATCCCATCACTGGACCGACGCCACTCATATCACGTACGGCGTGCTCACCGGCGGCATCTTCTCCAGGACTCTCAAGCTCGAAGCCACGCTGTTCAACGGTCGAGAGCCGGATGAGCATCGCCTCGACTTCGACTTCGATCCACTCGATTCCTACGGCGCACGCCTGTCGGCCACCCCGACACCGCGCTGGGCGCTCAGCGCCAGCTATGGATTCCTCAATGAGCCGGAGGCGCTGCACCCGGAGGAAGACCAGCGCCGCCTGAGCGCATCGGTGCTGCACACCCTGCCGCTGGGCCAGCGCGGCGAGTGGGCGTCGGCAGTTGTCTATGGCGCCAACAAGCACGTCCACGGGGATGGAACGGGAAGCGAGCCATGGCAGCACAGCGTGATGCTGGAGTCCAACCTCCAGGTTGACCAGTACAACACCATTTTCAGCCGGCTGGAGTACGTGCGGAAGAGCAGCGAGGACCTGGTGATCCCCGGGGCGGAAGGACAGGAGTTCGATATCGGCGGCCTCTCGCTGGGCTACGTGCGCGAGTTCGCCTGGTGGAAGGGTGGCACACTCGGGCTGGGCGCGCGTGGCGGCATCAGTCTAGTGCCTGAGTCACTCGCGGACGACTATGGCAGCCGAATGCCCGTGGGATTCGCGGTCTTCTTCCGGGTCCGACCCACGCTGCTGGCCGGTGCGCACGGCATGGATGAAGGCTTGCACCAAGGCCACTGAATGGACGGCCCGTGACCGATCACCACTCGCATCACGCCGAAGCCCACGCGCACCACGCGGCGCCCACTGGCCACGACGCGCACGGCGGCCACGACAAGCACGCGGGTCACAGCGTCGCGATGTTCCGCGACAAGTTCTGGATCACGCTGCTGCTGACCATCCCCACGCTGATCTGGGGCCACATGCTGCAGCAGCTGCTGGGCTACACCGCACCGATGTTCCCGGGATCACGCTGGATTCCAGCGGTGTTCGGCACTGCGGTCTTCGGGTACGGCGGATGGCCCTTCATCCAGGGCGCGATTCGCGAGCTGCGTGCCCGGCTTCCGGGGATGATGACGCTGATCGCCCTGGCGATCAGCGTCGCCTTCGTCTTCAGCGCGGCGGTAGCCCTGGGCGCGCCGGGCATGCCGCTCTGGGAAGAGCTGGCCACCCTGGTCGCTGTGATGCTGCTGGGCCACTGGATCGAGATGCGCTCTATATCCCAGGCCCAGGGTGCGGTGAAGGAGCTGGCGAAGTTTTTGCCCAACACCGCCATTCGGGTGACAGGCGACGGCGATGGCGAGCGCACCGAGGAGGTCCCGCTCGCGGGCCTCGCCGAGGGCGACGTGGTGCTGGTGCGGCCGGGTGCGAACGTGCCGGCGGACGGGGAAGTTCGCGACGGGAAGAGCAGCGTCAACGAATCGATGGTTACCGGCGAGAGCCGCATGGTGAGCAAGGCCGAGGGCGACACCGTCATCGCCGGCACCGTGAACGGCGAGGGCGCGCTTCGGGTAACGGTCACCGGCACCGGCGACCGCACCATGCTGGCCGGCATCATGCGCCTGGTGGAACAGGCGCAGGGCTCCCGTTCGCGGGCCCAGGCGCTGGCCGATCGCGCCGCCAGGTGGCTCACCTACGTCGCGCTGGTGGCGGCTGCCGTGACGGTTGTGATATGGCTGATCGTGGGCGCCGACACCTCGTACGCGATCGAGCGCATGGTGACCGTGCTGGTCATCGCCTGTCCCCACGCCCTGGGCCTCGCGGTACCACTGGTCATCGCCATATCCACCACGCTGGGAGCGCGCGACGGGCTGCTGGTGCGCGATCGCCGAGGCCTGGAGGAGGCGCGCCTGCTCGACGCGGTGGTGTTCGACAAGACCGGCACACTCACCCTGGGGGCGCATCGGGTGGTCGGGCTCATGGTGGCTGAGGGCCAGAACGAGAACGACGTGCTTCGGCTGGCCGCGGGCGTGGAGCAGGATGCCGAGCACTCGGTGGCGCAGGCTGTAGTTGCCAGTGCGCGCGAGCGCGGCCTCAGCGTTCCGAAAGCGACGGAGTTCGCCACCATCCCGGGCCACGGCGCGCACGCCACCGTGGAAGGGCGCCAGCTCGCCGTGGGTGGACCCAATCTCCTGCGCAAGCTGGAGCGGACGGTCCCGGAGGAGTTCGGGTCGTTTGGGGACAGGGCAGCGGGCGAGGGCCAGGGCGTCATCTACCTGGTCGAAGGCCCGCAAGTCCTCGCAGCGATGGCCGTGGCCGATGCGGTGCGGCCCGAATCCGAGGAGGCCGTGTGCCGCCTGCGTGCGATGGGCATCGACGTTGTCATGATGACCGGCGACGCCCAGGCTGTGGCCGATGGCGTGGCCCGCGGCCTTGGCATCGACTCGGTGATGGCCGAGGTCCTGCCAGAGGACAAGGCGGCCCGGATCGAGGAGCTGCAGCGGCAAGGGAAGCGGGTGGCGATGGTGGGCGACGGGGTGAACGACGCCCCGGCGCTGGTCACCGCCGATATTGGCATCGCGGTAGGGGCGGGAACCGACGTCGCGGTCGAGGCGGGCGATGTGGTGCTGGTGCGGAGTGACCCGCGTGACGTGCCCCGCATCGTCACCCTCTCGCGCGCCAGCTATCGCAAGATGGTCCAGAATCTCTGGTGGGCGGCGGGCTACAACATCGTGGCTATTCCGCTCGCCGCGGGCGTCCTCGCGCCGCTCGGCTTCGTGCTGTCTCCCGCGGTCGGTGCCGCACTCATGTCTGCCAGCACCATCATCGTGGCCATCAATGCCCAGCTGCTGCGGCGGGTCAGACTCTAGGGCGCAACTTTCCCTTCCCCCCGTCCGTCGTCTATAATCCAGCAACTTGCCCAGAATCCGAGGATAGCCGGTGGACGACGCGCTGGACACACTCCGTGCCGCGCTGGCCGGCCGCTACGAGGTCGAGCGCCAGCTCGGCTCGGGCGGCATGGCGGTGGTCTACCTTGCCCGCGATCCAAGGCAGGACCGCGCTGTCGCCATCAAGGTGATGCGGCCGGACGTGGCCCTGGCGCTGGGTTCCGAGCGCTTCCTCCGCGAGATCAAGTTCGCCGGCAACCTGCAGCACCCCAACATCCTCCCGATCTACGATTCGGGCGAGGCCAACGGCACGCTCTTCTTCGTGATGCCGTTCATCGAAGGCGAGACCCTCCGTGACCGGCTGGATCGCGAGCAGCAGCTCGCCATCGACGACGCGATCAACATCACGGTCGAGGTGGCCGAGGGCATCCAGTACGCCCACACCCACGGCATCATCCATCGCGATATCAAGCCGGAGAACATCCTGCTGCAGGGCGGTCACGCCATCGTGGCCGACTTCGGCATCGCGCGGGCGCTGAGCGAATCGGGCCAGAAGCTCACCCAGACCGGCATGTCGATCGGCACCCCGACCTACATGAGCCCGGAACAGGCCATGGGCGGGGAGCATCTCGACGGCCGCAGCGACCAGTACAGCCTGGCCTGCATGCTCTACGAGATGCTCGCCGGCCATCCGCCATTTACCGGCCCCAACTCCATGGCGATCATCGCCAAGCACTCCATGGAGACGGTGCCCAGCCTGCAGATCGTCCGGCAGTCGGTACCCGACGAGCTGGAGGACGCGATCATGCGGGCGCTGGAGAAGACTGCGGCCGACCGCTTCCCCACCATCCGCGCCTTTGCCGACGAGCTGGCCCAGATCGAGCTCGGCACCGGCGCACGCCGGACGGCGCTTCGGACCGGCTCGACCCGCCGCCGCACCACTACTCGCGGCATTCCGGCGCAGGCGCCACGCGGGCGCTCCCGTCGCACCATCGCCATCGCGGCCAGCGCCGCTGTTGCCGTACTGGCGGTGATTGGCTGGCTGGTCTTCCGTGGTGGCGGGCCTTCGGCACTTGGCATCCCGGCCGGTCCCGATCCTCGGCACATCGCCGTGATGTATTTCGACACCCGCCAGGACGGGGATTCGCTTCAGTTCCTGGCCGATGGCCTGACCGAGGCGCTCATCAACGAGCTGAGCGCGGTCGAGCCACTTCAGGTCATTTCGCGGAGCGGTGTGGCGCCATTCCGGGACGAAGTGGTTGCGCCCGACAGTGTGGCCCGCGCGCTGAATGTCGGCACCCTGGTGCTGGGGCAGGTGGCCCGCTCTGGCGAACTCCTGCGGGTGACGGTCGCGATGGTGGATGCGAGCGGGCGCCAGATCACGAGCACTACCATCGAGCGTCCGCGCGGGGAAGTCTTCGCCCTTCAGGACTCGCTCGCGACCCAGGTGGCGGAGTTCCTCAGGGCCCGGGTTGGCGAGGAAATCGGCCTCCGCGAGAGCCGGGCCGGCACCGCGAACGTGGAGGCATGGGAGACGCTGCAGCGCGGGCGCCAGGAAGCGGAAGGCATCGATGCGCTGATGGCATCGGGGGACACCGCCGCCGTGGCCCGTGGATTCGCGCGGGCGGATTCGGTAATGGCGCATGCCGAGGCACTCGACCCGGACTGGGCCGATCCCCCGACCCAGAGGGGATGGCTGCTGTTCCGCCAGGCCCGACTCACCGACGATCCCACCGAACTGGACCGGCTGATCACCTCCGGGGTCGCTCTGGCCAACGAGGCGCTCGCCCGCCGGGCCCAGGATCCCGACGCCCTCGAGTTGCGCGGCACACTGCGCTACTGGCGCTGGCTTAGCGGCCTGGAGCCCGATGCCGGGCGCGCCGAGGCACTGCGTGATACTGCGGAGGCGGACTTCCGCGCGAGCGTGAATGCCAATCCGCAGCAGGCGTCGGCGTGGACCTCGCTCAGCCACCTGCTCATCAACAAACCCGATCTCGGCAATGCCAACCTGGCGGCCCTCAGGGCCTACGAATCAGATCCCTGGCTGGCCAATGCCAATGTGACGCTCTGGCGAGTCTTCACCACGGCGCTGGATCTGGAGCAGAAGGTGCCCGCGAAGCACTGGTGCGATACGGGGCACCAGCGCTTTCCCGAGGACGCCCGCTTCGTGGAGTGCCAGCTATATCTCTACGCCTTGCCGGGCTCCAACCCGGACATGCGGCATGCCTGGGAGCTGTTTGACGAGTACGTCGCACTCAGCCCGCCGGAAATGCAGGACTACAGCCGCCGACGCGGTCAACTTCTTGTGTCTCTGGCCCTCGCCCGGGCCGGACGGGAAGACAGCGCCCGCGCGGTGATCGCCCGGGCCCGGGCTCCCGATGCCAGCGCGGATCCCGGCCGGGAGCTGGCCTACCTCGAGGCCCTGAGCCAGACCATGCTGGGTGACCATGAGGCGGCTCTCCGGAGCCTGAGCCTCTACCTGGTCGCCAACCCGGCCCAGCGACAGACCCTCCGGCAGGACAAGACCTGGTGGCTTCGGGACCTCCGCGACGACCCCGGTTACCAGGCGCTGGTCGGTTCGTGACGCCCCACCCCTTGTGCCATGCTGCACCGCGCTAGATACTTCCGCGATCCCTGAAAGTTGTTTTTGGCGTTCCCCTGGAGACCCTTATGCGCCGGTTCGTTCTGCTGGCTGCCGCTGTGGCGTTCGCGGCAGCGTGTTCCGATTCGTCTAGTCCGTCCTCTGCCGAGTCCCCCGCCTTCCAGATCGGCACCGGGCCGTCGTGCAGCCGCAACGACTTGCGCAGCGCCGCGGCGGACGTGTTCGGCAATGGCAGCGCCGAAGTCGGGCTCGCCCGCGATGTGTCCGACAATGTCAACACGGAAGTGGCCAACGCCATCGGGTTCGACCTGCTTGCCGAGCTGGCCGCAATGCGCGACGCTGAGAGCTGGAGCGCCACGATGGCGCCGGCTGGTGCGGCGTTGGCGGTGCAGCTCATCGCCTGCATGAATGTCGAGACGTCAGGCGACATCTCGGCGGCGGCATTCGAGGCCGCGCTGGCTGCCGACGGCGGCTTTGCGGTGCGGGGCGGCGCTGCCGATCCCGCTGGCGACGTCCTCTCGGCCGATGGCAGCAGCGGGGTGCATGCCCCACTGCCGTGGGCGACGTGGATGGGTGGCCGGGCGCTGTTCTACGGGTACCCGGTGGCGACCTTTGCCACCGAGATCTCCGGCGGCAATGCCTTCGACTGGTCAACGGTGCGGGCCATCGCCGATGGCAACACGGTTCCGGCGGCCTTTGTCGGCCCCGCGGTGGTGGCGCTGTGCGCAGACGCTGCTCCGATCGGAGCCACCCAGGCCCAGCTCCGGGTGCAGCATCTCGCCAAGGACGATGGCGGAGTGATCCTGCCCATCGCCTCGGGAGCGTTCCTCGATTGCAGCGGGCTGGCCCTGAGCCCGGTCGACGCCACCACGATGGGTGGACGGCTGATGCATGCACTGCTGGAACTGGTGCGGCCGGAGCCGCTCTTCGCCTCGACCGTTGCCTTCACCGGGATCGGCGGGCTCAAGGGCTCGTTCAGCCCCTTCGAGGTGGTGTACGGTGGCCAGATCGTGCTGACCTTCGTGGACCAGCCGGCCAACGGAGACGTCAACACCCCGCTCATCGGCACGGTGGGCGGTGGTGAGCTGTCAGTCAAGGTGACCGGTGCCGAGAAAACCCCGTGGGAGGGCATTGACGTGCATATCGACGCCGTGACCAACAACGGCAAGGGCGTCACCGCCTGCGGCAACGACGCCACCACCGACGAGCAGGGCGTGGCGCACTTCCCGGATCTGACCGTCAGCAAGGCGGGCGGCTACTTCCTGGTTGCCACCACGGTTGAGGCGACATCCGACCCCGATGTGGCGGCGTACTCCACGGCGACGGTCAATTCCGACCGGTTCACCCTGAAGAACAGCACCGTGGCTGCGCCTTGTAGCTGAATCGCCGTAGCGGTCTTCCGGCCGCGCGCAGGTTCAGATGCACCGTACCCCGCTTCGAGCCACGCTCGGGGCGGGGTGCTGGCGCTGCGAGGCGAAGGGCTACAATACGTCATGACGTTACCCAGATATTCTGTTCCGCTTCTGCTGCTGTGCTTCTTTTCCGATCCGCTGGCGGCGCAGGTGCCCGTCACCGAGCCGGGCCCCTACGCCCGGATCGTCACCATCGTACCGAAGCCGGGTCAGGCTGATGCGTTTGACGCGGGATATGAGCGCCACATCGAGTGGCACCGCGCCAATCGCGACCCGTGGACCTGGTACGGCTGGTCATTCGTGCTCGGGGCTCGACTGGGCCAGTTCATGGACGGAACATTTGAACACTCGGCGGCCGACTTCGATCGCCCGGTCGATCCGGCGGGCGATCGCGCCGACAACGTGGCCAACGTCCTCCCGTACGCCGATTTCACCACCCATGGGGTGTACCGACGGCTGGACCAACTCAGCCAGGGTGCGCCGCTGCCGGACACGACCGCCTACCTGGTGCTCGTGACCTATCGGGTAGAGCCCGGGCAGGAGGCCGTATTTGAGAGGGCTATTGCGGATCGACGCGGGCCGCGCGCGACCTGGTATCGGCTGGTTCTTGGAGGAGCGGGCCCGACCTATCTGCAGATGGGAGGTGCGGTGGGCTGGGAGGAGGCGGTGAGCGCGATGGGAAGTGCCGCACTGACGCTGCCGCCCGATACAGTGGAGGAAGTTACGACCGAGTTGCTACGCTATCGGGATACGCACAGCTATACGCCTTAGCGCCGCGGCACTACTTCGCCGGCAGTGAGCCTGCCCACTTCGCGACCAGGTCCACCCACTTCCCGAGTTGGGCGTCGCTGGCGATATGAAGATGATCCCGCCGAACATCTTCCTCTCGACCACACCTGTGCGCGCGCCGAGGGCTGCACGAATGCGCGCGGCGAGCTTCTCATCGAATGGCATCGGTCCCACGCAATCTGGCCTCGACCTTGTCATAGAAACTTCGTGCGACGAACCTCGGAAGACCCGTGTCACTGGCAATCAGGTCTATGATGACCTCCTTGCCTTCGTGCCTTTCATACGCCTCCAGCAGTTGCTGCCGATCCTTCACATGGTCCAGCGCGTTCATCAGCTTGTGTACCCGGTAGGCGCCGATGGACGGCCCGACAACACCCCAGAACCCGAAGATCCAGAAGAGCGGGACGACGATCAGAAGAGCGTACTCGTCCTTCGGTGCATGAAATAGCAGGCGATTGATGCACCAGGGGACGAGGATCAGTCCCCCGACAATCCAGGCGAGCGTGATTCGCCAGATCATGCGTCAGGGCAGGTACGCGACGATCCGCAGCGGCCCACCGCTCCCATCCTTGATCTTCATCGGCAGTGCCACCACGAAGCTCCCGGTCGCCGGGAGCTGTCCAAGGTTCGCCACGTTCTCGAAGCCTGGAATGTTCTGCTGGTACAGGATCACGTGGGTCCTGAAGTCGGTGGACTGGCCGTAGTCAACGCTCGGCGTGTCGATTCCGAAGGCGTGGATGCGGCGATTCTGCACCAGCCACTGGGCGGCGTCGGGCGCCAATCCCGGGAAGTGCAGCTCGGCGACGGCCTCCGGTCCCGTGCGCGCCGTGCCGAGGTAGGCGGTGCGATCGCCGTAGCGGGCGTCCCAGCCGGTGCTTACCAGCAGGATGGCGCCGTCAGGGATGCGCCCATGCTGCGACTCCCAGAGGGTCAGGTCCTCCACGCTCACGAGATAGTCCGGATCGGCTCGATCCGAGACATCGATCACCACGGCCGGGCCGATGAGCGACGACAGCGGTATCTCGTCACTCGTGTGCCGGCCTTCGGCAAAATGCGCGGGCGCGTCGAGGTGGGTCCCTCCGTGCTCCGCGGCTGAATAGCGGTACGACGAGTAGAACCAACCCCCAGGCGTCTGTCCGTAGGCCAGTTGCTCGTGGACAAAGCCGATGGTGTCGGTGGGCCAGTAGATCGTCGAGTCGGAGAACGAGTGGGTGAGGTCGATCCACCGTCCGCCGGCACGCCACGGGGCATCGGGCGCTCCCGTACAGGCCGCCAGCAGGAACATCGGGGCCAGGCAGCTTGCGAGCTTCATGCGCACTCCTGGAGGACGGTTTGCGGACTGCAGGAAGTCGGAAGCGCTACGCCCGCCGTACCTCATAATGCAGTTCGGCGAAGCCGGTTCCCACCGCCCGAACCGATACCAGCCGAAGTGGGGGCGAGGTGATCGCCCTCGGCAGGAGCGGCTTGCCGGAGCCAAGCGTCACCGAGCCGATCTGTACAAACAATTCGTCGAGCAGTCCGTGATCGTGGAACTGCCCGACGAGGTCACCACCGCCTACCAACCAGATGTTCTTCCCGCGTGCGGCAGCGGCCATTTCCTTGTGGACTGGCCGCACGTCACCCTGGGCGAACCGAATGTCGGCGCCCGGAACTGGCGGGAGCGTTCGAGAGCTGAACACCCAGGTCGGCTGTTCGTAGGGCCATGGCCTCGGCTCCTTCGCCTCCGGGCCGACGACGTGCCGCAGCATCCACTCGTAGGTAGCCGAACCCATCGCCAGGGCCCCGATGTCCTTGATGAAGGTCGGGTAGCTCGTCTCCTCGATGTCGCCCAGCGGGAAGAGCCATTCCAGCGAATCATCCAGGGTTGCGATGAAACCATCCAGGCTGGTTGCGGTGTAGTACTGGGTCTTCATGGTGCGCTCCGTCAGCCAAAGTCCGGGCGGGTTCGGTGCGCCTGCGCTCGCGCGTCAGGTCAACGCCATGGCGAACAAGGTGAGGCCCAACGCCAGCAGCAGGCCGCCGAGCAGCCGGCGGTAGGTCCCTCGTGGAATGTGCCTGAGCACGGGGACACCGAGAAACGTACCCGCGGTTACACCGATGGACAGCACCGCTATCAGGGCCAGCGCCCGCGCCATCACCTCGCCCGTCGACAGCAAATAGAGCGGGACCCTCGCAGCGTCGACCAGCAGGGCCGAGGCAGTGGCGGTCGCCACGAGCTGGCGCGGCGGCAGCTGAAAACCCAGCAGGGCCGCGGCGCGAATGCCTCCCTGGTTGCCCACGAGCCCCCCAAAGAGCCCCGAAATCCCGCCGCCGGAGAGTCGCCAGAGCGGGGTGGGCGGCAGGGGGACGCGACGGCCGAGGAGCTCGGTGAGGCCGACCAGCAGCAGCAATGCGCCGAGCAGTCCTGACAGGAACGGACTCGCGAGTTGCGACTGCAGTGCGGCGCCCGCCAGGCCGCCGAGGGCGCTCGCGATGCCGAACTGCCGGAAGGTCGGCCGATGCACGTCGGCACGCATCTGGAACAAGCGGATGGCGGTGGCCACGGCGTGGGGAATGGCGACAATCGCCACCGCATGGGCCGTGGGCATGGACAGAAGGAGTACGGGCGTGAGCAGGCTGCCGATTCCGAAGCCGGACACCGCTGCAACCGCGCCGGCCAGGATCGCGACGGCTCCAACCAGCCAGAACGAGTCGGGGGTGAGCAAGGTTGTCAGTGGTCAGCCGCGCTCAGGTCCGGGCCAGAGCCGACCACCCACCAGGGTACCCGCTGCCCCGACCAGCGCCAGTGTGGGAGGATACCAGCGCGGCCAGTTGGACCCCGGTTGGGAGAAGGCCCACAATGCCAAGCCTGCCAACACGAGCGCCAGAAGGGCGACAACCCGGTGGCGCCTGGCTTGAGCGATCCTGGCGCTTACCCTCCCTCCCAGTGCCGCGGCGAGCGCAGACAGCCCGAGATTGATGATGAAGTACCCAGCCGGCGCCGGACCGCCAGGCGAGCCCAGGGGAAGCCCGACGGTGGTCAGCAGGGCGATAGCGGCGCCGAGCAGGTAAAGCATCCCCGCGACCAGTACGCCAACAGCCAGGGCCGCCATACTCCGCATCCATCCCGGCTGCTTGAGGCTCACCGCATCGTTCCAGATCTTTGTCATGTGACTGATCCGATTGCCGTCGAACGATATATAACTCGCAGTCCGAGGGCACCGCTTCCTGCGCGTCGTAGTGACACCCACCACGACGGCTGGGGGAAGCTGTTCTGGCCGGAGGAGAAGCCCGACCTGATAGCGGAGGAGACGCGGACGCTCTGGGAAGTCTGACGAGTTCCGGCGAGATTCGAACTCGCGACCCTTACCCAGCCAGCGGCAGCCGGATCGAAACCGAAGTTCCACGACCGGCCGGGCTCTCGATGTCGAGAATGCCTCCGTGGCCGGTCACGATTCCGCGCGCGATGGCGAGACCGAGGCCCGTTCCGTCCTTCCTGGTCGAGTAGAATGGATCGAACACCTTCCCCAGCATGTCGGGAGCAATCCCGACTCCCCGGTCCCATATCTCGACTTCGACCTGTCCGTCCCGAACCGCCATTGTCACGCCCGCGGAGCCGTGATCGAGAAGCGCCTGCGCCGCATTGAGGAGGATGTTGAGGAAGAGCTGCTCGAGTGCGGCCTCGTCCCCCCGCACGGGAACGGAGACGCCATCGAGACCCGCAAGGAGGAGCGTCGCTCCAGTCTGGTCGAATGTCGGTCTCGCAACTTCGACCGCCCGCTGCAGCGGGACGCGCAGATCGACGAGATCCGAGGACACAGTACCGCTCCGAGCGATCCGGAGCGCACCACTCACCGTCTGGTCGAGCCGCTCCACTTCCCGCAAGGCCCGCGCAAGCTGCACGCGCAACGGTGAGTCGGCCGGAAGCCGCTCTTCCACCCGTTGAAGGTCGATGCGAATCGCCGTCAGTGGATTCCTGATCTCGTGCGCCAGCAGCGCGGCGAACCTTCCGACCTCGGCCAGCGCTTCACGCTGCGACCACTGCGGGCTCCGTGCTCGCCGCTCAGCAGCCATTTCTTGACGCCGGCGCTTCTTCACTCGAGCCCGTACTTCCGGAGCAGGCGATCGAGGCGTGGCCGCGAGATCCCGAGCGCGCGCGCGGTCTTCGCCTTGTGCCCGTCGAGCGCCGCCAGGGTGTGCTCGACATGCGAGCGCTCGAGCGCTTCGAGCGTGACGGGCGCGGGAATGCTCACCGAGGCGGCCTTCCCGATCGTGATGTGCTCGGCGCGGACCACGTCGCCGCTCGCGAGTACCACCGCTCGCGTGAGGCAGTTCTCCAGCTCCCTGACGTTGCCCGGCCAGTCGTGCGTGACGAGTACGTCCAGGGCCTCCTGGGAGAGGACCGGCGCCTTGCGACCAGCCGCGCGGCTGGCCCGGCGTGTGAGATGGAGCGCCAGTGGCGGCACATCGGCCACCCGATCCCTGAGCGGAGGGACGTCGATCTCGAGAACGCGGAGGCGGTAGTAGAGATCGGCCCGAAAGGTCCCGGCGGCGACCAGGGATTCGAGGTTCTGATGGGTCGCAGCGATGACCCGCGCCGCCGTGCGCTCCGGCTGCTCCGCGCCGACCGGATAGAACTCGCGCTCCTGGAGCACCCGGAGCAGCTTGGCCTGGAGATCGACTGTCGTATCGCCGATCTCATCGAGGAAAATTGTGCCGCGACCGGCGAGCGCGAAGCGGCCCTTTCTGTCGCCGGTGGCACCGGTGAAGGCGCCGCGAACGTGACCGAAGAGTTCCGACTCGAGGAGCGTCGCCGGCAACGCCGCACAGTTGACCGCGACAAACGGCGTGTCGGACTCGGACGAGCTGGAGTGAATCGCGCGCGCAATCAGCTCCTTCCCGGTCCCCGTCTCGCCCCGGATCAGCACCGTCGCCCGGCTGCACGCCGCCTGGCCGATTCGCTTGAAGACGTCGACCATCCTCGGATCGTGTCCGACAAGCGCTCCGGGATACCCGCCTGGCAGCGAGACCGGCCCCTCTTCCGGCCGCGCCTGGCGCCGCGCGCGCGCGCGGCGGTCCTCGAATACACCGTCCAGGACCCGGCGCAGCGCGTGCAGCTCGAGGGGCTTCACCAGGAACTCGACCGCGCCCTCCCGCATGGCCGCCACGACCGTCGGCATGTCGTCGAACGCCGTCATGAGTACGACGTCGATGTGCCGCGCGCGTTCCCGGAGGAGCTTCAGGAACTTCAGCCCATCGAGTCCCGGCATGCGGATGTCCGAAAGGACGACATCGACCGGCCCCGCGCCGATGAGCGCCAGTGCTCCCTCGGCGCTGTCCGCCAGTGTTACTTCCGTGTTGTCGTCCGACAGCGCATCGGCAAGCGCATGCCGGACGGTCGCATCGTCATCGACGACGAGGAGCGAGTGCGGTCTCATGCCGGAATGCCCGAGGTGCGCGCGGCGCGGACCGCGCCGAGATTCTCCGCCCACCATGCCTGGGCTCGCGAGGTATCCCAGGATGCGGTTGGCGCGATGGCGGAGATCTGCTCGCTGAAGTCGGCAGCGGTCGACGGCCGATCCGACGGCAGCTTGGAGAGCGCTCTGAGGATGGCCGTCTCGAGCCCGATCGGGAGCGGCGTGCCCAGGCGCTCGGACGGCGGCATCGGGGGATCGTAACCGTGATGATACATGATCTGGACCGGGCTGCTTCCTTCGAATACCGGGTGTCCCGTCAACAGCCAGTACCCGACACAGGCGAGGGCGTAGAGGTCGGCGCGTCTGTCGACGGGCGCTGAGCCCGAGACCGTTTCCGGAGCCATGTACGACGGCGTGCCGGGCTGGCCGAGCGGGACCGATAGCCCCTCGTCTCCAGGAGCCGGCGCGACATCGTGGCGGACGAGCCCGAAGTCGAGGACCTTCACGAAATCCACCGTCGTCCCGAGACTGCAGACCAGGATGTTGGAAGGCTTGATGTCGCGATGCACCATGCCATGGGCATGAGCTTCGCTCAGCGAGTCACAGACCTGCGTCAGGATGTGCACGACCCGCTCCGGTGGCAGCGGGCCGAATCGCTCGACGAGGCGCTGCAGGTCGATGCCATCCAGCAGCTCCATCACATAGTAGAGCGTGCCGTCCGTGGCGACGCCAAAATCGAACAGCGCCACTGTGTGGGGGCTTCTCAGCGCCGCGACTGCTTCGGCTTCGCGGTAAAAGCGCTCGACGACCATGTCAGCGAATGCGGGCGTCCCCGCGAGCAGCTCGGGGCGGATGAGCTTGATCGCCGCCGGCTTCGCGATCATGCGGTGGCGCGCTTCATAGACCTCTCCCATTCCGCCACGATCGAGCAGCCGGCCCAGCCGGTAGCTGCCGAGTTCGCGCGCCGCGCCCGCCTCACGGCCGAGGCGGCGAATGAGTGTCGCCGGTACGAGGGCCAGGAAGGCGCAGAGGTAGCTCGGTGCGAGCATCCACGCGAGCACGACCGCGGACCACTCATCCTCGGGATTGCGAAGCACCGCGACACCGAAGCCGACGGCATCCATCGTTGCCGCGAGGATGCCAGCGAGAAGTGCGCGACGCGGAGCTGCCGGCGCGATGGCGGGGTAGATCAGTATGACGGCGACGGTCCAGGAAATCCGGGAGGCGTGTGGTTCGATCTTGTAGAAGGTGATGAGCGCGATCAGCAGAGCCGTGAAGACTTCGAGGCCGAGCCCAAGATCGATGACGGTGGCCGACCGCACACGGAAGCGGGTGATCGCCCAGGCGAGACCGAAGGCGCCGGCCACGCCGATGATGGCGTAGATCGCATTCGGAAAGCGCCACCCTGCTGCTCCGGCGAATCCGAGCTTCTCGAAGAGCGGGGCGAGAAGAACGTTCGCGATCAGCACGAGCGTCCACAGTACTCCGGATATCAGGGCCGCAATTCGCACGCGCCCCGTCACGCCGGCAAGGCCCTCCTCGCTGAGCGTCGTGGGCCGGATAGCCGACGACGCAGCGTCGCGCCCGCGCGGATCGCGCGGAAGCTGGGTGACGACGCACGACTCGGAGGCCGTTGCTGCCATCGAGTTGCCGCATGGGGAACGAGACGGACGCTGCGCCTGGAAGTCCCGGCTGGCGACCTCCCAGCGCCGTCTGCAAGCTACCGTCAAGTCCCGGCGGGCGCGAACACCGGCCCGCGAGAGAAACCCCTCCGCTGGCCGGCGTCAGCGCCGTCCGACTCAGAACGTGATCCGCCCCTCCATCCGATACTCGCCGACGCCGCTCTGGTCGGCTGCGAGGGTTGCACTGCCCTGGGCCGTGGTGGATCCCGTGGCGGACGCAAAGCGACCGGTTCCGCCCACGAACGTTTCCGTCCCGTCGAACGTGATGTCGAGCGAGCCGGGTGGCGAGGTAGGGACGCCGGCGAACGTGGTATGCAGCTCGTCGCCATTCGCTGCGACGTAGGTCGTCTCGTTCGAGAAGAGACCGGTGGTGACGTCGATGATCTGGGTGGCATGCATGGTCGCTCGGCCAAGATGGCGGAGATTGCAGATGCCGTCGATCGTGATAGTGAGGTGGGGGAACACAAAACCGGCCGGCGCCACGGTCGTGACGCAGCTTCCGCCTGCGGGTCGGGGCTTCGGCGGAGCGCCTGCGAGGGATGCATCGAGCGCGGCGGAGTCGTCAGGCCCGGCGGGCGAGTCGGAGGCGCAGGCGCCGGCGACGAGAGCAAGCGGGAGGAGCAGCGGAATGAGAGCGCGTCGCATTGGGGCCTCGGGTTGAGAGAGTGTGACTCGATCCCGGGGCAAGCCGCCGGCCATGGGGACGGTGTGAAGCCAAGTGATGGCCAGTATGAGCTTCGGAGCGCCGACAGGAGCAGGTGGCAGCAGGAAGTCTCACGCTTCGTAATGAATCGACGATAGCGGTGTAACGCACCGTAACGCCTCGCGCCGATCAGGATGTGGCTGCGCGTTCGCCGAACTCGGTGCTGGTGCGCCGCTTGCTGTCCTGCCATCCGTACGGCCGGCGGAGGCTGTCGTCTTGCAAGCAGGGACGGCAGGTCAGTGGGTGTGCCGTTACTCGATTCCCCTGGAGGTTGCCATGCGCCGCTTGTCGCTCGTTGCTCCGATGCTTTTGTTCGCAGTGCCCGGGCTGTCCGCTCAGAGCAATGGACCGGCCGAGGTGACGCCCCAGCGGGTCCGACTGGTTCCAGTCCACGCGTCCTGGAAGCCGATGACAGGGACGCTTGTTTCGACCGATACCGACACCATTCAATTCGTGCGGGATGGGAACGCGGATACCGTGAGGGTGCTGGCCGCCGACCTCGAACGTATCGAACGCAGCACGGGTCGACGTTCGAAGCTCAGCCGCGGCATACTCCTGGGTGCGCTGATCGGCGGAGCCGCGGGCGGTGGCGCCGGATACGCGCTGAACCAATCGGAGCCGAGTGAGCCGACACCCTTTCTCGTTCCTGCAGGCATTGGGGCTGGCGCCCTCCTTGGAGGGATTGTCGGAGGAATTTGGGGTGCATCCTCCCACGACGAGCAGTGG
>DASTUF010000084.1:0-77451 GCA_035759745.1 Gemmatimonadales bacterium
ACAGGCGGACGGAGAGCCGGCGGTGAATGACGACACCCCCGACGAGCTCGACGTCCGCATGATCAAACTGCTCACCACGCTAGCCGGAGACTGAGGTCCGACCATGAAGAAGTCGCTGCTGACGCTGCTCGCCGTTGTCGCTTGCGCCCCTGCTCCCGCGGCCGCTCCCACTCCCCCTCCAGCACCCGTCGCGGTGGCGGCAGGGTCCGGCGATCGGCCCTTGCCCTACCCCGTCATGGAAACGAACGGGTTCCGGGATGCTGTCGAGTCGGGCACCCGCACCCGTACCGGCAAGCCCGGCCCCAGCTACTGGCAGCAATGGTCGGAGTACGACATCGACGCGAGCTATGACCCCGACAGCGGCACCCTCACCGGACGCGAGACCATCACCTACAGTAACCGGTCGCCTGATTCGCTGCGGGCGGTGTTCCTGCACCTGCACGACAACCTGTTCGATCCGGCCTCGATGAAGAACCGGGTGGTTCCCACCTCGGGCGGCGTCACCATCAGGAGCGTTGAGGTCAACGGGACCGCGCTGGCCGCGATGGGCGGACAGTCGCCTCGTGGGTATCGCATCCAGGGCACCATCATGCAGGTGCCGCTGTCCGATCGGCTGCTGCCCGGTGGCACGCTCACGCTCGATATCGAATGGTCGCTCCCGGTGCCCCCCGATGGCGCACCGCGCGGTGGCCGCAATGAGCACGTCGCGTTCGTGTCCTACTGGTATCCCCAGGTGGCGGTGTACGACGACGTCAACGGCTGGCAGATCGATCCCTACCTCGCCAACGCCGAGTTCTACTTCGGCTACGGCAACTACGACGTGTCGATCACGGTGCCGAAGGGCTACCTCGTGGGCGCGACAGGCACGCTGGAGAATGGTGGGCAGATCCTGACGCCCGCGGTGCAGCAGCGCCTGGCACGCGCACTCCAGAGTGACAGCGTCGTCGAAGTAGTGGCGGCTGGTGCCGGTGACGCCGCGACTGTGGCGGACAGCGATGGCAAGGTGACGTGGCAGTTTCGGGCCGAGCAGGTGCGCGACTTCGCGTGGGGTACATCGAAGGAGTATCGCTGGGACGCCACCCGTGCCAATGCGGGCGACAGGGACGGAGACGGCATTGACGACTGGAGCGCAATCCACTCCTTCTGGTACTCCGGTGCGACCAGTGGCTGGAGCGCCGGGGCGCGCTACGCGAAGTTCTCAATCGAGTTCCTGTCGGACTTCCTGTGGCCATATCCCTGGCCCTCGATGACCGCGATGGAAGGCCCGCCCTCCTGCGGCGGCATGGAGTACCCGATGATGACCTGCATCGGGCCTCGGCGCGACACCCTGAGCATGTTCGGGGTCACGCTGCACGAGACCGGGCACATGTGGTTCCCCATGCAGGTGGGCTCGGACGAGAAGCGCTACAGCTGGCAGGACGAGGGATTCACCCAGTTCAACGAAGCCAACGGCGCTGACGTCTTCCTTCGGGGAGAGGCCACCGACCTCGCCGACGCGCGCCAGAACTACCTGCTGCTCGCCGCCTCGGGACAGGAAGTCGAGATCATGCGCCGGGGCGACCTCTATCCCAACTACACCACCTTCGGCATCGCGAGCTACATGAAGACTGCGATGGTGCTCGACATGCTGCGCTCGATGCTGGGCGAGGATGTCTTCATGCGGGGCTTCCGCCAGTACGGCCGGGACTGGCAGTGGAAGCATCCCACGCCGTTCGACTTCTTCAGCAGCATGGAGGCGGCGGCCGGTCGCGACCTCGACTGGTTCTGGCAGTCGTGGTTCTTCGAGACCTGGCAGCTGGACCAGGCGGTCGCCAGCGTGACGCCGGCCGGAGACGGCACCAGCATTGTGATCGAGGATCGCGGGCTCATTCCCATGCCGGCGCAGGTAGTAATCACGTACGAGGGCGGACGCACCGATACGCTCGCCGTGCCGGTCGACACCTGGCTCAGCGGCGCCACCAGTACGACCCTCACCGCCGGCGCGGGAGTGACGAGGGTCGAGATCGACCCCGGCGCGATGTACGCCGACATCGATCGCAGCAACAACAGCTGGCCCGCCCAGTAATCAAAGCGCCGGAGCCAGGCGGTCAGGGGCGCTCCCCGCAGGCAGGTCACGTATCTGCCGGAGGGGAGCGCCCCTGATCGCCTGGATTGACAACACGCGCATTTTCATATATCCTTCAATCCGGCTGAAAGGATATATGCCCGTACTCGACCGACTTCCCGGACTCGCGGACCCGATCCGCGCCCGGATCCTCGCCCTGCTCGACCGCCACGAACTGTCCGTGGGCGAGCTGTGCCAGGCGCTCCGGCTGCCCCAGTCGACCGTCTCCCGCCACCTCAAGGTGCTGGGCGACGATGGCTGGCTCCGGGCCCGGGCCGAAGGCACCAGCCGGCTGTACCGGATGGTGGACCAGCTGGACGCGCCCTCCCGTACCCTATGGCAGCTGGTGCGCGAGGAGACCGGCGCCACGCCGGCGGCCCGCGCCGATACCGCCCGGGCCGATCGGATTCTCAGCGCCCGGCGCGAGCGCTCGCGCGAATTCTTCAACGCGGATGCCGGCAAGTGGGACGCGCTCCGCACTGAGCTCTTCGGCGCGAACGCCGGACTGTCGGCGCTCCCTGCGCTATTCGACCCGAACTGGGTGGTGGCTGACCTCGGTGCCGGCACCGGCGCCATCTGCGTTGCGATCGCGCCGTTCGTCGGCAAGGTGATTGCAGTCGACGAGAGCCGGGCCATGCTGGACGCAGCGAAGCAACGGCTGGAGGAAGTAGAGAACGTCGAGCTCCGCGCGGGTGCGCTGGAAGCGCTGCCGCTGGACGACGCCGAAGCCGATGTCGCGTTGCTATTGCTGGTGCTGCACCACGCGGTCGACCCGTCGGCGGTGCTGACCGAGGCGGCGCGGGTGGTCAAGCCCGGCGGCCGGCTGCTGCTGGTGGACATGGTGCCCCACGAGCAAGCTGATTTCCGCGAGCGGATGGGCCATGTGTGGCAGGGATTTTCGGAAGACCAGCTCGAGGCGTGGATGTCGCGCGCCGGAATGGATGACTTGCGGGTGCGCGAGCTTGCGGCAGACGCCGAGGCCAGCGGACCCGCTCTGTTTGCGGCAACTGCGCGCCGCGTGGATCACAATCTGAAGGAGTCCTGAGATGGGAACGGCGGTACTGACCGAACGTGAGATGAAGAGCGGATCCCGCCCTGCCTTCAAGGTGCGTGATCTGTCGCTGGCCGAGTTCGGCCGGAACGAGATCCGGCTGGCGGAATTCGAGATGCCGGGGCTGATGGCCCTCCGCGCCCAGCACAAGGCCAAGCTGCCGCTCAAGGGCGCCCGCATCATGGGCTCGCTCCACATGACCGTGCAGACGGCGGTGCTGATCGAGACCCTGGTGGAGCTGGGCGCCGATGTGCGCTGGGTTTCCTGCAACATCTTCTCGACCCAGGATCACGCCGCTGCTGCGGTGGTGGTGGGCAGGAACGGCACCCCGGAGAACCCCAAGGGCACTCCGGTCTTTGCCTGGAAGGGCGAGACCCTGGAGGAGTACTGGTGGTGCACCGAGCAGGCGCTGCTCTGGCCCGATGGCGCTGGCCCCAACCTGCTGCTGGATGACGGTGGCGACGCGACGCTGCTGGTGCACAAGGGAGCCGAGTACGAGGCGGCGGGTGCGGTGCCGGAGTTCGACGAGGCCAATGACCCCGAGGAGTGGGGCGTGATCCTTGACGTCATTCGTCGGGGCATCGCCACCGACCCGGCCCGCTGGGGCCGCATTGCCCAGGACATTCGCGGTGTGTCGGAGGAGACCACCACCGGCGTGCACCGGCTGTACGAGATGATGAAGGCGGGTACCCTGCTCTTCCCCGCCATCAACGTCAACGACTCGGTGACCAAGTCGAAGTTCGACAACCTCTACGGCTGCCGTCACTCACTGACCGACGGCATCCTCCGCGCCAGCGACGTGATGCTGGCCGGCAAGGTGGCGGTCATCTGCGGGTACGGCGACGTGGGTAAGGGCTGCGCCCAGGCGCTCAAGGGCCAGGGCGCCCGCGTGGTCATAACCGAGATCGACCCGATCTGCGCGCTGCAGGCCGCGATGGAGGGTTACCAGGTCACCACGCTCGAGGACGTGCTTGAGACCGCTGACATCTTCATCACTGCCACCGGCAACCGGGACATCATCACGGTGGACCACATGGCGCGGATGAAGGACAAGGCCATCGTCGGCAACATCGGCCATTTCGACAACGAGATCGACATGGCCGGGCTCAAGCGGAAGGGCATCCGCCGGGTCAACATCAAGCCCCAGTACGACGAATTCGTCTTCCCCGACGGCCACAGCGTCATGATCCTGGCCGAGGGACGGCTGCTCAACCTGGGCTGCGCCACTGGGCACCCGAGCTTCGTGATGAGCGCCAGCTTCACCAACCAGGTGATGGCCCAGCTCGAACTGCACCAGAATGCCGGCAAGTACGAGAAGAAGGTCTACACCCTGCCCAAGGCGCTGGACGAGCAGGTGGCTCGGCTCCACCTCGACAAGCTGGGCGTGAAGCTCACCCAGCTGTCACCGGCCCAGGCCTCCTATATCGGGGTGCCGGTCGAGGGGCCGTACAAGCCGGAGCATTACCGCTACTAGGCGTGGGGCGTGAGACGTGGGGCGTGGGATGATGTTGTCTCACGCCCCATGCTCCACGCCTCAGGCCCGCAGCTCAGAACCCCGCCACCGCCCTCCACTGCTCTGCCGCTGCCTCGGTCGGGAGCCAGTTAGCCGTCGAGCGGTCTCCGCTGTACGCGCCCCAAGTCGAGATCTCCCCAGTTGTGGGGTTGCCCAGCCAGCCTGACTGTTCTGGAACTACCCGGATTCCTCCCGAAGCGCCATTGATGCGCCGGTCCAGCACCGCCTCCAGCCAGGCGAGCGTCAACTGCGCCTTGGCAGGCGAGAGCGAATGGTGCGGCACGCCCCTTTCCATGGCGATGCCCCATAGCGCGCCGCTGCCACGATTGGCGGCCACGGCCGCTGTGAGTGCCGCATTGTCGATGAACGCATCGAACTCGGCGAGGGCCACGATCGTCGGCACCTGGCGCTGCAACTCGGTGGTCAGCGCCGTCACCGACAGCGGAACCGAAAGGAAGAGACCCGCCACCCGCTCGGCGTTCCGTGCGGTGAAGCCCGATGCCTCGGGTGCGCCACCCGACGAGGCAAATATCAGGATCGGCGCGTCCGCGAGCTCCGGACGGCCGCTGGCGGCCGCGCCAGCGGCAATGGCGTCGAGGATGAGCTGGTCGCTCGCGATGGCGTTCGGGAGCGCGGTCGGGCCGAAGTAGGCCGCGCCGAGCAAGGCGATGCGCTGCTCGTCCGCCAGGGCGCGGAAGGAGGCCCCTAGCTCCTGCAGCGCGGCCTCGACCGGCGGGAATGGGGCGCCGGTCGGCTCACCCGTGACGAACGCCCGCGTCCGCGGGCCACCCAAGGCCACGAGCACCCCCCGGAGCTTGCCGGGCGTGCTCGGCACGTAAAGGGCAAACTCTCCCAGCGGAACGACGTCTCCACCCGTCGCCTGCGCGGCGGCACGGGTCGGGGTGAGGTCGGACGGGGCGTGGGCATTGTCGCACCCGGTAACGGCGAGGAGGGCAGCGAGGCCCCCGAGCCGCATCGCAACGATTGGTCGCATGCAGATCTTCCTTCGGAATGTGGATGCGCCATCGTAGCGTGCGTGCGTCACCCCACCGTCACCCAGGCGTCGCGGTTGCTGGCCGCTACCCGGTAGAACAGGAACGCGGGCGCGGCGGTCAGGCTGCATGGGGCTGAACCGGCGGTAAGGAGGCAGAGTGTCACGGCGTCTACCGCCTGCGCGTTCCACCATGAAACCGCCCCTTCCCCACCATCGTACACTATCTCCGCTCGTACACCTCAACCTCTGCGGAGAACCGTATGCGGCGCCCCCTGGTCGTCCTGGTCCTGCTTTCGCTCACCGTGGTACCTGCCGTTGCACACGCCCAGCTCGGCCGCCTGACCCGCGCGGTGGCCCGCGAGGCCGGCGTGCCTGGCACCTCCGACGTGAAGACCGGCGACGTTGCCTTTGGCGGCGCGGTTCTGGAGATCACCGAAGCCCGGATGCGCCAGCTGCTGGTGGGCCTCGACGCCGAAGCTGATCAGGCGAAGATCGTGGACGCCCAGGATCGCGAAGGCATCCAGAAGCGCAACGAGGCTCGCCAGAAGCAGCACGAGACGGCGATGCGGGACTACGAGAAGAAGGTCCAGGATCGGGAGAAGTGCCTGGCACCGTTCGCTGCGGAGTCGGAGCGGACGATGGCGTCGCATCAGGCGAAGGCCGAGCGCGACACCGTGGGGATGCAGCAGCTGGCGGACCGGATCAAGGCCGCTCAGGGGCGCGGTGACATGGCCGAGATCCGGCGGCTGAGCGACTCGCTGGTGAAGGCGGTGTCGCCGACGGGTGTCGCGGCGGTGCGGGACGGCCAGCAGATCAACAGCCGGGCGCTCGAGGCGTGCGGCGAAGGTCCGGTCAAACCCGAGTCGCCTGAAATGGAGCCGGAACTGGATTACAGCACCGTGCGGACTGCGGGTGTCCGCGCCAGCGGCATGAACGGCGACGCCTACGCCGTGATGCGCGAGCGGGTTGTGGCGTTCGTCGCCAGCAACGGGAAGTCGAGCGGCGGCATGACCCTGACCAACGATGAAGTTGCGGTACTCAAGGGCGCGCTCGAGCAGCTCAAGCCGTACAAGGAATTGCTGCAGGGCGCCTGAGCCATGTTGCGCAGCATCCTCGCCGGCGGCGCGCTCGCATTACTCGCCACTGTCGCTCCTGCCACACTGCGCGTGGAGCTGGGCGGCAGCTGGCGCACCTGGTGGCAGGCCGACAGCGCGCCCTCCGAGTGGCTCGCGCCGCTCGACGACATCACGTCGGCCATCGAGTGGGAAGAACGTGGCCACGGCATCGAATGGGGCACGCTGCGCCTGTCAGGTGCAGGCGAGGCGCGGCGGGTCAAGGCAATCATCGTGCGGGTGGATCCGTCGCTGGTGACCTTCCGGCTGGAAGGCGAACCCGCGCGGACCGGGCCGCCGCATCAGTGGACGGTGGATGACACTCCCGGTGACGCACTGCTCTCGCTCAACGCGGGGCAGTTCGGGCCGGCGCGTCCGTGGGGTTGGGTAGTGCGCGACGGAATGGAGCGCCAGTCGCCCGGGACCGGTCCGCTGGCGCCGGCGCTGGTGGTGGACACCACTGGCCGGCTGCGGTTCGTGCCGGCCGACAGCATCGGCGCAGTGCGGGGATCAGGCACCGTGGTGGAGGCCTTCCAGTCCTACCCCACCCTGCTCGATGGCAACGGACAGATTCCCCGCCCGCTGCGCGAGCCGGGTCTCGGCGTTGATCTGAACCACAGGGATTCGAGACTGGCTGTCGGAGAGACCCGCGATGGTCACCTGCTCTTCGTACTGACGCGATTCAATGCCCTGGGAGGACTGCTCGATCATCTGCCCTTCGGTCTCACCACGCCCGAGATGGCAGCGCTGATGGGTGCGCTCGGCGCCTGCCGAGCGGCATTGCTGGACGGCGGTGTGTCCAGCCAGATGGTGATCCAGCTCGGCGCAGAGCGCCATGAGTGGAGCGGCATGAGAAGGGTGCCGCTGGGTCTCATCGGAATTGCGCGGAACTAGCGAACCATCGCAGGGCGCGAGCCCCGGATCTCCCGGAGGCGGCGTGCGGGCCGATTGCCGAAGGCGGACGAAGTCCGCCGCCCGCCGAGCCGCCGGAGGGAGATCCCGGGCGAGCGGCCCCTGGCCCCTACCCTTCCGCAGCGAGCGCCAGCAGTTGCGCCTGGGTCGTCGCGCTGTCGAGCAGCGCCAGCGCACGCTTCAACTGCACATCTGACGAAACCCGCCGGCGGAACGCTGCGGAGTCGCCCAGCGCCACGGCCGCCACCTGCTGCCCGATAAGCCGGTCCACCAGCACCGACGCCGAGTCGTACTGGGCGCGGGTGACCGGGACGCCCTCACGGGTCATGCGCACGAAGAACGAGTCGCGGACCGCGGGTGTGACGTCGAAGCCTTGCTTGACGCTGGGCCGGAGCTCCAGCGCGAGATCATACAGCTCGCGGTAGGCCTTCTGGGACTCGGGCGCGATGGCTGCCAGGAACCGTTGCTCCACCGACGAGATGGTGTCCGCCGGGACCACCAGGTCCGGCGTGATGCCGCCACCACCGTACACCACCCTCCCGCCATCCGACTTGTAGGCCGGCCGTGAAGCCCGCACCGAATCGGTTTCCAGCGAATCCGGTTCGGTCACGCGGCCGTTCTCGTCCCGATCACGCTGGATGCTGCGTCCACTGGGCGTGAACCACCGTGCCGTGGTGAGCTTGAGCGCCCAACCTTCCTGCAGCGGATAGAGGCTCTGCACCAGCCCCTTGCCGAAGCTGGTCGTGCCGACGACCAGCGCGCGGTCGTGGTCCTGCAGGGCGCCAGCGACGATCTCGGACGCCGACGCCGCGCCACCGTCCACCAGCACCACCACCGGCTCCTCCGAACGCAGCGATCCTGTAGCCGCACCGCCGGCCAGGTGCACCTCCGGCTGCCGGTCGCGATACCGCACCGTCACCACCTGCTGCCCCGGACGGAGGAACCTCTCGCTCACGGTGACGGCCTGGGTGAGGCTGCCGCCCGGATTGCCGCGGAGGTCCAGCACGAACGTGCGGGCACCCGCCTCGCGCAGCGACGCGATGGCCTTGCCCACTTCGACACCGGACGAGTCATTGAACCGCTGGAGCGGCACGTAACCGGTTTCGTCATCCAGCATCAGGGCATACGGCACTGCCGGCACATGGATCCGCGCCCGCTGGAACGACATTTCGATCGGCTCGGCGACGCCGGGCCGGAGGAAGGTCACCTGCACCGTGGTGCCCGGAGGTCCGATCAGCCGATTCGAGACTTCATCCAGCCGCAGGCCCTTGGCGGACACGCCATCGATCTCGGCGATCCGGTCCCCTGGCTGCACCCCGCCCAACCTGGCTGGCGACCCGCTGAACGTCGCGGTTACCACCACCGTACCCAGTTGATCCTGGATGTTCATGCCCAGGCCAGCGTAGTCGTTGCGAAGCGTGTTGCGGCTGAAGCTTGCGATCTGCTCGGGCGAGAACAGCTCTGCGTAGGGATCGCCCAGCTCGCTCACCAGGCCCCGCGCCGCGCGGACCCAGAGTTCGTCATCGGGCATCGAATCCACCGCCCCGGTGGCGATCCGGCCGCGAACCTCTTCAAAGAGGGCCCGGCCGTCAAAACTGCCGGTCGCGGCCAGCGGGACAATGGCGCCGACGATCAGCGCTACGGGAACCAGGGACCAGGGAAGGAGGCGACGCATGGGCACGTTCCAGATTGGGCGCGAAAGGTCAAAAGGGCCGGAGGACCGGCCCGTCCTGATTATACGAAGGGAGGGCTTGCCCGGTTCCGGCAGCAAGAGCCGCGCCCGCCATTCCACTTCGGGACAGTGGGGGCCAGATTGAAGGTTCCGCTGTCCATTCCATGACATCCTCACCGGAGGCTGTATGCGGTTGTCGGTCGGCACGATGGCGCTCGTAACGGCACTGCTTGCCCCTGCGACCCTCGCAGCCCAGGATGGCTCGGGCGGGTTCAACGTGAGCCGGGACAAGGATCCGATCGACGACACCAATCGCTCCATCGCGATGACAGGCGCGATCGAGCAGAGCGACCGGGAGCCGGCATTCGGCTGGCAATGCATGGAGGACGGCCTCAACGTCGTCTATCACTTCGGCACCTACTTCGGCGGCAACGACGACAACGAGGTGACGATTCGCTACCGCTTCGATGAAACCCCGCCGTCCGGCACCGAAGCCTGGCAACTCCTCACCGGCAACAAGTCGGTGTATGTGCCGATGGACCAGGTAGCGGAGTTCACCCGCCTGGCCCAGCAGGCGAAGCTGCTCTCCATTCGCGTCACCGATCCGCTCGACGGCGAGACCTACACCGATCAGTTCAACCTGGCGGGAGCGGCGGAAGCCATTCAGGAGATGGGAGACTGTAGTTGAGAGTCAAGAGTTAAGAGATACGAGTGCCCAATCTCTTGATTCTCAACTCTCAACTCTCGACTCATGCCTCCTTCGTCCCTTGTACGACTCCGAAAATTATGCCTCGCCCTCCCCGAGGCGCACGAGGTCGAGGCGTGGGGCGAGCCGACGTTCCGGGTGAAGAACAAGCTCTTCGCGATGTACGCAGCGCCCAACAACCATCATGGCGCGGGGCGCGCCGCGGTGTGGTGCAAGGCCGCACCCGGCAACCAGGAGCTGATGATCCACGATGCCCCGGATCGCTACTTTCGCCCACCGTACGTCGGCCCCAGCGGCTGGGTCGGGGTCTATCTCGACCGGGAGACCGACTGGTCCCTCCTGAAGGAGCTGCTGCGCGACGCGTGGCGACTCACCGCACCGAAGCGACTCATCAAGGAGCATGATGCCTGAGACTTCACGCCGCGCGTTCGTGGGCGTCACCGGCGCCGCACTGCTCGCCGCATGCGCTCCCGCTGCCGTCACCCGTCGAGATGCGCATGACCTGATCATTCGCGGCGGGACGGTGCTGGATGGGAGCGGAGCTGCGGGCGTCACCGCCGACGTGGCGGTGTCGGGCGGCCGCATAGCCGCTATCGGGCCGTCGCTCGCCGCCCGCGGCGCGGAGGAACTCGATGCCCGCCACCTCGCGGTGGTGCCCGGGTTCATCGACATCCACTCGCATGCCGACGGCTCACTGGATGACGACCCGCGAAGCGAGTCCGCCATCCGCCAGGGCATCACCACCATCATCGCGGGCCAGGATGGCGGGTCGCGCGGCACCGGCGCCGGCGGCCTGGGCGCGTGGTTCAAGGAGATCGACGCGCTCCAACCCGGTCCCAACGTGGCGTCGATGGTCGGTCTCGGCAGCGTGCGGGGAGCGGTGGTGGGCAATGACGACCGGCCGGCGACGCCTGCGGAGCTCGCCGAGATGACCCGGCTGGTGGAAGCCGCCCTGGCGGACGGAGCCTGCGGCGCCTCATCCGGACTGGAATACACACCGGGCGCCTTTGCCTCGATCGAGGAGCTGATTGCGCTTTGCCGGCCACTCGCCGCGCGCCGGCTACCCTATGCTTCCCACATGCGCAATGAAGACGACCGGCTGCTCGCCGCGATCGATGAGGCCATCGCGGTAGCCCGCGGCGCCGGCTGCCCCCTGCATGTGTCGCATCTCAAGACCCAGGGCCCTCGCAACTGGCCTCGACTGGACGATGCTTTCGCTCGCATCGAGGGGGCCAACAGCGGTGGTGGATCGGCCACCTTCGACCGCTACGCCTACATCGCCTACTCCACCGGGCTCACCAATCTCTTCCCGGTCTGGAGCCGCGACGGCGGCACCGACGATTTCCTGGCGCGACTGGACGCTCCGGAAACCAGCGACCGCATCCGCACCGAAGCGCTCGCCAAGGTCGAGCTTATCGGCGGCTGGCACAACGTGCAGATCTCGTCGGTACGGAACGACGCCGACCGCGCCGCCGAGGGCCAGCGGCTGGATGACTGGGCGCGGATGCGGAATGAGGAGCCGTATGCCGCCACGCTCGGACTGCTTCGCCGCAACCGGGGCGGTGTCGGCATGCTTGGCTTCGCGATGAGCGAGGAGAATCTCGATCGTATCCTCGCCCACCCGCTCGCGATGGTGTGCACCGACGGCGGCGGATTCGCAATCGACGGCCCCACCCGGCGAGGCAGCCCGCATCCCCGCGGAGCAGGTAGCTTTGCCCGGGTATTGGGACGCTACGTTCGCGAGCGCAAGGCGCTGACCCTGCCCGATGCCATCCGCAAGATGACGTCGGCACCCGCTGCCCGGCTGCGGCTGGCCGATCGCGGCCTGCTGCGACAGGGTTACGCGGCGGATGTCGTGATCTTCGATCCCGACACGGTGGCCGACCGCGCCACGTTCGAGAATCCGTTCCAGTATCCTGTCGGCATCAGCGCCGTAATCGTCAACGGCCGGTTTGCCTTGCGCGACGGAACACGTACGATGCCGGGCAGCGGACGGTCGCTGCGGCCGGCAGCCAACCCCCTGTAATTCCCGTATCGGAGCATGACATGTCCGTAGGTGCCAGGTTCCTCGCACAGGTCGATCAGGCCTTCGACCGTGCTGCCGCGCTCACCCCGCACGACCCGACAATGCTCGCCAACATCAAGGCGTGCAAGAACGTGCTGTACACCAGCTTCCCGCTCAAGCGCGACGACGGCCGCATCGAGGTGATGCACGCATGGCGGGCGGAGCACAGCCACCACAAGCTCCCCTGCAAGGGCGGCATCCGCTACGCCGAGACGGTCGACGCCGAGGAGATCCAGGCGCTGGCGGCGCTGATGACCTACAAGTGCGCGCTGGTGGACGTGCCGTTCGGCGGCGCCAAGGGCGGGGTGATGATCAACCCCAAGAAGTACTCGGCGGCGGAACTGGAACGGGTCACCCGTCGCTACGTCTTCGAACTGGTGCGCAAGAACTGCATGGGGCCCGGGCTCGACGTGCCCGCACCCGATGTAGGCACCGGACCGCGAGAGATGGCGTGGATCGCCGACACCTACAGCCAGCTCAAGCCGGGGGAACTTGACGCGCTGGCATGCGTCACCGGCAAGCCGGTGAGCGCCGGCGGCATCCGCGGGCGGCAGGAGGCTACTGGCCGGGGCGTGTTCTACGGTACTCGCGAGATCGCCAGCATCAAGGAGGACATGAAGGCCATCGGCCTCTCCACCGGGCTCGAAGGCAAGCGGGTGGTGATCCAGGGCCTGGGCAACGTGGGCGCCAATGCCGCGCACTTCTTCCAGCAGGAAGGCGCCATCATCGTGGGCCTGGCGGAATCGGAAGGCGCCATCGCCAACGCCAAGGGCCTCGACGTGGAGAAGGTGCTGGCGCAGCGCGCCGAGCGGCGCACCGTGCTCGGCTTCCCCGGCGCCACCAACCTTGCCAGCCGGGAAGCGGCGCTCGAGCTCGACTGCGACATCCTCATCCCGGCGGCGCTGGAGCGGCAGATCACCGCCGACAATGCGCCGCGGATCAAGGCGAAGATGGTGGTGGAGGCAGCCAACGGGCCCACCACCGCGGAAGCCGATGCCATCCTGGCCCAGCGGGGCGTTTTCGTGATCCCCGACGCCTTCATCAATGCCGGTGGCGTGACCGTTTCGTACTTCGAGTGGGTCAAGGACCTGGGCCATGTGCGGTTCGGCCGGATGCAGAAGCGGGCCGAGCAGGCAGCGTATGCCCGGCTGCTGACGGCGGTGGAGCAGGTCACCGGCCGGGAGTTCACCGAGGCCGAGGTGGAGCAGGTCACTCGGGGCTCGAGCGAAGAAGACCTGGTCAATTCGGGCCTGGAGGAGACCATGATCGGCGCCTATCACCCCATCCGCGAGACCTGGAAGCGGCACGCCGACAAGGCGGACCTCCGCACCGCAGCCATGGTCGTCGCCATCGACAAGGTGGCACTGAGCTATGAGCAGCTGGGCATCTTCCCGTAAACGGCGGCCGGCGTTGGTGCTGGCGGCCATCCTGCTGGCCGTTGGCTGCCAGCCGCCCCCCCCGGAAACCAGCGCCGACCAGCCGCCGGCTGAGCATCCGGTGGCTGGCAGCTGGCGGGTCGAATTCACGCTCGACAGCGTTCGCAGCGGAACCGGGCCGTGGACGCCGGCCGATACCGTGAACGTGGTGGGCCAGCTGATTCTGGCTGGCCCCGACACCGGGCAGGCAGTAATGCTCACCGGCAGCTCGGATTTTGACTTCACGCCGATGCTGGGCAGGCAGATTTCATGTTACGAGCCGGGCCCGGTGGAAGTCCGGGTCGGAAGAATCGATGAACGGTTCAACCTGCACTTCACACCCGGAGCCGCTGATTGCGGCTTCGGCGCGACCGTGGGCTGGAGCGGTGACTCCCTGACCGGGCGCTGGGGCGAAGCGTCGATCGCGGGGCCGGTGGCCATGGGGAGGGTGGTAATGATCCACAGATGAAACTGATGTATACTCGATGAAGCTGATGTTTGGGTGAACAGCCGACCATCAGCTTCATCAATGTTCATCCACTTCATCTGTGGATCTGGAGGCTCCCATGGCCAAGTGCGAAGTCTGCGGCAACGCTTACTACCTCTCCTTCGACGTCGTCGCCGCCGGCGTGACCCATACGTTCGATTCCTTCGAGTGCGCCATCCACAAACTGGCCCCGACCTGCGCCCACTGCGGCTGCCGCATCATCGGCCACGGTATCGAGGCCAACGGCACCTTCTACTGCTGTGCTCACTGCGCCCACCAGGAGGGCGCCACCAAGGTTCGCGACAACGAGGCCCATGCCGCGTCGGACTGAATTGCTCGCGCTGATCGCGCTGGTGGCCCTTGTCGGCTGCGACCGTCGGCGGCAGATGATGCCGCCCGACGGCGCCGATACCGGCGTTGCGATCCTGGACAGCATCCCGACCATCGAGATCCTCTCGCCTGCGGGGACCGATACGCTGGTGGAGGGCCGTACCCACGTGATCCGCTGGACCGCGTCGGGCGTGCAAACCCTGGACATCGGTGCCGCCATCGGCGGCAAGGACAAGGGTCATCTCGGCATCGCCATCCCCGCCAGCCCCGATACGCTCGTGTGGACCGTTCCGGAGGGATTCGTTTCCGGCGTCGGCCTCGAGGCATCGTCCAATGCGCGACTGATGTTCGAGTCGCGCGATCCCGCGGGCGCGCACGCCGAGTCCGAACCATTCACCATCGTGGCCCAGCCGTCCATCGCCCCATGACATCCGACTCCGACTTCGACCTGATGCCGCTCGTGGCCGCGGGGGTGGTGCTGGCCGCCGCCTTCCTGGCCCGGCGCTGGCTCCGGAAGCACACCGACATCCCCAACGCCTTCCTGGCTGTCGGGGAGGAGCTCATTGTGCCCGTAGTGGCCACGTGGGCCGTGACCCAGGTAGAGCGCCGCAGGCTCCCGCGCTACGCATCCCGTGCGTGACATCGACGACGACGCCACGGCTGAAGGAGCGGTGGAGCTGCACTGCCCCTGGTGCGGCGAGCCTCACACACTCGAACCCGATCCGTCCGGCGGCGCAGTTCAGGAATACGTCGAGGACTGCCCGGTATGCTGCAATCCCTGGCTGGTCAAAGTCCGATTCGCGGCTCCCGGACTTGCCGATGTGACGCTCGACCGGGCACAATAGCCGCAATGGCCACCAGCCTGTTCACCATTCCGGTCACGACCATCGACGGCCGCACCACCACCCTGGAACCGTGGCGGGGGCAGGTGCTGCTGATAGTGAATGTCGCGAGCCAGTGCGGCTTCACGCCGCAGTATGAAGGACTGGAGGCGCTGCATCGCGCCCACGCCCCACAGGGGCTCGCGGTGCTTGGCTTCCCCTGCGACCAGTTCGGCCACCAGGAGCCGGGCGACGAGGCCGAGATCCGGGACTTCTGCCGGCTCACCTACGACGTGACGTTCCCGCTGTTCGCCAGGATCGAAGTCAACGGGCCCGGCACGCATCCACTCTATCGCGAGCTCAAGCGCGCTCGGCGCGGCTTTCTGGGCACCGGCAACATCAAGTGGAACTTCACCAAGTTCGTGGTGGCTCGCTCGGGTCAGGTGGTCCAGCGCCACCCGCCAACCCGCACCCCGGAGCAACTGCAACCCGGACTCCTGAAACTGCTCTGAACTTCTCGCTCTGATCCCTGATCCCAGGTCCCTGACCCCTGACCCCACGCCTCACGTCCCACGCCTCACGCCCTTCCTCGGTTCAATCCGCAACTCGCGTGACCTGCGCCACAGGCAACCCGGCCGCACTATGCCAGATATGACGGGCTGGTATCGTCACTGTGACGATTCCCCAATGGCACATTCACAATTGGAGTTGCTGCATGCTGAAGACGATCCTTGCCGCAGATCTGCGGTTCGCCGCTCGGAAGAGCGGCTTTCTGGCGTTGCTGGCGCTTGCCTCGCTGACTGTTGCGGCATGCGACGATGACACCAACGAACCCGAAGTGGGCAATCTCGACGTTACCGTGACGGTCACCGGCGAGGGCGCCGACGCTGACGGCTTCGACGTCACGGTTGGAACAGCTTCAATCGGCCCGGTAGCGGCCACTGGCGGCACCGTGTCCGCCACGGCCCTGGCCACTGGCGATACGCAGGTCACGCTGACCGGCCTGGACGCCAACTGCTCGGTGGATTCCGCCACCAAGACCGCTACGATTACCGATGGCGACACCACCGACGTGACGTTCGAGGTGAGCTGCTCCGCCGTAGCGGTATAGTTTTCCTCCGGGGCGCGGCCTCCCTGTGAGGTCGTGGCCCCGCTCGTCGCGGAGGTAGGCCCATGTCGGTGAAGGGACGGAAGCCCGCCAAGAAGCAGGCTCGCAAGTACGGCGAAGCGGCAGGGAAGTGGGTGGAACGTGCCATGCGTCGTCGCAAGAAGGGCACGCTCCGCAGCGGACCGGGCGGCAAGGGTGGCAAGGTGAAGAGCCGCGAGCAGGCGATCGCGATCGGACTGTCCGAAGCTCGCGAGAAGGGAGCGAAGGTGCCCAGGAAGAAGTCGTGAGCTTCTGGAGCCGCTTGTTCGGCCCGCGCGAGACACCCGAGGAAACGGTGCAGCGCACTCGCCGAGCCCTGGAACTGATGGACTCCGGCAAGACCGACGAGGAAGTGGAACGCGCGCTCTACATGGACGGAGTCCCGGTAGAGCGCGCGCGTGCGTTGGTCGCCGAGGTACGACGAGTAAAAGGTGAAAGGTGAACAGTGAACGGGAAGCCCTGATCACCGTTCACCTTTCACGCTTCACCTACGGGGTCAGCGGCCTGGTCTCCGGCTCGATCTTCACAATCCACAGGCCGTTGTTGTTGTCATTCACGTACGCCAGCCCGTCCTTCACCACTACGCCCCACGTGTTGGGCGAGTTCTTCACTTCGCCGTCCATGTCGCCCGTGTGCACGTGGACGATCTCGCGATTCTGGGCCCGGAGATCACCCCGCAGCTCGCCGCTGATATCGAAGGCGCGGAACCCGCCCTGGTACGCCCCCATGTAGAGCGTGTCGCCCGCCACCCACACGTTGTGCACCCCACCATACTCCGGTTCGTACCACGCCACCGAGCGGGGCTGCTCCATGTCCGACACGTCAATCACCTGCAGGCGGCCGTAGGCGCGCCCTGCCGCTGCGTCCTTGGCGCCCTTCACCCCGGCGCCGGGGAACACCTCGTCGGCGATGAACACATAGTCGTTGTGGCGCCACGCGGTGTGGGTGCCACGGATGAAGCCGGGGCCGCCGACCGCCTCGACTTCCCTATACAGCGCGTTGAGGTCGTACTTGTACTGGGTCACCATCTGGGGGTTGGACGGGCTGCCGCCCTTCACTCCATTGCCCACGTCGAGGATCACCAGCCCGTCGTTCCAGTAGGACAGGTATGCCAGGCCGTCCTTGATGTCGATGTCGTGCAGGGTACGGCCGGCATCGGGCCGATCCGTGCGCCACTGCCCCACTTCCCTGGGATTCGCCGGGTCACCTATGTCCACCACGTGCATGGCGCCGGTGCCGTCGTTGGTGAGGTACACATGGGTGCCGTACTTCGGCTGCTGGTAGATGAACGCCGAGTGGACTCCGGCGTGGACGCCGTCGGTGAACTCCGCGACCACCTTCGGGTGGAGCGGGTCTTCCAGCGTGGCGATGACGATCCCGTTCTTGCGATCCGACGCGCCCTCGCGGGTGAACACCAGCGTCTTCCCGTCGGGCGTGGTCATCACGTCATTGACTCGGCGGGTGTTGGTGACGACCGAGTCGGTCACCACCGGATTCGCCGGATCGCTGATGTCGATCGCGTACATCCGGTCTCCGCCTCGGCCCGTGCCGAGGTAGGCAGCCTTGCCGCTGGGGTGCACCCAGACCTCCTCGGTGCGGAAGAGCGATCGAGGCAGGCGACCCACCACCGTGGCTGGCCGGCGCACATCGCGCGGCGCCAGCGTGACCGCGGCGTCAGCGCTGCGGGTCCCGAAGCTCGCGGTGATCAGGTAGTCACCCGGCTCGTAACCCACGAACGCCCCGTCGGCATCGATCGTCCCATTGCCAGGCGAGAAACTCCACTGCGGCGTGAGTCCGGCGATCTCTCTGCCGTTGGCATCGCGCGCCACAGCGGTGAGACGCAGCACGTCGCCCTCCTTCCCCTCCACGCGCGGGGGGCTGATCGCGACGCTGGCAACCGGGGTCGCCACGATCTCGACGGGCACTTCCGTGCGCACGTCGCCCACCGCCGCCGTGATGACGGCCCGGCCGGGGGCCAGCGCCATCACCACGCCATCTGCCGACACATCCGCCACCCGGGACGCCGAGCTGCGCCATGCGATCTGGTCATCCCGTTCGTCGCTCGCGGCGGACCACGACGTCGCCGACAGCCGCACACGCTGCCCGATGGCGAGCCGGGAGACTGACGGCGTCACGCTGATGCGGGCCGCCGGGCCCGGCACCATCCGGATCTGCAACCGCTCGAGATACGGCTTGGCCCCTGGCACGGTCGCGACCGCCCCCACCACGATGGAGCCGGTGGCGCCGGAACGCACCAGGCCGCTGGTGTCCACCGAGCCTTCGAAATACCCGCCGGTCAGGAAGTAGCGGATGCTGGCGTTGGGCACCGGCTCGCCATTGGCGCCGAGCGCGCGCGCGCTCAGGCGCACGGAATCGCCCGCGACCACGGTGAGCTCGGAGCCCGAGGCAAAGGCAATGCGCGAAACGGGTGAGGCTGCCAGGGATGACGTGGGCGCTTGGGGCGCTTGCTGCATCAGCGCGGCGAGCGCCAGGAGACCTGTGAGCATGCGGCCTGACTCGATGAGAGGGAATAAGTGGCCCTACGGGGCCCGCCCGGCGCAGGTTGCGGTCCGGGAAACCCGAACCGCCGCAGGGGCGTAGGTTACGGCCTATTCTACCCCCGACCCGGAGGTCATGCCATGCGCCGTTCGATCGTCCTGCTGTTCGCTCTGGCTCTCGGTGGCACCGCCTCGGCCAGCGCCCAGGCCACGACCCCGGCCCCGGATCGGGCCGCCGACAGCGCTGCCGTGCTGGCCGTGGTCCACCGCGTCTTCGACGCCATGCGGAGCCGCGATTCAGCGCTGCTCCGCACCGCCTTTGCCGAGGACGCCCGGCTGTTCACGCCCGGCATGCGCGACGGCGCGCCGGTGGTGCACGCAGAACCCATCAACGGGTTCATCGAAGCCGTTGGCCAGCCCAGCGACTCGACCTGGGACGAGCGGATCTACGGAACGGAAGTTCGGCTCGACGGCGGCCTCGCCACCGTGTGGACCGAGTACGACTTTTTCCTCGGCAGCAAATTCCTGCACTGCGGCGTGGACGCCTTCCAGCTCGCGCGGTATCCCGATGGGTGGAAGATCACGAGCCTTGGGGACACGAGACAGCGGGAGGGGTGCCCCAAGAGACAGTAGCAAGTGGGGAGTGGGGAGTGGGAAGTGGGGAGTGGGGAGTGGGGAGTGGGGAGTGGGAGGTGGTCTCTACTTCCTACTTCCCACTCCCCACTTCCCACTTCCCACTCAGCAGTCTTGGGTGTCTCAGCATCCCGTCATTGGTCCACTCCGAGAACCCCACGCTGGCCTTCAGGCGAGGCGTTACCCAGTGCGCCTTCTCGCTCGGAGCTACCCTGAGGCCTGCCACTGGCGGTCGCTGGCGCTCCAGCGGCGCCAGCCGCTGCCGGAGCTCACGCAGCATCGCATCGGTGAAGCCGGTGCCCACCTTGCCCGCATAGCGCAGCGCCCCGGCCTCCTTCACGCCCAGCAGCAGCGCGCCCAGCCCGGCTCGACTGCCCTTCGGCTCAGTCCAGCCGATGATGACGAACTCGCCCTGCTGCACCGGCTTGAGTTTGACCCAGTCGCGTGAGCGTCCGCTGCGATAGCTGCTGGCAGCGCGCTTTCCCATGAGCCCCTCAAAGCCCGCATCCACCATCGCGGCGAACAGTTCGTCAAAGCTGCCATCCAGCACCGGGGTCAGGCGCAGTGCACCGAGGTCCTCGACCGACTGCTCGAGCAGCGCCCGGCGCTCGGTCCATGGAAGGCGCGTCACTCGCTTGCCTGCAAGCGCCAGGCAATCGAACACCGAATACTCCACCGGTACATCGCGTTGGATCGCCGGCGGCGGATTGGCCCGCTTCATTCGCTGCTGCAGCCGCGCGAAGCTGGGCACGCCGGTGGCGGGGTCGGTTGCGATGAGCTCGCCATCCACGATCGCGCCGTCGGGCAGCGCCTCGCCCAGCCGCGCCGCGACCTCGGGATAGTTGCCCTCCACCCGAAGCTTGTTGCGGGAATAGATCCGGATCTCGTTGCCCTGGCGGGACGCAATGGCCCGAACGCCGTCGAGCTTCGGCTCGTAGATCCAGCCATCCGGCAATGCGAGGGGCTTGACCAGGGTGGCCAGCATCGGCGCGATCCAGCCTCGCGGGCTGGCTTCGCTCACCCGCCCGGCTCGCTGCCGGCCGCGCCCAGCGCGGCGCCAAGGTCTGCCTTGTGCTCGAGAATATCGGCCCAGGGGTCGCCGTGGCGGGCGATGTGCTCTGCGGCGGTCCTGAGGGTGAAGTCGGTGGGATAGACCGAGGCCAGCTCATCCCAGCGAAGCGGCATCGACACAGTTGCTGCCGGATGCATTCGCGGCGATAGCGCCGCCGCCAGCGACTTCCCCCGGACATTCTGGTTGAAATCGAAGAACACCTTGCCGGTGCGGTTTTCCACCGACCACTCGAGCGTCACCTGCTTCGGCGCCCGCTGGGCCGCGAACTCGCCCAGGGCGCGCGCCATCTCGCGCACCTCGTCGAAGGTGAAATCGCGCAGGATCGGCAGGTACAGATGCAGTCCGGTCTTGCCCGACGTCTTTACGTAGGCCGAGAGTCCCAGCGACAGCGCGATCTCCCGGACCTCGAGCGCCACGTCGCGCACCATGGCGAAGCCCTTTCGGTGCAGCCGAGGTTCCTCCCCTTGCCCCTCCTTGCCGGAGTAGAGGTAGGCATCGAGATCCACCACCAGAAAGTCGGGGTAGTTGAGGCGTGACTCCTCGACCGCCGCCTCGGACGAGGCGTAATCGGTGCCGAGCGAACGGCCATCGGCGCCGCGGCCGATGCGCGAGAACCACACATGGTACTCCAGCGCCGCGAACTGACCCAGCCAGAGCAGCGTCGCGAGATTGCTCGCCAGCAGCAGGTCGATCGCGCCCTTGTTCTCCGGGCTGAACACCGCCAGCGACCGCACGAAGGCGGGAGCGTCGGGAAACTTCTTCTGGAAGAACTTCTTTCCCCCCACGCCATCGGGCGCGCGGGTGACGAACACCGGACGATCCTTCAGGTGCGGCAGCAGCCACGGTGACGCTGCGGCCAGGTAGCGCAGCAGGTCGCGCTTGGTCGCGGCCGGGCGCGCCTCGGGCCAGAGCGGCTTGTCCAGGCTGGTGACGTCCACCCGGTGGCGGCCCATGGTGAGGGTCGCCGTGGCGCCGGCGTCGTCCAGCTGCTCCAGCACTTTGGCCACCTGGTCGGCGCTGCCGGGAGACCCCATGCGTCAGCCGGCTTTCCGGCCCGTGGTGCTCTTGCGGGTACGGCGTCGCGCCGGTGCGTTCGGCCTGGCCTTGCTCCCACGCGAACGCTTGAGGCTCCGAGCCAGCGCCTCGCGCAAGTCGATCACCTCGGTCTCCTTGTGCTCCGGAGCGGCCACGACCTCCTTGCCCTCAAGCTTGGCATCGATCAGCTCCGATACCGCCTCACGGTACGTGTCCTTGTAGTCCTCGGGGTCGAACGGCTTCCGCAGCATGGTGATCAGTTGCTGGGCCAGCTTCACTTCTTCGGCGGTGACCTTGGTCTTGGAGATGTCGGCGCCCTCGGTGGCGACGATTTCATCGGGATAGAAGAGCGTCTCCAGCATCAGCGTACCCTCGCGGGGCCGCAGCGCGCAGAGCTGCTCCTTCTTTCGAATGGTGATGGTGGCGATGGCCAGGAGGTTCTTTTCGGTCAAGGCGCGCATCAGCAGCGCATAAGGCTTCTCGCCCCGGTCACCCGGGAGAAGGTGATAGGCCTTCTCGAAATAGATCGGGTCGATCTCGGAACCTTCGACGAACGCGCTGATGTCGATGGTGTGCTTGCTGCGCACGGGAAGCTTCTCGAAGTCCTCGTCGGTCATGGTCACGAAGCGGTCCTTGCCGTACTCGTAGCCGCGCACGATCTCCTCCCACGCCACTTCCACCTCGTCGGTGGGACACCAGCGCTTCTGCTGGATCGGCGTTCCGCAGCTCGCGTGGATCAGCTTGAAGGAGACGTCCTTCGAGCGGGTGGCACTGTGCAGTTTCACCGGGATGCTCACCAGCCCGAAGCTGATGATCCCTGACCAGATTGCTCGTTCCGCCATATACCCCCCAGGTCGGCCGCATGGATATCCACACGGCTATCCACATCGAATGCACACCGTTTCCACCACAGCGGGCCGTGAACTTCGGCTCACCGATCAAGTATGCATCGGATTCGGGGGGCTGCGGTGCGGGGCGTCACGAGAGGCAAAGTTCCGCCCGCCGTTGCCGCAGCAACCGGGCCCGGTTTTCATTCCCCGCACAGATGCGCGTCTACTACTACCAGGACTCATACGGAAACTTCGGTGACGAGCTGAACCAGTGGCTCTGGCCCCGGGTGCTTCCGCGTGGTTTTGACCGCAGTGACAACGCCCTGCTGCTCGGCATTGGAACGCTGATCCGCCAGGAAGTGCCGGAGACGGCCATCAAGGTGGTCATGGGCGCGGGCGCGGGCTATGGAGAACTGCCGCAGCTGGACGAGCGGTGGCGCTTCTACGCCGTTCGCGGCCCACGCACGGCCGCCGCCCTCGGCCTTCCCGCTGAGCTGGCCATGACGGATACGGCTGCCCTGGTCAACGCGCTCGAGCCACTCGCCGGTGGGCGTGCGGGGGTGGGGTTCATGCCCCATCACGTGAGCCGCGACCTGTATGACTGGGCCAGTCTGAGCCGCCGCCTGGGCCTGGTCTATCTCGACCCCCGCGCGCCGGTGCCGCGGCTGCTGGCCCGGATGAAGCGGCTGAAGCTGGTCCTCGCCGAAGCAATGCACGGCGCGATCGTGGCCGACGCGCTCCGGGTGCCATGGGTACCGGTTCGCGCCTACGACCATATCAACTCGTTCAAGTGGCACGATTGGGCCGATTCGCTCGAGTTGAGCTACGAGCCGGTCGACCTGCCCGCGCTCGCCGACAACCACCAGCTGCACCCTGCGCGGCGGCTGAACGATTACGCCAAGCAGGCCTGGCGCCGGAAGTCACTCACCCGCCTCGGCGCACCCAAACGCCAGGTTCCCAGTACCCAGGCAGAGATCGACCACGCTTCGGCAACGCTTGCTGGACTTGCACGCGAAGAACACGGAAGGCTGTCGGAGGACAGCGTCCTGGCCGACCGCGTCAGGCGGCTCCAGGATGCGCTCGCCCGTGTGAGCGCCGACTGGTGTGGCCCCGCGGCCTGACGTCGCTCAACTCAGCAATGCAGTCAGGAAACGAATACGAATGCCGCCGGTGACGGTGGAGAACGTTTCCTCCAGCGGCAGGCCGAGCTGACGTTCGAACTGGGGGTGCGCCACCAGCACTCCCACCATCCACCCGGCTCCATCCCGCCGAAGCAGCTGACCCAGCCTGGCGTACAGATCGCGCAACCGCATGGCCTCGCCGATCCGCATCCCGTAGGGCGGGTTGGTGAGGAGCAAGCCCGGCACGCCACTCAACTCCAGGGCGGAGATCGGCTGTTGGGCGATGTCGAGATCACTCAGGACCCCCGCCCGTTCTGCATTGGCGCGGCAAGCAGCAATCGCCCCGGCATCGCGATCAAGGGCACGAATCGGCACCGAGGACGCGGGCATTACCTCTGACGACAGCTCGTGCCGGATGGTCGCAGTATCAGCACCGGCCAGCAGCGGCCATTGCTCGCAGGCAAAGCTTCTCGCCCGGCCGGGCGGAATTCTCCGCGCCAGCATCGCCGCCTCGATCGGGATGGTGCCAGATCCGGCGAAGGGATCCGCCAACGGTCGGTCACCAGTCCAGCCTGAGCCCATCAGCATCGCTGCTGCCAGCGTTTCGCGGAGGGGCGCCTTGCCGGCGGCTTGACGGTAACCCCGTCGATGCAGCAGTTCCCCCGAGGCGTCGGCGCTCACCGTGACCTCGTCCCGGAACACCCGCACGATCAGTCGCTGGAGGTTGGCCTCGGCCGGCGCGTCATCCGGCGGCCATCGAACAGCCGCGAGTCCCTCGACCGCCGAGGCTGCCGCGCGCGCCAGGCGCTCGGCGATGCCACCCTGATGGTAGAGTTTTGATTTTCTGGAGGTGACGCGGAACGCTACCTGGTCGCCCGAGCGCAGCACCTCGTGCCAGGGGAGCGCTTTGGCATGACGCTCGAGCTCCGGGAAAGTGCGCGCATGAAATGAATCGAGGCGAAGCAGCAGCCGGGAGGCAGTACGAAGCTGGAGATTGAGCCGGAAGAGGTCGGCCGGCGCGGCGCGAAACGATACGCCACCGGGCTCGGTGCCGTCAGGCTCGATCCCCAGTGCCCGGAGCTCGGCCGCCGTGATCGCTTCGATCCCTGGAGCCGTGACGGCGAAGCACGAATGCATGCAGGAAAGTAGGCGTGGGGCGTGAGGCGTGCGGCGTGGGGGTTTTGCCTCACGCCCCAGGCCCCACGCCCCACGCCTCACCAGGCGACAGCGATCCCATCCGGCCCCGCGCCGGTCTTGAAGCGCCGCACTTCCTCCAGCGTGCGCAGGTCCACCATCGCGGCCTCGTCGGTGCCCTGGAGCGACACGAACGCATAGGCGCCGTCGGGGCTGATGGCGGTGCCGACCGGCTGGCCATCGCCGAAGCTGATGGCCCGGCGCTCCGACCTGCTCGCGACGTCGAAGACGCGAAGCACGCCAGTCATCGGTGCCGGAACCAGCGCCGTCCCCCCGTCCGCCGAAATAGCCACCCGGTACGGCAACCCGGCGGCGGGAAGCGTGTCGAGCACCTTCCAATTCTGCGCGTCGACCACGGTCACGGTGTGGTCGGTGTTGCTGCCCACCCAGACCTCGCGGCCGTCGGGAGTTACCCCCACGCCCTCGGTGCGAGGCGCCACGTCGAGGCTGCGCACAGGAGTGCCGCCAACGAGGTCAATTTCAGTGATGGAATTGCTGCCGACGTTGGCAGTGAAGGCTCGGCGTCCGTCGGCAGTGACAGCCACCATGTGGGAGCCGCGCGCGTTGGTGGAAATAGCCCTTTCGACCACGCCCGTGGCGGGGTTCACGAGCAGCACTGCGGAGTTGGCTTCGACCGTCACTACAACCAGGGAGTCACCCGGTAGCACCACGATGCCGTGGGGCCGTCGGTACTCGCCGAGGTCGATGGTACGCCGGACGCTGTGGGTGAGGAGGTCGATGACGGTGAGCGAACTGCCCGGTTCCTGGCCGCCGTAGTTGGCCACGATCGCCCACTCGCCGCTGCCCGCCACAGCCACTTCATGGGGGCCGCTGCCCGTTGGGACCGTCGCAAGCGCCTGCCCCGAGCCGATCTCGATGATCGACGCGGTCGCTTCCTGCTTGTTGGCGACGATGAGGAGCGCACCGGCGGGAACTGCGGCCTGTGCCTGAGCCAGGATGGTGATGGCGAGGAGGAGGGAGGGCATAGGGGTCAGGGACTAGGGATCAGGGATGAAGTCCCTACGTCCCTCAAACCCGGAAGGGTTCGGCCCCTCCTACTTCCCACTCCCCACTAACCACTCCCCACTTGATGCATGGCTAGGGGCGGAGTCGAACCGCCGACACGCGGATTTTCAGTCCGCTGCTCTACCAACTGAGCTACCTAGCCGACAAGCCGCGGAAAATAAGCCTTGACCGGCCCGCCGTCACCCCCCGACACTCCACCCCGTGAGAATATCCTCGACCGCCCTGACCGCCCTGACCGTCCTGACCGCCTTGACCGCCCTGACCGGCTGCAGGCCATCACAGGACGCCGAGCTGATGGTGCTCCAGCACCGGGGCGACTCGCTCTGGCTGGTGCCCGCGCCGGGGGTCCGGATCAGTACCGGCTATGCCCCCCGGCTGCTGCTGGAGTCCGGCCCCGTGATCCGGTTCGACTCCCCTTGGGTCAGCTCCGATTCCCTCTGGTTCACCGAGCCGCCCATGGCCGTGGCGCCCCAGCCTGCAGCCGGGCTCTCGGGCACGCTCAAGGCCAGCACCTGTGACAACGATGCCGGCTACTGCCGCCTTGTCATCGTGGCGGTTGAGGACGGGCAGGTCCGCTGAGCAGTGCTCCCCGCGGCTGGCGACCCCGCATGGCGGGGGTATCTTGCCCACAGGCTCCGTTGCTTCCGATCACCTGCACCTTTCAGACTTCGAGTGCTTCGCCATGCGCCTCTTCCGGATCGCGGCCCTGCCCTGCTTCCTCCTCGCCGTCCCGGCGCTGCTCACTGCCCAGGCTCCTGCCGCACGCGGCGGTTTCGTGGTGACCCTCGGCGACGATACCCTCTCCGCCGAGCAGTTCGTACGTACTGATTCCTCGCTGGAAGTCACCCGGGTCGCCCGCTCTCCCCGGGTAACGGTACTCACCGTACGGGCCGACCTCGGCCCGGATGCGCGAATCGTTCGGTTCACGTCGGAAAGCAGGCCGGGCGGCATGCTGGAGCAGCCGGCTTCCCAGACGAGCTCGGTGGTGTTCACCGACACCAGCGCGCAGGTGACGCTGCGACAGGGCGACAGCACTCGCAGCTATGCTACGGCAGTGTCCCCGCATGCCTTGCCGATGCTGAGCGGCACCTACTCCCTCTACGACCAGGCGACGCGCCATGCTGTCGCGGCCGGGCAGGATTCCATTCCGCTGCAGTTCGTCTTCCCCGGCGCCATGAATCCGCTGCCGTCCTACGTCGTGCGCCGCGGGGTCGACTCGGCCGTCATCGGCACGTTTGGCCTGCCCTCGTATGCGCGCATCGGCCCCGATGGCCAGCTCCTCGGACTGGACGGGCGGGAGACCACCGCCAAGGTGAAGGTCTCGCGCGTCGACTCGATGGACATCGCTGGCCTGGTGAAGGCGTGGACCCTGGCGGAGTCGGAACGGGGGGTGGCAGGGAATCTCTCGCCACGCGACACCGCCGAGGCCGTGATCGGTAATTCGCGGGTGACGGTCGACTACGGCCGGCCCCGAAAGAGGGGCCGCATGATCTTCGGCGGGATCGTGCCCTGGGGCGAGGTCTGGCGCACAGGCGCCAACGCGGCGACCCAGCTCATGGTCGAGAGCCCGGTCACGCTGGGCGACACGATCAAGCTCCAGCCGGGTGTGTACACCCTGTGGACACTGCCCACCGAAGACGGCGCGACACTGATCATCAACGGCCAGGCCGGGCAGTGGGGCACCGAGTACCATGCCGAGCGCGACATAGGCAGGGTGCCGCTTGTGGTCTCGGCCGGACCAGAGGTCGAGATGTTCACCATCCAGGTCGAGGAGCGAGGCGACAGCCGCGGTGCGATCGTCTTCGCGTGGGACACCACCCGCTGGGAAGCGGCGTTCGAGGTGGAGTGATGTCGCCCGATCGTTCGACGCAGTTGCCGAACCTGACGATCCTCGGGCATCCGCTGATCCAGCACAAGCTGACGCTGCTCCGGGATCGCAGCACCAGCACCCGTGACTTCAAGCAGCTGGTCAACGAGATCGCCATGCTGATGGCGTACGAGGTCACCAAGGACCTCGTCACCGAGCCGGTGGAGATCGAGACCCCGCTCGAGCGGACGACCGGCCAGCAGGTCGCCGGCAAGAAGCTCACGCTCGTGCCCATCCTGCGGGCGGGCCTCGGCATGGTCGAGGGCATCGCGCAGCTGATTCCCTCTGCGCGGGTCGGTCACATAGGCATGTACCGCGATCACGACTCGCTGGAACCAGTCGACTACTATTTCAAGATCCCGGGTGGCGAGGAGGAGCGCGACTTTATCATTCTGGATCCGATGCTCGCCACCGGCGGCTCTGCGGTGGCTGCGGTCACGGCGCTCCGCCGTGCCGGTGCCAGGCGGATCCGGTTTCTCTGCATCGTCAGCGCGCCCGAAGGCGTGAAGCGCCTGCTGGATGCGCACGCCGACGTGCCGGTCTACACCGCCGCACTCGATCGCAAGCTCAATGAGAAGGGCTACATCCTCCCCGGCCTCGGTGACGCCGGCGACCGGCTGTTTGGAACGAGATAACTAGTGGGGGGTGGGAAGTGGGAAGTGGGCGGACCCACATTCCACTTCCCACTCCCCACTCCCCACTCCCCACTTCCCACTTCCCACTAGTCAGGCAGGTCAATGGCTGCTCCCACACTGCGACTCACCTTCCTCGGCGCCGCGGGCCAGGTTACCGGCTCGATGCACATGCTCGAAGCTGCCGGCATGAAGCTGGTCCTCGATGCCGGGCTGTTTCAGGGCAGGCGCAAGGAAGCCGACGCCCTCAATCGCAACCTTCCCTTCGACCCACGGGTGCTCGACGCCGTGGTGCTGAGCCACGCCCATATCGACCATACCGGCCGGGTGCCGCTGCTGGTGAACCACGGCTTTCACGGCCCGATCTACGCGACCCCCGCCACGCGCGACCTCTGCGCGGTCATGCTGGCCGACTCGGCGCACATCCAGGAATCCGACTTCGAACACCTCAAGCGCCATGACCGCGCGGGCCCGGAATCGGAACCGCTCTACACCATGCGCGACGCGGTTGCCGCCCAGGAGCTGATGGTCGGCGTGCCCTACAAGCGGATCCAGCACCTGCGGAAGAACCTGACCATCGAATATGTGGACGCCGGACACATCCTCGGGTCGGCGAGCATCGACGTGCGTATCACCGAAGGCAAGCAGCCGCACCGGCTGGTCTTCTCGGGCGACATCGGCCGCACCGGCATGCCCATCATCCGAAATCCTGATCCGCCCACCGGTCCGATCGATACCCTCATCATCGAATCGACCTATGCCCTCAAGACCCACGCGGCGCCGGCGGACGCCGAGAACGACCTGGCGGCGATCATCGCGAAGGTGGTCGGTCGGGGCGGGAAGATCCTGATCCCGTCCTTTGCCGTCGGCCGCACCCAGGAGATGGTGTACGCCATCCACGAGCTGCTCAGGGCGAAGAAGATCCCCCAGGTGCCGGTCTACATCGATAGTCCGCTTGCAACCGAGACGACCACCGTCTTCCGGATGCACCCCGAGATCTTCGACAAGACCGAGGACATGGTGAAGGCGGAGTCGCCGTTGTTCGATCACCACCTCGTGACCTACACCAGGAGCGTCGAGGACTCCAAGCGCCTCAACACCCTGAATGGTCCCGCGATCATCATCTCGGCGTCGGGCATGGTCGAGGCCGGGCGCATCCTCCACCACATCAAGAACCATGGCGGCGACCACCGGAACTGCATCCTCTTCGTCGGGTTCCAGGCCGAACACACCCTGGGGCGGCGCATCAAGGACGGCGACCGGAAGGTCAAGATCCACGGCGACGAGGTGGAGCTGCGGGCGGACATCGAAGTGATCGACGGCTACTCGGCGCACGCCGGGCGCAACGAGCTGATCGCCTGGATCAAGGCGCTGGGTGGGCCGATCAAGCGGGCCTTTGCGGTGCACGGCGAGCCCGAGTCGCTGGCCGAGATGGCCAGCCTCCTCAAGCAGGCGGGCGTCTCCGAGGTGCATGTGCCGGCGCAGGGGCAGTCATTCGACCTCTGACGCGGCGTGACAGCGGGCGCACGGGCCGGTAAGTTCCAGCGTGCGCCGTCTTCCTCGCCGGGTCGCCAAGCTGCTCGGCCTCCTCCTCGTCGTTGCCGTGATCACCTACACCATCTCATTGGTGGTCGTGCTGGTGACGAGCTTGCAGGACCAACGCGAGCCGGTAGATGCGATTGTGGTGCTGGGGGCCGCCCAGTACAACGGGCGGCCGTCGCCGGTGCTGCGGGCGCGGCTGGAACACGCCCTGTCGCTGTATCGGGACCAGCTCGCACCCCGGATCATGGTCACCGGTGGGGTGGGCCGGGGCGATACCACCAGTGAAGCCGAAGTCAGCCGCCGCTGGCTGCTGGCACACCGGCTTCCTGATACCGCCGTGGTAGCGCTCCCGCGGGGCCGGTCGTCAGCCGTCTCGATGACCGACGCCGCCGCCTGGCTGCGCGAACGCGGGCTCAGCCGGGTGCTGCTGGTGAGCGATCCCTTTCACATGGCTCGTCTGCGGTTCGAGGCGCGGCGCACCGAGCTCGACGCGCTGGTGTCACCCACGCCATCGAGTCCGATTTCCGACAACCCGAACCTCGAACTGCGCTACCTCTTCTGGGAAGGACTCAAGGCTCCGGTTGCGTGGGTACGGAGCTGGTCCTGGCTGCGAGACCGCGATGTGTTCTGATCCCCAACCGTCAAGGAACCACTCCATGCCGTACTCACGGCCGCTGACCGCGGCCCTCGTCGCCCTTGGCGCACTGTGGCCCGGGCGCGGGCTCGCAGCCCAGTCCGCCGCGCTGCAGGTCCCGGTAGTGGTGGACACCCTGGACAACGGCCTCGTCCTGATGGTGCACGAGGACGCCTCGGCGCCCATCGTGAACGTCAACGTCTGGTACCACGTGGGTTCAGGTGACGAGAAGCCCGGCCGCACCGGCTTCGCCCATCTCTTCGAGCACCTCATGTTCATGGGATCGGAGCACGCGCCCTATCCCGAGTTCGACCGGCGGCTGGAGGCGGCGGGCGCCAACAACAACGGCTCCACTACCGAAGACCGCACCAACTACTACGAGGAAGGCCCCGCCAACGCGCTGCCGCTCATGCTCTGGCTCGAGGCCGACCGGATGGGCTGGATGCTCCCCACCATGGACTCCGCCAAGGTGGATCTCCAGCGTGATGTGGTGAAGAACGAGCGGCGCCAGAGCTACGAAAACCAGCCGTACGGGATGGTGTGGGACCACCTGCCCCGGATGCTCTACGATGCGTCGCACCCGTACTCGTGGCCGGTGATCGGGTCGATGGCGGACCTCAGCGCCGCGTCGCTCGAGGACGTGAAGCAGTTCTTCCGTGAATACTACGCACCCAACAATGCTGCCATCGTGATAGCTGGCAACGTCAAGGCCGCCGACGTGAAGGCACTGGCCGAGCGCTATTTCGGGGCGATACCACGGGGGCCGGAGATCAGCCGACCCACGCCCGTGGCAATCCCGCTGCGGGGCGACACCCTGCTGGTACTGGAGGATCGGGTGCAGCTCCCGCGGCTGTACTACGCCTGGCACACCGTGAAGGGCTGGGCTCCGGATGACGCTGCACTGGATCTCGCCGCTTACGTGCTGACGGGCGCCAAGAACTCGCGCCTCACCAAGGAAATGGTCTACGAGGAGCAGACCGCCAGCAGCGTCTCGGCCTTCCAGGACGGCAAGCGACTGGCCGGCGAGTTCATGATCATCGCGACGGCGCGGCCGGGCACCACCCTGCCCACCCTGCAGCAGGCCATCGACGCCGAGATCGCACGACTCGCAAGCGACGGCCCCACCTCTCGCGAACTGCAGCAGGCACAGAATGCGTTCGAGGCCAGCTTTCTCGACGGGCTGGAAAGTGTGGGACGCAAGGCGGACCGGCTCAATGCGTACTTCTACGCGCTGGGCGTGCCGGACTCCTTCCAGCGCGACGCCGACCGCTATCGCGCTGTCACCGCCGACGACATCCGGCGGGTGGTGCGCACCTACCTCACCGGCCCGCGCGCCGTCATCTCCGTTGTTCCCCAGGGTCAGACCAGGATGGCTGCCCGTGAAAGGATGACACCATGAGCATCGACGGCTCGACGGCTCGACGGCTGGTGAGCCTGGTGGCGGCACTGACAGCGGCGCTCCTTGCCGGCGGTTGCGCCTCGCAGCCCGCACCGGCGACTCCAGCTCCCGCCACGCCGCAGACGGGTGTGCCTTCGGCGGAGGCCGCATCCACCATCATGGCCACCGCGCCGGACCTCGGCTCGGCGCCCCGGCTGGTGCTCCCATCACCCACGGAGACGACACTACCCAACGGCCTGACCGTCAAGTTGGTCGGCATGCATGAAGTCCCGGTGGTGCAGGCGGTGCTCACAATCGAGGGCGGCGCCCGGCTGGACGGCGAGCTGGCCGGCCTCGCCACTTTCGTGGGCGGGATGCTCGACGAGGGGGCCGGCGATCGCGACGCCTTTGAGCTCGCGGCCCAGGTCGAGTATCTCGGCGCCTCGCTCGGCACTGGCGCCGGGTGGGACGCCACCACGATTTCGCTGCGGGCGCCCAAGCGCACTATCGGGGACGCGATGGCGGTCATGGGCGACGTGGTGCTCCAGCCCCGCTTCGCTGCCGAGGATGTCGAGCGGCAGCGCGACCTTCGCATCGCCAGCATCCTGCAGTCCCGCGACCAGCCCGGCGCCGTTGCCGGCAACGTGTTCGGCTACACCGTGTACCCGGCGGCACATCCATATCATCGCCCCATCGGAGGAGACAGCATCAGCACGGTGCAGCTCGATTCCGCCGTGGTACGCGAGTTCTGGAACCGTGCCGCGGACCCGCGGAGGGCAACCCTGGTGATCGCCGGCGACCTTACGCTGGACGAAGCGCGAGCCCTGGCGACGAGTGCCCTGGGCAGCTGGCAAGCACCCACCACCACTGCAGCCGCGGATCCAGCCAGGGCCGCAGAACCGCCGCGCCCGACGACCCGCGTCTTCCTGGTGGACAAGCCGGAGGCCGCGCAGAGCGTGCTGATGATCGGCGCGCCCGGGGTCGCGCGCAGCTCGCCCGACTACCCCGCGATCACGCTCATGAACACGATCCTTGGTGGCTCCTTCTCGTCCCGGCTCAATGACATCCTCCGGGAACAGAAGGGATTCACCTACGGAGCGCGATCGAATTACAGCTGGCGGCCGCTGCCGGGGCCGTTTGTCGCGAGCGCAGCGGTGCGGACCGACGTAACCGACAGCTCGCTCGCGATCTTCTTCGACGAGTTCCGCCGGATCCGGAGCGAGCCGGTGACGCCACAGGAGCTCGACCGGGCCAAGTCCTACATCACACTGGGTGCGCTGGGCGAGTTCGAAACCACGGGGCAGGTTGCAGGAGAACTGTCGTCGCTCGAGATGTTCGGGCTCACCCTCGCCGACATCCCGAAGGAACTGGACCAGGTGAAGGCGCTGGGCGCAGCTGACGTTCAACGCGCCGCCGAGCGGTACCTTGATCCTGCGCACCTGACGATCGTGGTGGTGGGAGACGTGAAGAACATTCGGGCCGGCGTCGAGGCACTGAGCCTCGGGCCGGTGACGCTGCTGGATCACGAGGGAAATGAGGTGACACCGTGAGAATGGAATCCGTGCTGGCGCTGGCGCTGCTGTCGGTCGGTGGCACCGCGTCGGCCCAGACGCTCGACGTGCCGACCGACACGTTCACGCTCGACAACGGCCTGCGCGTGGTGGTGCACGAGGACCACTCCGCGCCGGTGGCGTCGGTGAACATCTGGTATCACGTCGGCTCCGGCCGGGAAACCGAGGGCCGCACCGGCTTCGCCCACCTGTTCGAGCACATGATGTTCCAGGGCTCGGCCAACGTGGGCGACGATGCCCACTTCAAGACCATCCAGGGCGCCGGCGGCACCCTCAACGGCTCCACCAACGGTGATCGCACCAACTATTACGAGACGGTGCCCGCCAATTACCTGGAGACCGCGCTCTGGCTCGAGGCGGACCGGATGGGCTGGCTGCTGCCGGCCATGACCCAGGGCAAGCTCGACAACCAGCGCGACGTGGTGAAGAACGAGCGGCGCCAGAACTACGAAAACCGCCCCTACGGCATGACCTCGATCCGGATCAGCGAGATGCTGTACCCCGCTGATCATCCGTATCACTGGCCCACCATCGGTTCCCAGCAGGACCTGACTGCAGCTTCCATGGAGGACGTGCAGGGCTTCTTCCGCACCTGGTACGCGCCCAACAACGCGTCGCTGGTGGTGGCGGGTGACGTGCAGCCAGCGGAGGTTCGGAGGCTGGCCGAGAAGTACTTCAGCGCCATTCCTTCGGGAGAGCCGATTCCTTCGCCGAAAGCGCGGCCGGTGACGCTCGACGCCGATCGTCGCGCCGTGCTGGAGGACCGGGTGACGCTGCCCCGGGTGCAGCTCACGTGGCCCACCGTCGAGGGGTGGCATGCCGATGAAGCAGCGCTCGACATTATGGGCAGCATCCTCGGTGGCGGCAGAACCTCGCGGCTGTACGAGCGGCTGGTCTACCGGGAGCAGGCGGCACAGAGTGCCTTCGCGTTCAATAGCTCGAGGGAACTGGCCGGCAGCTTCGGGATAACCATCACCGCCCGGCCGGGCACCAGCCTGTCGCAGATGGAGCGCGCGGCCTACGAGGAAATCCGGCGGCTGGCGGAAGAGGGCCCCACCCCCGAGGAGGTGGCGGCGGCCCGCAACGGCATCGAGTCGTCCTTCGTGTTCCGGCTCGGTTCCACCGCGGGCAAGGCCAACCAGCTCAACGACTACAACACCTTCCGCGGCGCGCCTGACATGTTCAATCAGGACCTGGCGCGCTTCACCGCCGTTACCGCGGCCGACGTGCAGCGGGTGGCGCAAACCTACCTGGCCGGCAAGCCCAAGGTGGTGCTGTCGACCGTTCCCAACGGCCAGCCCGAGCTGGCCGCCCAGCCGCCAGAGGTGCAACCGTGATCCGGACCTTCACTCGCGTCGCCGTGGGCGCGGCGCTCCTCGCGTCTCCGCTTGCGGCCCAGGAGCTGGACCGCACCATTCCGCCCACTCCTGGTCCGACGCCTTCGGTGGCAATGCCCGACGTTCAAGTCCGGACACTGCCCAACGGCCTGACGCTCTGGGTGGTCGAGTCTTCGGAGTTGCCGACCATCAACGCGGTGCTGACCTTCAGCGCCGGGTCGGCCCAGGATGGCGACCTGCCGGGCCTCGCGGCCATGACAGCGGAGCTGCTCGACGACGGCGCCGGCAGTCGAGATGCGCTCCAGTTTGCCCGGGCGGTCGAACTGCTCGGCATCGGCCTCAGTGCCTTTGCCTCCGAAGAGCGTGTAAGCGTCTCGCTGTCCACGCTCACCCGGACCGCCGATTCGGCGTTCGCGCTGATGGGTGACCTGGTGATGCGTCCCACCTTTGCGCCGGAGGAACTCGAGCGCGAGCGGAAGTCGCGGCTGCAGTCGCTGCGGCAGCAGCAGGATCAGGCCTCGACGGTCGCGACGCTGACCTTCAACGAACTGGTTTATGGCAGCAGCCATCCCTATGGGCGCCCGTCGAACGGCACCCCCGAAGCAGTCGGGCGCATCAGTCGGGATGATATCCAGAAGTACTTCTCCACCTGGATCCGGCCCAACAACGCCGTGATGGTTGTGGTAGGCGATGTCACTCCCGATGCCGCGATGGCGCTGGCGCAACGCACCTTCGGCGGGTGGGAGAAGGGTCCGATTCCGGAAGCCGCAAAGGCCAGCCCCGCCCGCCCGGAGGCGCGGAGTGCCACCGGGGTGTACCTGGTGGACAAGCCCGGCGCAGCCCAAAGCGAGATCCGGATCGGGCATGTCGGCGTGCCGCGTAGCTCGAAGGACTACTATCCACTCCAGGTGATGAACGCGCTGCTGGGCGGGCAGTTCACCAGCCGCATCAACCTCAACCTGCGCGAGGACAAGGGTTACACCTACGGCGCGCGCAGCGGTTTCTCGTTTGACCGCGGACCCGGGCCGTTCGTCGCGTCGGCCGGCGTCTTCACCGCCAAGACCGACAGCTCGCTCATCGAGTTCATGAAGGAGCTGCGCGACATCCGGAGCAGCCGCCCGGCCACCGAGGCCGAGGTGAGCTTCGCCCGGGGATCGCTGGTCCAGTCGTATCCGCGGATGATCGAGACCAACAGCGGTGTTGCCAGCCGGCTGGCGGAACTCGCCTTCTTCGGCTTGCCGCCTGCCGAACTCGCGCGCTATCCCGAGGCGATCGAGGCCGTGACCACGGCCGACGTGGCGCGGGTGGCGAAGGAGTATCTCCACCCCGACCACGCGGTGATCGTGGTGGTGGGCGACCTGGCGACCATCCGGGGCGGCATCGAGGCGCTGCACCTCGGCCCGGTGACCGTGGTGCCGGGGGAGGAGGCGGGGACGCGGTAACCTCCATCAGAGGTCGCCGCACCGGAAGGGGCGCACCGCGTGCGCCCTTTTCTTTTCCGTGCTCCGTCCATGCCCGTGCGCGCCCGAATGGCCCGTGGTCGCCCGACCATGGGCGCACGCGGTGCGCCCCTTCCCGGTCCGGCGTCATGGCGGGAAGCGTCGGTGCGGGCCGCGATAATCCAATGGATTCCGTTCGATGTACCGCGTTGCATGGAAGAGGTGCTCATCGTTCCGGATATGGCTCTCGCGGTAATTGCGTTGCCACACACGAGCACCTGGAGTGCTGCGCAGGATGTTGATCTGGGAGGTACACGAAGCCTTGAATCCCGCGATCAGCGACCCGAGGCTCCCCTTGGGGCGTCTGTAAGCCCCCGCGAAGGTCACACCAGAACGGCTCGATCCGTCGAGATGGAGGATGCCGTGCATGTGATCGGGCATCACGACAAAGGCGCCCGACCTGACCTCTGGTCGGAGCTCCTCACAGTTGCGCCACTCCGCTTCAACGACCTTGCCGAGGTCGGACAGCTCCATCTGCTGGCCGACGACAACCCCGAAGAGCGGCTCCCGCAAATACGTGCAGAGAGTCACGAAGTAGCTGGCTCGCGCGCGATAATCCCGATCGCGAAATCGCAGCGAACGCCGTAAGTGATCTTCAGGATTGGACATGAACTATTGTTCATGCTGGCCGCCCAGAGACATAACCAGACAAACTCAGGCCTACTCCCGAAACTCCAGACCCCATGCCCTTCCTCTCCACCCAGCGCATCCACACCGGCAAGGTGCTGAACCTCGACATCGACACCGTCGAGTTTCCCGATGGATCCACCGGCACGCTCGAGATGATCCGGCATCCCGGTGCCAGCGCGGTGCTGCCGTTCCTCGATGATCCCGGTGAGCCCGATCCCCGCGCCCTGCTCATTCGCCAGTTTCGCCACGCTGCCGACGGCGACATTTGGGAGATCCCCGCCGGACGGCTCGATCCGGGCGAGGAGCCGGTCGATTGTGCCCATCGGGAGCTGGCCGAGGAGACGGGATACGCCGCCACCACAATCGAGCCGCTCATCAGCGTGTTCACCACCCCCGGCTTCACCGACGAGGTGATCCACCTCTTCGTCGCCACCGGCCTCACAGCCGGCACCCCCCGCCGGGAAGCCGACGAATTCGTCGAGACCCACGAGCTGCGCTGGTCCGAGGTGCTCCGGCTGGTCCAGTCCGGCGAAATCCGCGACGGAAAGACCCTCGCGGCCATCCTCTATCTGCAGGCGTTTCGCCGATAGCCGCTGCTTTCACTGAAGCTTTCTGGATACCCCGCAGGGCGGTAAGATTCCCCAATGCCGTCCCGCACCATGAAGGAAGTCTCCGTAGAAGTCCGGAAGGGCTCGTTTGCCCCCGCCTACCTCCTCCACGGCTCCGAAGAGATCCTGAAGGACGAGATGGCGCGGGTGATCCTGGAGCAGGCCCTCGATCCTTCCACCCGTGACTTCAACCTCGACCAGGTCTCGGCGGCATCCCTGGACGACGAGGGCGTGGAATCACTCTGCAACACCCTGCCGATGATGGCGGACCGTAGGGCGGTCGTGATCCGCGATCTCGATGCCTGGAAGCGGCGGGCCAAGGCCAAGTCGGCTTTCCTGCGCTACCTCAGCCAGCCCTCCGAGTCCACGGTGGTGGTCCTGATCCAGGCCGGGGACGACGCACCGGACAAGGACATCGCCAAGCAGGCCGTGACGATCAACTGCACTCCCGAGAGCACCCGGGCCCGGGAGAGCTGGGTTCGCCGCAAGGCCGAAGCCCAGGACGTCGTGTTGGACGATGAGGTGCTGCGGCACCTGGTACAGGCGACCGACAGCCTGGCGGGCGCTTCGCTCGAGGTGCAGAAGCTCGCTTCGCTCCCTGCCGGCACCACGATGACCCTCGAGCTGGTGGGCGACCTGATCGGGGTGAGGCACGGCGAGACCAGCCTCGACTGGCGCAACGCCATCATGGACGGGGAGCCGGGCAAGGCGGTGGCGTTGCTCGAACCGGTGCTGGGCCAGTCCGGCATGAGTGGGGTCAAGCTGGTCAACCTGCTGAGCGTCACGCTGGCCGGCGTGGGCGTCGCGCGTGCCGCGTATGACCGGGGTAGCCGAGGTGCCGCTCTGTCGAAGGTCGCGATGGACAGCATGCGGGAAGCGCGTCCCTTCGGACTCGGCTCCTGGAGCGACGAGTCCAGTCGCTGGGCGCGCTGGGCGGCATCCTGGCCCGAGCACCGGTTGCAGCGGGCTGTCTCGCACACACTTGCTGCTGACACCGCCCTCAAGTCCACGACGCTGTCAGGCGAGGTGGGTGTGCTGACCGACCTGATCTTCCAGCTGGCTCCGACCGAGGTGATGGCCGCGCGATGAGATTGCTCCGTTCCCCGCTGGCCTTCCTGGTCGTGGTCCTTCTGGCCGCCGGAGCGCCACGTGAGGCGCTGTCCCAGACCGATGCCCGGCTGACCGGTGCGGTGGCGCTGGCCCAGGAAGGTCACGGCGATTCCGCGCGTGCCATCGTGCAGCAGGTGCTGGGCTCGGTAACATCCTCCGATCCGCTTTACGTCGAGGCGTTGCTGGCCCGGGCCCGGTTGGCCGAGTCTGCCGACACGATGCGCCGCCAGCTGCAGCAGATCACCGTCGAGCACGCGCTGTCACCGTGGGCTGACGATGCACTGCTGGCGCTGGCCGAGCTGGAATACGCCAGTGGCAACATCCCCGCGACCACGCGAAATCTGGAGCGCTTCCGCAGCGACTATTCAGCGTCATCGCTGCTGTCCGCGGCGGCGTTCTGGGCGGCGCGGGCCTACTTCGATACCCGCAACGAGAGAGCGGCGTGCGAGTGGGTGGGAATGGGCCTGGCTCGCATTGCACGTGCTCCCGCCGACATTGCGCCCCAGCTCGAGTTCTTTGCCCGGCGCTGTCCTTCCACCGCACTCGCAGCGGGCAGCGCCCAGCTGCCGCCCCTCCCGCCGGCCGACACGATCGCACTGGTGACGACTCCCGATCCGGGGCGGCCCACCATGGACCCGGCGCCGAGTCCCGCGGCACGCGACACTGCCGTGGTCCTGAAGCCGCCCCCGCACGACTCGCTGCGACGCGACCCCGGCGTGATCATCGCGCGCCTGGACACCACCAGTCAGGCAGCTCCACCTGCGCCCTCTCCTGCACCGGAGCCGGGCCCTCGGCTCTACCGGATTCAGGTGGTTGCGGCAAGTAATGCGGCCGACGCCGCCGCCGCGGTCGAAAAACTCAGGGCCCATGGCTACGACGGACGCGTGGTTCAGGAGGGCGGCTACCACAAGGTGCGCGCTGGCGGCTGGCCCACCCGGAACGGCGCGCGCGCGGCGCTCCCCGCGCTGTCGGCGCTCTTCCCTGGCGCCTTCGCCGTTAGGGATCCCTGAACGTGGCCGTGCGTGACGCAGGCAGCACTCCGCTCATGCAGCAGTATCGCGAGATCAAGGCGCGCCACCCGGGTGCGATCCTGTTCTTTCGCATGGGCGATTTCTACGAGATGTTTTTCGACGACGCCGAGCTTGGCGCTCGAATCCTCGACATAACGCTCACGTCGCGCGGCGATGGCGTGCCCCTCGCCGGGGTGCCGGTCAAGGCGGCCGCTGAGTATCTCCGGCAACTGGTGGCGGCGGGCCAGCGGGTTGCCATCTGTGAGCAGGTTGAGGATCCCCGCCTGGCCAAGGGCATCGTCAAGCGCGAAGTAGTGGAGACCGTCACCCCCGGGGCGTTGCTGCAGGACGGCTGGGTGCCCGGCAGCACCAATAACTGGCTGGTGGCGCTGGCGCGCACCGATGCGTCGGTCGGCATCGCCGCTGCCGACCTGGGAACCGGCGAGTTCCTGCTGGAGACCGTGCCGGCCGATGGCGCGTCCGAGGCGATCGCCCGGCTGGCGCCGCGCGAAGTGGTTCTGCCCGATGACGATGACACCGCGCTGGATGACAGTGTGATGCGCACCACCCGCGACCGCTGGGAGTTCGACCCGGCGCAGGCGCGGGACGAGATCGCTCGCCGATTCAAGCTGGCCACGCTGGATGGCCTCGGCCTTGACGCCGGAGACAACGCTGCGATAGGCGCGGCGGGTGCTTTGCTTCGTTACCTCTCCGACCTGCAGCCAGCGGGGCTGCCCCACCTCTCCCGTCCCACCGTCCGCCGGAGCGATGCGCTGCTCTGGGTGGACGAGATGACCCGTCGCAATCTCGAGCTGGTGGAGCCGCTCAGGGCCGGTGCCAAGGGCACCACGCTGCTCGAGACCATCGACGCAACGCTCACTGCTCCGGGCGCGCGCCTGCTCCGGCAGTGGGTCCTGTCGCCTCTGCGCGATCCGGTCGCCATCAACCATCGGCTTGACGCGGTCGAGACGCTGGTGAACGACAGCCGCGGCCGCGCCCGCCTGCGCGAGGCGCTCGACGGCGTGCGCGATCTCGAACGTCTCGGTGGACGCGCTGCTGCCGGGCGAGCTGCGCCTCGTGAGCTGGGCGCGCTGCGCGATTCCTTCCGCAGGCTGCCAGACGTGCTCGACGCCGTGCGTAGTCTCGGCGGGCTGGAGCAGAGCGATGTGCTCTCGGGCGTCGAACGCGAGTTCGACCTGCTGCACGACCTCCGCCAGTTACTCGACGCCGCGCTGGAGGAACGCCAGCCGGTCATGCTGTCGGACGGGAACGTCATCCGGCCCGGCTTCGATGCCGAGCTCGATGAGTTGCGGACCCTGCGTGACGGCGGCAAGTCCTACATCGCCGCATTGCAGCAGCGCGAGCGTGAACGCACCGGCATCACGTCACTCAAGGTCGGCTTCAACAAGGTCTTCGGATACTATCTCGAGATCAGCAACGCCCACCAGAGCCGGGTGCCCGCCGACTACGAGCGCCGCCAGACCCTCACCAACGGTGAGCGCTATGTCACCCCCGAGCTCAAGGAGTACGAGTCCAGGGTCCTCGGCGCCGAGGAGCAGCTGACGCTGCGGGAGGCGGAGCTGTTCGGAGCGTTGCGGGCCAGGGTCGGCGCCGAAGTGGAGCGGGTTCAGAGAACGGCCCGGAGCATCGCCCTGCTGGATGTGCTGGCGGCGCTGGCGGAGCAGGCCGTATCGCACCGCTACGTGCGCCCCGTGATGAACGATGGCCCCGTGCTGCGGCTGGTCGCCAGTCGGCACGCTGTGATCGAACGGCTCATGCCCCGGGAGCAGTTCATTCCCAATGACGTCCATATGGACGACGCCGAGCGGGTGCTGCTGGTCACCGGACCCAACATGGCCGGCAAGAGCACCATCCTGCGGCAGATAGGGATCTGCCAGCTGCTGGCGCAGATGGGAAGCTTCGTGCCGGCCGACTCGGCCGAGATCGGCGTGGCCGACAGGCTGTTCACCCGGGTGGGCGCCAGCGACAACCTCGCCCGGGGCCAGTCCACCTTCATGGTGGAGATGAGCGAGACCAGCGCCATCCTGCATGGCGCGACCGCGCGCAGCCTGGTGCTGCTGGATGAGATCGGACGCGGAACGTCCACGTATGACGGCGTCGCGATTGCGTGGGCGGTCACCGAGCATCTGCACGACAAGGTGGGTTGCAAGGTGATGTTCGCCACCCACTACCACGAGCTGATGCAGCTGCCCGAGCAGCTGGCGCATGCCCGGAACTACAATGTCGTGGTGCAGGAGTCGGGCGACCGGGTCGTGTTCCTCCATCGGCTGGCGCCGGGCGGTACCGATAGGTCGTATGGCGTGCACGTGGCCCAGCTTGCCGGCCTGCCGGCGGGGGTTGTGGCCCGGGCGCACGCGCTGCTCGAAACGCTGGAAGGAGAGCATCGCGTGGTGCCGGGACCGCCGCCGCCGCCACCCGACCCGGGCCAGTTGGCGCTCTTTCACGGAGCGGAACCGGATCCCGTAGTCGAGGACCTTCGTGCGCTCGATGTCGATCGCCTCACCCCGCTGGAAGCGCTCAACCGGCTTTCCGAGCTGCAGCACCGCGCCCGCAAGCGAACCTGACCCTGGAGGGGCCTGATGTTCAGTCGCCTCACGATCACTCTCGTCATCGTGGCCACACTCGGCGCCTGCGCGTCGGAAGCCGCTGAGGAGGCGTTCACCGTCACTGACAGCGCCGGTGTAGCGATAGCGGTAAGCCATGAGCCGCTGTGGCCTGAGGGCCGCGGGTGGCGATTGGGCGGTCAGCCCAGCGTACTGATCGGCGGAGGTATCACCGACACCAGCGCTATCGTCGGGCCCATCGCGGGCGCCATGCGACTCCCTGACGGCCGGATCCTGGTGGCTGATGCCGGCGCGACTCGGCTACGCTGGTTTGCCGATGACGGCACAATCCTGCAGAGCGTCGGGCGCAAGGGTGAAGGTCCGGGAGAGATGCAACGGATGGACGCCCTGCTGCATGTGGGCGATTCCATTGCGATCCTGGACGGTAGCACGGCGCGGGTTTCGGTGTTCAGTCTTGACGGCGTGTTCGGGCGGCGCTTCAAGATGGCGGCGCCTCCCAAGTCCGCTTTCGCGCTGCGGATCATTGGCCGATTGGCAACCGGGGAGTGGATCGGGAGGACCGGTAGCTCCGTGAGGGAAGTGCCCAGCGGAATCAGGCGCGACACATTCGAGATCTGGCTGAGTGGCTCCGATGGCGGTGTTGGAAGGCATGTAGCGGACGTGCTTGGCGGTGAAGCCCTGGTCGTGAATGGCGGGACGTGGGGTGCGGTCACCCGTGCGCCGTTCGAACACGAGACGACTGTACACTTTCATGACGGTGACCTCTGGGTCGGCACGGGCGACGAGTTCCGGGTGGATCAGTTCGCACTTTCTGGAGAGCTGCTTCGAAGTGTGCGGTTGGCCGAAGCGCCGACGCCGATAAGCACCAGCGAGCTGGATGCAGTGCTCGATAGCGCCCGGGACCACTACGCCGAGATGAATGATCGCATGCGAGAAGGGTTCACGAGAGTGCTCGAGGAGGCGCCCCGTCCCACGGTCAAGCCGGCGTACACCAGCTTCCTGCTGGACGATGACGACAACATCTGGATCGCGCGCTACGGCAGCGGACCGGCACTGCCCTCCCACTGGTCCGTGATCGACACCGCCGGACGCTGGCTGGGTGACGTACCGCTGCCTCCGGGCTTCGAGCCCACCCACGTAGGCACCGACGAGGTGCTCGGCGTCTGGACTGATCCCGACGGTCTCGAACGCGTCGTCGCCTATCCACTGATCCGCGACAGCACCGGCATGTGACCCAACGCCTCTACTACACCGACGCTCGGCTGACCACGTTCGACGCCCGCGTCACCGGGCGGAGCGATGACAGCCGTCGGATCCAGCTGGATCGCACCGCCTTCTACCCCACCTCCGGCGGCCAGCCCCACGACACCGGTGTCCTCGGTGGCGCCCGGGTGATCGACGTTGTTGAAGAGGACGATGTGATCGTCCACGTGCTGGCCCAGCCAGCGCCACTTGACGGCGTCGTGACCGGCGCTGTGGACTGGCCCAGGCGCTTCGACCACATGCAGCAGCACACCGGCCAGCACCTGCTGTCGGGGCTGCTGCACGACCTGGCCCACGCGCCCACGACCAGCGTGCACTTCGGACCCGAGTCATCCACCGTGGACGTGGCAGTCACCGGCGTCCCGGAGCGCACGCTCGAGGCCATCGAGGACCGCGCCAACGAGATCATCGCCGAGCGGAGGCCGGTCATCGTGTCGTTCGAGGAAGCGGCGACGATCGAAGGGCTGCGCAAGGCTTCCGCGCGCACCGGTACCCTTCGCATCATCACCATCCAGGACGCCGACCGGAGCGCCTGCGGCGGCACCCATGTCGCCGACACCGGCGAGATCGGTGCACTCGCGGTACGCAGAGTCGAGAAGATGAAACAGGGAGTCCGGATCGAGTTTCTCTGCGGTCATCGGGTTCTGACACGCGCTCGGCGCGATGCCGGGATCGTTGCGCAAGTAGGCACCCTGCTTTCCGCCGGGCCATCGGATATCATCGCCGGCGTCACCGCGCTCAAGGATGGCGCACGCTCTGGCGCATCCGCACTGAAGCGGCTGCAGGCCGACCTGGCGCGCGCGCACGCGCGAGAGGCCTACGCCGCGACGGCACCAGCTGCCGACGGGACCCGACTCATCTCGGCTCCAGCTGGCCTGGACCTGGACGCGCTGGTGGCGCTGGGCCAGGCGGTGTCTGAGCTCGCGGCGGCGCGCTTCGTCGGGGCACTGGATGAGCCACCGACGCTGTTCATCGCCGCCGCCACCGACGCCGGCTGGAATGCCGGCGCGCTCATCAAGGACCTCATTGCAAAGATCGGCGGCAAGGGTGGCGGCTCTCCCCGCCAGGCCCAGGCGAGCATGCCCGACGGATCGGCGCTTGCCCGCGCACTCGGCCTGCTTGTCGCTTCCATCCGTGACACGTAACTTGTCGTAAACCTGCCCGATCAATTCAGCGTTGTTCCACCCCGTCGCGAGGCGGTCATGTCACTGCATCGAGTCGCCACATGTCTCGTTGTGCTTGGCGCACTGTTTCCGGTTTGGCTGCTCGCGCAGCGACCAGCCACCGGGACCGCCCAGAATCACGACTCGCTGTATCAGTACCTCCGCCACCTGGAGCCGGACCCTGCGCAAGGCGCGACGGTGCGGAATGTGGTGCTGGATCGCGATGGCGTCCGGGTGGAGCTCGAGGAAGGCACGCTCTGGTTGGCCCAGCCGCTCGGCGATCGCACGGTGGGGGCGATGTTCACGGGTCGGGGCCGGGCTCGGATGGCACCGCCCAGCCCGGTGGAGCAGGGACAGATGAAGCTGGTGCTGGGCGACTCGACGCTCGATGCGCCGATCGACGGTGCGTTCCTGCTGTTTGCCGACTCCACCGAAAGCCAGTTGCGCAGCCTGCTCAGCTTCGGTCCCATCAATCCCACCAGCGAAGCGAAGGCCATTGCCGGCGAAGCCTTCGACTATCTCCGCCTGCGGCAGGAAGTGACGGTTGATCCGGGCGTGCTCCTCCCGCTGCTCAACGGCACCACGTCCGACCTCTTCTACGTCCACGTCGACCGGAGCCGGGGCGGACCGGTCATCCTGGTGGTGGACCCGACTGAGCGCGAACGGGTGCAGCTTCGCACCCGCGCTCGCGGTGTGAGCGCGTTCCGCGCCACCGAAGGCGTGGCCCAGTTTGACTCCCGGGGTGGCCCGCTCACCGGCGACCAGGCGCCGAGCGCCATCGTCGCAAAGTACGTCATCGATACGCGGATCGATCGCAGCGCGATGGGCGAGGCCCGCTTCTCGGCGCGGGCCACCATGGACATCACCTCGCCGGTGGCCGCGGGGCCGTGGGTTCCCTTCTACCTGGCGAACGAACTCGAGGTGGATTCGGCGCGTGCCGCCGATGGATCGGCCCTCGCTTTCTACAAGCACAAGGACGGCTCGATGCTGTGGCTCCGGCTGCCCACGCCGCTCGAGCCGGGCCAGACCCTGCCCGTCACTCTGCATTACCAGGGTGACCTGATCGATCGCTACGGCGACTTCTTCTTCATAAAGTCTTCCAGCGCCTGGTACCCGCGGCCGCTGGAATCACGTTCGCACGCACTTTTCGACCTCACATTTCATACTCCGTCGAACTACCGCTTTGCCAGCGTGGGGGAGCTCAAGGACTCGACGGTGACCGACCGGGTGCTCACCACCCGCTGGGTAAGTCCCGCGCCGATGCGGAATGCCTCCTTCAACTTCGGCCTCTTCGAGGACGACTACCGGATCGATACCGAAAACGGGCCGCCCGTCACGGTGTTCTACTCCGACCGCGCCAGCCGGGAGATGGGTATCGTGTCCATCTCCAATGCCAGGGAGCGAGTGGGCCAGGATGTGAGCGAGGCACTGCGGTTCTTCACCACGATGTTCGGGCCGCTTCCCGTGAAGCACCTCTACGCTACCCAGATCCCCTATGCGCACGGAGAGGCGTTTCCCGGCCTGATCCACCTGTCCTTCATCACCTTCGCCGCCAAGGAAAGCGGACGGGGTGATTTCGACCAGTTCTTCCGGGCCCACGAGGTGGCGCACCAGTGGTTTGGTATCGGCGTGGATTTCGCCACCTACCGCGACCAGTGGCTGAGCGAGGGCATGGCGAGTTACGCCGGCCTGTGGTACACCCAGGTGGCCCAGAAGAAGAATGAGTACTACTTCGACGAGCTGCGTCGCTGGCAGGCGGACCTCGACGTCCGCCGCAACGAGGTGGGCCCGATCGCCCTGGGTTACCGCACCGCGTCTCCCCGCGACGGCTCCGAGTACGACCTGGTGGTCTATCGAAAGGGCGCCTGGGTGGTCCACATGCTGCGAGTGCTGCTGCTGGATCTCAAGACCATGAATGACGACCGGTTCACAGCCGCCCTGCGTGATTTCTACCAGACATATCAGGGAAGCAAGGCCTCGACCGAGGACTTCCGCCGCGTCATGGAACGCCACGCTGGCGCGGACCTCGGCTGGTTCTTCGACCAGTGGCTCCGGACCACCGCGATGCCGGAGTATCGCTGGGCCTGGCGCACCGAGCCCGCGCCTGACGGCCGGCACCGGGTTTTCCTCCGGGTAGAGCAGCGAGGCGTGCCGGACGACTTCCTGGCCTACGTGCCCGTGACGATCAAGCTCGCGAACGGCGGTGAAGGGCGACTTCGGGTCAAGGTCACCGGCGCACGGACCGAAATGGAGCTGGCCCCGATGCCATCAGAGCCCGAGGACGTGGTCTTCAATGACCTGGAAGGGGTCCTGGCCAAGGTGAGCAAGGTCAGCTGGTAGAGGATATTTTGCGGGGGTGAAGACCCGACACCTCATCCTGTCAGCCTGCCTCACCCTCGCCTGTGGTGGCGGGGGAGACGGCATCGTGGCGCTCCCGGCTACGTCGGGAGAGCTCGCCAGTCGCGACGACGCCCCGCCGGTCGCGGTGAACCCCACCTCCCCGGTGGTGTACCCGGCCGCGCTCGCCCGCGAGGGCATCGAGGGCACCGTCCTGCTCCGCCTGACGGTGGATTCGACGGGTCAGGTGCTGCGCGATTCGATCGCTGTCGCCGAGTCGAGTGGCTATCCCGCCCTCGACGCTGCAGCCATCGCCGGCGCCGCCGGGCTGCGATTTGCGCCGGCGCTCCGGCGCGGTTCCCCGGTGAGCGCCTCGTTCATCCAGCCGGTGCACTTCCGGAACCCCGCCGTGCCGGAGAGGCCATGACTCCCCCGCATTCCCGTCCCTACGACAACGTCCTCGATACCGTCGGCTGGACCCCGCTGATCCGGCTGTCCCGGGTCGGCGCCGGGATCCGCACCCCGGTGTATGGCAAGGCGGAGTACGCCAATCCGGGCGGCTCGGTGAAGGACCGCATCGGCCTCGCCATCATCGAGGCCGCCGAGCGGGCGGGCGAACTCAAGCCCGGCGGCACCGTGGTCGAGGGCACCAGCGGCAACACCGGCGTCGGGCTCGCCATGGCGGCCGCGCTCAAGGGCTATCGCTGCATTTTCACCATGCCCGACAAGATGTCGCAGGAGAAGGTCCGGCTGCTCAAGGCCTACGGTGCCGAAGTGGTCGTGACGCCCACCGCGGTGCCGGCGGATCACCCCGACAACTACGTGATGAAGGCCAAGCACATAGTCCACGATACGCCGGGCGCCGTGCTGGCCAATCAGTTCTACAACCAGGTCAACCCGGAAGCACACTATGCCACCACCGGCCCGGAGATCTGGGAGCAGACCGAAGGCAAGGTGACCCATCTGGTAGCGGGCGCCGGCACCGGCGGGACCATCAGCGGCGCGGGAAAGTTCCTCAAGGAGAAGAATCCGAAGATCCGGGTCATCGCCGGCGACCCGGTCGGATCGCTCTACAGCGGCTACGCTGCGACCAGGACGATGGGCGAGGGCCACCCCTACAAGGTGGAAGGCATCGGCGGCGACAAGATCCCCACCACGGTCTGGTTCGACGTGATCGACGAATGGCGCCAGCTGCCCGACAAGGCCTCGATGAGCATGGCCCGGCGGATCGCCCGTGAGGAGGGCATCCTGGTCGGCGGATCTGCCGGGCTCAATGTCCACCTCGCGCTGGACGTGGCGCGCGAAGCGGATGATCCGGCAGCGTGCGTCGTCACCATCCTGTGCGACACCGGCGAGCGCTACCTGTCGAAGTTGTTCAACGATGCGTGGATGGAAGAAAACCAGATGCTGGATCGCGCCCCGGTCACGGTGGAGCAGCTCCTCGCCGAGCGCGATGGCGGCGCACCCGAACTGGTGAGCGTGGCGCCGGCGGCGGCAGTGCGCCAGGCGCTCAACCTGATGAGTTCATGGGGCGTGAGCCAGATTCCCGTCATCGACAACGGGACGTCCGTGGGGGGACTCATCGAAGGCCAGCTCATGGCCCGCGCGCTGGCACAGCCCGCCATGCTGGACCGCCCGGTGCGCGAGGTGATGGAAGCGCCCTTCCCCGAAGTCGACGCCGCATTCCCGGTGGACCGGCTGGCACCGGCGCTCACCCGCGAGAGCCCGGCTGCGTTGGTGACCCGCGACGGCAAGGTGATCGGGATTGTCAGTCGGTATGATCTATTGAAAAGGCTCATTGGAGCCTGAGGCGTGAGGCGTGGGGAAATACCTCACGCCCCACGCCCTACGCCCCACGCCCCACACCAACTTCAATGCGCATAACTCTGCTCACCGGCGGCACCTCCTCCGAACGCGATGTCGCGCTTGCCTCGGGCCACCAGATCCTCGGCGCGCTCCGGAGCCGGGGGCATCAGGTCGAGGTCATCGACACCGCCCTGGGCTACGTGGCGAGCGAGGATGAGGAGCGACTGCTGGCGGGGGCGGTGCGGGCCGAGCCTCCCTCGATCGAGAAACTCCGGGCGCTCGAGCGAGGGCTCCTGCTCAAGGGCCTCGGCGAACTGCGCGCGGTCAAGGAAGCCGACGTGCTGTTCCTGGCGTTGCACGGCGGCAGCGGTGAGGACGGCACGCTGCAGACTTTGCTGGAAATGGTGGACGTGCCCTACACCGGGAGCGGCCGGCTGGGCAGCGCCATGGCCATGGACAAGGACATTTCCAAGCGCCTGTTCCTGCAGGCAGGCGTGCCCACGGCCGGCTGGTATATGGCCCCGGTGCCGCTGGCCCGGGTGGAGCGCGAGTTTGGCTGGCCAGTCGTGGTAAAGCCCTCGAAACAGGGATCCACCGTCGGGCTGACCATCGTGAAAGCGGCGGACCAGTTCGAGGCGGCTGTCGCGCTGGCAGGACAATTCGATGACGAAGTGATGGTGGAGCAGTTTGTGCCGGGCCGGGAGCTGACCGTGGGGATCCTGGAGGGCAAGGCGCTGGCCGTGGGTGAAATCATCCCCCGGCACGAAACTTTCGACTATGAATGCAAGTACACCCCGGGCATGTCGGAGGAGATCTTCCCCGCCGACCTCCCCGAGGAGGTCGCGAGAGAGTGCGGCCGACTGGGCGTCCTCGCCCACGAGGCCCTCAAACTGGGGGGCTATTCCCGGGTGGATTTTCGCTTGACACCCGACGGGAAGCTCTTCTGTTTAGAGGTGAATACCCTGCCCGGCATGACGGCGACCAGCTTGCTGCCCCAGTCCGCCGCGGCCGTCGGGATCACCTTTCCCGAGCTCTGCGAACAGATATGCCGCATCGCGCAGCGGGCGTGATCGGATTGACTGCCGGCGGTGTGGCCGGCCAGGAGTGACCACCGGATGAGCTATCTGCCAGTGCCACGTGTGACGCCCTGGGTGGGCCGGCTCATCGCAGCCAATGCGGTGGTGCTGCTCCTCCTGGAGACGCTCTTCACGTCGCCTGAACTCCGGTCCGCCCTGGCCTTCAATCCCGGCGCCGTGCTCACCCGGCCGTGGACCTTCGTGTCGTACATGTTCGTTCACGGCGGCCTGCTCCACCTGCTCTTCAATTCCATCGGCCTCTTCGTGTTTGGCGGGCCAGTCGAGCAGCGGCTGGGGTCGCGCAACTTTCTCCTTTTCTATCTCTACTGCGGCATCGGCGCGGCCATTTTCTGCTGGCTCCTGAGCCTTGCCACCCCGATCACGCCTTTCATCGGCGCCTCCGGTTCGGTGCTGGGCCTTGCGGTCGCGTTTGCGCTCTTCTGGCCCGACGCCAGGCTCATCGTCTTCCCGATTCCGGTGCCGATCACCGCCAGGACACTGGTCATCGCCCTGGTCGCACTGGACTTGTTCTTCGCACTGCTGTCACGGCAGGACAATATTGCCCATCTGGCGCATGTCGGCGGTGCGCTCGCGGGATTCCTCTACTTCCGGCTGCAGGGCTTTGCTCCGGCGCGCGTACCCCAGCGGCGGGCGCCCGAGCGGCTGGTGCGCACCGCCCGCGTTCCACGGGAGACCGCGGCACGGCGGAGGCCCTCGCCAGCACCGGAGGCGAGCAAGCGCGTGCACCAGGACGCCCGTGATGGCGCCAACGCGGAGATGGATCGGCTACTCGACAAGATCAGCGCCAGTGGAATGGCGAGCCTCACACCCACCGAGCGCAGGTTTCTCGACGAATTCGCGCGTCGCGGAAAGTCGTAGCGGCCGCGCTACTCTTGCACCGTTGGCACGCGCTCCATATCATGTCGCGTGCTCATCGATCTGGTTCCCGAATTTCTCTCCGTAACCAACGCCGCCGATCCTGAGCGCGCCTACGCGCGCTATCGCGACGAGCATCGCGCCGTTCTCGACGCCTACTGGCGCAACTACGTCCTCGATCCCGATACGTCCCAGGCGGAAGAGGTGGTTCGGGCAGCGCTGAGCGCCGACCGCACCGATCTCCGCGCCGTCGTGGCCGGGCTCAACCTGCCGCAGCTGGTCGAGGAGACCATCGCACGCGCCACCGACGTGCTCGGCATCGACCAGCCGACCGACGTGTACCTGATGGTGGGAATGGGTGCCGCCAACGCCGGCGAGCTGGTAATCAACGGCCGCGGCGCCGCCTTCATCTGCATCGAGCACTTCACCGGCCGGCCCAACCCCCAGAGCTACGGCATGGGGCTCTCGCCCGAGCGAATTCCCCTCTGGGTGGCGCACGAATTGGCGCACACGGTGCGGTACACGTCGCCTGACAGCCGGAGCGAGATGCACCGGCTGGTGGCGGAGAACGCCGGCTACTACGACTTCTGGCTCACCGGAAGCCGCGCGACGCTGCGCGAACTGATGGTCAATGAAGGGCTCGCCGTGCACGCCTCCCAGGCGGTCGTGCCCGGATGCCGCGAAGCTGACTACTTCGGCTATCCACGCCGCCAGTACCAGCGCCTCCGCGAGATGGAGTCGTTCCTTCGCCGGTCCACCGAGCACGAACTCGAGCTGGCCGGCCTGGGTCTTCGGCTGCGCTACCTGACCGGAGGGATGAGTCCCGCTGCCCGGCTGGTGCAGGGACGGGTCCTGCCCGAACGGGGCGGCTACTACCTCGGCTGGAGGATGGCGGACCCGATGGTCAGCGCACGCGGAATCCGCGAAGCACTCAGGGCCTCTGCGCAGGACGTCTGCGCCTGGGAGTCGCGATCCCGCGAGATGGCCGCAGGGTAATCCACCGTCGGTCGGCTGCCGCCGACGGCTATTTGCCGACGCAGAACTCGCTGAACACCCGTCCCAGCACCTCCTCGACATCCACCACCCCGATCAGCTCATCCAGCGCCAGCACGGCCTGCCGGACGTGATGGGCGCACAGCACCGCGTCGCCGAGTGGCGCCGCGAGTTGAGCGCGGGCCACACCCAGCTCGCCGCGTGCACGTTCCAGCGCCACCCGGTGGCGGGTGCGCGTGAGCATCGGCTCCAGATCCGCCAGCTGCACCCGGTCACCGAAGAGTCTGTCGGCGATCGTGCGCCGGAGGTCCGCCAATCCTTGCCCCGTCACTACCGATACTCCATCTGACCGACCGGTCAGATCCGCCTTGGTATGGACAATGAGTTCAGAGTTGAGAGTTGAGAGCTGAGAGTTGAGATCCTTGGTCGGGACGAGGGTGGTCACTCTCAACTCTTGACTCTCAACTCTCGACTCGTCCGCACACACTAGCACTAAATCCGCACTATCCAGCCACCGTCGACTCACTGCGACACCCAGAGCCTCGATTCGGTCACTGGTGTCGCGAATGCCGGCCGTATCGACCAGCCGGACCGGCCAGCCGAGGAAGGTAACGTGCGCCTCGATCGCGTCCCTGGTGGTGCCAGGAACTTCGGTGACTATGGCTCGCTCGGAGCCCAGCAGCGCATTGAAGAGCGAGGACTTGCCCGCGTTTGGCCGACCGGCCAGTACGACAAGGGCGCCCTCGCGGAGCCGAGTTCCTTCCGGCGCGGTGGACAGTAATGTGTCAATTCTGGCGCAGGTCTGGTCCAGCTGACTCTGGAGCCTGTCGGGCGCGATGGGCCCGTCGTCTTCGCCGGGGAAATCGATCTCGTAGCTGAGAAGGCCGAGCAGGTCGAGGAGCGAGCTGCGGAGTTCGAGGATGCGGCGGGAAAGGTTGCCGTCGAGCTGGGCCAGCGCTGCGCGCGCCTGGGCCGGAGCGGTCGCATCGATCAGGTCACCCACCGCCTCGGCCTGGACCAGGTCCATGCGGCCGTTGAGCACCGCACGGCGGGTGAACTCTCCAGCGGCGGCCTGGCGGGCACCGGCGGCGATGAGCGCGGCCAGCAGTCGTTCCGGAGCCACCAGACCGCCGTGGCAGGAGAACTCGACGGTGTCCTCTCCGGAGTAGCTGGCCGGTGCGGGAAAGACGGTGTACAGCCCGCGGTCGATGGGCCGGTCGCCCGAATCGTGAAAGGTCGCGAGCTGGGCGACCCGAGGTTCGGCCCGGAATCCCTGCACTATTTTCGCCGCGATCTCGAATGCTCCGGGGCCCGCCAGCCGCACGATCGCCAGCGCCGAGCGGCCCGGCGGTGTGGCGAGCGCGACTATCGCGTCCCCGAACATGGGTCCCCGGCTACTTCCCGGACCTGGTCTTCACGTTGACGATGGCTGCCGCCACCTTCTTCCTGCGTTCGCGCGACAGCATCCATTGCTGGGGGATGCTGGCAATGTTGCTGACCGCGTAGTACAGGTTGAGCCCCGACGCGAGGTTGACGAAGAACACCGTCATCATCACCGGCATGACGTACAGCATCATCTTCATCTGCGGGTTGGGCTCCATGCCAAGCTGCCCCACCTTGCTCAGCACGAACATCGAAAGTCCCATCACCACCGGGATGATGTACAGCGGATCGGCGCGAGCAAGGTCGGGCAGCCAGAGGAACGACTGGCCCCTGAGCTCGATCGCGTTCTGGAACACGAAGAACAGGGCGAACAGCACCGGCATCGGCAGCAGCATCGGCCAGCACCCGCTCAGCGGGTTGGCACCGTGTTCCTTGTACAGCCGGAACATCTCCTGCTGCAGCAGCGCCGGCTGCTCCTTGTAGCGCTCCTGCGCCGACTTCAAGTGGGGCTGGATCTCCTGCATCTTCATGTTGGCGCGCATGGCCTTCTGGTTCAGCGGCCAGAGCAGCACCCGCACCAGGATCCCGAACAGCACCAGCACCACGCCGTACGCCAGGTTCAGCTGCTCATGCATCTGCACCAGCAGCCACCGCACCGGCACCGCGAAGAACTGGACCATGGTCCGGAACCCGGGCCAGCCATAGGGATTAACGTCGTCGAATTCGTGACCCAGGCTGGTCAGCCGGTCATACTCCATTGGCCCGATGTAACTGCGCCAGGAGAAGGTCCCGCTGGCCGGCACCGGCAGCACCGCGGCCGTGATCACCGTGTTCGGATCCTTGCCGGCCATCACTGGTGCCGTGGCCGTTACCCCGCTGATCCGGGGCGACTGGCCCGCCGAATCCACCGCGAAGAGGCTGGCCACGAAGTACATCGACTTGATCGCGGTCCACGCGAACGGGCCGTTGAGAACCTTGGTCTCGCCCGGGTCGAACGCCCTGAAGTCGGTCCGGTCGACCCCGCCAGCCATGGTAACGATGGCGTAGGACCGGAAGTTGAGCGATGAATCGGTTTCGGCGTTGTGGAGCCCGCTGCCGAGCGACACCAGCAGCGATGCGCCCTGGGGGGCCAGGGGGGTAACCGTGCCGGCCACCTCGACCTGATAGTCGGGGTGGAAGGTGTAGGTCAGCTGAACCGACGTACCGCCGCGCTGGGCCGAGAGCGTGAGTGGCGTCGGCCCGTCTACGGTGAGCGCCGTGGCGCTGGGCTCGAAGGTCCAGTCCCGGAAATCGATAGTGTCCCGGCCATTGACCAGCGCCAGCCCGAAGAGCCCGTCACCCGGCCGGATGAGCTGGACGTTGCCCGAGTCACCCTTCGCCAGGGTGCGATACTCGTTCAACTCAGCGCCGACCAGTCGAGCACCGCGGGTGCTGATCCGCCAGGTGTAGAGCGGAGCACTGACGGTGACCAGCTGCTCGGCGGGCTGGTAGTCGCCGGTCGCGAGATTCGAGTCGGGAGGCGTGGCCTGCATGGCAGGCGCCTGCGCGGTCGGTGCTGTCGCCCCGCTGTCGGCGGGGAGCACGGTGTCGGCCGCCCCGACGGCAGGGGCGTTCCGGGCGGGCGGGCGCTTGAACAGGAATGTCGGGGCGAGTGCGATCACCATGATCAGCATGATCGCCCAGGCAAAGCGTCGGTCCATGGGGCGTCAGGTCACAGGTTCAGGGAACGGGATCGGGCCCGCCGGGATTCCAGGGGTGGCACCGGGCCAGCCGTCGAATGGAGAGCCAGCCGCCCTTGAGAACCCCGTACCGGCTCAGTGCCTCGACTGCGTAGTGCGAGCAGGTGGGGTAGAAGCGGCAGGAAGCCGGCAGTGCGGCCGAGATGGTCACCTGGTAGCCGCGAATGAGAAGCATCAGCGCGCGCCGCGGCAGTTGGGACAGCGGGGGCACGGGTCGTCACCTCTCGGGCGTCACGGCGTCGCGCCAGGCCGCCACTTGGCGACGCAGTTCGCCGAAGGGCTGGCCGTAGGCCTCGCGCCGGGCCCGGATGACCAGGTCCCAGGCGGGCGACTGTGGCAGCACGTCGCGGCGCCAGATCTCCCGCAGCTGCCGCCGCAAACGATTGCGGGCCACCGCGCTGGTTCCGTACTTCGGAACGATGAGACCCATGCGCGGGTGGCCCGTCAAGTTGTCAGCCCAGATCATTTCCAGATGTTCCGACCGCCGGCGCCGCCCCCGAGCGAGACAGCGGCGGACATCAGCGGCCCGCGCGAGCCGGTTGGCCCGCCCGAGACGCTCGCCGTCCGTCAGGCGCTCCCGTGCTTCGACGGGATCGAGACGGTCAGCCGCTTCCGGCCCTTCTTGCGGCGGCGCGAGAGCACGTCACGGCCCCATCGGGTGGCCATGCGGGCGCGGAATCCATGCTTGGCAATCCGGCGCTTGTTGCGCGGACGGTACGACGGCTTCATGAAACACTTCCTCCAGTGAGCCCGGAAAGCTATATGGGGACTGAAGTTTGGGCAAGCCCTTAGCGTGAACGGGAGCAGCAATCGCGTGAAAAGGTGGCCTCCCTTTCACGCTTTTTCCTTTCCGTTCACGCAGTTGCTGTTCCCGCGGTTTTGGTATTTGACTTTTCCACACACGACCCGTAACATCCCTCGCCCTTGGAACAACCCTCAGCTTTTTCGAGTGTAGATGCAGCAGTCCGCCCGGGACGCGTGGAAGCGTATTCTCGATTCCGCCAAGCGCGATCTACCCGATCACACGATCCGCACCTGGCTCGAACCCACGGAAGCCATCGAGTACGACGATGGCCGCCTGGTCGTCGCCGCGCCCGATCAATTCGCGGTTGAATGGAACGAGACCAAGCACGCCCCCGTGCTTGCCCGCATCGCGCAGGAAGTGCTGGGCGAGCCGGTGACGCTGGTCTTCCGGGTCCAGGAGGACCGCCAGCGCCGCCCGCAGATGGACTTCTTCGTGGCGCCTTCGCCCGCGGTGGCGCCGCCGGCGGTGCCCGTCAATCCCAGTAGCCAGCCGCTCAACGAGCGCTACGGGTTTGCCCAGTTCGTCATCGGCAAGTCCAATGAGCTGGCGGCCGCGGCCGCCCACGCGGTGACGTCGGCGCCGGGCAAGACCTACAACCCGCTCTTCATTTATGGCGCCACCGGGCTGGGCAAGACCCACCTGATGCAGGCCATCGCCCACAAGGTGCTGGAGAACAACCCGGACTCCCGGGTACTGTATGTGGGCGCCGAGCAATTCATCAACGAAGTCATCGAAAGCATCCACAGCCGGACCATGCCGGAGTTCCGGCGCCGGTACCGGAGTGACGTGGACCTCTTCCTGGTGGACGACGTGCATTTCCTTGAGGGCAAGGAAATGACCCAGGAGGAGTTCTTCCACACCTTCAATGCGCTCTACGAGGCGGGCAAGCAGATCGTCCTGACGTCGGACCGCCCGCCCAAGGAAATCCCGAACCTCGAGGCCCGGCTGGTCAGCCGCTTCGAATGGGGCATGGTGGCCGACGTGGGCCAGCCCGACCTGGAGCACCGGATCGCCATTCTGCGGAAGAAGCAGGAGCAGGACCATCTCGAGCTCACCATTCCGGACGACGTGCTCCGCTTCATCGCCGAGCACGTCCGGACCAGCGTGCGCGAGCTCGAGGGCTGCATCATCAAGATGCTGCTCTACGCCTCGCTCAAGCACCGCGAGATTTCCATTGAGCTGGCCCGCGAGGCCCTGGCCGACAAGATCCGCTCCGACGATGACGAGCTCGAACCCGAAGCACGGCCGACCATCTCGCGGGTGCAGGAGGTCGTCGCCCGCCGCTGGGGTGTCACACCCGAGGGGCTCCGGAGCAAGGCCCGGATCAAGACCCTCACCGTGCCGCGGCAGATCGCGATGTACCTCGCGCGTGAGGTGCTGCAGATGCAACTTGTGGAAATCGGCCAGGCCTTCGGCGGCCGCGACCACTCGACAGTGATTCACAGTGTCGACAAGGTGCAGCGACAGATGCAGCGCGATCGCACATTTCGCGAGCGCGTGGAGCACGCCAGGCACGAAGTGGTGACAGCCGGCTGAGCGTCACCCACAGAATCTTCCACGCGTTGAAAGCGGGAATGTAGGTAATCTGGACGACGGGGATTTTCGGGGGTTGGGAAGCGCATTCGTCCCCATCCCCCACGGAGGTCCAACACGAACGGAGCGCTGGAGACAGTGCAGTACGTAGGAGTTGTGCCGCCGGTCCACATTTCCGGCCTCTCTACTACTACTGCTATATCTCTTAAATTGGTGAAGTAGTCTTAATTAGAGCCATCCGAGGAGAGGCATGAAGTTCTCGATCACGCGCGAGCAGATGCAGGAAGGACTCGTCGCCGTCGCGGCAGCGGTGCCGTCGAAGACGACACTGCCGGTGCTCTCGAATATCCTGGTCGAGGCGGGCAAGGACGGGATCCGGCTCTCGGGCACCGACCTCGACGTCTCGGTGAGCACGACCGTGAGCGCATCGGTCGACCAGGAAGGCGCCATCACGCTGCCGGCCCGCAAGCTGGTCGAGATCGTGCGCGAACTTCCCAGCGCCTCGATCCGGATCACAGGATCGGGTGAGCAGCGGGTGTCCATCGAGTGCGGCCGGTCGCGCTTCAAGCTGCTGGGCCTGCCCAAGGAAGAGTTCCCCGCCTTTCCGGCAGTCAAGTTCGACAAGGCCTGGCGGGCGACATCGGGCGACCTCCAGAAGCTCATCTCCCACGTGGCGTTCGCCGCCAGCACCGAGGAAAGCCGCCCGATTCTCAACGGCGTGCTCTGGGAGCTCCGGCCTGAACGGATGCGCATGGTCGCCACCAACGGCCATCGCCTCGCCAAGATGGACGTCCCCGCCACCGCAGGCGGTGGCGCCCAGGCCGACCTCATCGTACCACCCAAGGCCCTGGAGCAGATCCGCCGGCTGTTTGGTTCCGATGAGGATGTCGAGATCGCCCGGAGCGAGAATCACCTCGCCTTCCGGACCGGTTCGACCCAGATCTACACCCGGCTGATCGACGGACCGTATCCCAACTACGAGCAGGTGATTCCGCGGGAAAACGACAAGGTCGCCACCACCGACAAGGCGGCGATCGCGGCGGCGCTGCGGCGCATGAGCATCGTCGCCAGCGACCAGACCCACCGGATCCGGCTGGCCTTCGCCAATGGCTCGTGCAAGCTGTCGGTGCAGACCCCTGACCTGGGCGAGGCCCAGGAAGAGGTGACGGTGAGTTACGAGGGGGACCCGCTGGAGATCGGCTTCAACGCGGCCTACATGCTCGAGATCCTGAAGTTCATGCCCACCGACGAGGTGCGGTTCACCTTCAAGGCACCCGAGCGCGCGGCGACCTGCGAACCGGTGGGCTGGGACGACCCGGCCAGCTACCTCGCCCTGGTCATGCCACTCAGGCTCGTAGACTAGACTAGACTAGACTAGACTGGGATGTGATTGGTGAAGGGTGAACGGTGATGGGTGATTGGGCGACTGCGCCTCCCTGCCCCGTTCACTCATCACCGCTCACTTTTCACTCAGAGCGTCTCCTGCCCCTCCCGCTCCGTCGCCGGATACCCGTTCTCCATCGACACTTCTTCCAGCCGCCTCAGCGCGTCCGCCGTGCTGGGCGTGACCCGGTTGCGCTTGGCGGCGCGGTGCTCGCTCCACCGGGCCGAAGCACTGTGGCGGAAGTCATCGATGGTGCTGCTGGCCCAGTTGCGGGCCTTGCGAGTGCTCTCGGGGGCCAGCGCAGCCGCCACGGCGGCACCGGCCAGGGATCCGAGTGTGGCGTAGAGCGCGCCGTGAGACTTGGGCTGACGGCGACCATGGCGGACCCGCTCGTAACTGTCCAGGGCTGCTGCCCCCAGCGAACTGGCTCGGCTGGGCAGGTCGAGATCGCGCACCTTGCGGGACACGTCGCGCGAAGTCTCGCGCCCCCGTTCAGTCGCGACCAGCAACGCCACACCGGCGCCCACCGCTGCGGCCACGGTCATCGCGGGAACGTGGTTCCACCACGACGACCCGGACCGCTCTGATTCAATATCGGTCAAGAGATCCTGCGAGCGTTCAGGCATGGGAGCACCTCCGTAATTGGCTGCGAACCACTTGTTCTCCCTCAAAAGTTGGCCATGCGGGCCGCTGCTGCGGTGACCGATGACCAGCAGAGTCAGGGAGTCGGGAGGGGTATGGGGACGGTCCTCGGCTCTACCGGGACCACCACGGGCGTTCCGGGCTGCTCCACCGGCTGGGCGATGTCCTGGGCCTTCGGCAATTCCTCGGTCTCCCGGGGGACTTCCACCCACTCGCCCCGCATCCGGCGGAGGATCAGCGCCTGCCGCGCCCGCATCCGGCCCGGCTGATAGTCCGGATTGGATGACAGTGGAAACGGCAGCGTCGCTGCCAGGGCGGCGGCCTGGTGCCGGGTGAGCCGCGATGGCGCCCGATCGAAGTACGCCTCGCTCGCGTCGCGCACCCCCCAGACGCCCGGGCCCAGCTCGACGACGTTGACGTAGAGCTCCAGCAGGCGATCCTTTCCGAGCGCCCACTCCAGCCGATAGGCGGTGACCGCCTCCTTCACCTTGCGCAGCGGGTTCCGCGACGGCGACAGGTACAGGTTCTTGGCCAGCTGCTGCGAAATCGTGCTGGCCCCACGAAGCCGGCTGCGCCGCCTCCACGCGCCCGGCAGCGCTTCCAGCAGCGCGTCCCAGTCGCGGCCGCTGGTCCAGCTGAAGTGGTCACGAGGGTAGCCCAGCGCCTTCCGGAGCTCCACGAAGTCGAGGCCGCCATGGCTCCGGAACCGGTTGTCCTCACCCCGGATGACCGCGGCAAGGAACAGCGGCGAGATGCTGTCGAGCGGCACCGGCTGATAGGGAGGCTCGAGCGACGCGATCGGTATCCGCTCCCGCATCCGCATGAATGCGGTCTCGGACGGGAAGTGGGTCGCGTACCAGATGGGCGGTGGCCAGACGGCAAACAGCCACCCCACGAAAATCAGCGAGGCGGCTGCAATGCCGAGAAGAAACCGACGGACGATGCGCACCGGCGGTGAATCAGCGCAGCAGGATTGCGCGAGCGGTGCCCCGCTGCCGACCCTCCACCGTCTGGCCCACCGATGGCACCGTGACCCGGACCAGCGACGATTCGGCAGACTCGAATCCTGCCGGCACTCCGTCGGTGCCGAGGTACACCGTGGTGGCACGCTCGCCCTGGGTGTCGATGTCGCGCTGCTGGCCGAACTCGGTGACCGACCCCTGCTGGGTGAAAGTTCCCTGGCCGGTCAGCACCAGCGCCGTGCGGGCACCGCGAACCGACGGCCCCGACGCGACCCAACTCATGCGTGCAACTTCCTTGACCGTCGAGCTCGGTCCGCCCAGCGCGGCGATGGTCGTGTCGGTCCACACTGCCCCGGTTGCCACACCACCCGCTGGAAGCGACGGCACCAGGAACCGGATCAGCGATTCCACCCTCCCTGCCAGCAGGTTGGTGCGATCCACGCTCAGCGAATCGAGGTGGCCGTTGGGGGTCACGCGAATTGACCACACCGTGCCGCGGGCGCTGTCCAGCAGCGCCGGAGGCACCGGCACCTGGGTTGATGCCAGGATCGAATCCAGGACAAATGTCAGCCGGAACCCCCTGTCGGCGGCCTCGGCACTCTGGCCCAGCCACGCCGTGATGGCAATGTACTGAACCACCGAATCACCGTTGGGCATCGCGAATGCCGTGGTGTCGTTCATCAACACCTGGTACCGCGCCGTCATGCTCGGCGAGAGCAGCACTACATCGCCGGTGCCTGGGCGACTGACCGGTATCGCCGTATCGACCGGCGTCACCACTCCGGTCGGAGCCGGCGGCAACGGCCGCGCTGGCGGCGCCGCCGTGGCACAGCCCGCCAGACCCAGCATAAGGATGACTGAACGTGCAGCTGTCATTGCAGCATCGTGATCGTGCCTGACACCTGGTTCGCGATGGGAATTACCCCGGCGCCTGGTGGAGCAAGCAGGAGGTCGGATTGATCGTCGGACTTGCCGCTCAGCACCCAGCCGCCGGGAGCCACATGCACTTCGGCAGTGGAATTGCCCCTGCCCTCGAGGGGCAGCCCACCCTGAACGGTGCCCGACAGCGAGTAGGCTGACTTCGACGTGATCTTGAGTGCGCCGCCGTCGCCGGCTGCGGCCATGTGGTTGGTCACGGCACTTCGACTGGTGATGCCCGTCGGTATCGTGTCGGTGGTGCTCACCGTGTCGCTCCAGCTGTCACCGGCCTTGGTGCCAGGCTTGACCATGGGGAACAGTCCGTCCACCAGGCCGCGCAGCTGCGGCCCCCGCACCGAGTCTACATCCACAAAGCCTTCAGCTTCGCCTTCAGCGGTCACGAAACCCGCACCACGCAGATCCTTGAACCCACCGATCATGGCGGCCAGGGCGGGATTGTCGGCACCCGGCCCCGGTACCACCGAGTCCACGGTGGCCCGGACGGCTCGGCCGCCGGCGCTGTCCGTCACCTCCAAGGTCAGGTACAGGTCGTACGCAGCCGACAGTACCTGCTCAGCCTGGCCCATGGCCGAAAGGTCCACGACCTGGTCTATCTGCTGTTGAATCCTGTAGCGCAGCGTCTCGGCAGCGCCCGAGGGCGAGGCTATGAGCGCGGCGACGGTAACGGCGGCAATTGCGGTACTCGGGATCATTCTCAGCTCGGGTAAAGGGTTCGGAAAAGTACGAGAATTGCCGGTTGAACAGGTAGGGTTCAATTCTGCAACAGAAATGGGCCCCCGAAGTTCGGGGGCCCATCGGGCCAGGCCGTAAGCCGAGTTCTGTTCCGTCCGCCGGAGCGGAGGGATGATCATCTGTCTGGGACGGTCGTCGCCGACCGCCTCGTGCAGCCTACCCGCGGCTCGGTCGGTGTGGGTCACACCTCGCCGCTTATTTGGCCTTGCTCCGGCTGGGGGTTACCGTGCCACCACCGTTACCGGCGGTGCGGTGGGCTCTTACCCCACCGTTTCACCCTTACCCGACGGTTGCCCGCCTGGCGGTCTGTTCTCTGTGGCCCTGTCCGTCGCCTTGCGGCGCCCAGGCGTTACCTGGCAGCCTACCCGTTGGAGCTCGGACTTTCCTCCAGACGCTTCCGCGCCCAGCGACCATCACGCCCGGCCCACCCTCAATATACCCGGGCGGCCGGCGGGCCGCCCCTAATCCTCACTTCCCAATTCCCACTTCCCACTTCCCACTTCCCACTTCAACCCCTGACCCCCGAAATCCCCGCCAGCCCCTCGCGCGCAAACCGCACGTAGCCCTGCAGCGACTCGTCGGCGTATTTCCATTGCTCCAGCACCCGTTCGTACTCGGTCCGGGCCTCGGCGGTGCGCCCCAGCCGGTGGAGCAGTTCCGCCCGCAGCAGCCGCACCCGTCCCAGCATGGCCCAGCGGGGATCGAAGCTGCCGGTGCGCAGCAACTCCGGCTCGTACCCCTCGAGCAGGGCGAGCGCGGTCTGGTACTCGCCCAGCGCAGCCCAGGCCTGGGCCGCGAGCGGCCTGCGATACACCACGTACTTCTGCATCATGCCCTGGGCCGAGTCCGACTCAGCCAGCGCAGCGCGCGCGGTGGCCGAGTCAGCCCGCGTGATCTCGGTGCCGGACAGCGCCAGCAGTGCACGGACTTCGGCTGGGAGCGGCTGCCTGGTGAGCGCTGCGAGCTCGGTGACGGCAGTGGTATCCATCTGCAAGCCGGTGAAGAGCCCGATCGCGGCAGCAGCACCGCTGTTGAGGACCGGCTCGCGACGTTCCTCAGGTGCCTCGCGCGCGGCCTCGGCCGCGCTCTGCCACACCCGGCGCAACGCGGAGCCGGGTGCACCCGACGCGGCGTACAGTTCTCCCAGGGCAGTGCGGCTCCAGTTCCCACCACCGCCTGCCTCATCGCCGATGTAGGGATAGACCGACGATCGCACCCGCTCGGCCAGCTCGATGGAGCGCGCAGCCGCGGCGAGGTCGCCCTGATAGGCAAACACGTTCGCGGCCGACGCTACATCGCCGAACACCGCCGGGGTGCTGGCGAGAGGGCGGAAGTCCTCCGGCCCGGTGGAATCGAGCGCGGCCCGCAACAACTCCGCCGCCTGCTCCACCCGCCCGGCGGCGAAATGCACCTGGGCCTCGATGAACGGCGTTTCCGGGTGCTCCGTCGTTACGGCACGATAGCGTTCGATCTCGGATATCGCGCCGTCGAAATTGCGCGAGCCGACCAGTGCATCCACCAGCGCGCCGTGCGCCCGGGGAGCGGTCGGCTGGGTCGCAACCCAGGACTGGGCCAGGTTCACCGCGGTCGAACGTGCGCGGTCGGCATTGCGCGCGCGCCCCGCAGCGTCGGACGGTCGGGTGGCGGTTCGGGCCAGGGCGAACGAGTCATTGGCAAGCAACGCCACCGACGCGCCTTCCCGCGCGGCGCTGTTGAGCATCTGCTCGATGTGCTCGTACGCCAGCACATAGTCCGGGTCCAGCGCGAGGGTGCGCCGGAAGGAGCGCAACGCCTGGGTCATCGTTGCCGGCATCGAGTCGAGCCCCGACTCATCGTGGAACCAGGCTTCGCCCAGTCCGTACCAGGCGTCGACATCAGTGGAGTCGCGGGCGATCAGCTCCTGGTAGAGATTCCGGGCGCTACCGTAGTCAGCCTCCAGAAATGCGCGGTAGGCCGCGATGATCTTGCGCTCGTGCAGCGGCAGCTTGGCGCTGAACGCGACCGCCCGGGCCATCGCGTGGTCGCTCACGGAATCCGCCGGGCCCACCATCCAGCCGCGGGTCAGCGCCAGCTTGTAGTACGCCAGCCCGAACGTACTGTCGGTGCGGGTGGCCTCGCGGAGCGCGCGCTCGGCGGAGGTGAGGTCCCAGTGATTGAGCGCCTCGACGCCCTGCAGATACGAGCGATACGCCGCGAGCGACCCGGTGGTCGCCTGAGTCAGCGCGGTGCGCGCCTGAGCCGGAGCCCCGGCCAGGTCGAGCAACTGGAAGGCAAGCCGGTCGTACAGCAGGCGGGGGTCGGCCAGCGCCGCGCCTGATGCCTCTGCCGTCTCGAGCGCCTCGCCCGAAGCCACATCATAGAGCGTCGCCACAACCCGCAGCGAATCACCTACCCGCTCGAACCGTCCCAGCGCCACCGTCCACACGCCGGCGTCGCGGGCAATCTCACGCGCCTCGTCCCGGCCGATCGCCTCGCCCTCGGCAACATTGTGCTGCTCCAGCAGGTCGTGCACCCGGTCTGCATCGACCAACTGCAGGTCATTCCACTGTGCCAGGCTCATCGTGAGAATGCTGACACTGCCGCTACCGAGCCACGCCACCGACGAATCGTTGCGCAGGTTGTCGAACGGGAGCACGAGCAGCGAGTGCCGGGGATTGACGCCTTCGGGCGGCCCGTTCGCGCGCCCGCTCAATGTCACGCCCAGCGCGGCAAGCAACACCGCGCCCAGCCCACCGATCATCGCCAGCCGCTTGACCTTCCGCCGGCGAGGCGGGGAGATCTCGCCGGCGATGGCCCGGCGGAAGTCCTCACCTGACTGCCACCGCTGGGACGGATTCTTCTCCAGCGCATGCGCGATGGCGGCGGCGAGCGGTTCCGGCGTGTCGGGGCGGAGCTTGCGCACCGGTGGCGCCGGCTCGGCGATGTGGCGCGAGACCACGACCCGGTTGGGTCCCTCGAAGGGTGGCGATCCCGCGAGCATCTCGAACGCCACCACGCCCAGTGAGTAGAGATCGCTGCGCGAATCCACTTCCTCTCCCGCCGCCTGCTCGGGACTCATGTAGGCGGGGGTGCCCACCGCCACGCCGCTGGCGGTCCGCTCGCCGGTTTCCGCCTGCAGCAACACCCGGGCGATCCCGAAGTCGGCCAGCATCGCGCGGCCCGAGCCGCTGTCGAGCAGGACGTTCTCCGGCTTTACGTCGCGGTGAACAATTCCCGCGTGGCTGGCGGCGTCCAGTGCCGCCGCGATGTCGGAAGCGATGCGTGCCACTTCGGCGGACGGCAGCCGGCGTTCGCGCAGCAAGCGCGCGCGAAGGGTTTCGCCCGGCACCTCGTCCATGACGTAGTAGAGCAGTCCCTCGCCGGTGCCGGCGGCATGGACGGTGACGATGTTGGGATGGCGCAGCCTGGCGATGGTGCGGGCTTCGGAGAGGAACCGCCGCGCGAGAGTCTCGTGGCCGGCCAGTTCGGGATGGATGACCTTGATCGCGACCGGGCGGTCCAGCGTTACGTCGGTGCCCTGGAATACCACGCCCATGCCGCCGCGTCCCAACTCCCGCTCGACGCGGTACTGGGTGCCGAGCGCCCGGCGCAGGCGCTGGAACAGGTCGTCGGCGTCGTCGGTCACAGGTCGTCCTGACGGTCAGCCCGCCTGAAGGTGGAACAGAACCCCGCACAACCCCTTGTTGGATGCTGCCTGCCGTCGAAAGGTTGCGGCTGGAGCCGTGGGGGTTGCATCGGGTACCGCCTGGCGTTGAGCCTCGGTTGAGCCGGCGCGCCTACGTTGGCCCCATGCATTACTCGAACGGCGCCATTACGGTGGCAGCGGTGCTCACCTCGTCCGAGCGCCAGCGCATTGAAGTTGCAGCCGGTGGCGTCTTCTCGCTGGTTCACCGCGATTCGGTGCGGGACGCCGCAACTGTGGTGCGGGAGCGGCCGGTGGACGCGGTGCTGGTTTCGGTGCATCGCTGTGGCCGGGAGCAGGTGGACGCAGTCCGCAACCTGGTGCGCGATTTCCCCGGGGTCCCGACGCTCGCGCTGCTGTCCCAGCATGACGCCGCTGCCTCCGAGATGCTGCTGGCCTTCGGCGCATCGGGTGTCCGCCAGGTGGTGGACGTCTCGTCGCCGGTCGGTTGGGCTCACCTGCGGCAGGTGGTGGCCCAGCCCGCCAGCCGGGCCGTGGCCCGGATCCAGGGCGCCACCTTCGGCACCCTGGGAGAAATTCCGCCCGATGCGCTGCTCTTTCTGGAGACGCTGATCCGGGTGGCTCCCGATACACCGACCGTGCGGCGTTTCGCCGAGATGCTGGACGTCACGCCCAGCACGCTCATGTCGCGCTTCGCGCGAGCTGCGCTTCCCAGTCCCAAGAACTATCTCGCGTCGGTGCGGCTGCTGCATGCGGCCCATCTCTTCGAGAGCCAGGGGCTCTCCATCGCGGACGTGGCCTACCGGCTCGACTATTCCTCACCCCAGAGTTTCGGCCGCCACCTGCGCACCATGCTGGGCATCACATCGTCCGAGTTCCGGACCCGGATGACCTTCCCTCAGGCGGTGGACCGCTTTGTCGAACTCATGATTCTACCCTACGTACCGACGTGGCGGGCGTTCCATCCCCTGGCAGGGGAGCGCCACCGGTAGGCAGGATCCGTCCGGCGCACCGTCCCAGCCCCACCCGGCGGAACCCCTCGCGCTCGGCCCAGCCAGCCAGGATCACTTCGTCGCCGTCCTCCAGGAAGCCGCGCTGTTCGCCTCCCGGTAGTGACAGCGGGTCCTTGCCTCGGCGGGTCAGCTCCAGCAGGCAGCCCCGGCTGCCAGGAGTGGCGCCGCTGACGGTCCCACTGGCAAAGAGGTCGCCCGGCCGGAGGTTGCAGCCATTGCTGGCGTGGTGCGCCAGCATCTGCCCCAAGGTCCAGTACATGTCGACGAAGCTGCCGCGCGAGACCCGGATGGGGTCCGTGTTCGCCGCCCGCATCGCCTCGCTCCGGAGCCAGACCTCGAGCGTCAGCGCCAGACCGCCCTGGGCCTCATTCGCGGGGTCGAAGAGATGTGGCAGCGGGGCGGGATCGCCCTCGGCCCGGCGGAAGACCGGAGCCCGGAACGGCGCCAGCGCTTCCAGCGTCACCACCCAGGGGCCGATGGTCGTGGCGAAGCTCTTGGCCAGAAAGGGGCCCAGCGGCTGGTACTCCCATGCCTGCACATCGCGGGCGGACCAGTCATTCACGAGACACACACCGAAGATGCGAGACTCCGCCTCCGCCAGCGGCACTGATTCACCCAGCGGGTTGCCGGGTCCGACGAAGGCTCCGAGTTCGAGCTCGTAGTCCAGCTGGCGCGACGGGCCGAACGACGGCTCGGTGGCGTCGGGCGGCTTGCGCTGCCCGGCGGGCCGGCGCACGGTCTGGCCCGAAACCACGATGGACGACGCGCGGCCGTGATAGCCGATTGGCACCCACTTGTAGTTGGGCAGCAGCGGATTGTCGGGCCGGAACATCGCGCCGACGTTGGTGGCGTGATGCACTGAGGCGTAGAAGTCGGTGTAATCGCCGATCTGTGCCGGCAGCAGCAGCTCGGCCTGGTCCTGCGGCACCAGCATCTCGTCCGCATGTTCCCGCGCTGCGGTGGCCATCAACCCCTTGCTGCCCAGCAGGGACTGCAAGGCGCGCCGCAGTTCACTCCAGGCGGGCGCACCAAGCGCCATGAGCGGGTTGAGCACTGGCGCGTCGCACGCCGCGCCGGCCTCGCCCAGGTCCCAGTGCCGATGTGCCAGTGCGACGTCGAGGATCCTGTCGCCGATAGCCACGCCCACCCGTGGCGCCTCGGTGCCCTGCTTCCGGCGGAACACGCCGAAGGGGAGGTTCTGCAAGGGGAAATCGGTCGCCGGATCGTTGGCCGATTCGATCCAGCTCTCCAGTGACGGGTCGTGGGTCTCGTTGATCTCGATGGTCATATCAGAGCAATCCCAGCGCGCGGAGGTCATCCAGCGGCTCGGTGAAGGAGCAGGAGCCGAATGAGATCGCCACCCGGCTGCGAACCCGGTCGATGGTGGCACGATCGGCGTGGAAGTGACTCCAACCCACGCCGTCGGCCTCGAAGGTGAAGGCGTCCGCCTCGCGCTCCACCAGCACCGCCTCCAGCTCCTCGAGCGAAAGGCCCTGATCGGCCAGCGCCGCGGCGACCAGCAGGTTGAGGTGGCCGTACATTGTGCCTTCCGCACTGCCCGGTTCGTAGGTCAGCCGGTGCTCGCCCAGCAGGGGATGATGCAACCCGGCGGTGGCCTTGAACGGCACCGCCTGATCAACACAACTGCGAATGAAGCGCGCAACGGCGCGAGGTGGTGGGAAGGCGTCGGCCGTGGTGCCGCCGGTGCGGATCTTGGCGCGCGCGTCGAGGTTGGCCAGTGCGGCGATCGCGTCGGTGTGGTCGTCCTGCCATGGGAGCTCGATGTAGACGGTGACGTCTGCCGGGGCAGACCGGACCCGCAGCTCCAGTTCGGCGAGATCCGAGGCGCGAGCTTCGAGGGTGTCGATCACCGCGCGGCCCAGCGCCGCCGTCGCATGGCGTTCATTGAAGTTGAAAATCAGTTCGGCGTCATGGGCCGGATCCCGGCCGCTGAGCAGCGCGATGGTCCACGGCTCGGCGTCCTGCTCGCGGGGAAGGAGTGCGGCAGCGGCGCCCTCGAATTCATCGAGGCGACCGGACGTGACAATGAACCGGCCCAGGGCCCAGGCGTCGGGTCCCGCGCGATACTGGGCAAACCGCTCCACGGCGCCGGCCATCTCGAGCTGCGCCGGCGGAAAGAGGCCGGCGTAATCGATCGCGTGGCGGAGGAGGGCGCGGATGGTGTCGGGTTCTGACATGGTGGGAATATAGGGCGGCGGCTCGGCGCTGCGGCGTCCTGAGCCCAGCGAACGAGCCGAGCTCTCACGTTCACCACAGAGCCACAGAGAACACAGAGATATCGAGCAATCGTTTTGCAGGTTTGCCGCGGTCGGCGTTGCCTTGCGATGGCACCCACAACAAACAGTTCCTCTCCGTGTGCTCTGTGGCTCTGTGGTTGATCTTGCCCTTCTTCGCGTCCTTGGTGTCTTCGTGGTAGATACCTTACGCTTTGAAACCGCCCAACCCGCATGCCCGTACGGACCGCCGTTCTCTAATGAGGTCTCACGTGCCCTCGCTCAATGCCGGTGCGCTGGGGGTGGCCCTCTCCACCCTGCGCTCGAATCCACTGCGTACCCTGCTGTCCACCCTCGGCATCGTTATGGGCATGGCCTCGCTGGTTGCCGTACTGTCCATCGGCGATGGCCTCGAACGATTCGCGCGCGACCAGGTGTCCCGTACCACCGACGTCCAGACCATCGTGGTGCAGCCGACCGAGGTGGATGTGGTGGACGGGGTCGCGGTGCCTCGCACCGACTACGCCCGCTTCGACCTTGCCGATCGGAATGCACTGCAGGATCGACTTGGCGCCCGCGCCGGCGTCGGCATCGCCACCACTGGTGGTTCGCGACTCGTCGCCGGCGATTCAGCGCGGGGCGTGATCGTGGCAGCGGTCACACCGGAGATGTTCGAGCAGACCATGGATTCGCTCGCTGCAGGTGCCGCATTCAGTGCGGATGCCGTGCGGGACTCGAGCCGAGTCGCGATGATCTCGTGGACGCTCGCGAGCGCGCTCGACTCGTCGACGCCTGCCGATGTCGTTGGACGAAAACTTCAGCTGGAAGAGGCGACGTTTGAGGTTGTGGGAGTGGAGCGCGCCCAGGAGGGGCCGGCTGCGCGAAGCCTTCGAGCGGTTGTGCCGTTCACGACTCAGGAGGTTGCGCTTGCCCGTGCCAGCTCCGCCCGGGCAGCGCAAATGGTGGTGCGAGTGCGCGCGGTGGAGGACCTGGACGCCGTACGCGCGGAGGTGGAATCGTGGCTGGCCGAGCGCGGCGGTGTTGCCGAAGTGCGGACGTACAGCGCGGCTCGCATCGAGCAGGTCCAGCAGGGTATCCTGATTTTCAAGCTTGCGATGGGCACTTTCGCCGGCATCTCGCTGCTGGTGGGCGGCATCGGTATCATGAACGTGCTGCTGGCGTCGGTCACCGAGCGCACCCGCGAGATCGGCATCCGCAAGGCCACCGGCGCGAGCCATCGGGATCTGCTGGCGCAGTTCCTCACCGAGTCAGTCGCCATCTCGGCGGTCGGCAGCGTCCTGGGCGCCGCGCTCGGCATCGGCGGCGCCTACGCCGCGACGGCGATCATGCGCGCCAAGGCCGGCGCATTCATCTACGCCGGCCTCAGCCTGAGCACCCTGCTGGTGGCAGCCGCCATCTCGGTGGCTACCGGGCTCCTCTTCGGGGCCTACCCCGCCCTGCGCGCCGCGCGGTTGTCACCGATAGAGGCAATACGGCACGAATAGGGTCCGCCAAGCGGCCGCCCCTATTCGCGTCACTCCCTCTGCGCCACCTCCCCCGCCATTCCCTGCGCGGCATGCACCAGCCGGATGAACTCGCCCCTGATGCCGTAGGCGTCTTCACCCCGGCCGCGTGACGCCAGCCGGAGGACTTCCTCCCAGCTCGCCCCTCCACGATGGTCCGACTCGCGCAGCAGCATGCCGAATTCCGCCACGGCCGCCGCGAATGCGAAGTCGCCACTCATTTCGCCGACTTCGTCGCGCGCCCGAAGTGTCTGGGTTAGCAGCGAGCTGCGCCCACCCTTGGACGGCTGGTACCGCAGCTTGACCGTGAGCCACTCGTCGCTCGGCCCGATGCGGGCGCCTGATGGCTGCTGGTACTTGAGCGGGGTCGCATCCGGCAGGTCGAGATCGGTGTCGGCACCCACCGGCACCACCTCGTACAACGCAGTCACCCGGTGCCCGGCGCCGAGCTCGCCCGCGTCCTTGGTGTCATCGTCGAAGTCCTCCGTGGCCAGCATCCGGTTCTCGTACCCGATCAGCCGGTAGGCCCGCACCAGGGCGGGGTTGAACTCCACCTGGATCTTCACGTCCTTGGCGATGGTGAAGAGGGTGCCGGTCAGCTCGCTGCCGAACACCTTCTGGGCCTCGAGGATGTTGTCCACGTAGGCGAAGTTGCCGTCGCCCTTGTCGGCCAGCGACTCCATCCGGGAATCCTTGTAGTTGCCGGTGCCGAAGCCCAGCACGGTGAGATGTATCCCGCCCTTGCCTTCGGCCTCCACCAGCCGCACCAGCTCGCCCTCGCTCGAGACGCCCACATTGAAGTCCCCGTCGGTGGCGAGGATGACCCGGTTGTTGCCCTCGGGCAGGAACTGCTCCCGCGCAATGCGATACGCCAGCTGGATCCCGGCGCCGCCTGCGGTGGAGCCACCGGCGTGGAGCCGGTCGATGGCGTGGCGGATGCGCTCGCGATGGGCACCACTGGTCGAGGGCAGCACCAGCCCGGCACTGCCGGCATAGACCACGATCGCCACCTGATCCTCGGGACGCAGCTTGTCCACCAGCACGCCGAGGGACTGCTGCACCAGGGGCAGCTTGTCGGGTGGGGTCATTGAGCCGGACACGTCGATCAGAAACACCAGGTTGCTGGGCGGCATCTCCCGGCGGTCGCTCCGGCGTCCCTGCAACCCGATCCGCACCAGCCGATGTTCCGGGCGCCATGGCGCCGGCGCAATGTCCGTCGTGACGCTGAAGGGATGCCGGCCGGTCGGTTCGGCGTAGTCGTAGTCGAAGTAGTTGACCAGTTCCTCGATGCGCACCGCATCCACCGGCGGCCGCTGGCCGTTCATCAGGAATCGGCGGACGTTGGCGTAGGACGCCCGGTCGACGTCGATGGAGAAGGTGGAGAGCGGATTGTTGGTCACGCCCTGCCAGCGATTCTCCTTGATGTAGGCGTATTCCTCGGTGTTCCACGGCTCGCGTCGCGGGTGATCGATGTAGCCATGCGACTCTGCGATCCTCCCGCCGCGCAGGGTTAGCCTGCTGCGAACCGACACCTCGTCCCTGGGCGCCGCCTGCGGTGATGCGTTGACGACGATGTCCTCGATAACGACGGTGCTGGCCGTCAGCGTGAAGTCCACGACGGTAGTGTCGCCTGACCCTACCGTCACATTGTCGTGGCGAACAGCGCGGTATCCGATGAACGCCGCGCGCAGCGACCAGGTGCCGGCCGGCACGCCGGCCAGGCGGTACTCGCCGCGCCCGTTTGTGAGAGCGCTGTGCGTGGTCGAGACAACGCTCACCTGGGCGTTGGCAATGGGAGCGCCTGCGTCGTCACGCACATGTCCGATGATGACACCGGTGACAAGGAAGGAATCGAGATGGGGATCGGGAGTGCGAAGTGGCAGCGGCACGAGCGCCGCCGCCAGCAGGACCGACGTGAGACGAGACATGCGAACCTCCGGACTGGGGGAACGTCCGCAACTGCGGACTTAACCCGGGAGATGCGCCTGCCTGCCGATGATGCACATGGGGGGAAACTGCAGGGAACTGCGCTAGGTGGGCACCACGAGCAAAATGTGGCCGGCCGGCGTGCCATCAGCGTTCTGCAGCGGCCGCCCTGAGACCATCAGCGTGATGGGGTCGCCCACCCGGTGCTGGAACCGGGCGGTGATGGGAGGTGCGCCGGAGGTAGCTATGTGATCAAGCACCCGTTGCCGCTCGGATTCGTCCACAAAACCGCCGAACGACCGGGCAATCTCGAGCGCCTCGCTGCGGGTGTCGTAGCCCAGCAGCCGGGCTAGTACCACGTTGAGCTGCTCGAACTGGCCCTCAGGTCCCAGGCGGCAGATGCCGCCGGGTGCCTCCTCAACCAGGGCGCGGTATTCCTCCTCCGAACGGCGTACCGCCTGCTCGGCTCGCCAGCGGGCCACCGCGGCGTCCTTGAGGTCCTGGACCTGCTTGCGCAGGCCGATTACCTCGTTCACCAGCTCCTGTCGGGGGCGATTGTCATCGCGCATGTGCATTGTCGGTACAGCGAAGTGAAAACGTGAAACACCGCAACGGCATCTGGGAGGGGAGACGGACAAGTGGGCGGGGGATGCACTGCGAAGGAATCGTTCAGGTTCCAGGGCCGGAAGTGGCGATGACGTGATCGGCAACCGGCTGGCCGCCGATGAGGTGCTCCTGGATGATGCGTTCGAGCACCGGCGGCGAGCAGGAGTGGTACCAGACCCCTTCAGGATATACCACGGCAACCGGACCCATCGTGCAGACGCGGAGGCAGTTGGCCTTGGTGCGCTGGATGCCGCCCCGGCCCGCGAGGCCCAGTTCGTTCAGCCGTCGCTTGAGATACTTCCAGGATTCGAGCCCGTCGGCGCGGCTGCAGCACTTGGGCTCGGTCTGGTCGGAGCAGAGGAAGATGTGCCGCCGAGTTCCCGCGAGGCCCAGTTCTGCCGCCTTCTGCTGTAACTCGCCGTAGTCCTCGCTGGTCATGCGGGGACCGTGTCCCGGCTTGAGCGCCGCCGCCGGAGTTCCAGCTCCACCCGCGCCAGTACCATCTCCACCCCGATCCGGTTGTGGCCGCCTCCCGGCAGGATGATGTCGGCATATCGCTTGGAGGGCTCCACGAACTCGAGGTGCATCGGACGCACGGTCTCGAGGTACTGCCGGATCACCATGGCCACACTGCGTCCCCGCTCGGTGAGGTCGCGCTCCAGCCGGCGGATGAACCGGACATCGTCGGCCACATCCACGAACACCTTGATGTCGAACAGCTCCCGCACCCGCGGCTCCACGAACAGCAGGATACCGTCCACCAGAACGACATCCTTCCGGGGAATCGTCACCTTTTCGGCGGCGCGGGTATGAGCAGTGAAGTCGTAGGTCGGTTTCTCGATAGTCTCGCCCCGCGACAGGCGGGTGAGGTGATCCACGAACAGGTCGGTGTCGATCGAGTCGGGGTGATCAAAATTCACTCGCTGGCGCTCGGCCAGTTCGAGGTGGGCAAGGTCGAGGTAGTACGCATCCTGGTCGATGAATGCAGTGTCCACGCTGAGCGCGTCGTGAATGGCGCGCGCCACCGTGGTCTTGCCGGAACCCGAGCCACCAGCCACTCCGATGATGAGGGGCCGAATCCCGGGATGTCTCGCCTCAGCGGCTTCGCTCACAAATCGGCGCCGCCCAGTGAGAACCCGGCGTCGAGGTCGGCTCGGGAGAAGGCGCGGAAGGCGATCAGCGTTTCTGTGGCCTGGATACCATCGAGCTCCACCATGTGCCTGGTCACCAGCTCGGCCAGGTCGTCATTGCGTTCCACCCGGATGACTGCTGCCAGGTCGTAACGGCCGGCCACGGAATAGACCTCGGCCACGCCAGGCAGGGCCGCCAGCCGCTCGGCGACTTCATTCACCCGCCCGCGCGCCACGGTGAGCAGGATCAGTGCGGTAACCATTGTGTTTCCCTCGTCCCCATCGTGAAATCCGTCACTCAAACGTGTGTGACCGTCTCGTCAGGCGCCAGTCACCGCCGCCGAGCGTAGCGCCTCGCGGAAGCGCCCGACGATGGCAGCCACCGGCTCCACTGCATCGATGCCTTCCACGCTCCGGCCGGCCTGCCAGTAGTCGTGCTCGCCCGATTCATCGAGCGATGCCCGCTTCAGCTGCCAGAGCGACCGTAGCGCGTAGAGGGTGCGCATGAGGTGCTTGGTGCGGCGATGCCGGAGCATCCAGCGGGCTACCGGCCCGGCCCGGAGCCCGGCGCGTTCGACCCACGGGGTCCGGATCACCGCCACCGGCACGCCGGTGATTCGCTCGGTGAGCACGATGTCCTCCGGGCCCGACGCGACGATCGCCGCCTTGTATGCCTCACTTGCCCGGCACTCAGTCGTGGCGATGAACCGCGTTCCCACCTGCACGCCGGCGTATCCCATGCGCATCAGCCGCACGAACTCCGCGGCATCGCCGGCCCCGCCGGCAGCCACGACGGGCAGGCCCAGCGGGGCAAGCTCATCCAGCAGTGCCTCGGGTGTGCGGTTGCCAGGATGTCCTCCGGCGTTGCGGTTGACCGCAATCAGTCCATGCACGCCCGCGTCCCTTCCCTTCGTGGCCCACTTCAGCTCGGTGGCGTCGTGATACACGAAGCCTCCGACCTGCTCCACCCGCTTCACCACCCATGACGGGTTGCCCAGCGAGGTAATGAAGAACCGTACCCCTTCCTCCAGCGCGACCGAGATCCACTGTTCCATCCGGTCGCGGTAGTGCTTCGACGACTGTTCGATGAGAGCGTTCATTCCGATCGGCCGGTCGCCGGCGAGCCGCTTGATGAGCTGGAGGCCCTCGCGGAAGTCGTGGCGATGGACATACGTCAGCGAGATCGGCTGCACTACGCCCAGGCCGCCGGCGGCGCTCACCGCAGCGACGAGCTCCGGATTGCTGCAGGGATACATCGCGCCGCCGATCAGCGGCAGCTCGGTGCCGGCGTCGCGCTGCAGTGGGGTGAGCGAACTCGGCTCGTTCAAGGCGAGAGGCGCCACGTGGCCCGCACGACCGCTACGACATCTCCTGCCTGATCGACAATCTCGGCGCTGACGTCGCGCTCCGTCGGCTCGGCGGCAGCGGGAATCGGGTCGGTGCGGCACTCCGCCGTGAGCAGCCCACGGGCCTTCTTCCGGTACTCGGCACCGAGCGCGGTGACGATTCCGCGGACGTCGGGAGGGAGCTGGGAGATGACGGCCAGGCCAGTGGCAACTTCACCGAGATTGATCAGGGCGACGGCATGGACCGAGTTCAGGTGATTGCGCACGCGCCGACGGTCGGACAGCTGCACCACGCTATGGCCCGGCTCGAGCAGCTTCACATGGGCGCCCATCGAGCCGGTGTATGGAGCAAGCCGGCCAAGAATGCGGCTGAAGAGCCAGGTGCCGCCCGGCAGCGGCGCGAGGCGCCGCCAGAACGCGAGCAGCGTCTCGGTGAGTGAATTCGAGCTCACGACTTGATCACTCGAACCAGACGATGATCCGGGTCACCCGGGGCTGGATTCGAGCGAAGGCTGTATCGCTGGAAGTGAAGATGCTGTCGCCCAGCACCGACGAGACGTCGACGGCGGTATCCGCCGGCGAGAGGCTGACGACCATGCGGCCGGTCAGCGGAGCGAGCTTGCCGCCGCGCCAGTCGGTGATGGTGCCGCCGTAGTCCCAGCCGAAACCGGTAATGCCGACCGCCGAGCCGTTGAGGCGCTCCAGTTCGCTGAGCGGGGTGCCCAGCCCGATTCCCGTCGTGGTGATCCAGCGCGAGGTATCGCCGGTCAGGCGGACCGATTCCGGCGTCCGACGCGCGATGGTGTCCCGCCAGGTGACCGAGAACGTCTGGAGGGGATCGTTGCGGAACACCAGCGTACCTGGAGCGAAGCTGCCCTCGCCCAGGTGCACCTGCGTTGGCTCGACGACTCCGGCGCCGAATGCAGTGACGAGGTCTTGCTCGGAGGAAGTGGCCAGAAGTGGTCCGAAGCTGGCGCCGGGCGTGAACCGCCAGTCCGTCGGCGGCAGCGCCGCCTGGGGTGTGCGCAGCTCGCTGCATGCCATGAGCAATAGTACAGCCGCCAGTATCGGTCTCATGTCCCAAGTCTATGGCCTGCACGCCACCGCCGCTACCGGTGGCGGCGAGCGGGTACAGGCGCCATCTTCTCTGACATCCCCCGCAGCCCGGATCTGCCCATGCACGCATCCCGCCGCTCGTTCGTCGCCTCGCTTTCCGGTGCTACTGTGCTGCTTCCAGCCTTTCATGAGCGATCCATTCAGCGCCTGCGTGACAGCCTGGCGGTGGCGGGTCGCCGGTCCGCTGCCGATCTCGCCGACGACGAGTCGTACTGGAGCACGATCCAGCGTGCATTCGATGCCGACCGCACGATGGTCAACCTCAACAACGGCGGCGTATCGCCGAGCCCGTCGCACGTGCTGGAAGCGATGATTCGCGACCTGCGCTTCACCAACGAGCTGCCGGTGGAGCACATGTGGCGGGTGCTGGAACCGCGGCTGGAAAGTGTCCGGCGGGACGTGGCCCGGGAGTTCGGCTGCGATCCGGAGGAACTCGCGATCACCCGCAACGCGAGCGAAGCCCTGGAGAACATGATCTTCGGGCTCGACCTCGAGCCCGGTGACGAAGTCATCGTCTCCAACCAGAACTATCCCCGGATGCTGACGTCGTGGGACCAGCGGGTACGCCGGGACGGCATCGTGGTGAAGAGCATCTCCTTCCCACTGCCGCCGGAATCCCGGCAGCAGGTGGTCGATCGCTTCGCCGAGGCCATCACGCCCAGGACCCGCGTCATCGAGGTCACCCACATCACCAACCTGTCAGGTCAGATCCTCCCGGTGCGGGAGCTGGTGGACCTGGCTCGGCCCAGGGGAATCGAAGTGTTCGTGGACGGGGCGCATGCCTTTGCCCATTTCCCGTTCACTCGCGATGAGCTGGGCTGCGACTACTACGGCACCAGCCTCCACAAGTGGCTGCTGGCGCCGATCGGCACCGGGTTTTTGTATGTGCGGCGGGAGAAGATCGGGAAGCTCTGGCCCCAGATGGCGGCGCCGACGGAAATGACCAACAACATCCGGAAGTACGAGGAGATCGGCACCCACCCCGCTGCCAACCACAACGCCATCAGCGCGGCGTTGGCCTTTCATCGGGCGATCGGCGCCGAGCGGAAGGTGACTCGGCTGCGCTACCTCAGGGATCGCTGGGCCAAGCGGCTGCTGAGCGAGGGCAACGGACGGGTGAAGGTGCTCACGCCGCTCGAT